>AYSC01000008.1 GCA_000503195.1 Blastomonas sp. CACIA14H2
GGGGGCAAGGTCAGGCTGTGCAACTGTCTCGCGATTGAGACAGGTGGGGCGATCGATCAGTGGATTCCGGCGCGCTCCATGCGGCGATAGAAGGTGGCACGCCCGATCTTCAGGCTGCGCGCGGCGGCGGCGACATTGCCGCCGCACCGCGCCAGCGCCTGGCGCAGCACCTTTCGTTCGGCCGCCGCGATCGGGTCCTCATCGCCCAGCCCGAACAGATCGGCGAGCGGCACGGGCGCGGCGGCGCTGACCCGGGCGAGCAGCGCATGATGGCGCGCGGCGCGGCTCGCCCCAATGACCAGATCGTCGCGATCGACCGCCACCATCGCGGCCTGGCCGTGCGCCTGCTGGTCGAGCAGGACGATGCGGCAGTCGCTGAACGCATCGGCGAACATCAGCCGCTCGACCGATCCCGCCGCGTCCTGCAACGCGGCCATGACCAGCGCGGTGGTATCGAGGTCATGGTCGTAGCGGTTGGTGGAAACGTCGAGCGCGGCGATGATGCCTCCGTCGGCGCCGTGGATCGGCACGCCCATGCAGCTCACCTGGGTGTTGCTGCTGAGGAAATGCTGGTCCTTGAGGATCGCGACCGGACGGTCCTCGACCACGCAGGTGCCGATGCCGTTGGTGCCTTCCGCCGCCTCGGACCAGCATTCGCCGGGCACCAGCCGCGCGCGATCGAACATCGCGGCATCGCCGTCGGTCATGCGGCCTTCGAGGATCAGGCTGTTGCCGTCGGTGAGCAGCAGGCAGCGCCCGGTACGCACGATGCTGCGCGCCAATGTGTCGAGTACGGGCCGGGCATGATGGAGCAGCCGGGCATTGGCCTGTCGCGCCTCGGCGAGACGCGCGGTGTCGAGCCGGTCGGCGGCAGGGCCATGTGCCGGGTCGAGCCCGTGGCGCAGCGCCGATCGGCACCAGGATGCCGCCAATGAGGATTGCGCCGCCGCAGCGGGGGACGCGATAGCCGACCGGATGATGGCGGCGTGCTGTTCGGCCTCTGCCATGATGGGGCAAGGCTATCACGCGCCCCCTTGCGTCACAAGCACGCGCAAGGGGGCGCTTAATTCAGAACCGGTTGACCAAATTCTCGCAATATTCCTGCCGGCCGGAACGCGGCTCGGGCGCGCTGTTGGCGGTGACCGCGCGGTCGGCGATCGCCGCGAGCGTGGTCCCCTCGGCATGGATCATCTGGCCGAGCTCGCCCTTCCATCCGGCATAGCGCTCGGCGCGGAAGGCCTCGAGCCGTCCGTCCTCGATGATCGCGGCGGCGCGCAGCAGCGCGCGGGCGATGGTGTCCACCCCGCCGATATGGCCGTGGAAAAGATCGACCGCGTCGATCGACTGGCGGCGTACCTTGGCATCGAAGTTGAAGCCGCCATTGCCGAGGCCGCCGGCGCGCAGCACTTCGAGCATGGCCAGCGTCAGTTCCTCGACCGAATTGGGGAACTGGTCGGTATCCCAGCCATTCTGCGGGTCGCCGCGATTGGCGTCGATCGACCCCAGGATGCCGAGCGCGCGCGCCATGGCGATCTCGTGCTCGAAGGTATGGCCCGACAGCGTGGCGTGGTTGGCTTCGATATTGACCTTGACCTCGTTCTCCAGCCCGAAGCGCTTGAGAAAGGCGTAGACGGTCTGCGTGTCGAAATCATACTGGTGCTTGGTCGGCTCGTGCGGCTTGGGTTCGATCAGGATCGTGCCGGTAAAGCCGATGCGGTGCTTGTGATCGACCACGAGGCTGAGGAAACGGCCGAAATTCTCCTGCTCGGTGCCGATCTCGGTGTTGAGGATCGAATCATAGCCTTCGCGTCCGCCCCAGAGCACATAGTTGGCCCCGCCAAGCCGGTGCGTCGCCTCGAGCGCGTCGCGCACCTGCGATGCCGCCCAGGCATAGACTTCGGGATCGGGATTGGTCGCGGCGCCCGCCATGTAGCGCGGGTGGCTGAACAGGTTGGCGGTGCCCCAGAGCAGCTTGCGGCCATGCTGCGCCTGAAGCGCCTCGAGATGATCGACCGCCTCGGCAAAGCTGCTGCGGAAATCCCCGATGCTGTCGGCATCGGCCATCACGTCGACATCGTGGAAGCAGTAGAAGGGCAGGTCGAGCTTCTCGACAAAAGCGAGCGCCGCCTCGCGCTTGGCGGCAGCGTTCGTCGCATCCATCGGCCCTTGCAGCCAGGGGCGGTTGAAGGTGCCCGCGCCGAACACGTCGCTGCCCGGCCAGCAGAAGGTGTGCCACATGCACACGGCAAAGCGCAGATGGTCCTCCATCCGCTTGCCCATCACCACCCTGTCCTTGTCGTACCAGCGATAGGCAAGGTCGTTGGCGCTATCGGGCCCTTCGTAACGGACGGTATCGAAGGCGGCGAAATATTCGGCGGACATGGGGATTTCCTCTCAGATCGTTCTTGTGGCGGCATAGGCGGAGCGGAAGCGCGCCAGTTTTGGCGCCAGCCGCTCGGCAAGCTCGGGATCGGGCAAGATGCTCTCGCGCACCGGCGGGCGGGTGCAAATGCTGGCAGGATCGGCCCCGGTGGCGGCGATCTGCGCCAGCCGCGCCGCGCCCAGCGCCGGGCCGACCTCGCCGCCGTCGAGATAGTCGAGCCGCACGCCGAGCGCCGAGGCGATGATGCGGCCCCACCAGGTCGAGCGCGCGCCCCCGCCGATCACCGAAAGGCTCTCGATCCGCGTCCCTGCGGCCTGCAGTGCGGCGAGACCATCGGCATGCGCGAAGGCGACACCCTCCAGCACCGCCGCCGCCATGCGACCGGCGCTGCTGTCATGGCCAAGGCCGAGAAAGGCGCCGCGTACATGCGGGTCGTTGTGCGGGGTGCGTTCGCCCGACAGATAGGGCAGGAAGAGTTCGCTGCCCTGGCCCGCGCCTTCCGCTTCTGCTGCGGCGAGCAGATCGGGGACGTTGAGGTGCATCATCGCCGCAGCCCAGTCGAGGCAGACAGCGGCGGACAGGTGGACGCTCATCTGGTGCCACAGGCCGGGCAGGCAGTGGCAGAAGGCATGGACCGCGCCATCGGGATTGGCGCGCAGGCGATCGGTGGCGACGAAGATCACGCCCGAGGTGCCGAGCGAGAGCAGCGCATCGCCATCGCGCACCACCCCGACGCCGACCGCGCCCGCCGCATTGTCGCCCGCGCCGCCCGCCACCGGCACCGAGGCCATGCCCCATCGCGCGGCCACTTCGGGCAGCAGGGTGCCACCAATCGCGCTGCCCTCGACCAGCCGGGGCATGTGCGACCGGTCGAGCCCGGTCGCGCCAAGCAGTTCGTCCGACCAGTCGCGCCGGGCGACATCGAGCCAGAGCGTACCCGCGCTGTCGGACATGTCGCTGATCTTCTCGCCGGTCATCAGCAACCGGACATAATCCTTGGGCAGCAGCACGCTGCGCGTCGCGGCGAAGATGTCCGGCTCGTGCGCGCGGACCCAGGCGAGCTTGGGCGCGGTGAAGCCGGGCATCGCGATATTGCCCGCGATGCTGCGCAGATCGGGAACGGCGGCCTCCAGCGCGGCGCATTCGGCATGGCTGCGGCCATCGTTCCACAGGATCGCGGGACGCAACGGGCGATCGTCCGCCCCGAGCAGCGTCGCGCCGTGCATCTGGCCCGCCAGCCCGACCGCCTCGACCCGCGCGCGCAGATCGGCAGGCAGCGCGAGCACCGCCGCCTGGGTCGCGTTCCACCAGTCGGCCGGGTCCTGTTCGGACCAGAGCGGGTGCGGGCGCTGGACGGTGAGGGCGGAGCTGGCCTGGGCGATGACATGACCCTTCGCGCCCAGCAATAATGCCTTGACCCCCGAAGTGCCGATGTCGATGCCCAGAAACATCCGCTCAGCCCCGCGCGTCTTCCAGGATCAACTCGGAGGCGCGCTGCGCCAGCGCGATCGCGGGACCGTTGGTATTGCCCGAAACCGGAGACGGCATGATCGAGCAATCGACCACGCGCAGACCTTGCAGGCCGTGTACCCGGCAGCGCGCATCGACCACCGAGCTTGCGGCGTCGGTGCCCATCGAGCAGGTGCCGGTGCCGTGCAGACCGCATTCGGTCATCTTGCGCACCTCGGCCAGCAGCGCGTCCTCGTCCTGCACTGCTGCGCCCGGCATGCGCTCATCGCCGATGAACGGCGCGAGCGCGGGCATGCTGGCGAGCTTGCGGAACAGACGGAACAGCTCCATCGCCTTGTGCTGGTCGTAAGGGTCGGACCACATTTTCGGATCGGCCACCGGCGCGTCGCGAAAGCTCGGCGAGGTGAGCGTGACCGTGCCCCGGCTCTTCGGGCGCAGGTGATAGCCCGAGAAGGTGAGGCCGGGCCGGTCGGTGAGCGGGCTGCCCGGGCGCTCGGCCATCTCGTTGATCGTGCGCATCGCGAACGGCGCGGCAGCGACCTGGAATTCGGGCCAGTCGTCGAGCCCTTCGGTCGAGATCAGCCCGGTGATCGGCATGCCCACGCGTGCGAGCGGCCCGGTGCGGGTGAGGAAATAGCGGATCGCGTTGCGATAGAGCCGCCAGCCCAGGAATTCGCGGTTGTTGCCCGGATTGTTGTGCAGGTCGAACGACACGCCCATCTTCTGGTGGTCGGCGAAATTCTGGCCCACCGCCGCCAGTTCGTGCGCGACCGGAATGCCCAGCCGCTGCAGTTCCGCGCCGGGGCCGATCCCTGACAGCTGGAGCAGCTGCGGCGAGCCATAGACGCCCGCGCTGACGATGACCTCGCCCGCCTGATGCGTCTCTTCTACGCCCTCGCGCTCGGTCACCAAGCCGGTGACGCGGCCCTCGGCGACGGTCAGACGGGTGACCGCAACGGGGTGGATCACGGTGAGGTTGGGACGATGGCGGATCGGCTCGACAAAGGCTTCATAGGTCGACTGGCGCTGGCCCGCGCGATCGACGGTATATTGCGAGCGACCCGCGCCGGTGATGCCGGGCGTGGTGATATCATCCACCCAGGGCATGCCGCCTTGCGCAAAGGCGCCGGCCAGCGCATCGAACACCGGACCCTTGTAATCGGACGGGGTGATCTGCTGTTCGCCATCATGGCCGCGACCGGGATGCGCGCCGGGAGCGCGATAATTCTCGACCGTGCGGATGCAGCGCGCCATCTCGTCCCAGCCCCAGCCGGTCAGGCCCATCGCCGCCCAGCCGTCGTAATCGCCGGGCATGCCGGGCAGATACCAGGTGCCGTTGATCGCCGAGGAGCCGCCCAGGCCGCGGCCATAGGCGTGCATTTCCTGCCGCCGGCCGGGCTGCTGCGCGACCGGATAGGCGCGGAAATAGGCGGGATTGCCCATGATCTTGACGAAGCCGCCGGCCATCAGGATGAACGGATGGTCGTTGCGCCCACCATCCTCGATCAGCAGGACCTGATGACGAGGATCGGCACTCAGCCGGTTGGCGAGCACGCAGCCGGACGAGCCTGCGCCCACGATGATATAGTCGAACCGGGCCAAGCCCCTCTCCCCTGGCTGCGCTGCTGAACGCGAGCGCCAAATCTAGAACTGTTGTTCTGATTTTTTCAACACCAGCCTTGACCCGCTGTCAAGCCACAATTAGAAACACCATTCTAATTAAGCGAGGAGAGAGCGATGCTTCCGGTTGAACGTATCATCGGAGAAGAGGGGCTAAGTGCGACGCCAGAAGGGCTGCGCCTGGCGATGCGCCTGCCCTGGTACAGGTCGCTGCCGTTTTCCATTGTCGAGATCGATTCGGTCCGCATCGATGGTGCACCGGTCGACCTGTCAGATGCCAAGGTCGAATTCGACGGCGCGGTCTGGCCGCTCAAGGATCTGGGAGAGCAGACCAATGCCTTCTGGTTCGTGCGCGACAGCGCCTTTCTCCACATTCCCGGCCAGAGCGCAGAGCGCGGCAGCGAGCATGAGGTGGCGCTGAGCATGTTCATCAGCCCGCCCTATATTCCCGGAATGAAGCGCGCCAACACCCAGACGCAGACGCTGCGCGTCGCCTGAAGGACATCATCATGACCACCACTGCCACCAGCACCGGCCCGCAGACCGGCGTCACACTCTATTCGTTCACCAATGCCTGGCTCAACCGCAAGTTCGAGCTCGACGGCCTGCTCAAGGAAGTCGCCCGGCGCGGGATGGGGCCGAACATCGAGATCATCGGCTTCCAGAATTTCCGCGAATTCCCCGATGTGTCGGACGAATTTGCCGAACAGTTCAAGGAGATGATGGCCGAGGCCGGGCTCAGTGCCACCTCGTGCGCGATCAACTCGGACCGTTTCCTGCGTCCGGGCGCGCAGCCGATCGACGATGCGACCCTGGTCGAATATCACAAGCGCCAGCTGCGCTCGGCCAAGAAGATGGGCTTCAGCCTGGTGCGCTATCAGTTCGCGCTGCCGGTCGAGCTGCTGCCCGAGATCGCGCCCTATGCCGAAGAGCTCGACATCCGCATGGGTGTCGAAGTCCACGCGCCGATGTGGGCCGGGCACCCTGCGGTGCAGGCTTATGGCGAGATGTACGACAAGCTCAACACCCCCTATCTCGGCTGGATCCCCGATTTCGGCGGGACGGCAAGCCGCATCCCCGAATCGATGCTCAATGCCGCGCGCGCAAAGGGCGCGAAGGAAAGCCTGCTCGACAAGCTCAAGGAGGTCTGGGTCGAACCGGGCATGAGCCACGAAAAGGCCGGCCGCCTGCGCGAATGGGCGCTCAAGGAAGGGCATGAGCCCGATCATATCCAGGCCGCTAGCCTCGCCTTCTTCATCCTTTCGAACCACGATCCCAAGAGCTGGGCGGCTTTGGTCGACCGCACCATCCATATCCATGGCAAGTTCTACGGCATGGGCGATGACGGCCGCGAGGAAGCGATCGACTATGAGACCATCCTGCCGCTGTTCCGCGACGGCGGCTTCACCGGCACGCTGGTGAGCGAGTGGGAAGGCCATGCCTATCTGCCCGATGACGGCTTCGAACAGGTCGAGAAGCATCAGGCGATGTGCCGCCGGATCTTCGCCGGACACTGATCGCGACGTCATCAGCAAAAAGGGGGCGAGGGCCATGCGGTCCGCGCCCCCTTTTCGTACCGGGCTGCCGTGCCGGGCGGATCAGAACATCGGATGCGGGTTGGCGGATTGCGCCGGCATGGGTTGCAGCACATCCCAGTGCTCGACGATCTTGCCGTCCTTGAGCCGGTAGATATCGGCCACCGCCGCGCCAGGCGTTGCCGGATCGCCGCGGCCGAACAGATGGATCGCGGCCAGATCGCCATCGACCAGAATGCGCTTTACCTCGAAGCGCGCCTCGGGCCGGGAGAACATCGGCGTCAGCGCGGCAATGGCAGCGTCGCGACCATCGGCGATGCCCGGATTGTGCTGGATGTAATCCGGCGCGACATGCTTTTCGAACGCTTTTCGGACATCGCGCTCTTCGTAGAACAGCCTGGCAAAATCCTCGACGATCGCCCTGTTCGCCTCGGTCGGGCCGGCGGAAGGCGGCGCGGATGTGCACGCGGATGTCAGCACGGCGGCAAGCGCCAGCATAAGGGTCTTGTCGCGCATCAGGCCGCGCCTTCCGCCGGTGCCGTGCGCAACGCGTCGACCTTGTCGCGATTGATCCGGAACGTGCTGACCAGCCAGGCCATCGCCCCGCCCGCCAGCGTCACCAGCGCCAGGACGAACCAGGCGAGCGCATCGACCTTGTCCTGCGGCATCGCCTCGACGGGCAAGCCGACCGGAAAGTCGATCACGCCCAGAAACGATCCGGCGAGCAAAGCGACGGCACCGCTACCCAGTTGCAGGCCGATGAACATGAAGCTTGCGATCAGCCCTTGCGCGGGGCGTCCGGTGTCATAGGCGTGCTCGTCGCCGATCTCGTAGGTGATGACGTTGAACGGCACCACGTACAGACCATAGGCTACGCCGCCCGCGAAGCGCAGCCCCGCGATCAGCGCGCCGATTGCGGCGGTTCCGGCAGCCGGGGCGAACCCGCCCAAGGGCAGCAGGACCGCGAGCGCCTGCACCGCGAAGAATCCGCACAGCCCGATCACCATCGCCTGACGGGTCGAGAACATCTTGAGGAACAGCGGCGCGAGCACCATCGCCAGCAGCGATCCGAAGGTGGCCGCCATCAGCAGGCGCGGGGTCCAGCTCGGGTCGAGCTGCCAGAAATAGGTGGCGAGGTGCAGCGAGAGCTGGTTGATCACCGAGTTCACGAACAGCACCAGAAACGCGACCAGCAGCAGTTTGCCGATATTGGGCGTGATCCGTACCGCACGAACCAGCCGCACGAGCACCGCGATCGGGCCGGAGCCCGCGTCGCTGTCGGGCGTGAAGCTCTGCTGCGCCTCGATCTGGCGCGCGCGGCGATAGGTGCCCAGCGCGCCGAGCAGCATCAGCGTGCCGCCCAGGATCGCGACGAACAGTCCGAAGCCGGGATAGGGCGCAGGGTTGAGCTGTGCCTTGGGAAAGGCGGGCGAAGCGACGAAGAACACCTCGAACGCCACGGCCGGCACGGTCAGGATCACGATCTGGTTGCCGACATTGCGCAGCACCGCCACCAGCCGCCGCTCGACCGTGTCGCCGGTCAGTTCGCCGCCCAGCGCATAGGCAGGCACCGTCCAGAACGAAATGCCGCAGCGCGCGAGCAGGCCCCAGCCGAGCAGCCAGGCGAGAATCTGCATCTGCGCCATGCCCGCAGGCGGCGCGAACACCATCGCGATGCCGATGCTGAACGGGAGAATGGCGGCGAACATCAGGCTGTGCCGGCGACCTAGTCGGGTGCCGGTCAGCCGGTCGGAAAACGCCCCGATCCACGGATCGACCAGCGTGTCGAAGACGATGATCACCGCGATCGCGATGCCGATCAGCCAACCCGACAGGCCCACCACCTGCGCGTAGAAGAACAGCACGAACGCGTCCCAGGCAAAGGATTTCACCAGCTCCGGCATGGCGCAGACCATCCAGGCCAGACGCTGAGGCCAGGACAGGCGCTGCGCGATCGGGGGGGCGGATGCCATGGCCTCATCTCCTGATTCCGACGCAGATCTCCTGCTGCGTCATTATTAGAATCAGAACTCTAATTAAGCGTTGGCGATTGTCAATCCGCGCGCAGATAGGCGAGGCACATGCGCGCCAGTTCGCGCTTCATCTGGTTCCAGTCATAGGCATGCGCGGCTTCCCCACTCGACCCCAGGCTGAGCTGGCGCGCGAGCGTGGCGAAGATGACGTGATAGCCCGACTGCGCCTTGATCTCGTGATCGGCAGGGTCGTCACCGCCAAACTCGTCGGCATGCGCCAGCATCGCCCGGGTCGCATCCTCCTCGGCGCGGAACGCATATTGCTTGCCGGGTGCGGCGACCAGCGGATCGTGCTCGGCGCGGATCATGGTCAGGCGCAACAGCGGCGCGTGCTTGCGCAGCACCTCGGCATAGCCTTCGACATATTCGAAGACGAAGCTCGCCAGATCCTCGCATTCGGCGCTGAGCCGCTGGACCAGCACCGCTTCCTCGGCGGACTGCTCCTCGAGCGCCTCGGCGATGACGCCGCGCACCAGATTGTCCTTGCTTTCGAAACGCAGATAGATCGAGCCGATCGAAACCTGACCGCGCTCGCTGACTTCCTGCAGCGTGAATTCCTCGCTGCCGCGCTCGAGCATCAATTCGCGCGCGGCTTCCAGCATCCGCTTCAGCGATGCCAGCGAACGGCCCTGTTGCGGTTTGCGGCTGACATCGGCCACCGCAAAGCCCTTGGCCGAGTCCTTCTTCTTCTTCACGCTGCTGGGCATGGAAGGTCCCTTTGCGTGGCTAGCAAGGATGGCTGGGGCAGGTTTGGCATCAATTTATCCGTCATCGCACCTCTACGTAGTCACCGACATGCGGCCTGCACGAAGTTTCTGCAACCGCGAAATGCGTGTCAAGAACCGCCTCTCAGCATGCCGTTGACGTCAAGCCAGCGGTGAAAGCCGTAAATCCAGTCGCTGCTGCTGGTCCCGGCGCGGCCAAGCCCGAAACCGTGCCCGCCAGTCTGCAGAAAATGAAATTCCACCGGCGCGCCGGCCTTGCGCCAACCTTCGATCAGCGCAAAGCCATCGCGGGCGAAGAGCGGATCATCGGCCGCGATCAGCGCGAACATCGGGGGGGCCTTGGCGGGCATCGGCACTGCCGCCTGCCGCCCATAGATCGGCGCGACAAAGGCAGGTCGCGCATCGGGCGCATCGGCCGACATGACCGAGAGCGTCAGGAAGGCGCCTGCCGAAAAGCCCATCATGCCGGTGCGCTTGGGGTCAACACGGTATTCGCTGGCATGCATCAGCACATGGCGCAACGCCGCCTGGCCGTCGGTCAGCGCCTCGGGCGGCGTATCGGCGGGCGGGCGAAAGCTTGCTGGGCCCTGGCCGGTCCGCACTGCCACCAGCTCGCGGCGGAAGGTCGCTGGATCGGCGGGGGTCGGAAGCACGCGATATTTCAGCACGAATGCCGCAATGCCATGATCGGCCAGCCAGCGCGCGACGCGAAAGCCCTCATCCTCGATCGCCAGACCCAGAAAGCCGCCTCCCGGCGCGACGATCACGGCAGCGCCGGTCGCGGATTTCGGATTGGGCAGGAACGGGGTGAGCGTTGCCTGGCGGGTATTGCGCACCTGGAGCGCGCCGTCCTGGCGGAACCATTCCTCCTGCGGCTGTCCGGGACCGGTGCCCAGCACGATTTCGCCGGGATAATCTGCGCGCGCCGCCTCGCTGAACCGGAAGCCGGGCTCGTACTGCGCCTGCGCGGGCAGCGCCAACGTCAACGCCGTTGCCGCGAGCAGCCCGCGCATCACGCCCGAACCACCTGCGGACGCGTGGCGACGCTCGTGACGAGCGCCAGCACCGCCCCGCCCAGCGCGACACAGCCGGCGATCAGGAACGCGCCCTGCATCGATCCGGCATTCGCGTCGATCAGGTGGACGAGTCTTGGCGATTGCGACTGGCCGAGGAAGAAGGCGGCGGTCCAGATGCCCATGCCGGTTCCGCGATGGTGATAGTCGAACTTGGTCTGCGTCCAGTTGATCAGCGATGGCACCGCCATGCCCGCTGCGGTCTGCTGGACGATCAGCGCGCCGGCCATGATCGCAGGCGTCTGCGCCAGCCCCATTCCGGCCAGGCCCAGCCCCATCAGCGACAGGAAGGTGCCAAGCTGCGCCGCATGGCTCTGGTTCGACAGCAATTTGAACAGGCCTGCGCCCGCCAGGATGAAGAATTGCGGGATGAAGATGATCGCCGCGTAATTCTGCGGCTCGGTCACGCCCACTTCGCGGAACACCAGCGCACCGTTGATGATGAACACGTAATAGAGCATCGAGCAGAACAACGTCACCACGGCCACCTGGACCAGGCTGACCAGCGGGAAGGGGGTTTTGGGCCCGTCGGGCGCAGCGGCGATGGCGACGCCCTTGTCCGCCGCCTTTTTCGGCTCGAACAGCCAGACGAACATCGCGGCCCAGATCGGGAAGGCGACGAGATAGACCAGGAACACCCCATTCCACTGCACGGTCGTGGCAAAACCGACGATGAGCGCGACGAACCCGGCGAGGAAGGGGCCGAGCAGCCCCTGGAGGAACAGCCAGTTCTTGCGACCCTGGTCGTCCCAGTAATCGCCGATCAGCGTGTTCACGACGGTGAGGATGCCGGCTTCCGATACGCCGAGCAGCAGCCGCGAGTAATAGATGTGATCGAGGTCATTGAGGAACAGCGGCGCCGCGCCGAACACGCCGTAGAGCGCGGTGCACAGCAGCAGCAGCGAGCGGCGGCCGTAGCGGTCGACCAGCAGCCCGGCAAACGGGGCGATCAGCGCCATCGCCAGCCCCGGCGCGCCGATCATCGCGGGCACCTTGGCGCGCGCTTCGGGGTCGTTGGCGAAATGCTGGATCATCGCGGGCACCGCAGGGCCCATGGCGACGATGGCGATGATCGGCAGGAATGCCGCGAGGACCACGATGACGCCCTGCGGCTTGAGGGTCAGACCCCGATAGAAATTGGCCAAGGCCTGCACTGTTCTCTCCCGCCGCCGATCCGGCTGATTATTAGAATGTGTATTCGAGTTTATGGCGTGCTTCCGCCGCGGTCAAGCCTCAGCTTCGCTCGCGGCGTCGTTGCGCACAAGCCGCCTTGACGATCGCATTCCGAGCAAACTAGAATGAGAATTCGAAAACAAAGGAAAGGAGCGGATCGACGATGCGGCGTTTGCGAATGGGATTGATCGGTGGCGGCCCAGGCTCGTTCATCGGGCCGATCCACCGGATTGCGGCGGAAATGGACCGCGAGATCGAGCTGGTCGCGGGCTGTTTCTCCAGTGACCCAGGCCGCAGCCGCGAGGCGGGCGACAGCTATCGCATCGATCCGGCGCGCACCTATCCCTCGCTCGACGCCATGTTCGCGGGCGAAAGGGCGCGCGACGACGGGATCGATTTCGTCAGCGTCGTCAGCCCGAATCACCACCATCTGCCCGCTGCGCGCGCGGCGCTCGCCGCAGGCTTCCCCGTCATCAGCGACAAGCCCGCCACCTCGACCCTGGCCGAGGCGCAGGAGCTGGCCGCGCTTGTCGGCTCCGCCGGACTGCCTTATGCGCTGACCCATACCTATACGGGCTATCCGCTGGTGCGCGAGGCACGGGCCAGGATCGCGGCGGGGGCGCTGGGCACGATCCGTAAGCTGGTGGTCGAATATCCGCAAGGCTGGCTCGCGGGCGAGGCGGTGGGCAAGCAGGCCGAATGGCGCACCGATCCCGCACGCTCGGGCCCCGGCGGGTGCATCGGCGATATCGGCACGCATGCCTTCCAGCTGGCCGAGTTCGTCACCGGGCTGAAGGTGGTCGAACTGCTCGCCGATCTGGCGGCGGTGGTGCCGGGCCGTCCGGTCGATGACGATTGCACCGTCCTGCTGCGCTATGACAATGGCGCGCGCGGCGTGCTGCTCGCCAGCCAGATCGAGGTCGGCGAGATGAACGGGCTGCGCATTCGCGTCTATGGCGACAAGGGCGGCCTCGTCTGGCGGCAGGAAGTGCCCAACACGCTGACGCTGCACAGCCTCGATGGCCGCACCGAGATCGTCCATGCCGGCGGGCCGCAGCTCGGCCCCGATGCTGCCAGCCGCACCCGCACGCCGACCGGGCACCCCGAAGGCTATCTGGAGGCGTTCGCCAATCTCTATCGCGATTTCGCTGCTCTGCTGCGCGGCGAAGCCGCGCCGCTGCTGCCGGGCATCGAGGATGCGCTGCGCGGCATGAGTTTTGTCGACACCGCCGTCCGCGCCAGCAGGGACGTTTCCGGCTGGGTGCCGCTCACCGTTTGAAAGGACATTTGCCATGAAGACCATCAAGGGCCCGGCGATCTTCCTCGCCCAGTTTGCGGGCGACGCCGCGCCGTTCAACAGCCTCGAGAGTATCGCCGACTGGGTGGCGGGGCTGGGCTACAAGGGCATCCAGATCCCCAGCTGGGACGAGCGGCTGTTCGACCTGACGCTCGCCGCCGAGAGCCAGACCTATTGCGACGAGATCAAGGGCATGCTCGCCGACAAGGGGCTCGAGATCACCGAGCTGTCGACGCATCTGCAGGGCCAGCTGGTCGCGGTGCACCCGGCCTTCGACGCGCAGTTCGACGGCTTTGCCCCGGCATCGGTCCACGGCAACCCCAAGGCGCGGCAGGAATGGGCAGTGCAACAGGTGAAGAATGCCGCGATCGCCAGCCGCAAGCTGGGGCTGAACGCGCACGCGACCTTTTCCGGCGCGCTAGCCTGGCCCTATTTCTACCCCTGGCCCGCGCGGCCGGCCGGGCTGGTCGAGGATGCGTTCGACGAGCTTGCCCGCCGCTGGAAGCCGATTCTCGACGTGTTCGACGAGAACGGCGTCGATGCGGCGTACGAGATCCATCCGGGCGAGGACCTGCACGACGGCGTGACCTTCGAGATGTTCCTCGAGCGCGTCGGCAACCATCCGCGCGCCAACATCCTCTACGACCCCAGCCATTTCGTGCTGCAGCAGCTCGATTATCTGGCCTATCTCGACATCTATCACGAACGCATCAAATGCTTCCACGTCAAGGATGCGGAGTTCCGCCCCAATGGTCGCAGCGGCGTCTATGGCGGCTATCAGTCCTGGGTGGATCGGCCCGGACGCTTCCGCAGCTTGGGCGACGGCCAGGTCGATTTCCCCGCGATCTTCAGCAAGATGGCGGCCAATGACTTTGCCGGCTGGGCGGTGCTCGAATGGGAATGCGCGCTCAAGCATCCCGAACAGGGCGCAGCCGAGGGCGCACCGTTTATCGCGAAACACATCATCCGCGTCACCGAACACGCGTTCGACGATTTCGCGGCAGGCGGCGCCGACCGCGAGCTCAACAAGCGGCTGATGGGGATCGACTGAGCCCGGCGCACTCAGGACAAAAAAGCCTCCGGAATCGCGCGATTCCGGAGGGCTTTTGTTCGTCAGCAGGCGATCAGGCGGCGAGCGCCAGGTCCTTGCTTGCCGTCATCGTCGGGACGAAGGGCAGGTACGAGATGCGCTTGCGCACCGCGACGGTCACCTTGTGCTCGCCGGGGGCAAGCTCGGCACCGAGTACGGTGATCAGCGCCTTCTCGCCGAAATTCCAGCGATTGTCGTAGCAGGTCTCCATCTCGTCGAGCGTGTAGGTCGTGTCGCGCACGGTGAAGCGCACGGCCTCGCGCGGATAGGTGGTGCCGTCGACGGTGACGGCAATGTCCTCCACCATCGAGAGGCCGAGACCCCGGTAATAGGGCAGGCGGGCTTCGAGCGCGAAGCCACCTTCGACAGCCTTCAGGCTGCCCGCGACGATCATCTTGTGGTCCATCATGGCTTGTATCTCCTCAGGCAGCCAGCGGGGTCTTCAGCGCGGGGGTTTCGGTCTCGCCCAGCAGGCGGGCCAGCATCACCTGCTGGCGGCGGACCTGTTCGACCGAATTGGGCTCTTCCACGTCCTCGATCCAGCGATTGCCTTCGTATTCGGAGCAGATATAGCCCTTGTAGCCGCCCTGCTTGAGCACCTTGACGATCTCGTCATAGGGGATCGAGGGTTCGACATAATCCTCGGTCATCTCGTAGAACTTGCCGTGGATGTTGTGGATGCGGTGCATGTAGTCGAGCATGCGCTTGGGTTCGAACGCGGCATTGTGGCGCAGCGTTTCGGCCATCGCGATGGCAGGGCCGGTGCCGCCCATCTCGCGCACGTCGAGAATGACATATTCGGACAGCACGCGGTCCTCATAGGCCTTTTCGATATAGTCGGCGATGTTCTTGGGCACGCCCAGCCGCATGAACTTTTCCTTCCACACGTTCGGGAACTTGAACACGAACATGCCCATGTCGGGAAGGAAGCCCAGCGCATCCGAGCCCGACTTTTCGAAGGCCTCGGCGTGGCGGATGATCCAGGGATGGTCGAAATGCAGCGGCGCGTGCACCTCGATCAGGATCTTGATGCCCTTTTCCTCGGCATAGGGCGCAGCGGCGACCAGCACCTCGGGCGTGATCGAGACCAAAGCGCGGATGAACTTGACGCCGAGCATGGCGCCGAAATCGATGTCCTTCTTCACGCTCGCCACCTGCTCGTCGAACGGCATCGGGCGGCCCTTGTAGCGCTTGTAATCGAGCATGAAATCGTGGCTGACGCCGACGCCGCCATAGCGCTGCATGCTTTCATGCCAGGCGGCGATATCGGCCTCGTTCACGCCGCATTCGGGCCAGCCCCAGAAGGACTGCTCGCCGATCACCTCGATGCCGTTGGCGCCCAGCTCGCACGAAATGCGGATGACGTCGTCGCGCGTGAGCGTGCCGTCAAAGGTCTCGTTCTGGTAGGAATAGAGGCTCACGCCCCTTTTGATGTCATAGGTCATTTTTCAGTCCTCTCCACTGGGATCGCACGGGTCGAATCGGAAGAGGCCAGGGCCGCGCTGCGGCGGCTTGCCAGAACCCTCTCCCTCGGGTCGAAACTCTAATTAGAATGTATATTCGTATAAATTCCGGACGAGGTCAACCCCCAAGATGTGGCGGTTTTCCGGGCAAAATGGCACGTTGACAGAATTAGAATTATGATATTTATTTGGGCGAAACAGACGATAACCGGGAGAGTCGATTGCCTGTGCGGAGCCTGCTGACTGTGCTTGCGATCCCGATCGCAACGCTGCTCGCGGCGTTCTTCGCCTTTGTCGGATATCACAAGGCTTTCGCGCCTCTCGCCGAGCTGGCGCAGCACCGGGTGTGGACGCTGGCGCTGCCCGAATGGGCGGGGCGGCTGGTGGGGTGGAGCGAGCTGCTGCTCGCCGCAATCCTGCTCGGCTTTGCGCTGCCCCGGCTGCGTCTCTGGGCCGCAGGGGCCGCGCTGTTGCTGATCGTCAACCAGGCCGCGGCGGCTGCCGTGCACTGGTCGAGCGGCGAGGGCGACGCCCTGCCGCAAAACGCTGTTCTCGTCGTGCTGCTGGGTCTGGTCGGCCTGGTCGCGTGGCTTCAACATAAACCCATGGGAGAGACATCATGACCATTCGCAAATTCCTGGCCGGCGCTGCGGCAGCGGCCCTTGCCACCGGCGCTTTCGCCATTACCGCGGGCGCGCAGTCGGCCGATCAGCGCGTGGCTGCGCTCGAAAAGGAACTCGCCACGCTGCGTCAGACCGCCACGGTGGCGCAGGACCGCGCCAAGGTGGAGAATCTGTTCTCGCGCTACATGTACCTGCACAACGCCTTTCGCGACACCGACATCATCCCGCTCTGGGCCAAGAAGGGTACACCCGATGTCCGTGCGCAATATTCCAACCTCGGCGTCTATACCGACTGGGACAAGATCATCTCATACCATCAGGGCCGCCCTGCACCGCGCGGCAAGCTGATCATGCATTTCGTCACCACCCCGATGATCGAGATCGCGGGCGATGGCCAGACCGCCAAGGGCCTGTGGATCGTCAACGGCATCGAATCGGGGCTGGTCGAGCCTGAAAATGCCAAGAACATGCCCGCCTGGATGTTCGAGAAGGAGATGGTCAACGGCAAGAAGGTGTGGATGCACAACGTATATCTGAAATACGGCGTCGACTTCATCAAGCAGGACGGAGAGTGGAAGATCTGGCACTTCCACTGCTTCGAGGTTGCCCGCGCGCCCTATAGCATGGGCTGGATCCCCTTTGCTGCCGCCGCGCAGGATGATGCGTTCAATGTCGACCTGATGTACGTCGGCGAGGACGGCAAGCCGGTGTTCATGCCGCCGGTCGATGGCCCCGCCACGGTGATGAACAACACCTACCGCACCGATAGCGCGCAGCGGCTCGAGGCGCGCCCGCCCGAACCCTATCGCACCTTCAGCGAAACCTTCGCGTACTGATCCTTCGTCCAGGAAAGACCGTTTCATGCCCTTCGAACTCAGCGTAAACCTGGAATACATGTTCCACGAGGCCGGCGAGCGGCTGGAAGACCGCATGGCCGCTGCGGCCAGGGCGGGCTTCAGGAAGGTGGAGATCTTCACCACCGGCAACCGCGACGTGCCGAGCCTCAAGGCCGCGCTGGCCGAGACGGGCTGCGAGCTGCTCGCTACCGTCACCGACCCGCGCATCGCGCTGGTGATGGCCGATCAGCATGATCGTTTCCGCGAGATGTTCGCGCAGGCGGCCGCCGAGGCAGCCGATCTGGGGGCGACCAATATCGTCGTCCCCTCGGGCATCGCCGTGCCCTATATGAAGCGCCAGCCGCAGCTCGACATCGTCGCCACGGCGATCGGGAGCGTGGTGGAAACCGCGCAGGCACATGGCCTCACGATCCTGCTCGAGCCGGTCAACACCCGGGTCGATCACCCCGGCGTGCTGTTCGGCATGACCGAGGACGCGGTCGCGGTGATCGAGAAGATCGGCAGCCCGCACATCAAGCTGCTCTATGACGTGTACCACTCGATCACCGAGCGCGAGGATCCGTTCGAGGTGCTGCCCAGGGTGGCGCATCTGGTCGGCCATATCCAGATCGCCGATGCGCCGGGACGCGGCGAGCCGGGCTCCGGCCAGATCGACTGGCCCGCGATCCTCAAGCTGATCGAAAGCGTCGGCTATACCGGCGCGCTGGGCCTGGAACTGACCCCCAGCACCACGGATACCGCCGCGGCGCTGACGCATATCCGCGCGCTCGCCGCCTGATCGGCCAGCCGCTTCGACGAGCTTCCCACTCGGGGTGCCCCGGCCACGGGCACCCCTTTTTTTAGGGACCTATATACCTAGCTAGCCACCGCGCCATGGGCGGTTGCCCTTTCGTTCCGCTTGTCCTATATCGTACATGAAGGATGGAAGCCTATGACTGATGCTCCGACCTACGTTTACAAACCATCATGGGTCGCAAACACTTTCCTGTGGAAGGCGCGCGAAGAAGGTGGTGTGTGGATCGACCCGCTCAAAATTCAGAAGCTGGTCTACAATATGCACGGCTGGTATCTTGCCACAACCGGTTCGCCGGTCGTTGGTGAGCGCTTTGAGGCATGGCCGAAAGGTCCAGTCCTTTCGTCACTCTATCAGCAGTTCAAAAAATATCGCTGGAACGGCATAACCGAATACGCGGAAGACATTGACCCTCAAACTGGCGAAACCAAGGCCTTGATGGTCCCCGTATCCGACGAAAAATTCCACGCGGTTTTTGATGCTGTTTGGCGCCGGTACAAGGACTTTACGGGTATGCAGTTATCCGCCTTAACTCACGCTGATGGCACGCCTTGGAGCCATGCCAGGCAGGAGGGGCGCCAGTACATCAGCGATGATGAAATTCGAGCGCACTTTATCGAACTGGCCCGTCAGCCAGCATGACGGGAACTAGTGGGCAGAATGACAACATAGACGTGGGGGCTATCGCCAGCGCGCCTGTGGAAATGCCTCCAGTCGAAACCGTGCCGCGCAATGTTGACCCGTTGACCGGCCAAGATGGTAAGTTGAACCAACATCTTGGCAAAGTGGGGCAATTTATCGGCGGTGGCCCCGAAAAGGCGGGCAATATTGCGTACATTGTTATCGTTGCTGCGTTTTTAGTGGTCGTTTTGGCCACGGCAGCTACGTATGGCGCCGATGGCACTAAGCTAGCACCAATCCTAGATAAACTAGTGACGGGTTGTATCTCACTCATAACCGGCGCCATGGGCTATCTATTTGGAGCCAGCAAAGGAAACGAATAGCAGCCTATTCGATTATTCGGTTCATATCATCGAACAGATACGGGGCGACTGTCACCGTCTTCTGGCGTCGCGCTACTTGCTTGAAGTGCTCAATGTCTTTGCACATTTCCATGATGCCTTCGACGCGCCCGATCTGGCGCGTGAGGATCGTACGGCCTTCATCGGTTAGCCACTGGTGGAAGCGTGCGCGCCTCTTGCCCTCGTCAGTGATGTTGAGCTTGTCCAACTCGGCTTTGACGTATCCATTCTCAATCGGATCATAGACGTACTTGTTGATGAACTTACCATAGTACTGTGGACGCCCCCGCGGGCTGGTCCTGGGGTTGCCATAAAGGCGGTCGAGTTCTCCAAAGAACGAATCTGGGAAAGTGTGAAGCCACTTTTGCAAGCCATCTGCGATGTACTTGTTGAGCAGCAAGCGCAAAGCGTCGTGCTTCCGGTCAAGCTGGTATCCCGTGGCTTCATCAACAAGGGCGACAATCCCGACCTTGGCGAAAGCCTGCATTAGGATTTCAGCCTGTTTGGCCAAATGCTCTTGTGAAGGGTGGAGATCATCCTCTCGACGCGCCGCCAGCCAGACCCCGCAAATGTCAGGCAGAAGTTCGGCCTTGATGCCGTTGGCCACGGCGCCACCATCGCCGACCTTGTAGCGGACAGGCTCAACTAGATCGGCTGCTAGCGTAGGCGGAATAAACGGCGCCAAATTGTTTGCAGACAGAAACGAAGGAAGGTTGGCGCCACCCTCGTTCGCTTTCATGCGCTTCCAGTGGGAGCCGCCTCGCTTGCTTCCGAAAGCACGGTGAACCGCCCTTTCGGACAGCACGCGGGTGCCATCCTCTAGGACAGCACAATCAAGTTCAACTTCACCAATAGGCAATGTGCCGGTGTATAGCGCCGTAGGCAGTACTTCCTTGGCGCCAACATCTGCCTTGGCGCCGACCATTGCCGCAGCGACCTCGTCAAACGAGGCGTTGATGGGTTCGATAGTGTCTTTGCTGTCAGGCATTGATGAGACCCTTGTAGGTAAGGCGCTTGCCGATCATGCGGCCAACGGTGCGGTCGATGAAGCCCATGGTACCAACCTGGGCGGTGTTATGACGGAAGGCAAACTCATTGATATAGCGGTGAAGATGCTTGGCGCTCATGTAGTGGTAGATACCATAGTGACCGCGCTTCAGCAGCGCCCAAAAGCTTTCGATGCCGTTGGTGTGGGCCATTTCGCGGACATACTCGCCAACCGAATGATTGACGCTGATGTGATTGAAACCCTTGGCGCCAAGGCCAGCGTAGCCTGCGTGCTGATCGGTCACAACAGTGGCGCCAGCGGGCGCGTTGGCGATCACAAAGCCTTGCAGAGTGCCAATCTTGGTGTTGGGGATGATCTGGGCGCGAACGGCGCCAGTCTCACCACGGATGCCGATTACAGCGGTCTTGCCAACTGTGCCGCGCCCCGTATGAAGCTTCTTGCTGGCGTGCTTATTCTTTTCCTTGCCGCCAAAATAAGTTTCATCGACCTGAACTTGCCCGCCCATATCGTTATCGGCGCCAGCTAGCCAAGTTTCGCGGATGCGCTGGGCGAGGAACCATGCCGACTTTTGCGTGATGCCGAGTTCGCGGGCCATTTGCGTTGAGGGGATGCCCTTGCGTGCGGTGGTCATCATGTAGATCGCCATGAGCCACTTGTGCAGCGGCAGGCGGCTTTCAGCCAGAACAGTGCCGGTGCGAACGCTAAAATGCTGGCGGCAATCGCGGCAGCGGTATGCCATAGGCTTGTGGTTCTTGGTTTCGGCAACCGACACGCTGCCGCAGTGCGGGCAGGAGATTTCACCGCCCCAACGATTACGCTCGAAATAGAGCCGCGCAGCCTCCTCGTTGGGGAAGCGCTGGAAGAACTGATATAGGCTGATGGTTTCGGGCTTGTCGGTCATGAAACCTAGCTAGCCATATTTTTCGCGCCGGTCAAATCATTTTTGGCTAGCTAGGTATATAGGCCCCTTTTTTTAGTAGTCCTTCGCCTCGTCGAGCACCGGCAGCGTCACCTTGCCGGTCGCCGCCCATTCGGTTCCGCGCAGGATCAGCGTCTGCAGCGGCTGGAAGTGCAGGCTGACCTCGTCATGGCCGATGGTGATCGAGAAGACCCGGCCCTTGCCGTAATCCTGCACCCAGAGCTGCGGATGATCGGCATCGATGCCGTTCATCGCCTTCAGTTTTTCGGGCGTATAGACAGCGGCGGGATATTTGGGGCCGGTGATCTTGGGGTTATAGGCCGATGCCGCATCATGCGCCGTGCCGAGAACGTGGATCTTCGCATCCGGCGCGAAGGACATGTTGGTGTACATGTCGTCGTTATAGGTCCAGATATATTCGCGAATGCCCTGCGTGATCGGATGGTCGCGATCGACCAGCTTCACGGTGAACGCCCCTGGCGGCGCGCGGCGGCTGGTTCCGGGTTCCATCACCGCGCCGATCAGCTTCTTGTATTCGGGAATCTCGCGGCCCCAGGTGAAGCTGGAATGATAGGCGACCAGGCCGCCCCCCTCGCGGACATAGGCGTACAGCGCCTCGAAGGCCTGCGGCGACCAGATCTGCTGGACCGGATCGGCATAGTTCCAGCGGCTCGAATAGTTGAGCATCACCACGTCGTAAGCCTTGAGCATCGCGAGCGTGCCATGGTCGAAATCCTCGACCACGCGCACGTCGAACCGGCCGCTGTCGGTCATCAGCGTGCGCAGCATGTTGTTCACGCCGGTCCAGTCATGCTCGTAGCTGTTGCGGCCCGAGATGATCAGCACCTTGAGCCGCTTTTCCGCCGGATTGACCGGGATGGTCACCCGCTGCACGGTTTCGGGCGGGCGATAGGGCACGGTGACGATGACCTGCGCCGCGGCGGCGCCGGCGGTGACCATCAGGGCGGCGGCGAACAGGGACTTGCGCATCATGCGGCTCCTTCCAGGGCAAGCTTGCCGGACGGGTTCTTGCGGGGCTGCGCCGTCGGCCATGCCAGCACGACGCCGATCTGCACGAGCAACAGGATGATGATACCGCCATAATAGGTCCACCGGATCGCTGCGCGCGCATGATCGGTGACGGCCGCGGGATCATAATCGACCCCGGCCAGGATGAAGGCGATTCCGGCCGTACCGAGCGCCATGCCGACCTTGGTGGCAAGGCTCACGCCCGCCGAGAGCAGCCCTTCGCGGCGGACGCCGAATTGCGCTTCGTGATAGTCGACCGTGTCGGCGATCATCGCGAAGGCGGCGGTGGTGGTGACCGACGTGGCGAGGCAAGCGGCAATGTAAATGGCAAGAAACACCATCGGCTGGGCTTCGACCAGCGGCAGCACGGCGAACATCAGCGCGGCGAGGCCGAGCATTGCCACGCAGCCGTTGCGGATGCCGGTGCGGGCTAGGATCGTGGGGGCGACAAAGGCCGAGAGCAGCAGCATGCCCGCCACCGCCGGCAGCATCACGCCGATCATCCAGGGCGCGCGCATCACGTCGATCGCGAAATAGGCGGTAATCGCCATCATCCCGCCGAAGCGGACGAAATAGACGAGGCAGAACAGGAAGGAGACCAGCCAGGCGCGGTTGCGCAGCATCTTGCCGATCTCCGGCAGGATGGGGAAGCGCGCGGATGCGTCGTCCACCACCCGCTCCCTGCAGTTGCGGAACAGCGCGAGGATGCAGATCATCGACAGGACGCCGAAGATCGCGGCAGCGGCGAGATAGCCGCCGGGCTGCTTTTCCCCGCCATAGGCCGCGAGGATCGGCTGCACCGCTGCAGTGCCGAGAACGACGCCCACCGAAGTGCCGATCGAGCGCATGCCGCCCAGCTTCAGGCGATCGCTGCGGTCGCTGCTCATCATCGGCAGCAGCGCGCTATAGGGGATCGAGCCGAAGCTCATCACGATGCCGAGCAGCTTGAACGTGATGAAGGCATAGGCGAGCTGCGCGGTCTGGTTCCAGCCGGCGGGCACAGCGAAGGTCGCGACGAACAACAGCGCATAGGGCAGCGCGGTGAACAGGAAATAGGGGCGGGTGCGCCCCCACCGGCTCCGTGTCCGGTCGACGGCAATGCCGACACCCATGTCGATCACCGCGTCCATCAGCCGGGCGACGAGGAAAATGGTGCCCACGGCCGCAGCCGGCAACCCCACGACATTGACGTAATAGAGCAGCAGGAAGCCGCTCGCCATGTTGTAGGGCAGGCTGTAGCCCATATCGCCAAAGCCATAGCTCAGCTTTTCGGAAAACCGCAAACGTGTCCCGGACATGGTCTCTCTCCCATGTTGCGGCACCGATCAGCCTTGAGGCCTGGATCGCCTGGCAGCTCCGACTGGCTGCTATTTATTAGAATGGTGATTCGTATAAAGCTGCGTGACATGGCTTGGCAACGCATTTTTTGCATAGGCTGTTGCGCGAATGTCAAAGGGGCAGACTGGTTACGTATGCAACCATAGCGCGAAAAACGGCAGTTTTCCGCCGATTAGAGCTCATATCATCCACGAAACGGATTGTTCGGGATAATTTCAATCGATAAGGCTAAAGCTTGACATGGCGGGGTCGATATATAAAATCATCATTCTAGTTTTAGTCGTTCTAATCACGCCGTCATAAGCGGGCAGATCCGCAGGCGGGCCTTTGAGGGGAGGATTGCCGAGATGCACTCACACGCCATTCGTGCTGCGCTCATGCTGGGGGTTGGCGCGATTGCGCTGGCAGCGCCAGCCCATGCGCAGGATGCTGCCGAAGTCGATGCCGACAAGGAAATCGTCGTCACCGCACAGAACCGCGTCCAGAACGTCCAGGACGTTCCCATCGCCATCCAGGTGGTCAGCGGTGAAGATGTCGAAAAGGCCGGGATCAGCGATCTCACCGGCATCCAGCGCCTGGCTCCGGCGGTCCAGATCACCAACGACACCAACCTGACGCGCGTCACGCTGCGCGGCATCGGCACCAACGACAATGCCGAAACGCAGGACGCCTCGATCGTCGTCAATATCGACGGCGAATATATCAACCGCCCGACCGTGATGAACGCCTCGCTGTTCGATCTCGAGCGCGTCGAGGTCCTTCGCGGCCCGCAGGGCACGCTGCAGGGCCGTAACGCGACCGGCGGCGCGGTCAATTTCATCACGCGCAAGCCCGGCGATGATTTCGGCTTCAACCTGGCCGCTTCCTACGGCAATTTCGATCATGTGCTGGTGCAGGGCGGCGTCGATCTGCCGATCGGCGATATCGGCGGCATCCGCTTCTCGGGCACCTATTCGAAGCGCGACGGCTTTTTCCGGCACCCCAATGTCAACGTGCGCACCGGCAATGACAACAGCCGCGCGGGCCGCGTCAGCCTGCACCTGAACCCGATCGATCCGCTGACGATCGACCTCGCGTTCGAGGTCAGCGCCGTCAACAACATCATCGCCGGCAACGCCTTTGTGAACTTCAACAACGGCCTGGGCTTCAACGCCAATTTCGTGCCGGGACCGGGCTGCAACCAGAACGGCTGGGCGCGGATCGGCGCCGATCCGCGGTTCGTGGTCTGCATTCCGCAGAACACCAACGCGCTCGCGTCGATCGACCGCAAGAACTACGTCACCTCGGCGCGCGCACCCAGCCGCAACGAGCAGGATTCGAAGGTCGTTCGCGGCAAGATCGCCTATGATTTCGATGGTGCGACGCTCACCTATATCGGTGGCTATCGCCGCACCGACGAGAAGTTCGACGCCGCGCTGACGCCGGCCTTCCTGTTCAAGAACTTCGCCAACGATGTCGAAACCCAGAGCCATGAACTGCGTCTCAACGGCGGCAGCCCGGGCAGCTTCGAATGGCAGTTCGGCGGCTTCTATTTCAAGGAAGACCTGTTCATCGAGCGCGGCCTGTTCAATGGCCCTCCGTTCCTGCCGGCCTTCCTGACCGGTGCCAACGGCGCGTTCATCAACTATTTCCGCCGCGACGTCAGCAGCCGCAGCTATTCGGCTTTCGGCCAGGTCGATATTCCGATCACCGAGGAACTGTCGGTGACCGCAGGCGCGCGCTATACCGACGACAGCCGCACCGGCATCTTCCCCTTCTATCCGGGCGGCCTGGGCAACCCCAGTTCGCCGCTGTTCAACACCGGCATCCGCCGCATCACCGCCGCGCCGCAGCGGACCGACATCCTGCGCGCCAAGGCGGACAAGGTGACCTGGCTGCTGGGCCTCAACTACAAGCCCGATACCGATACGCTGCTCTATGCCAAGGTCTCGACCGGCTTCAAGGCGGGCGGTTTCGACACGATCGGCCAATATGCGCCGGAAACCAACACCGCCTATGAAGCGGGCATCAAGAAGAGCTTCGGTCCGAGCACGATCAACTTCTCGGGCTTCTACTACGACTACAAGGATCTGCAGGCTTCGGTGCTGCTGGACAACACCATCGGCGGCCAGGTGTTCAACGCTGGTGGCGCAACCATCTGGGGTCTGGAACTCGATGCGTCGATCAAGGTGTTCGACGCGGGCCGTTTCACCGCGAGCATCAACTATCTGAGCTCGGAATATGACGACTTCCTGGCGTCCTATGCCGTGTTCTGCGCCTCTGAAACGCATCCGACGCTCGGCTGCCTCACCGGCCTGGGCGATCTGGACAATGACATCACGACCAACCCGGTGGTCCAGCCCAATCTGGCGGGCAACCGCACGCCGCTGGCGCCGAAATGGGTGGTTGCGGCCGGCTATGAGCATGTGTTCGATCTGGGCAGCGCGGGCACGCTGACCCCCAGCATCTTCACGCGCTTCAAGTCGTCCTATTTCATGGACGTGTTCAACTTCAGGGACTCGCGCCAGAGCGGTTTCTTCCAGACCGACGCCACCCTCGAATGGCGCGACGAGACCGGCAAGTTCGGCATCCAGCTGTTCGCCCGCAACCTCGAGGACAACCAGCCGCTGACCTATGCCGCGTTCACCGCGGCGGGCAATGACGACATCTACAACTGGCAGTTCAGCGCACCGCGCACCTATGGCGTGCGCATGCTGCTCGACTTCTGATCTGCATTGGGGGACCCGGGGGCGTATGTGGTCGCCCCCGGAAGGGTGCAGATGACGAGAGGGGCGGGTCCGGTGAGGCGGGACCCGCCCCCTTTTGCGTTCAGTCGGGCGCGGCGGTGAAATCGGCCCCCGCGCCATAGAAGCGGACCAGCCCGTCGCGATCCTCGGGCGCGGATACCATCGTGCACATCTGCACGCCAAAACGCAGCGGCAGCGGCTCGGGCAGCACGAACTCGCTCAGGCGTCGGTTGTTCTCGGGGCAGAAGGGTCGGAATTCGGGTTCCGGCTCGAACGGCACCGGCACCGAGGGCGGAACCGTCAGGCGCGGGACCAGCTCGATCCGGTCCATCCCGCCATGCTGCACCGTCGCCCAGTTGAGCTGCGCACCATCGCCGGTTTCCCAGAGCAGGCTGAGCGAATGCAGCGCTATCCGCTGGCCGTTCAGCTCGATCGGGGTCGGCAGCGGCCAGTGGAACCACACCGCCTTGCCCGCGCGGACGCGAAAGCTGGCGAAGAAGCCGCGATAGAAGCCGACGCCGTCGGACCAGTCCGCGCCATCGACTGGTGCCAGGAATTCGCGGCCTCGCTCCTGCGGCACCACGGCCGCGGCCGGCACCCAGTGCCGTGCAATGATCGTCATCGCCTCAGCCCCAGGACGGGTTCTTGCCGGGCAGCCACTTGATCGAGCAGCCCGCGCTCGGCACCTGATGGTCGGGCGCGGGCTGGCCTGCCAGCAGCGCATCGACGGCAGCGCGCATGTCCTCGCCGGTCACCGGCACATCGGTGCGCTGCGGCGGCGCGCCCGGCACCGGCGGATGCGGCAGCTTGGGCCGGCTCGAGCAGAACTGCCCGGTATAGAAGAGCGCGCGATCGGGTCCGTAGAGGAAGAAATCGGGCGTGCAGATGGCGTTATAGGCTAGCGCGACATCCTGGCTCTCGTCGTGCAGATAGGGGAAGGGCAGGTCGTGCGCTTTCGCGAATTGCTGCATATGGGGATAATCGTCCTCGGGGAATTCCTCCGGAGAATTCGAGGAGATCGCGACAACCTGCAGCCCCTTGGATGCATATTCGCGCGCAAAGTCGATCAGGCCGGGCAGCACGTGCAGCACCACCGGGCAATGGTTGCAGATGAACGCGACGAGCAGCGCGGGTGCCTCGAACTCCTCCAGCGTGCGAATGCGCCCTTCGGTATCGGGCAGCGCGAACGGCGCGGCATGCTTGCCGTAATCCAGCTGGCGGGACCATCTCAGCATCGTCTCTCTCCTCTAGAAATAGAATTTGTATTCTGATACGTGATTTTCTAGAGTGGGACAAGACGCACAGGCGCACGGGAGAGGCGGGTTATCATGGAGCAAGAACAGCCCCAGGGCTGGAGCCGCAGGCGGTTTCTGGGCGGCGCGGCAATATTGGCGGCGGTGGTCGGCGTGCCGCTGGCCGCGATCCGGTTGGATCTTTTCGACAAGGATGAAGCGCCGAGCGAGCGCCAGCGCGAGCTGATGCGCACCGTCAGCCAGATCGTGATTCCGAAGACCGAGACGCCGGGCGCAGGCGATGTCGGTGCGGGCGATTTCGTGCTGCTCGGCCTCGCGCATGGGCTGGAGAAATCGCGCACGCCGCTGCCCCAGGATGCGCCGGAAGCGCTGACCCGCCATGCGCGCAAGGATGGCTCGCTCGACCAGGCCGCCTGGCTCGAGGCCGAGCTCGACGCGCGCGCCAAGGGCGATTTCCTCAAGGCCGCGCCCGAGGTGCAGGCGAAGTGGCTCACCGCGCTCGACGCCGAAGCCTATGCCGATGGCGTTCGCGAGCACCCGTGGCGCACGGTCAAGGCGCTGATCTTGACCGGCTATTATACCAGCGAGCCCGGCGGCTCGCAGGAGCTTCAATTCAATCTGGTGCCCGGCACCTACGAACCCGACGTGCCCGTGACGCCGCAGACCCGCGCCTTTTCGAGCGACTGGACTGCGGTCGATTTCGGCTGAGCGGGGAGGGAAAGACCATGGATTTCGATGCAATCGTCGTGGGCTCCGGCATTACCGGAGGCCTTGCCGCCAAGGAGCTGACCGAGGCGGGCCTCAAGGTGCTGATGATCGAGCGCGGGCGCAATATCCGTCACCAGCAGGATTACACGACCGAGATGAAGACGCCCTGGGAGATGCCGTTCCGTGGGCTCGGCGACCAGGAGATGTACGCGCGCGAACATGCGGTGCAGATGCTCAACCGGCATTTCACCGAATATACCCAGAACCATTTCGTCAACGATGCGCAGAATCCGTACAGCAAGGCAGAAGGCACCGATTTCAACTGGTTCCGCTCGTACCAGCTGGGCGGCCGCTCGCTGACCTGGGGGCGCCAGTCCTATCGCTGGTCCGACTATGATTTCGAGGCGAACAAGCGCGACGGGCACGGCACCGACTGGCCGATCCGCTATGCCGATCTCGCCCCCTGGTACGACAAGGTCGAGGAGTTCATCGGCGTGTCGGGCGCGAAGGAAGGGCTGAAGCAGCTGCCCGATGGCCGTTTCCTGCCGCCGATGGCGCTCAACCCGGTCGAGCAGCATGTGCGCGAGGTGATGCAGGCCAACTGGCCCGAGCGCCGCCTGACCATCGGTCGCACCGCCAACCTCACCGAGGGCAAGGGCGAGCGCGGGCAGTGCCAGAACCGTTCGATCTGCGCGCGCGGCTGTTCCTATGGGGCCTATTTCTCGACCCAGTCGAGCACCTTGCCCGCCGCGATGGCGACCGGGCGGCTGACCGTCATCACCGATGCGGTGGTGGAAAAGCTCGACTATGATGCGAAGACGCGCCGGATCACCGGGGTACGCTATCTCGACCGCAGCACCAGGGAGCGCAAGACCGCGACCGCGCGGATGGTGTTCCTCAATGCCGGCGCGTTCAACTCGGTGCACGTGCTGCTCAATTCGGCCAGCGAGGCAATGCCCAATGGCCTGGCCAACAGCAGCGGCGTGCTCGGCACGCACATCATGGACCATGCCAACACCCTGTCGGCGATCGCGCTGATGCCGGGTTTCGAGGATCGCACCACCACCGGCAACCGTCCGACCGGCGTGGTTGTCGCGCGTTATCGCAACATGGACGCGATGGACGGCGAGGGGCATACGCGCGGCTATTCGTTCCAGGGCGGGGCGCTGCAGAGCACCTGGACCGCGGGCAAGCGCGATCCGGGCATCGGTGCCGAACTCAAGCAGAAGCTGCAGAAGCCCGGCATGTGGCGGATGGTGCTGGTCGCCTTTGCCGATTGCGTGCCGCGCGCGACCAACCGGCTGACGCTCGATCCCAAGGCGGTCGATGCCGATGGCATCCCGCAGCTCAACATCGCCTTCGCCTTCGGCAAGGAGGAGCGCGCCGCGCTCGCCCAGGCCAAGGCCGATGCAGGCGAAATGCTGACCAGGGCGGGGGGCAAGGTGATCATGGGCTTCGACCAGCCCGGCGCGGGCGGCACCGCGATCCACGAAATGGGCGGCGCGCGCATGGGCCATGACCCTGCGACATCAGTGCTCAACAAATGGAGCCAGGCGCATGACATCGCCAATCTGTTCGTCACCGATGGCGCGCAGATGAGTTCGTCGGCCTGCCAGAACCCGTCGCTCACCTATATGGCGCTGACCGCGCGCGCCGCGGATGCCGCCGCATCGATGCTGCGCGAAGGCAAGATCTGACCGTGAACGAACCCGTTCCCCTGACGAAGCGCCAGCAGAATCTGGCGCTGGTGACATTGATCGTTGCGGTGGTGCTCGAGATCGTCGATCTGACGATCGTCAACACCGCGCTGCCCGCGATCACCTCGGGCCTGAATGCCTCGGCCGAGGCGATCCAATGGACGATCGCGGGCTATGCGCTCAGCTTCGCGCTGCTGCTGATGGCGGGGGGCAGGTTGGGCGACAGTCTGGGCTATCGCCGCGTGTTCCTGTGGGGCGTCGCCGGGTTCACGCTCGCGTCGGTCGCCTGCGGGCTCGCGCAGACGCCCGAGCAGCTGGTGCTCTCGCGGCTGGCACAGGGGGCGTGCGGCGCAATCATGTCGCCCCAGGCGCTGGCGCTGATGCAGGTGCTGTTCACCCCGCTCGAGCGCGTGTCCAAGCTGGCGCTGTTCGGGCTGGTCGGCGGGCTGGCGGCGATTGCCGGGCCGATCCTGGGCGGGTTGCTGATCCAGCTTGACCTGTTCGGCCTGGGCTGGCGGCTGATCTTCCTGATCAATCTGCCGATCGGGCTGTTTGCGCTGGCCTCGGGCTGGTTCTTCCTGCCCGATCGCAAGTCCTCGCATCCCGCAGGCTTCGACATGGTCGGGGTGCTGCTGTTCGGGGTCGCCGTGTTCTGCCTGCTCTGGCCGCTGACGCGTGCAGAGAACGGCTGGGGCATCGCGGAAGTGGGGGCGCTGCTGGTCGTTGCGCCGCTGCTCTTCGTGGTCTGGCGGCATGTCGCGACGCGAGTGCGCGGACGGCAACCCGCGCTGTTCGATCCGTCGCTGCTGTCGATCCTGCCCTTCCGGCTGGGGCTCGGCATTTCGATCGTGTTCGCTGCCGCCAATGCCGGTTTCCTGCTGATCTTCGCCTTCGCGCTGCAAAGCGAGCGCGGTGAGAGCCCGCTGACCACCGGGCTGCTGCACATGCCCTATGGGCTGGGCGCGATGATCGGCATCGCGGTGCTGGGGCGCAACTTCCTGCCGCGCTATGGCAAATGGGTGCTGGTGCTGGGCGGGTTGACGCTGATGGTCGCCGGCGCAGGCGTGCTGCTGGGCATCGGCTGGCTGGGCCTGTCCAAGGCCGCGCTCGCGCCGCTGCTCATCGTCGCGGGCCTGGGCATGGGGTCGCTCTCGGGCAGCATTGCACCGGTCTCTGTCGCGCAGGTCGATCGCGATCATGCCGGCGCTGCCAGTGGGATGATGAAGACCGCGCAGCAGGTCGGCGGGGCGCTGGGCATCGCGCTGGCAGGCAGCGTCTATTTCGTCTGGGGCCAAGGGGCGGGCGTGCCGCCCTCGACGGTGGCGATTGCCGTGATCGCCAGCCTGCTTGCGATCACCGTGGTGCTGGCGGCGAGGCTGCCGGGCAATATCTTCGCGGCCAGGCCAGCGCCCGCAGGGCACTGAGCCCGGTTCAGGGCTGGAAGGTCAGCGACCCGCGCCGTTCGAGGAAGCGCCAGCCTTGGGCGGTGGCGACGAAACGGTCGTGGAACGATCCGACCAGCGGCGCGCCGCTGCCGGTGAACAGCAGGATCGCGCTTTCACCCCTGGCATGCTCCGCGTCCTCGACGTCGATCACCACATTGCTGCAGAAATGCCGCGTGGTGCGCGGCGGACGCGCCTTGAATGCGGCGAGAATGGCCTCGTGCCCCCGAATCTCGGCATCGGGCGCGGTGGGGCGCGTCATCAGCCCGTCGGGATGATAGAGCGCGGCCACATCCTCCCAGCGATGCGCGTCGTTGAGGTTGGCATAAAGCGCGACCAGCCGCGCGCATTCCCATTCGATCGCCTGCCGCTCTGCCGGGGTCACAGCCGCGCCGCCGCAATATCCGCGCCCTCGCGCAGCGCCTTGAGCTTCTTCGCCGTGACCAGCGGATCGATCTTGCCATAGCCCGCGAACGTGCCGAAGCCGCAATCGGTGCTGGCGATCACCCGGTCCGCGCCGACGATCCCGACGAAACGCTCGAGCCGTTGCGCGATCAGCTCGGGATGCTCGACATAGTTCGAACAGGTATCGATGACGCCGGGTGCCAGCACCTTGTTGTCCGGGATGGCGGCATCGCGCCACACCGTCCATTCATGCTCGTGCCGGGGGTTGGCGCCTTCGAACAGCACCGTGCCGGGCCGCGCCGAGAGCACGATATCGACCACGCGCTCGAGCGGAATGTCGTGATCGTGCGGGCCCTCGTAATTGCCCCAGCAGATGTGCATCCGCATCCGCTCGGGCGGGATGTTGGCGGTCGCGGCATTCAGCGCCTCGACATTGGCGGCGGCGACCTTGAGGAATTCCTCCTCGCTCAGGTCCTGATAGCCGGTATGGCGCGACATCGCGAGATCGGGGCAGTCGAGCTGCAGGTCGAACCCGGCGGCGACGATCGTCTCGTATTCCTCGCGCATCGCATCGGCGAGATCGGCGAGATAGGCCTCGTGGCTGGGATAATGGCGGTTGACCTGGAAAGCGGTGATGAGGCCGGGCGAGGCAGCGTTCATGAACCCGCGCGCGCCCTCGCCATGCGCGTCCATCGCGGCGCGGAAACGGCGGATGTCGTCGTGCAGCGGCTCAAGCGTGACCAGCTTGACCGGCCCGATGCACGAGGCGCGCACGAATTCCTGGCTGCCCATGATCGCCGACAGCTTCTTTGCCAGACCGGGCACCTCGGCAAGGTCGGCGGCGGGCTTGCGGTCGATATGCCCGCCAAAGCCCGACAGGCGCTCGATCATGTAGGTGGAATAGCCGACCTTGCCCATCTCGCCGTCGCTGACGATGTCGACGCCGCAGTCGCGCTGGAACGCGACCGAGCGGTTCACTGCATCGGACACGGCACGGTCGAATTCCGCCGCGTCAAAAGGCTTGCCAGCATCGCGCGCGAGCAGCAGCTCGGTGAGCTCGGGGCCGCGCGGCATCGACCCCACATGTGTTGTCGCGATAACGGCCATGCATTTCCTCTCCTGATCGTTCGGGCCCCGGGTTGCGGGGCCTGGATGCGCCTTGCTCTGGCACAGCTTGCCCGAGCTTCCAAGCATTAATGGATCCAATAATGCTTGTGGCGGGGCTGCTCCGCGCCGAGCGAGCAAGGGTCTTCATCCTGCGCGCAGCGTGTCACAGCGCCGGTTCGGTCGTCCGATCGGGCGGCCAATGCTTCGGAAAAGGGGTCACGGGCGGAGCTTGCGACAGATCGGCGAGGTGGCCTTGCGGGCGCGCGCTTGGCGCAGAATCGACATGCCCTGCGGCCACCGAGCGCTGCCCGACGGGCACGGCGAGGCGCTGGGCTGCGCGATCACAGATGGGTTCCGGGCGATGCAGCGCGTCCTGCACGCGCTGTGCCGCCTTGCGGTCAGTCGAGCCCGAAACTGGTGTCGATGATCCGCGCGGCGAGCGGGTCGCCGCTGCCATCGGTTTCCTTCGCAATCACTCCATCGACCGGGGCGGAAAGGCAATAGACCATCTCGCTTCCGGCCAGCTTGCGCTCCGCCTCGCCGCCGAGCATCCGCGGCACGATCTGCATGAGCAGCTTGGTGCCGAAGCCCTCGGGATTGGGCGCCGCCTCGCCAGCCGCGCCGGGCAGGCTGCGCTCGTTCCAGACAAAGGTGAAGCGACCATCGTCGACGCTCCAGCGCACGGCGACGTCGACCTGATCCGAGGCGCCCAGACCGTATTTCTGCGTGTTCGTCGCCAGTTCGTACAGCGCGAGGCTGAGCTGCTGCGCCGCCACCGGGTCGACTGCCAGCGCCGGACCCGAAACCGAGATGCGCGGCCCATAGGTGCTCCTCAGCACCTCCAGCCCGCTGTTCACCAGCTGACCCAGCTCTGCCGAGGACCGGTCGCTGCGCGCGATCGCGCGGGTGGTATCGGCGAGCGCGCGAACCCGCCCCAGAAACGCCTCCAGAAATTCGCTCGTCCGCTCGGTCCCGCGCGCCGATTGCGTGGCCAGCGAATGCACCACCGCAAGCAGGTTGCCGCTGCGATGCACCGCCTCGCGCGCCTGGACCGCCAGCGCGGCGGTCGCGCGTTCGAGCTCGCGCGTGCGCTCCTGCACCTGCCGGTCGAGCGAGGCGAGCGTCGCCTTGTGTGCGGCGATCTCCTCGCTCAGCGTCTGGTTGACCGCCGCCAGCGATGCGGGCGAGGGCAGGCGGATGATGTCCGGGATCAGCCGGAACAGAACCACCGCCGTGGTCATCGACACGATGCCCGTGGCCAGCTTGACCCAACCGGTCCAGGGATAGATGGGAAACCACAGGGTCACGATGCCCAGCAAATGGGTGAGCCCGCACAGCAGGATGAACGAGGCGAACAGCGCCACCAGCCCGCCATGCGGCACCTCGGTGCGCTTGCGCAGCACGCGCAGAAGCGCGATGGGGATCGCGGTATAGGACAGGAAGATCAGCAGGTCTGATCCCGCCCAGAGCAGCACCAGCCAAGGCTCCCACAACAGGCACATGCCGTGCGGCATGTAGCCGCCATAATCCATGGTATGATCCATCCGGCCCGCTCCTGCCTCAATCGAATCAACGCGATAGACAGCCGCTCACCGCCCGCATCAACCTGTGATGCATAAGCGAACATTCTGCGTCCGAACAGCAAATCCGCTGGTCGGTTCGTCCGCCGCGACGACGGCTGCCGTGCACGCTGACCGCATGGTCGATCGGGATGTCCAATGGTCCGAAATGAGGTCGTGACTGCACCAGAGGCGATTTTTGCAGCTCTTCATCTTCAGATTGGGAGTAATCGCAAGTGTTCGGCCATGCAATGCGCCGGAGCGGTAGTTTCATTTTACAATTCGTGCCGTAAGCGCGAGCAACGGGGCGCCGCTTTAGGACTTCGCGAGGCAATTTGTAAAATTCCGGGGCGACTGCGACTTGATCAAACAGAAGCCTACGTGCGGCTTGCTGCGCTATTGAAGTATCTTAACATTTTGCTAACGTTGGCATAACTGAGATTGAAATTGGCCCGCGCGACTCGGCGCGTCCACCAAGTCGAGGGGGCAGTATGGCGTCAGGTCTTTTGGCGCGCGCACACAGGCAAGTGGCTGAAGTGGCTGCTGTTTTTCGTGCCGAGCGAGCATTTTTCACCCCCTCAATCAACCGCCCGATCGATCCTGCGACGCATCACGGGCTGGCAGGGCCCTAAGGACTGCATCCTTCGCTGGCTTATTCAAACCGGGTCGCAACTGGTTGCAAGTCTGAGATTGAGGGGGATTTATGCAGTCGATCCGGAACCGCGGCGCAAGCCGCGCGGAGTGTCGTGATCGCCCCATTCCGCGTCGCCACGGGTTGTTCAGCACCACTGCACTGATCCCCGCGATTGCGGCGCTGGCAGGCGGCGCGATGATGGTTGCGCCTGGCAAGGCGCAGGCGCAGACCGCGGTGACATCGGGCGCGGTCGCCAACGGCTTTGGCGACAATACCCTTTGCCTCGATCCCTCGCTCGACCTCTGCCCGATCGATCTGGGCGCGAATGACGACACTGCGCCGGTAACCGTCACCAGCTTCGCAACCGCGAATGCCGGCCGCTCGCTGCTGATCGGTGGCGGCGAGAATGGCGCACAGGCTGCGAACCCCGATGCGAATGGTGATTATGTCTTCAACGGTGTTTTGAACTCGGCCGGAATCGTTCTGAACAAGCCGGTCACGATTTTTCAGGCGACCGGCCCAAGCTCTTTTCAGGAAGGCGCGATCACCGAAACGGGCGGCGCCCGGGCGATCCGCAAGACTGGCGACGCAACGCTCTTCTTCAGCTGTTCCGGCCCCTGCCAGACCAATACCTATTCCGGCGGCACATTCGTGGACGCGGGAGTGCTCACCTGGAACAGGGATAATGCGTTCGGTGCTGCTGGCACCTCGGTCACGATCGCGGACGGGGCTGGCGTCCGCTTCACCGCCAATTCCTTTTCCTCCGATCGTCCGTTCAATCTGACCGGCGGGACGGCGCTGCTCCTCGTCGACTCCGTCATCACCGGACAATTGACCGGGCTGATCTCGGGAGCGGGCGGGCTAAACAAGCTCGGCCTTGGGACCCTGGTCCTGACCGGCAACAGCAACAGCTATCAGGGCGGGACCTCGGTAACTCAGGGTACCCTGCAAGTTTCGAGCGATGGCAATCTGGGGGCTGCATCCGGGGGCGTGACGTTCAATGGCGGCACCCTCTCCACGACCACTTCGTTTGCCACAAGCCGCACGGTCACGTTGCTGAGCGGTGCCGGAGGCATCGCCCCCGGAGCGGGCACCACGCTGACCCTGAACGGTTCGGTCACGGGTGTGGGCACGTTGAACCACACCGGCGCGGGCACCCTGATACTGGCGGGCAACACCAACTATTCCGGCGGCACGTTCATCAACAGCGGCACGCTGGAAGTGCGCGATGGCAGTTCGCTGAGCACCGGCAATGTCGCCAACGATGGCGCGCTGCTGTTCAACTATGCCAACCCGGTGACCATCGCCAATATCATCGGTGGCGCTGGAACGCTGACCAAGACCGGTGCGGGCACGCTCACGCTTGCCGCTTCCAGCAACTATACCGGCGTGACGACGGTCAGCCAGGGCGTGCTTGCCATCAGCAATCCCGCCGCGCTCGGCACCTCTGCGGGTGGCACCACGGTGGCGAGCGGCGGCACGCTCCACCTCATGGGTACTGCGACCGTTGAACCGGTGACGCTCAATGGCGGCGGGCTGACCTTCCAGGGCGCGAACAATTCGATCAACGGGCTCACCCTGGGCGCAAACAGCACCATTTCCAGCATCGATACCACCAATGGCGTTCAGATGAACGTCAATGGCACCATTTCGCTGGGCAGCAATACGCTGACAGTGGATGGGCGCGGCCGGGTTTCGCTGAATGGCAACATCAGCGGCACGGGCGGCCTGACGGTCAGCAAGTCCATCTTTACCGCGCTGGACCTGAGCGGGAACAACAATTTTTCCGGCGAATTGAGGATCAACACCGGCTCGGTTCTGCTGAATGGCGGGTCGGCGATCGGTGACACCGCGCCAGTCTACATCAATTCCGGTGGCGATCTGCTGGTCAACGCCAGCGAGACCATCGGCTCTCTCGCGGGTGACTTTGTCGGCGCGCTGGTGCGCAGGTCGGTTGCGGGCAATGCCGTCCTGACGATCGGCGGCAACAACACTTCCACGCTGTATGCCGGATTGATCACCCATAATCAGGGCTTCGGCGCTCTCGGCATCACCAAGATCGGCAGCGGCACGCTGACCCTGACCGGCAACAACGACTATCAGGGCGATACCACGATCTCTGCCGGCACGCTGAAGATCGGGAATAACGGGACAACGGGCTTCTTCGGTGTCGGCAATATCATCCTGAATGGCGGAACGCTGTCGATCAGCCGCAGCAACTTCATGGGTATCGGCAATATCATCTCGGGTTCCGGTACCGTGGAAATCGACGGGGATGGGGTCATCCAGCTGTCGGGTTCCAGCACCTATATGGGGCAGACCTTCATCCGCAAGGGCTCGGTGATCATCGAAAACAACAACTCGCTGGGCTCTGCGACCAGCGGGACATCCGTTGCCGCCGGTGCCACCCTTGCGTTGCAGGCCGGGATTTCGGGGCTCAACGACACCCTGGTCCTGGCCGGTACCGGGGTAGGCGGCGCGGGTGCGCTGCGCAATCTGTCGAGCAACAATACCCATCTGAACACGATCTTCTTCACCGGCGACACGCTCATCACATCCGATGCTGGACAGCTAGATCTTGCAGGACCGCTACAGGGATCGGTGATCTCCAGCGTGACTTTCGGCGGTGCCGGTACGGTCTCGTTGCGCGGCCAGATCCTCGGCGGCCTTTCCGGGCTGACCAAGACCGGCAGCGGCACGCTGATCCTGGGAACGGGCTTCAGCCCATCGAGCTACAGCGCCGGGCTCAATCTGGCCCAGGGCACGCTCTCCGTGCAGACCAATCTGGGTGCGGGCTTCGGCACGATCCGCACCACAGGCTCGGTGATCGACTATCTGGGCGGCGTGACCAGCGCCGCGCCTGTCGAGGTGAATTCGAACACCACGCAGCTTCAGGTCCTGTCCGGCACGGCCACCTTGTCGGGCATCATTTCGGAACTCAACGGGCCGCGCCCGATCGAGAAGATCGGTGCAGGGCAGCTGAACCTGACTGCGGCGAACAGCTATACCGGCGCGACCACGATCACGGCGGGCACATTGTCGATCGGCAATGGCGGCACGACAGGATCGATCGCCAGCAACTCGATCATCAACAACGCCGCGCTGGTCTTCAACCGCTCCGACACGCTGACTTATGGCGGTGCCATCAGCGGCAGCGGCACGCTGACCAAGAACGGCAGCGGCACGCTGAACCTGACCGGCAGCAACAGCTATGCGGGCACCACGACCATCGCCAACGGCACGCTGCAGATCGGCGCCGATGGGGCTGGCAGCACAAGCGGAAGCCTGGGTACCGGTCAGGTCGTCAACAACGCGACGCTGCGCTTCAACCGTGCCGACGACATCACGGTCACCAACAGCCTGATCGGCAGCGGATCGCTGGTCCTGACCGGTGCGGGAACCGTGACGCTGACGGGGACCAAAAGCTATACCGGCGCCACGCAGATCAATGGCGGCACGCTCGTTCTGGGCGGCAGCACGCCGTACAACGGTGCTGGCGCATTGACCGTCAACGGCGGCAATCTGACGCTGGGCGTCGGTGCGACATTCGCTTCGGTAACCCAGTCCAACAGCACGGTATCGCTGGGGTCGCAGACGCTGAACCTGTTCAGCGGCAACTATACGCTCAATGGCGGCAGCATTACCGGGACCGGGACGATCGACTTCAACAACTCGGGTCTCGCGGTCAACATCAACAGCGCCAGCGCGTCGATCGCCTCGGGTGTGACGATCACGTCGACCCTCGGATTCAACTCTGCCGTCAATGTGACGGTTTCGTCCGATTTCAGCCTGCTGCCGACCATCGCGGGTGCGAACACGCGGCTGGCGCTCTCCAACAACGGCGGCGGCACCATCACGGTGTCGGGCAACAACAGCTTCGGCGGCGGCACGACGTTGTTCGGCGGCACGCTGGCGGTCGCCAGCAACACCGCCCTGGGCACCGGCGGGCTGGGCTTGGCGGGCAACGCGATATTGGTTTCGAGCGGCACGGGTGACCGGTCGATCTCCAACGCCATCTCGCTCAACGGCAGTCTGATTTCGATCGGCAACCCCAATGCGGGCACCAGTTTCACGCTTGGCGGCGCGATCGACGGGGCGAACGGCTTCGCCAAGACCGGCGCGGGCACGCTGATCCTGACGGGCGCGAACACCTATTCCGGCGGCACGACCATCTCCGCGGGAACGCTGCAGATCGGCTCGGGCGCGCTGGGCGGATCGCTCGGCTCGGGCGGTGTCACGGTCAGCAGCGGCGCAACGCTGCGATCCGACAGCAGCGCGAACATCACGATTGCGGGCGCGCTGGCGGGCTCGGGCGCGCTGGTGCAGGCCGGCTCGGGCAGGACCAGCCTGAATGTGGCCGCCAATGGCTATAGCGGCACTGCGCAGATCTTGGCGGGAACACTGGAGCTGGGCACGGCCACGTCGCTCGGCACCGGCGGGATCGAGCTGCGGGGCGGATCGCTGCACCTGGCGAGCGGTGGCAGCTATAGCAATGCCGTCCAGGCGTTCACTGCCGATGGCAATGTCGTTTCCACGGCCGCGAGCACCACGGCCACCCTGACCGGCCGGTTTGGTGGCGCAGGCACGCTGCGGCTGGCGCCCGGCACCGGGAGCTTCCTGGACATCCAGCCGAACGCCCTCAGCGTCGGCGTAAATTCCCGCATCATCGTGCAGAGCGGCACGGTGCGGGCACAGAACACCGGGCTCGGCACGCTGGTCGTACAGCCGACCGTGCTGACCCAGGTCGATGCCGGAGCAACTCTCGATTTCCTCAATCGCGCCACGACGATCACCAGCCTGTCCGGCGCGGGCACGATCCTCAACGCCGGCAACACGACGACGCTGATATCCGCCAATTTCTCGGGCGCCTTCAACGGAGCACAGTCGCTGGTCACGACCGGTGCCGTCACCCTTTCGGGCAACAGCGGCTATACCGGCACCACCACCGTGCAGTCGGGCACGCTGAACATCACCAATGCGGGCGCCCTCGGCACGAGTGCGAGCGGGACGACCGTCAACAGCGGCGGGACCTTGCTGATCACCGGTTCGTCGCCGACGCTCCTTCTTGCAGATGCCCTCACCATCAGCGGCACCGGCAATGGCGGCATCGGCGCGGTTCGTGTCGAACCCAATGCCAGTCCCGGCAATCAGGGCGTCAACCTGACCGGCGGGGTGACGCTGGCGGCGGATGCGACGATCACGGTCACCGATCGTATCGCTTTGAGCTTCAACACCGGCGGCATCGCTCTAGGTAGCTCCACGCTGACCTTCGCCAGCGAAGGCACCGGCAATTCCTCCACCTTTGTGAACAGCGCGATCTCCGGTACGGGCGGTCTGACCAAGACCGGTGCTGGCGTCCTTAACCTGAACGGCACCAACACTTTCACCGGGCCGGTGAACCTCAACGGCGGCACCCTGACGCTCACCGGCTCCACGGCCGTGGCAAACACGGTGGCGGTCATCCAGGCGGCAGGCACAAGACTGGACGTCGTCAACGGCGAAGCCATCGGATCGCTGGCGGGTGCTGGCATCGTCACGCTGGGCAATGGCACAGTCCTGACCACTGGCATCAACAACAGCAGCACCACCTATACAGGCAACATCTCCGGAAATGGATCGCTGATCAAGGACGGCCCCGGTACGTTCACGCTTGCCGGCAGCAACACCTTCGCCGGACCACTAACCACCGTCATGAACGGTACGCTCGCGCTGCAAGGTGGATCGGCGCTGTCCGACACCCAGAATGTCTTTGTCGATGCCCTGGGCACCCTGCGGCTGGAAGCGGGCGAAACCATCGGCGGTATCGCAGGCACCGGCTCCATCGTGCTGGCAACGACCGGCCCGCTGGTTGTCAATGCGGAGCAGAACCAGAGTTTCGGCGGCATCATCTCGCAATCGGGCGCCACCGGCAGCTTCACCAAGCGCGGAGCGGCGACGCAGACGATCACCGCGGCGCAGACCTTTACCGGGCAGACCTCGGTCGAAGCCGGCATTCTGGTATTGAGCGGCGTCGGCGCGCTTGCGTCCACCGCGATCAGCACCAGCGCGGGGGGGACGCTGAACACCGATGGCGGGGCGCTCGCCTCGAACGCGGTCATCGGCCATTCGGGCATCTTGACGATGAGTGGATCGGAAACGATCGGCTCGATCTCGGGCAGCGGCGCGATCAACCTCAACAATGCCACGCTGACCACCGGCAATGCCAGCGATGCGACATTGTCGGGCATCATCGCCGGCACCAACGGCGCGCTGGTCAAGACCGGCACCGGCACCCTGACGCTGTCGGGCGCAAACACCTATGGGGGTGGTACCACGATCAACGCGGGTACGCTCGCGCTCAACCAGGTCGCAGGCGGCATCATCGGCGCGGCGGGCTCCGGCCAGATCACGATCGAGTCGGACGGTAATCTGCTGTCCAACGTCACCGGCACGCTGGCCAACCGCTTCCGCATCACGTCCTCGACCAACGCCAGCATCGGCGCGGCGTCGGGCACGACGCTGACCCTGACCGGCGACCAGTTCGTCACAAGTGCCCCGCTCACGCTGACCTTCGGTTCGTCCACGGCAACGGGGACGATCGATCTCGCCATGCCCTCCGGCGTCACGATCGTGAGTGGCATGCGCACGACGATCGCCGGGGGAACGGTGCGGACCAGCAACCGCTTTGCCGCCGACGTCTTCAGCTTCGCAAGCGGCGGCACGACGATCGGTACCAGCGCAGCGTCGGCCGCGCTCGATGTCAACGGGCTCAGCTTCAATCTCGTCAACCTTGGCGGCAATGCATCGGGCACGCTGACCAATCTCGGGTCGCAAGCAGCCACCACGACGATCAACAGCGCGTCCGCATCGACCTTCGCCGGGACGATCACCAACGGTGCATCGGCGCTCAACCTGACCAAGTTCGGCAATGCCACGCTGACCCTGACGGGCAGCAACAGCTATAGCGGCATCACCAACATCCTGCGCGGCACGCTGCAAATCGGCGAGGGCGGCACGACGGGCACCCTCGGCACCGGCGCGGTCACGCTTGACGCGCTGGGCAACCTGACGTTCAATCGCTCGAACGACCTCGTTGCCAGCAATGTCATTTCCGGCGCAGGCACGCTGACCAAGCTGGGCGCGGGCACGCTGTCGCTGACCGGCGCGAACACGCTGAGCGGCGCGGTGACCATCACGAACGGAACGCTGCAGATCGGCGATGGCGGCACCAGCGGATCGCTGGGCAGCGGCGCGGTCACCAACAACGCGACGCTCGCGATCAACCTGGCCAGCGACATCACGCTGGCGCAGGCGATCACCGGAACCGGCGCGCTGCGCAAGCTGGGCAGCGGGGTGGCGACGATCACCAGCAACCTCGCGCTGGGATCGGCCACGGTCGAGGCGGGCACGCTGGCGCTTTCGGGAACGAACAGCTTTACCGGCGGCATCACGGTGGCGGGCGGCACACTTCGCCTGCTCAGCGCCAATGCGGCAGGCGGCGCAACAGGCTTGATTCGTACCACCGGATCGGTGGTCGATTATGCCGACGGCATCGACATGACGACGCCGATCGTGCTCAATTCGAACACCACCCAGCTGCAGGTGCTCACCGGATCGGCCACCCAGTCGGGTGTGATTTCCGAGCAGGACGGGGTGCGACCGCTCGAGAAAATCGGCGCGGGCACGCTGACGCTGTCGGCCACCAACAGCTATTCGGGCGGCACGACGATCAGCGCGGGCCGTCTGAACATCACGTCGAACGCCAATCTCGGTGCGATCGCGGGCGGCATCACCATCGGCAATGCTGTGCTGGGCACGACCGGCCTCATCACCAGCGCGCGCGCGGTGTCGCTGACCGGCGCGGCGGGGATCGATGTTTCCAACAGCATCCTGACGCTGACCGGCGCGGTGACCGGCGCAGGCAGCCTCACCAAGACCGGCAACGGCCAGTTGGTCCTGACCGCGAACAACAGCTATGCCGGCACCACCACCATCAGCGGCTCGGGCGGGCTGACCGTCGGTGCGGGCGGCACAACGGGCACGCTGGGCGCTGGAAACATCACGGTCAACTCAGGCTCGTTCCTGGCCTTCAGCCGGTCCGATGCGTTCACCGTCGCCAATGTCATTTCCGGCCAGGGCAATCTCGGCAAGCAGAGCAGCGGAACGCTGACCCTTTCTGGCGCCAACACATTCACCGGCGGGCTTGCGATCGGCGCGGGAACCGTCGCGCTGGCCAGCACCAACGCTGGCGTCATCAATGCTGCGGGGACGGGAAACATTACCTTCTCCAGCAATACCATGTTGCGGACAGATGTTTCCGGCAGCCTCGGCAACAATCTTTTCTTTGGCAACGGCAGTTCGACCGTGGCGGCAGCCACCGGAACGACGCTGCGCCTCGCATCGAACGTGCTGTCGTTCGAAGCCGGAGCCGGCTCGCCGTTGAATCTCGGCACGGCAAGCGCGACGGGGACGATCGAGCTGGCACCGGTTTCGGTGTTGGTCGGCGCGCAGGTCAATCCGATCAACATCAACGGCGGCACGCTGCGGCTGGCCAATGCCGGTGCATTCACGCTGCTGAACGGCACCAACGGCGTTTTCGTGAACGGCGCGACGCTGGGCGCGGATGTGGCGGGCACGCTGACCAAGGTGCTGACCGTCGGTGCTTCGGGCGGCACGATCGACGTCGCGGCGGCATCGCTGACCCTGCAGGGTACCAATGCCTATAACGGCATGCTCACCAAGACGGGCACGGGCGAATTGCGTCTGACGGGCGCGGGCACCGGCAGCGGCACCGTGCAGCTCAACGCGGGCACCCTGGCGCTGCTCGCCAGCAACGCAGGCTGGGGCACCGGCACGCTGCAGATGGCGACGGGCACGACCTTGCGGCTGGGCCTGCCGAGTCCTGCGACACTGGCGAACAACATCGTGCTGGGCGAGGGAGCAGGATCGACGATCATGGCGTCGTCGACCACCTTCTCCGGCGTGCTGTCCGGCGGCGCGCTGACCATCGCATCGGGCCTCGGCGCGGACGGCCCCAGCGTCGTGCGCCTGACCGGCTCCAACACTTATGGTGCGACGACCATCGGCGCGGGCAATACGCTGCTGATCGGAACCGTCGGCAACAGCGGCACGCTGGGCACCGGAAATGTCACCGTCAATACCGGTGCAACGCTGCGCTTCGAGGGCAACAGCAACAGCGTTGCCAATGTCATTTCCGGCGCGGGCCGACTGGTGCGCGACGGTCTGGGCATGACCACGCTCACCGGAGCGAACAGCTATGCCGGCGGTACGGTGATTTCCGGCGGCGGTATCGAGATCGGCCATGCGAGCGCGCTGGGCAGCGGCGGGCTCACCATGTCCGGCACCACCAGCCTGACGACCTTGGCGGGCATTTCGGCTTCGGTCACGGGCCTTAATATCGGCAATTTTGCCAATGTCAGCCTGTCCGCCGCATCGGGGCAGACGCTGTCGCTGGGCGGAACGCTGGACCTCAGCAATTTTGCTAACTCGCTGGTGTTCGGCACGACGACCAGGACTGGCACCGTGGCCATCGGCTTCGCCCCCGCACCGGGGCCGGTCAGTTCGGCATCCATCCGGGTCGATGCGGGCACCCTGCGCCTGGCCGCTGCGTCGGACGCGTTCCTGCTGCGCGCCAGTGGCGGTCTGACGGTCGGTTCGCTCGGTACGCTCGACCTCAACGGCTTCGCGGGCGGAGGCGCCAACCTGACCGGTGCCGGTGCGATCATCAATTCGTCGATGGCGGGCGCGCAGTTCGAGGCTTCGCAGAGCGCGGCAACGACCTTCACCGGCACCATCGGCGGCGGTACGGGCGCGATCTCGCTGGTCAAGAGCGGAACCGGCGCGCTGACGCTGACCGGCGCGAACAGCTATACCGGCACCACCAGCATCACCGGCGGCAGCCTGCAGATCGGCGAGGGCGGCACCACCGGCAGCCTGGGCACGGGCAATGTCTCGATCGCCGGCGGCGCGCAGCTGCTGCTCAACCGCAGCGATGCGCTGACGCTTGCCAATGTGTTCAGCGGCGCTGGCACCATCCAGAAGAACCTTGGCAGCACGCTGACGCTGACCGGCAGCAACACCAACGAGAGCGCCTTTACCGGCACGGTCAACGTCAATGGCGGCACGCTGCTGGTCAACGGCATCTTGGGTGATCTCACCAACCGCGCGGCGACGGTCAATATCGCCTCGGGGGCAGCGCTTGGCGGCGCGGGCACGATCCAGGGCAATGTCGTGGTCGCGAACGGCGGCATCCTCTCGCCCGGCAACAGCCCGGCGGCGCAGACCATTGCGGGCAACCTGACGCTGAGCGACAGCTCGGTGCTCAATTTCGAGCTCGCGCAGCCCGGCGTCGTCGGCGGCGGCATCAACGACCTGATCAATGTCGGCGGCAATCTGGTGCTCGATGGCACGCTCAACGTCACCGCGCTCGATGGCTTCAGCGCAGGCTTCTATCGCCTGTTCAATTATGGCGGCACGCTGACCAACAACACGCTCAACCTCGGCACGCTGCCGCTGGGCTTTACCTCGTCGATCCTCACCGACATTGCGGGACAGGTGAACATCCTGTTCAATCTGGGCGGCCAGACCGTGCAATACTGGGATGGTACCGATCTGACGGGGGCCAATGCCACGGTGAATGGCGATGGCGGCGCGGGCAGCTGGACCAGCACCGCGACCAATTGGACCAACCCCACCGGCTTTGCCGTCAACAGCGCCTGGTCGGGCCAGGCCGGTGTGTTTGCAGGTGCGGCGGGCGGCGCGATCGGCATCACCGGCAGCCAGGCCTTCCAGGAACTGCGCTTCCTGACCGATGGCTATGTGCTCAGCGCCGCGGACCCGACGGGCGGTCTGGCGACCACCGGCGGCTTCTCGATCATCAATGTCAATTCCGGCATCTCGGCCCGGGTCAACGCCCCGATCACGGGCACGGCGGGCCTGACCAAGAGCGGCAGCGGCACGCTGACCCTGGCGGGCGCGAACAGCTATGCCGGGCTCACGACCATCAGTGGCGGCACCCTGTCGCTGCTCGGCGGCGGCACGATCGCAGGTGCGGTGCAGAACAACGCGACGCTGACCCATGCGGGAACGATCAACGGCCTGGTGACGAACAACGGCACGCTGACCAGCACCGGTACGCTGGCGGGCGGGCTGACCAACAATGCGGGTGCGACGGCGAATGTCGCGGGGGCTTTGGGCGGCAACGCCATCACCAACAGCGGGACACTGACCTTTACCGGCGCGACAACGGGCATCGGTGCGGTGACGCAGAATGCCGGTGGTGTGCTGACCACGGCTTCGGTCGCCACCAGCTTTGGCAGCCTCGCGGGTACGGGAAGCGTGGTGCTGGGGGCAGGCGGGCTCAGCGTCGGCTCCAACAATGCCAGCACCAGCTTTGCCGGTGTGCTTTCGGGTGCCGGCGGCCTGACCAAGGCGGGAACGGGAACCTTCACGCTCTCCGGTGCCAACAGCCATACAGGCCTGACCAGTGTCGGTTCGGGCACCCTGGCCCTTTCCAGCGGTGGCACACTGGCCGGTGCTGTACAGAACAACGCGGCCTTCACCAATGCCGGCGCCGTCGCGGGCCTGGTCACCAATACGGGCACCCTGGTCTCTACGGGGACCCTTTCGGGCGGCCTGGTCAACAATGGCGGTGCGACGGCCAATATCGCGGGTACGCTGACCGGCGCGGTCACCAACTCGGGCGCGATCACTCTGACGGGCACCACCACCGGAATCGGGGCGGTCACCTCGACTGGCGGCACGCTGAACCTCGCCGGGTTCAGCACTGCGATCGGCAGCCTGTCCGGAACCGGCGCGGTTGAACTCGGCGCGGGTACGCTGACCACTGGCAGCGACAACGCCAGCACGACCTTCTCGGGCGTGATCTCGGGTACGGGCGCGTTGACCAAGACGGGCACCGGCACGCTGACGCTGAGTGGGCCCAACAGTTTTACCGGGCTCACGACTGTCGGCCAGGGCAGTCTCTCGATCGACGCTTCGGGCAGCCTTGCGGGGACGGCGCTGAACAATGCGAGCCTGGTCAATGCGGGCAGCATCGCGGGTCTTGTCACGAACAGCGGTACGCTGACCTCGACCGGCACGCTCGGAGGCGGCCTTGCCAACAATGCCAGTGCCACGGCATTGGTCCGCGGAACCATCAATGGCCCCGTTTCCAATTCCGGAACGATCACGCTGACCGGCGCAACCTCGGGCAACGCGGCGATGACGCAGACCGCAACCGGCGCGTTCAACCTCGCCGGTTTCGGTGCCACCATCGGCAGCCTAGCGGGCAGCGGCGCGGTGCAGTTGGGCAGCGGTACGCTGACGCTGGGCGGCGCGAACACCAGCACCGATTTTGCCGGAGTGATCTCGGGCAGCGGCGCGCTGATAAAGACCGGCACGGCCACTCAGACGCTGTCGGGCGCGAACACCTTTACCGGCCTTACCTCGATCAACCAGGGCTCGATCTTCCTCGCCTCCGGCGCATCGTTGGCAGGCCCCGTGCAGAACAATGCGACCTTCATCAATTCGGGCAGTGTCGCGGGGCAGGTGACCAATGCGGGTACGCTGATCTCTGCCGGCACGCTCGCGGGCGGGCTGGTCAACGCTGCCGGCGCGACGGCGAGCCTTGCCAATACCGTGAACGGCGCCATCACCAATTCGGGCACGATCACATTGACCGCCGGCCTGTCCGGTTCGCCCAGCTTCACGCAGAACACCGGCGCCAGCCTCAACCTTGCAGGGTTCAACGCGACACTCGGCAGCATCGCGGGCAATGGTGCGATCCAGCTTGGCTCGGGCGCACTCACCACGGGCGGCACCAACGCCTCGACCAGCTTCGACGGCATCATCTCGGGCTCGGGCACGTTCAACAAGGCGGGCACGGGCACGCTGACGCTGGGCGGCAGCAACACGGCAGAGGCCAATTTCACTGGGACCGTCAACGTCAATGCGGGGGCGCTGATCCTCAACGGCCGCTTTGGCGACGTCGTCGCCAACACCGCCAACCTCAGCCTGGCCAGTGGCGCGACGCTGGGCGGATCGGGCAGCTTCCTCGGCAATCTGTCGCTGGGGGCAGGGGCCATACTCGCCCCGGGCAACAGCCCCGCGACGATCAACATCGGCGGCAACCTGCTGCTCGATTCCGCGTCGGTGCTCAATTTCGAGCTCGCCCAGGCGGGGGTCGTCGGCGGCGGCATCAACGATCTGATCAATGTGGGCGGCAACCTGACGCTCGACGGCACGCTCAACGTCGCCGCGCTGACCGGCTTTGGCGAGGGCATCTATCGGCTGATCAACTATGGCGGCACGCTGACCGACAACGGCCTTCTGCTGGGCACCCGTCCGGACGGCTTCACATCGTCGATCATCACCAATGTCGCTGGTCAGGTCAGCGTCCAGTTCACGCTGGGCGTGCCGACGGTGCTCTACTGGGATGGCACCGACACCATGGCTGCATCCAGCGCGGTCAACGGCAATGGCGGATCGGGCACCTGGAACAGCACCAGCACCAACTGGACCTCGGCACCCGGGTTCTCGACGGCCTTCCCGTGGAACAGCCAGACCGGCGTGTTCGCCGGCGCGGCGGGCGGCACTGTGCAGGTTAGCGGAATCCAGGCGTTCCAGCAGCTGCGCTTCGAAACCGGCGGCTATGTGCTCAACGCTGCCCCCGGCGGCGGCGCACTGGCGACCACCGGCGGCACCTCGATCATCGACGTGTCGGCAGGCCTTGGCGCGACGATCAACACCGGCATCCAAGGCCCAGGCGGCCTGACCAAGGCGGGCACCGGCACGCTGACGCTGGGCGGGACGAACCGCTATACCGGCGTCACCAGCATTGCAGCGGGCACGCTGGCGCTGGGCAGCGGCGGCACGATCGCGGGAACGGTCGACAACAATGCGACCTTCACCAACGCGGGTACGGTTTCGGGCCAGGTCACCAATCGGGCAAGCCTCACCTCCACCGGCGTGCTGAATGGCGGCCTGGTGAACGCGGCGGGCGCGACGGCCAGCCTGGCGGGCACTGTAGCCGGCGCCGTGTCGAATGCCGGCACCATAACGCTGACCGGCGCCACAAGCATGACCGGGGCACTTACCCAGACGGGCGGGTCGTTCAACCTTGCCGGATTCAACGCCAGCGTCGGAAGTCTGGCGGGCAGCGGATCGGTCCAGCTTGGCTCTGGGACGCTCACGATTGGCGGAAGCCTGACGACCGCATTCTCGGGAAGCATCTCGGGAACCGGCAACCTCGTCAAGACCGGCCTTGCACAGGTCATGCTGTCCGGCGCCAACACCTTTACCGGGCTGACGACAGTGAGCGCAGGTGCACTGAACATCGGGACCACCGGTTCGCTGGCAGGCGCGGTGCTCAACAACGCCTCTCTTTCCAATTCCGGCACGATCAGCGGCCTCGTCACCAATTCGGGCAATCTCTTCTCGCCCGGTGCTCTCAATGGCGGGCTGACCAACAATGCCGGGGCGACAGCGATAGTTATCAGTCAGTTGAACGGTCCGGTCACCAACGCCGGAGAACTGAACATCAACGGCCCGATCGTCAGCAACTCGGCCCTCAATCAGCTTTCGACCGGCCGCCTGTTCGTTGCACCTTTCATCAGCGCCAGCTTCGGCAGCCTGTCCGGGTCCGGTACGGTGGGGATCGGTTCGACGAGCCTAAACAACTCGACGCTCACGCTGGGCAGCAACAATGCCAGCACCAGCTTTACGGGCACGTTTTTCGGTGGCGGCAACCTCGTCAAGACAGGTACCGGCATCCTGACGCTGGGTGGCAACATCGGCCATACCGGCTTGACGACCGTCAACGCGGGCGGACTGGTGCTGGCCGCCGGTTCTACCATGGCGGGCGCTGTCCAGAACAATGCCCTGTTCAGCAACGCCGGCACGATCGCCGGTCTCGTGACCAACAATGCGCTGCTTACCTCGACCGGCGCGCTCAGCGGCGGGCTTGTCAACACCGCCACGGGCATCGCCAATCTGTCGGGCGTGTTGAACGGGGCGATTTCCAACGCGGGAATGGTGAGGCTTTCGGGCTTCACCAGCGGCAATGTCGCGTTCAACCAGCAGGGCACCGGCGTGTTCGATCTTGCCGGATCGAGTGCATCCATCGGTTCGCTGGCAGGCAGCGGATCGGTGCAGCTGTCCAGCGGTACGCTCCTGCTGGGCCGCAGCAACGCCAGCACAAGCTTCGCGGGCGTCATCTCCGGGAGCGGCGGCATCGAGAAGGAGGGCACCGGCACCTTCACGCTCACTGGTGCCAACAGCTTTACCGGTCGGGCGCTGGTCAGCGGCGGGACGCTCGCCCTGGCGTCGGGAGCATCGCTGGCAGGGTCGGTGACCAACAATGCGGTGTTCACCAATGCCGGGACGGTCGCAGGCGGGGTGATCAACAGCGGCACGCTGGTGTCCACGGGTGCGCTGAACGGTGGCCTGGTCAACAATGCTGGCGCAACCGCGAGCCTGTCGGGGGCATTTTCCGGCAATCTGATCAATCGCGGCACGGTGAACCTGACCGGAACCACCACCGGTATCGGCGAACTGTCGCTGGCGACGGGCGCGGTCTTCAACCTCGGCGGCTTTGCGACGACCATCGGCAATCTGACCGGCGGCGGCGGCACAGTGGCGCTGGGCAGCGCGACGCTCACGCTCGGCAGCGGCACCGGCTCGCAGACCTTCGATGGGACGATCACCGGTTCGGGCGGCCTGACCAAGGTCAGCGCCAGCACCTTCTCGCTCTCGGGCGCGCAGAGCTATACGGGGCTGACCACGGTCAATGGCGGCACTTTCATCCTGGGCAGCAATGGCTCGCTGGCCGGCGCGGTGCTCAACAATGCGACGGTCAGCAGCAATGGCAGCATCGCCGGGCTGGTGACCAACAATGGCCGGTTGATCTCGACCGGCACCCTGGCGGGAGGGCTGGTCAATGCGGCGGGCGCGACGGCGAATGTGCGGGGCACGCTGGCGGGTTCGGTCGCCAATGCGGGCACGATCACGCTGACCGGCGCGATCACCGGCATCGGCGCGGTGACGCAGGAGGCGACGGGCACGTTCGATCTGGCCGGCTTCGGCACCAGCATCGGCAGCCTTGCGGGCAGCGGATCGGTGGCCCTGGGCGATGGCACGTTGACCACGGGTGGAGACAACAGCTCGACCACCTTTGCAGGCGTGATTTCCGGCAACGGCGCGTTGACCAAGACCGGCACCGGCACGTTCGTCCTGACCGGCGCAAACAGCTATGCAGGCCTGACCACGGTCAGCCAGGGCGTGCTTTCGGTCCGCAACAATGCGAGCCTGGGCAGCAATGCTGCGGGCACCACGGTCGATGCGGGCGCGGCGCTCGAACTGCAGGGCGGCGTCACCATCACCGGCGAGGCGCTGACAATCAACGGCACCGGCGTGAACGGCGCGGGCGCGCTGCGCAATGTGGCGGACAACAACATCTGGGCCGGCACGGTCACGCTGGGATCGGACAGCCTGATCACCGCCGATGCGGGCCGCCTCGACATCGACCTGCTGGCAGGCACCAGCCAGGCGCTCACCACCGGCGGCGCAGGTCTGATCGGCCTTGCCAATGCCAACACCGCGGGCGCGCTCACCGTGACCGGCGGCAACTTGGCGTTGTTCGGCAGCGGCAATTTCGCCGGCGGCGTCAATGTCAACGCGGGGAACCTGTTCCTGCAAGGCGGCAGCAGCGTCAACGATGCGGCGGCGGTCACGCTGGGCACCGGCAACCTGATCGTTGCGGTGTCGGAGACCATCGGTTCGCTGGCAGGCGCGGGCGGCACGGTGCAGATCGATGCGGGCCAGACGCTGACGCTGGGCGGCAACGACGCTTCCACCGAGTTTGCAGGGGTGATCTTCAACACCGGCAATCTCGCCAAGCAGGGCAGCGGCACCTTCACCGTCACCGGCTTGCTGGCGCAAACCGGCACCACTGCGATCACCGGCGGCACCTTGCTGTCGGGCGCGGCGAACATCTGGCAGGGCAACGGCCTGGTCACGATCGGCACCGGCGGGACGCTCGATCTGGGCGGTTTCGACCAGTCGATCGCGGCCATCAGCCTGACGGGCGGCACGCTGGCCAATGGCGCGCTTACCGGCAGCATCAGCTCGAGCGGCGGCACGATCCGCGACCTTACCGGCGCTGCGAATGCACTGACCGCCAATGGCGGCACCACCACGCTCACCGGCGCGGGCAGCTTCGCACAGGGCGTGACGCTGGCGGGCGGCGATGTCGCGCTGCAGGGGGCAGGAGCCTCGATCGCCGACACGGCGCTGGTCACGGTCAACACCGGCACCTTGTTCGTCAATGTCGGCGAGACGATCGGCGCGCTGGCAGGCAGCGGCGGCCGCGTGCAGATCGCACAGGGCCAGACGCTGACCACCGGTGGCAGCAATGCCGGCACGGCCTATGCTGGCGTGCTCGCGGGCAATGGTGCGCTCGTCAAGACCGGCACCGGCACATTCACGCTCTCGGGCGCGAACACGCTGACCGGCGCGGTCACCGTCAACGCCGGCGTCCTGGCGCTGGCCACCGGTGGGTCGCTGGCAGGCGCCGTACAGAATGCTGCCGGGTTCAGCAATGCGGGCACGGTGGCGGGCCTCGCCACCAACACCGGCACGCTGATCTCCACCGGCGTGCTCAATGGTGGTCTGGTGAATTCGGGCTCGGCGGGGCTTTCCGGCCAGCTCAATGGCACAGTGACCAACAGCGGCATCATCCAGCTTCAGGGCCCGCTTAGCGGTATTACCGGCTTCAGCCAGACCGGCACCGGCACGTTCGATCTCGCCGGGTTCAGCACCGCCATCGGCAGCCTGTCGGGCGCGGGCAACGTGCTGCTGGGCAGCGCGACGCTGACGCTGGGCGGCAGCAACGCCTCGACCAGCTTCGGCGGCACGATCGGCGGGACCGGCGGTCTGACCAAGGTCGGCACCGGCGGCTTCACGCTGACCTCGGGCCAGCTCTATACCGGCCTCACCACGGTCAATGGCGGCTTGCTCACGGTAGCAACGGGCGCGGGCCTCAGCGGTTCGGTGCTGAACAACGCGAGTTTCGCAAGCTCCGGCCTGATCCTGGGCTCGCTGACCAACAACGGCACCGCGACGCTTTCGGGCCAGATCAACGGCACGGTGGCCAACAATGCCGCGATCGCGCTCGGCGGCCAGCTTGTCGTGCTCGGCCGCTTCACCCAGAATGCAGGCGGCAGCCTGAACCTGGCGGGCTTTAATGCGGGGCTGGGCAGCTTGGCAGGCACCGGCTCGATCGCGCTGGGCAGCGGTACGCTCGTCGTCGGATCGGACAACAGCTCGTCGCTGTTCTTGGGCGTCATCTCGGGCAGCGGCGGTCTGCAGAAGATTGGCACCGGCACGTTCACGCTGACCGGCATCAACAGCTATACCGGTTTGACCCTGGTCAATGGCGGCACGCTGGTGATCGGGGAAGACGCGAGCGTCGGTGGAACGACGAGCGGAATTGCGGCAATGGTGGCAGCACCTTCCGTGCTTGCCGCGCCGGTCGCGAATACCGCTTCGACCCCGATCGCGGCCGAGCAGGCCAGCATGCCCGCGGCGGTCACGTCGCTGGCAGCCGAGCAGGCGAGTATGCCGGCAGCAGTCACCGCGCTGGCAGCCGAAACCGCGTCCGCGGTCAGCGCTTCGCTCGCATCGCGCGCGGGCATGATGGTCGACAATGGTTCGATCTCAGGCGGCCCAACCCCGGCGAGCCTGACCTCCAGCGCAGAGCGTCTGCCGCTGGCGGGCGGCGTCTCGTCCGGACCCGAGCGGGTCGATCTGTTCGGCGATCCGGCATCGGGTGCGGTCGCGGCAGACCTGCCAGTTGTGACGCTCGGCGAAGCATCGCAGACCCTGGCGGCGGCGACCACCGCAACGACGGCAACCGCACCGGCGGTGGGCCGTCTGGGCCTGGTGTCCGATCTCAGCAACGGCATGGGCGCCGCGCGGCTCGATGGCGCGCTGCTCGGCGGCGCCGAATCGGCCAGCCCGGTTGCGGCCTCGCTGGTCGATCCGATCGCACCGGCGGCATCGGCGGGCGAGACCGCATTTGCCGGTCCGCTCAGCACCGCGGCGATCGCGGGCAGCGTGCTCAACAATGCCAATCTGATCAACAACGGCACAATCCTCGGCCAGCTGGTCAATTCGGCGGGCGCGATCGCGATCAACAACGGCGTGATACGGGGGCTGGTGACCAATGCGGGCACCTTCACCTCGACCGGCACGCTCTCGGGAGGCCTGTCGAACAGCGGCACCGCGCGGATCAGCGGAACGCTGACTGGCGACGTGCTCAACAGCGGCAGCATCACGCTCACCGGCATCACCAGCGGCATCGCGGTGTTCCAGCAGGCGGCGACCGGCAGTCTCGACCTTGCCGGCTTCGATACCACGCTCGGCGTGCTGTCGGGCGCGGGCACGATCACGCTCGGCAGCGCTCGGCTCACCACCGGCACCAATGGCGTGAACTCGCTGTACAGCGGGGTGATCTCGGGCACCGGCGCGCTGACCAAGATGGGCACCGGCGGGCTGATCCTTGATGGCGAGAATATCTATACGGGCGGAACCACCATCGCGGGCGGCACCTTGCAGCTGGGCAATGGCGGCACCACCGGATCGATCATCGGGCCGGTGCTGAACAACGGCACGTTGATCGTCAACCGCAGCAACGCCTACACGTTCGCTGGCGTCATCAGCGGTTCCGGCGCATTCGTCCAAGCGGGCAGCGGCACCACGACGCTGACCGGCGCGAACAGCTATAGCGGCGGCACGCTGATTTCGGCGGGCCGCCTCATCGGCTCGACGGTCTCGCTTCAGGGCCTGATCCAGAACGACGCCGCGCTCGAATTCGCGCAGGCCGCCAATGGCGTGTTCGCGGGGCGGATCGGCGGAACCGGGCTGCTCGACAAGAGCGGCGCGGGTCTGCTCGAACTGACCGGCGACAACAGCGCGCTGCGCGGGGCGACGACGGTGCGCGCGGGCGAACTGCGCGTCACCGGATCGCTGGCAGGATCGGCAGCGACGGTGCTTTCGGGCGCGACGCTTTCGGGCACCGGCACGGTCGGTGGGCTGGTCGCGCGCAGCGGCTCGGTCGTCTCGCCCGGTGCGGGTGGCCTTGGCATGCTGGGCGTCAATGGCGCGATCCAGTTGCAACAGGGCAGCACGCTGCGGCTGCAGATCCAGGCACCCAACGGGTCGGACATGCTGATCGGCAACGGCACGATGCAGCTGGGCGGAACGGCGGCGATCACCAACCTGGGCGGCACCTATGCCTTCAACAGCAACTATCTGCTGCTCCAGGCGAGCGGTGGCCGCACCGGCACGTTCGATGCGGTGACCGGCTTTGGCGAGTTCGGCATCCTTTACCGGCCCGAACTGGTCTATACCGCCAACCAGGTGCTGCTACGCATGGCACCCAATCTGCTCGCCAATATCCTGGGCAACACGCCGCTGACCGCCAACCAGCGCTCGGTGGTGTCGCGGATCGATGCGGCGGTGACGGCGGGCTACAATCCGCAGCCATTGTTCAACGTCTACGCGCTGCCCAATGCGCAGCAGCCGAACGCGTTCGACCAGCTTTCGGGCGAAGTCTATGCGACCATGGCGGGCGTCGGCATCGAGCAGGAGCGGCTAGTGCGCGAAGCGGTGCTGGGCCGGATCAACACCGTTGCCGCGACCGCGCGCCAGACGCCCGAATGGGGCAATGGCGCGGGGGCCTGGGGCCAAGTGTTCGGAACCTGGGGCGATGGCGAACGCGACGGCAATGCCGCCCGTTACGAAAGCGACCGCCAGGGCTTCATCACCGGTATCGACTATGGCAATGCCAATAGCGAGGGCAGCTGGCGGATCGGTGCGTTCGGCGTGCACATGACCAGCAAGGTCAGCGTCGATGCGCGCGGGTCGCGCGCCGAGGTCGAGCAGACCGGCGGCGGCCTGTACGCTGGCGTCCACAGCGGCGGCGTCAGCGTCGGCATGGGTGCGAGCGTCACCGGGGTCGATCTCACCGCCGTGCGCAACATCGCGCTGCCGGGCTTTGCCGAGACCAACCGGGGCCGGGGCGACGGCCGCGCGGTGCAGGGCTTTGCGGAGCTCAGCTATGCGATCGAGGCAGGCAATGCGACCTATCGTCCGTTCGCCAGCGTCGCGGTGGGCGAGTTCAAGCTGGATGCGCTGACCGAGACCGGCGGCGCGGCAGCGCTGGCGGTGCGTCGCCAGAGCTATCGCAGCGGGTCGGTGACGGTCGGTGCCGATGGCACGGTGCGCATGGGCAGGGTCAACCTCTCGGGCACGCTGGCCGGCCGGTTCCAGGTCGGCGATCGCGATCCGGCCGCGCAGATCGCGCTCGCCGCTGCGCCCGCCCAGGCCTTCACCATCCGCGGCGTCCAGCTCGACAGCTTCGCGCTGGCGGCAACGCTCGATGCCACGGTGAAGCTGACCGACGGGGCCGACCTGTCGCTGGGCTATACCGGCCTGATCGGCAAGGACACGGCCGACCACGGCGCCCGCGCGACGCTGTCGGTCCGGTTCTGATCGCGAGGCCACAGACCGCCGAAGCCTGGGGCAGTTCCCTCAGGCTTCGGCGGTCCGTGCGGGTGGTTGCTTATGCGTGCGGCGGCGGAGGTGCCCGTCAGTTGCAGGCCTTGCGTTCGGTCGCGGCCCAGCCGATCGCCGCCTCGAGCATCGCGACATTCTGCGGCTGCGCATAGGTTTCGGCGGCATGGCCGATCGCGGAATAGAAGATCCGCCCCCTGCCGATGCAGTGCGTCCAGGCGATGGGGTGGTCGCCCATGCGCAGATCCTCGCCCTTGATGCCGACCGGGCTGTAGGTGCTCTCGTCGAGCGTCAGCAGCACCCTCGCCCCGATCCGCCGGGGATTGGTGCCGAAACTGTACCACTCGTCGGTCATCCGCCATTCCGCCGGCAGCGCCTTGGCGAGCGGGTGATCGGGATCGACCGCGATCCGCGCTTCCTGCAGCTGCGGGTTCATCGGATGGCCGATGAAGCGCGCGCCGAGCAGGTCATCGGCATACCAGTCCCAGAACCAGGCGGGGTCGCCCGCCGATCCGTGGATGCCGACGAAACCGCCGCCGCGCTGCAGGAACGCCTTGAACGCCTTGCGCTGCGCCAAGGTCAGCACATCGCCCGAGATATTGTTCCAGATGACGCCATCGAACTGGCCCAGCGTCTTCGCGTTGAAGGCCCCGGCCTTGTCGGTTGCGACGATATGCCAGCGCTTGCGCTCGGCCATGGCAAGGAACGCGGCATGAGCGGCATTGACCGAGGGCGTGTCCTTGAAGCCGATGACCTTCTCGAACAGCAGCAGCCGCGGCTTGCCATCGCGGGGCAGGGCGATGGCCGGGCGGTCATTGTCGTAGCGCTGGCAGCGCTTGACCTTGTCCTCGGCAGTGACCGGCAGCGCGCGCAGCTGCGCATCGAGCGGGGCGATGGCGGAATCGGGCACGCCGACAAAGCTGGCGAACTTCGCGACAGTCAGGATCGCCGCGAAGGTCGGCGGGGTGGTGCCGGTAAAGGCAGGTGGGGTCTTGTCAAAATCCCGACCCGTAGCCGCCTGGGTCAGCCTGCGCGCCTCGGGATTGAGCAGCACGTCGATCAGCGGGCTTTCGACCGAAAGGGGCCTGTCGCGCAGCGGGCAGTCGGTGACGGACTGCGCGTTTACCTGGCCGGGCAAGGCGATCGCAAGTGCGGCCAGCGCGAGCGTACGGAGCATCGACAATCGCTTCACAGCACGTTTTCCTTCATCAGCCCGACCGCATGATCCGCCGCGCGCGCGGACAGCGCCATATAGGTGAGCGAGGGGTTCTGGCATCCCGACGAGGCCATCGCGGCGCCGTCGGTAATGAACAGATTGGGCACTTCGTGCGCCTGGTTGAAGGCGTTGAGCACCGAGGTGGAAGGATCGCGCCCCATGCGCGCGGTGCCCATCTCGTGGATGCCGAGGCCCGGCTTGCCCGGCTCGGGCGACTGCATCACCACCTTGGCACCGGCGGCCTCGAGCATCGCCTTCGCATCGGCCTGGATATGCTGGATCATCGCCTTCTCGTTCGGCCCATGCGCACAATCGATATGCGGGATCGGCAGGCCCCATTTGTCCTTGCGCGAGGGGTGTAGCGTCACCCGGTTCTCCGGATTGGGCAGCATCTCGCCAAAGCCGCCGAGAAAGGCGGTCCATGGCCCGATGGTGTGCGCGCGCTGCTTGATCTCCGCGCCCAGCACGCCGGGCTGCAGCGCCGCCCCGCGCCAGCCTGCACGCGAGACGCCGCCCTGATAGCCATAGCCGCGCACGAAGCCCTCGCCCGGCTCGGTGACGTTGCGGAAGCGCGGGATGTACAGCCCCGTCGGGCGACGACCGCGATAATAGCGGTCCTCCGGTCCCGGGAACATCGCGATGGTGATCAGCGCGTACACATGGTCCATCAGGTTGCGCCCGACCTGGTCCGAGCCGTTGGCGAGCCCGCGCGGGAACGCTTCGGACGCCGAATTGAGCAGCACCTGCGCGGTGCCGATGGTCGAGGCGTTGAGGAAGATGATCCGCGCCTGATAGGTGCGGCCTTCCTTCGTCTTCGCATCGATCACGCGCACCCCGGTCGCCCTGCCGGTCCTGGGGTCGTGCTCGATCGAATGGACGATGGCGTCGGTGACGATGGTCAGGTTGCCGGTGCGCTTCGCTGCGGGCAGCGAGGAGGTGAGGCTCGAATGCATCGCGCCGAAGCTGCAGCCGCGCTCGCAGATCGAACGGTTCTGGCAGCTGGCGCGGCCCAGTTCCTCGTGGTGCGGCTGCGCGACCGAGAGGTTGGCGGTGCGCCCCGAGATCACCTTTCGCCCGGCAAAGCGCTGCTCGACCGCCGCCTTGAACTGCTTTTCGGCATCGTTGAGCTCGAACGCGGGCAGGAATTCGCCGTCGGGAAGCTGCGGCAGGCCTTCCTTCGATCCGGCCACGCCGATGAAGCGCTCGACATGATCGTACCATGGGGCAAGATCGGCATAGCGGATCGGCCAGTCGGTACCGTGCCCATCCTTGGCATTGGCCTCGAAATCCATTTCGGACAGGCGATAGCTCTGCCGTCCCCACATCACCGAACGCCCGCCGAGATGATCGCCGCGGATCCAGGTGAATGGCTTGTCCTCGCGCGTCGAATAGGGCTGTTCGCTGTCCTTCGGCCAGAATTTCCTGGTCGCCTCGCTGAACGCATAGCACTGGCTCTGCACCGGATAATCGCGCGCGACCTCGTCCTCGGGTACCTGCATGTTGTTGGGGAATTCCCAGGGCATCTGGTGGTCCATATAATCCTTCGCCGGGTCGATAGCCTTGCCCCGTTCCAGCACCAGAACCTTCAGCCCGCGTTCGCACAGCTCCTTGGCGGCCATCCCGCCGCTCATGCCCGAACCGATGACGATGGCATCGAATGACATTCGCATGATCTCCGATCAGAAGGGGCCGAGCGTGGCAAAGGGCCGCATGCCCGGAGTGACCGCGATCGAGGGCTGCCATGGGCCGGGCACATGCTCGTAGACCAGTTCCTGGGTCAGCCCGATCTCGCTGCTGAAATAGAGGCCCACGATCAGCTGCTTGAGCGTGTGGTATCCGACATCGGCGACCGAGACCACCGGCGCGATGAACGTGCCTTTCGGCGCGCCTGTCCTGGGCGGGACGGGTTTGAGCGCAGCGGCCTCGTGGTCGCGCAGAAAGGCAAGGCGCTCGTCCGGCGACAGCGCCGCGAAATCCTTGCCGGTGGACGCCCGTGCGGCTTGCTCGATGCGGTCGAGCGCGCCGGACAGTGCCTCGCGCGTTTCGTCCGATGCCCAGTCGGTGTACATCGCGGCAAGTCGCTTCGGCACCCCTGCCTCTACCGCGCCCGGCGTGTCGGTTGCCGGGATGATGGTATCGGCCACCAGATCGAGAAGCTTGAGCTGACCCTCGGTCAGGGTGGTGCGCGCGTCGGATCCGGGCAGATAGCCGCAGCCTGCGACCGCCGTCGCGCCGAGCAGCGCCATGATGCCGTGCAACGCCACGCGCCGGTCGATTTGAAGCGATAGGTGCATCGTCCTGCTCCTCTTTCAGATCGGGGCCGAATCTGCTGCGCGACCGCGCCGCTCGCACAGCCATAGCACGCGAAATGCCCAGCAGCAGCGCGGGGATGAGCGCTGCCACCTGGAAGGAGACTTCCGCCGCCTCCGCCACCACCGCCTGCATCCGGGCCGGAACGAAATAGATAGCGATGGCCCCGGCAAAGCCGATCCGCCCCATTCCCCATGACCCGTTCTGCGGATAGCGACGCGCCACCGCCGCCAGCATGGTCGGCCCCATGAAGCATCTGCCGATCGCCCAGGGCGTCGCCGCGCCCGGTTTATCGGGCTGCGTCACCGGGCGATGCAGCGGAACCCGATATGGCTGGTGGCGCTGTCTATGGCTTGCGCATGCCGGGCCGCCGGTCGGTAACGCTGGCAATAATTGGCCGCGCACAGATGCGATCCGCCTTTCAACACCTTGCGCGGGATCGCGATGTCCGGGGTCGCAGGATCGATGCTGCCGCGCTTGGTGGCGCCGCGCGGGTTCGAAGGTATGCAGCAGCTGCCGCGGCTCTTGCGCTCGATCCGCGGCTGGCCGAACCAATCGGACGTCCACTCCCAGACATTGCCGATCATGTCGTAAAGACCATAGCCGTTGCCAGGATAGGTCCGCACCGGCGAGGTGCGTTCGAAGCCGTCCTCGAGCGTGTTGGCATAGGGGAAATTGCCCTGCCAGAAATTGGCGAGCATCGTTCCGCCCGGCGCCAGCGTGTCGCCCCAGGCATAGTCTGCTCCGTCGAGGCCCCCGCGCGCGGCGAACTCCCACTCGGCTTCGGTCGGCAGCGACTTGCCCGCCCAGCGAGCATAGGCATCCGCATCGGCATAGGCGACATGGACGACCGGATGGTCTTCAAGGCCATCCAGGCTGCTATCGGGACCATGCGGGTGCCGCCAGTCTGTTCCGGCGCTGAAACACCACCACTGGCTGTAATCTCCCAGATCGACAGGCCCTGCGGTGCGCGTGAACAGCAGCGATCCCGCAACGGCCAGCGCCGGGTCCATGCCGGGATAGTCCCTGGGGTCGGGCGCGATCTCGGCCAGTGTGCGATGGCCCGTTGCTGCGACAAAGGCGGCAAAGTCGCGGTTCGTGACCGGCGTCTCGTCGATCCAGAAGCCGTCCACGCGCACCTTCCTGACGGGGGCTTCCTCGGGATAGAAGCGGTCCGATCCCATCAGGAACGTCCCGCCTTCGATCCATTGCATTCCGGCCTTTGCGTTCAAGCCCGCTCATCCTTCTTGTGCGCTGCCATTATTCCCGGCCGTTGCCGGGCTTGGCGCGGGTCTCCATGCGGCTCTGGTCGAAGATCGCCACCGATGGGGAATAGGTGCCGGTGAGTTTCAACAGCAGATACTTGCCAGCACTGGCCAGATAGACCCGTTCATCGTCGGCCGCCAGTCTTGCCGCATCGATGGCGGGCTGGGCCAGATCACCGACAAACGTCAGTGCATTGAGCGCGTGCAAGCGGATTTGCCACGGATGGGCAGGATCGCACAGCGCAATGAGCGCCGGAATGGCCGTCTCGGCCTGGCCGAGCCTGGCCAGCGCTTCGCTCAACTGAATGCGGACATGCGGCGAGCGTTCGGTCGCGAGATGATCCAGCATCGCCTGCTGCACCGGTCGTGCGTCCTGCCCCTGTATGACCAGCCCCATCGCGCCCCAGTACCGGATCACCTCGACCGGGCTTTCCAATGCTGCGCGCAGCCGGGGCAGCGCCTTGGTGCCGCCCGCAGCAGCGATGCGCGCGAGCGCCATCACATCCTCAAGCGGATAAAGCTTCGGGTCGCGGGATTCGATCCACCCTTCGCCAGCCATCGCCTCGGGCAGGAAGCCGTTGTCGTGGATCGCGACCATGTGTTCGTCGAGCACGTCGCTGAAATGGGCGAGGATGCTGCGATGCGCCGGATCGCGCGCCAGATCGCGAACCTCGTGCGGGTCGGCCGCAAGGTCGTACAGTTCTTCGAACGGTTTGGTCCCGAAGAAGCGATCCTGCACGGCGTTGAGCCTGCCGTCGAGATGAGCCTGCTCCCATTCCTGATAGCCTTTTGCCAGCCATTCGAACGCCTGATGCTGACCCCATGGCCGGTGCGGCATGTAATTGCGAATATAGCGCCATCGCCCGTCGGTCACGGTGCGCTGGAAATCGATCCGCTCATCCATCCGGTTGCGCATTCCGAAGGCATAACGCTGCGGCCGGGCGTTCGCGCCGAGAAATGGGGTCCCGCGCATCTGCTGCGGCTGGGCGGCACCGGCCAGCGAGAGCACGGTGGGGGCCAGATCGATGAAGCTGACCGGTGTCGCGATCTCGCTACCGGGTGGCTGGGGCATGAGGTGCCGCCATTTGGGCGGAACATAGACCACCATCGCGCAGCGCAGCCCTTCCTCGTAGCAATAGCGCTTCGACCGGCCGAGCACGCCGCCATTGTCGGAATAGTAGAAGACGATGGTGTCCTCGGCCAAGCCGTCCGCTTCCAGTTCGGCGAGCCGTTCGGCCAACTGGCCGTCCATTTTCTCCATCAGGTTGTAATAGCTGGCGAAATCCTGCCGGATGCCCGGTGTATCGGGCAGAAAGGGCGGGACCTTCACCATATCGGGCGACACCCGGCCAGGGGTCGGCTCGAACAGGCGTATTTCGTGGGTCGTTTCGTGGTTGAACACCGCCATGAAAGGCTGATCGCTTGCCGGGCGTGCGCGCCAGTGCGCGGTCTTGCCCTGGATATCCCAGATCGCATCGGCATCGACGTTGCAGTTATAATCGGTCTTCGCGTTGTTGGTGCAGAAGTAACCGGCCGCTCGCATCAGTTCGGGATAGGTCCGGAAATCCTTGGGCAGCGTGGCGACGGCGCGCATCTGGTTCGCGGGGGCGCAGCTTTCGGGATACACTCCGGTCAGAATCCCGAACCGCGACGGCGCGCATACCGGAGCATTCGAATACACGTTCCGGAACAGCAGGCCCTTTTGCGCCAGGGCGTCGATTGTCGGCGTATGCGCCAGTTCGTCGCCATAGGCACCGATGAGCGGATTGTTGTCCTCGCTGACGATCCACAGAATATTGGGGCGGTCAGGCTTGCCGGCCTTGGCGAGCGCCGGCGAGCGCGCAGCCACGGCAAGGCCGGCGGCCGAACCCAGGACCGACCGGCGGGAGATGCGATCCGTCATCAGTTGCTGGGTCCTTCGACCTGACGCGTCAGCTCTTCCCTCAACGGCGGCGTACGGACCAGCGGTCTTCCTTCGGCTTGCGCCTTCAGCTTCGCGGGGCTGTCGGGCATGATCGGGTCGAGCCGGTCGCTGGGGTTGGGTTTCACATACCATTCGGCAGGGAAATCGGCGGCGCGCTTGCCGTCGATGTCGCGGCGGACCGCGCCGATCGAGAGGCGTGCGCCATAGGGGATGACATGGCGGCCGTTGCGATCCGCCAGCTGCTCGTACAAGGCCAGGCGCAGCTCCTGCTTCTTCGCCGCCCAGCCAGGCTCGTTGACGAGGTTGCGCATTTCATCCGGGTCGGAGTTGAGATCATAGAGCTCGTCGGTATCCCAGACACCATAGTACTGGATGTATTTCACGCCATCGCGTTCGATCGCGAACGTGCCCGGAGTCATCGGGAAATTGTACTCCCAATAATATTCGTACACGAAATCGCCGGGTTTCCAGTCCTTCGGAGACTGTTTGCCCGACCATAGGTCCCACGCGCTCTTGCCTTCGAACTGCGGGGGCAGGGACGCTCCGGCCACAGTGAGAAAGGTAGGCGCGAAGTCGAGATTGCGGATGCGGCCTTCGTTGACCGTGCCGGCCGGGACCGTGCCGGGCTCCCAAACCACCAGTGGTACGCGAACGGATGGCTGATAGGCGTTGCGCTTGTCGATCAGTCCGTGCTCGCCGATCATATAGCCATTGTCGGAGGTGAAGACGACCAGGGTGTCCTTGTCGAGCTTGTGCTGGCGCAGATATTCCATGATGCGACCGACGCTGTCGTCGATCGCCGACAATGTGCCGTAATAATATTTGAGATATTCGGTCATCGGGACGTCGGCATTGTAGAAGAAGTCGATGCCGTGCCAGCTGTTGCGCTGGTTGCGGACCCAGACGGGCTTGCCCTCGTTGTTCTGCGGCGTATCCGCTGCGCTTGCCGGCAGCGTGAATTGCGTTGCGTCATATTGATGCGCATGGCGCGGTGGCGGCAGCGGATCGGAATGCACGCCCTTGTGGCTGAGATAGAGGAAGAACGGCTTGCTCGGATCGCGTTCCCTGGTCAGCCAGTTCATCGCATAGTCTGTCAGCTCATCGGTGATATAGCCCTTTTGCGGAACCACCTTGCCGTCGACGTTGAGGTTGGGCGAACCGTGAGCGGTTTCCACCTTTGCCGGCCAGTAATTGCCTTGCCCCTTGAAGCTTACCCACTTGTCGAAGCCCGGACGCGGGCTGTCGGCCGAACTGCCCATATGCCATTTGCCGACGAATGCAGTGCTATAGCCTGCCTGTTGCAGATAGCTCGGAAAGTAGGTGAGCCCTGCCTCGGTCCCGTCATTGTTGTCGACGATGCCATGGTTGCGGGCCGTCTGGCCGGTCAGGATCGTGGCCCGGCTCGGGCTGCACAGCGACGACGTGACCACGGCATTCGGAAAGTAGCTGCCTTCCTTCGCCATTCGGTCGATATGCGGGGTCTTCACCACGCCCGGCTGGAGGAAGCCCAGACCATCGAACCGCAGGTCATCGACCAGGATGAAGATGATGTTGCGCGGGCGTTGCTGCTGCGGCTGCTGATCCTGCGCGACACGCTGCGCTTCGGACTTCGGCGCAGCCATGCCGGGGGCGGCTGGCGACAGGGCGCATGCGATGAAGCAGGCCGCGCCCATCATCGCCCGGCCCAGCGTTGTACCGCGTTTCGCTTGTCCTGACACGATCCGGTCCTCTTTATCAAAGCTCATGATTCTGTTCTGCCATGAGGCTGGAACGCCGCGCCCGCCCAAGGGGGCTGCCGGCCCTCGCGCCGTTTCTCAATACACCATCTCGGTCTCACGACCGTTCACCTTCACCTTGCGCGTCAGGTGAAGCTCCCACAGCGGGGCGGGAAGCGACTTGCGGAACTTCTCCAGCGCATCGCCGAGTTGTTTGGCCGTCGCCGGGTCTGCCGCGCTGAGATCCTTGGTCTCCGTAGGATCGCCCTTGAGGTCATAAAGGTACGATTGCTTCCAGTCGTGCGACACCCAGAATTTCTTGCTTCCCAGACGTGCGGCATAGACCGGTTCCTGTCCCCAGATGAGCAGGCGGTCCGGTTGCGGTCGTTGCGCGGTCGCGACCAGATCATGCCCTTCCAGCTCCGTCGGGACCGGCTGGCCGGGATCGGCGGCGCGCAGCACGGTGGCCGCGATGTCGATCGAGGACACGGGGCTGGCGCTGATGCCGCGGCTTTTCATCCCCCTGGGCCAGGACAGAATGAAGGGCACGCGGGTCCCGCCTTCGAGATAGGTGAACTTGCCCGCACCCCAGGGGTGATCGGGATTGCAGAAGCCGAAACGGTGCGGGCAGCCATTGTCCGACAGGAAGACCACCATCGTGTTGTCGCGCACGCCATTGCGCTCGAGCGTGTCGAGTATCTCGCCGACGCCGTCGTCCATGGCCGCGATCATCGCGACATAGGTTCGCCGGACGGGGTCCTGGATATGGGCAAACCGATCGTAATAGACCTTCGGCACCTGAAGCGGCCAATGCGGCGCGTTGTAGGCGACATAGGCGAAAAAGGGCTGGTCCTTGCGCGCCGCCGAGCGATCGATGAAATCGACCGTCCGGTCGGTGATCTGGTTCGTCAGGTAGCGGGTGAAGTCATCGGCATCGCGCGCCTCGGGTCCTTCGACCATGGCCTGGTTGCCGATGCGTGGGCCGATCTCATATTTGTCCTGCTCGGTCGGGGTCGTGACGATGCCGGGGGTCGCGGGATCGACATAATTCGTTTCGCCCGCCAGAAAGCCGAAGAACTCATCGAAGCCGCGCCGGGTCGGATAGAATTGCGGCTCTGACCCAAGATGCCATTTGCCGAAAGCCGCCGTGCGATAGCCGAGCGGGCGAAGCCTGTCGGCGAGCGTCTTCTGATCGACCGGCAGACCGGCGCCCGGATCGCCCTTGTCGTTGATGTTGTAGGTAAAGCCGAAGCGTTGCGGCAGCTTGCCGGTCAGCAGCGCCGCACGGCTGACCGCGCACACCGACGCGGCGACATAGCCGTCGGAAAAGGCGACGCCATCTCGCGCGATCCGGTCGATATTGGGGGTGGGAACATCGGATCGACCAAAGGTCGATACATCCGCCCAATCGAGGTCATCGACCAGGATCACCACGACATTGGGCCGGCCCTTCGCGATCGGCGCTGAAGCGGTTGCGCCGATGTCGCGCTGCGGCGCAGGGCCAAGCGGCGCTGGCCCGGCCATGCAGGCCGTCAGCGACGTGGCAAGCGCAAGCGCGGCAAAAGTGCGATGGGATCTTCGAAACATGACGGAAGAGGTTCCCTCTATCAGGCAAGCGAGCTTTTCAGGATCGGCGTGCCGATCGCGCGGCTGTATCCGCGCAGGCCCAGCAGCAGCGCCAGTACCGACAGCGGGGAGGCAATCGCGCAGACAAGGGTTATCGCGTCGGGAAGCGATTGCGGATCGGCATACCAGTAATCCGTCACCAGCGCGATCGCGACCGGCCCGCCGGCGGCACCGATCAGGTTGACCATCAACATATAGCCCGCCGACACCGAAGCGCGCATTCGGTTCGGGGTGATTTCCTGCAATGCCGCAAGGCCGCCGCCGAAATTGAAGCCGGCCAGGAAGTTCATCAGCCCGATCAGCGTCAGCGACAGGGCCGCGCTCGGCATCTGGGGGAACAGGATGGTCACGGGAATCAGGCTGACGAAACCGAACAGCGCGGCATAGAGATTCCCGCGCTCGATGCCGCGGCGGCGCAACGCGGTTGCGGCAAATCCGCCGGTCAGCGTTCCGCCCACGCCGCATATTGCCGTGATCGCGCCATAGGCCAGGCCGATTTCGGCGGTCGTAAGCCCGAACTTGCGCTCGAGAAATGCCGGAATCCAGGCACCGGTCGCATTGCCGACCAGAATCATCAGCGCGAAGCCGAAGCTGATCCCGACATAGGCCTGCCAATGCTGTCCGATATGCGTGAAAACGGCCGAAAAGGGCGGGCTGGGCTCGCTGCCACCTTCGCCCATTCTGGCCGGCTCGCGAACCAGCAGCATCAGTCCCGACAGCAGCAGGCCGGGCAGTCCCAGCATCAGAAAGACCAGATGCCATCCCTTGACCGCGCCGATCAGCGGCAACTGCACGATGCTGGCCGGCGGCACCACGCTGGCAATGAATCCACCGAGGAGCAGGGCCGAAGCACCGCCGACATATATCCCCATCTGGTACACGCCCATGGCGGCCGGGAGGCGATCCTTGGGGAAATAATCGGCCAGGATCGAATAGGCCGCGGGGCTGAGCCCGCCTTCGCCGGCACCGACGCCGACGCGGGCGATGAACAGGGTGGCAAAGCTGCGGGCGACCCCGCACAGGGCTGTCGCCAGACTCCAGATGAAGATGGCGGCGACGACGATGTTGCGGCGGTTGGCCCGATCGGCGAGCCGCGCGACGGGTATCCCGACCAGGACATAGAACATCGTGAAGCTGAGGCCATAAAGCAGGCTCATGGCCGTGTCGCTGACCTGAAGATCGTTCTTGATGGGCTCGACCAGAAGCGCCAGAGCCTGGCGATCGACAAAGGCGAGCGTATTGGCAGCGGCAAGCATGGCGGCCGCAAACCAAGCGCGACTGGGCGAGGGCCATTGGTCCCCTGTTGTCGCAACCATGATGCCTCTCCCTGTTATCTTTAACGCTACAAAGCAGCATCGCCGCAGCCTGTCAACATGCCTCGTAACGCGGTCGGGCTTGGCAATCATGTCAGGGCCCCATCAAACGCAGGCGACCTATCGCGCGGGCGATAAGCAGGTTGGCGCCGCGCGCTCCGCACGGCGGCATCCAACCAAATTTCGCTGTTGACACACGCAACAAAAAGTAATTTAGCGTTACATCAACAACGGACTCGGCAGCGCTGGTCGCGCGGTCGGGGAAGAGCAGAAGCAGGAGAGGGGACTCACATGCACATCCGGAATCTGGCGAAATTTTCCGCAACATCCATCTTGGCCCTGGGGGTAGCCCTGGGCGCATCCCCGGCCTTGGCGCAAGAGCAGGCCGAGTCGGAAATCCAGCCCGGCGAGATCGTCGTTACCGCGCAGAAGCGCGAGGAGCGACTGCAGGATGTCCCGCTGGCGGTGACGGCCGTGAGCGCCGAAACGCTGACCACCCGCCAGATCAATGATACCAACTCGCTGGTCCTGGCGGTTCCGTCGCTTTCCTTCCAGCAGGGTGCGAACCCCGCCAACACGAGCTTCCGCATTCGCGGCGTGGGCACCGCGTTGTTCGGTCAGGGTGTCGAGCCTTCGGTGTCGGTCGTGGTCGATGGCGTCGTCGCGGTCCGGTCTGCCCAGGGCTTTTCGGAGCTCGCCGATATCGAGCAGGTCGAAGTGCTGCGCGGACCGCAAGGGACGCTGTTCGGCAAGAATGCTTCGGCCGGCGTGATCAGCGTGACCACCGCCCGTCCGACCCGCGACTTCGAGGGCAAGGGCGAGATCACCATTGCCGAGCATAACGAATACCGCGCCCGCGGCACCGTTTCGGGCCCGATTACGGACACCCTGCGCGCACGCGTGTCGGGCTTCTACAGCGATGTCCAGGGGATCACCCGCAATATTGGCACCAATGAATGGGTCAACGGAACCAAGAACTGGGGTATCCGCGGCAAGCTCGAGTGGGAAGCTGCCAGCAATCTGACCTTCCTGCTGATGGGCGAGTATCGCGAAACCGATTCGAACTGCTGCGCATCGACGCTGATCGATATCCGCAATCCGCTTCTGCAGACGGTCGTGGGGCCCATCCGGGCGACACGCCGCAACCGCCAGATCAACGAGGACACCAACACCTTCTCGAACAGCAGCGCGCAGACCTATTCGCTTCAGGCCGACTGGGACCTGGGTGCGGCGACGGTGACGTCGATCAGCGCCTATCAGAAGTTCAATCTGGACGTGAACCAGCCTATCGACCGCATCAACGCGCCCGCGCCCATCTTTCTCGGCTCTGCCGCCGTCGCGCCCTATACCTTCTGGAACCAGAATGGTGGCCAGGTCGATCTGGACGCCTGGTCGCAGGAACTGCGCATCGCCAACGATGGCACGTCCGATCTGAACTATGTGTTCGGTGCGTTCTACATGCACAGCGATATCCTGCGGCCCTTCGCGCGCCGCCGGGCACGCTGCACCGCCGGCATCGTGGGCCAGCCCTGCGCGACCGCCAACATCGCCTGGCAGTCGGCTGCCAGCCAGATCCGCCTGAAGCAGGACAATATCGCCGCCTTCGGCCAGATCGATTATCGCATCGTCGGCGGCCTGCGCGCCATCGCTGGGATTCGCGTGCAATACGAGACCGGCACCAACAGCGGCTTCCGGATCGCTCCCATCGTCGCGGGCGATGCCATCTTCCCGGGCAACCCGCCCCGGAGCGGCAGCTTCACGGCCAGCGACACCGCGGTCACCGGCAAGGCCGGCCTGCAGTACGAATTCAGCCGCAATGCCCAGGTCTATGGCACCTATACGCGCGGCTACAAGGGGCTGGGCTATGAAATGGAAATCGCTGCCGATCTGTCCAATCAGCGGGCCATTCAGCCCGAGCATGTCGATGCCTATGAAATTGGTTTCAAGGGCAGCACCATCGACCGGACGCTGAGCCTTTCGGCCGCCCTGTTCCAGGCCGATTATTCGAACTTGCAGGTGCAGGCCAACCGCACCAATCCTGCAACGGGCGAAACCCGCTTCGAAACAACCAATGCAGGCTCCTCGCGCACGCGCGGTTTCGAACTGGAAGCGGTCTTGCGGCCGTCGGACTCGTTCTCCGTCAATGCCGCCGTCACCTATTCGCAATCTCGCGTCGACGTGGATGGGCTCAATTGCGCGCTGCAGTTGCAGGCCGCCGCGCCGGTGCTGACCGGCATGCCGATCAATATCTGCTACCGGCCGACTGCGGGGGCGACGCCGACGCAGAATCTGCGCGGTCGTCCGCTTCAGGCGAGCCCCGATTGGCGCATCAACATCACGCCTCGCTATGATTACGAGGGCGACAATTTCAACGCCTTCGCACAATTCAGCGTGAACTTCACCAGCGCGCAGAATTTCACGTCCGAACTCGATCCGCTGGCGGTTCAGCCTGCCTATACGCTGGTGGATGCGACTGTCGGCGTATCGACATCGGATCGGCGTTATGGTCTCTCGGTATTTGTCAGGAACCTGTTCGACACGAACTATCTGACCAATATCGGCCACAATTCGCTCATGGCCACCGTCGCCAACCCGTTCGACCTAGTCGCTACCTACAACAAGGACAGCAGCCGCTTCTTCGGCGCGACCTTTACGGCTCGCTTCTGATCCTCGAGGGAGCCGCGCGGTCGCGCGGCTCCCGAGCTACTGGTAAGGGTATCATGATCCTCGTTTCGAACCGGACCGGTCACTTGCTGCGAGCTGCGGGATGACCGTGTCCACGCAGGAAGTCGCCGAGCCTCTTTCCATCGGTGTTCGGGCGCGCGACTGGGTCGAACGAACCCGCGATGCGATGAGCATCGAGGAGATGGTCGGCCAGCTCTTCATTTTTTCGACCTCGCAAGACAGCCGCGACGAGCTTGAACCTCTGCTCGCGCTCAAGCCGGGCGGAATCAACCGCTTTCCCGGACGCGATCTCGCCGCGTTCCGCGCCGCGACGGTTCATGCGATCGAGAATTCGCAGGTGCCGCCGATATTCTGCGGCGATATCGAGGGCGGCACGATCAGCTATCCCTTTGCAACGGCCGTACCCAATATCATGGGAATTGCCGCATGTGACGATCTTGCCCTGACCGAGGCAATTGCGCGCCTGGTGGCGCGCGAAAGCCGGGTCCTGGGCTATGACTGGTCGTTCGGCCCGGTCGTGGACGTCAACGCCGATTTTCGCAGCGCCATTGTGGGAACGCGCTCCTTCGGGTCGGATCCGGACCAGGTGCTCGCGCAAGCCAGCGTGTACGTCCGCGCCCTGCAAGAGGAGGGCGTGGCAGCCTGTCTCAAGCACTGGCCGGGGGATGGTCTGGATGACCGCGACCAGCATCTTGTGACCAGTGTCATGCCGCTTTCGGTGGATGACTGGCATCGGCTGTTCGGTCGCATCTACGGGTCGTTGATAGACGAAGGGGTGATGACAGTAATGTCCGCCCATATCGCCTTTCCTGCCTATATCCGCGCGCACATGCCCGATGCCGGACGCGAGGCGTTCTGCCCTGCCACGCTGTCGAGCCTCATCAACCAGCGGTTGCTGCGCGACGAACTGGGCTTTCGCGGGCTGATCGTTTCGGATGCGACCGGGATGGGTGGGCTCACCGGGTGGATGGAACGGTCCGAGGCGGTGCCGGGGGTTATCGAGAACGGGTGCGACATGTTCCTGTTCAGCCGCATGCCGGAGCGCGATTACGGCTTCATGCTCGCAGGTCTGCGCAAGGGATTGCTGTCGGAAGCACGGCTGTACGAAGCGGTCACGCGCATCCTGACGTTGAAGGCCAGGCTGGGTCTGCACGATGTCGATCCGGCGGCCAGGATGATGCCGCTCGACGCCATGCGCGCGGCGCTGCAAACGCCGGAGCACCAGGCCGTCGCCACCACCGCCGCCGGACAGAGCGTGACCCTGGTGAAGGACACGCAGGCGCTGTTGCCCCTCGATCCGCATCTTCATCGCCGGGTCGTCGTCATCGCCGATAAGGGATACAGCTTCTGGGACGGCGCCTTGGAGCGCAGCTACGCCCCGTTCGTGCAGGAGCTCGCTCAGCGCGGCTTTGACCTGCGCACATTCGACCCCGAGCAATGGCCAACGGCGGAAGACACCGATCTCGTTCTCTATCTGGTGGGGCAGGAGGCGACGCCGAGCGCATCGCGCATCTTCCTCGATTTTGCGAAGCTGCACGGCTCGCATCGCAAGGCGATGACACAGTTCAGCCAGGAAATTCCCACCGCCTTGATCTCCTTCGGGCAGCCTTATTACCTCTACGATGCGCCGCACATGATGACGTGCATCAACGCCTATAGCGCGATCGAACCGGTCCAGCGCGAGACGGCAAGGCGGCTGCTGGGCGAGGCACCCCTTGTCGGGGTGAGTCCGGTCGATCCCTTTTGCGGGCAAGAGCAGTTGACATGGTAGTGCGACATGGCTCCGATGACGGCAGCTGATCCTTCCGGTTCGAATGAGCAGCGCGCTCAGCTCGAATCGCTTTATGCGGCCATGGCCCCCAAGGGGCTGCTGCCGCTGTGGGAAAGCCTCCATTCGCTCGTCCCTGCCGAACCGGCATCGCCCTCGCGTCCCTGGCGCTGGCGGTATGCCGAGGTCCGCGACCTTTTGCTTCGCGCAGGCGACATCATCAGCGCCGAGCAGGCGGAACGGCGCGTTCTGATCATGGAAAATCCCGGCTTGCCGGGTCTTTCGGCCATCACGCCAAGCCTTTATGCCGGGCTGCAGCTCATCCTTCCGGGCGAGATTGCCCCTTGCCACCGCCACACCCAGAACGCGCTGCGTTTCGTGATGGAGGGCTCCGGTGCCTTTACCGCGCTGGATGGCGAAAAGGCGATCATGCAGCCTTTCGATCTGGTGCTGACGCCTGCGGGCCAGTGGCATGACCATGGCAACGAGACGTCCGAGCCGATGATCTGGCTCGACGGTCTCGACATCCCCACCGTGCGCCTGTTCGATGCCAGCTTTGCCGAACGGCTCGGGGCTGCCGCGCACCCGCAGACGGTTCCCCCCGGAGACTCGCTCGCCCGCTACGGTCGCAACTTGCGTCCGATGAAGGGTACCGCTGCGGACCGTCGGCCGGCGGCGCGACCGCTGTTCCACTATCGCCATGCCGATTGGCGCCCGTCGCTGGAAGCGATGGCCCGCAGCGCCGACATCGATCCGCATTTCGGCCATGCGCTCGAATTCCTCAATCCGGCCGACGGGGGTTCGATCCTGTCGACCATTTCGGCGCATGTGCGGCTGCTGCCTGCAGGCTTTGAAAGCCGTCGCCGGCAGGCGACCGACGGCACCGTCTTCGTGGTGGTCGAGGGGGAAGGGACGCTGCTGCTGGGCGACGACGAAATCAAACTCGAGCCGCGCGACGTGATGGTCGTGCCGTCCTGGGTCGCGCATCGATTTCAGGCGCGGACGCAGATGATCCTGTTCGGCTATTCGGATAAGGCTGCGCAGACCAAGCTGGACCTCTACCGGGAGTGCAACCATTGACCCTACTATTCGAACCCCCAGCGGTCGTGACCGCGCGCACTAGCGACGGACATGACTTTCCCGTCCGCCGCCTGTTCTGCATCGGCCGCAACTATGCGGACCATGCCAAGGAAATGGGGGTCGAGGTCGATCGCGACGCGCCTTTCTTCTTCACCAAATGGGCCGAGACCGTGGTCACCAGCGGGCCGATCGCCTATCCGCCGATGACCGAAAACTATCATTATGAGGCTGAACTGGTCGTCGCCATCGGCAAGGGCGGCAGGAACATTCCGGTCGAACGCGCTGTGGAGCATATCTATGGCTATGCCACCGGTCTCGACATGACCCGGCGGGATCTGCAGTTGGAGGCGCGCGCAAAGGGACGACCATGGGATGCGGGCAAGAATGTCGAGCAATCCTCACCCTTGGGCCTTCTGCACCCGATTTCCGAGACCGGCGCACTGACGGCCGGAGCGATCCGCCTGACCGTCAACGGAACGGTCAGGCAAGAGGCTGACCTGGCCGATCTGATCCATCCTGTCGATCAGCTCATCGCTTACCTGTCACGGAGCTATCGCCTCGAGCCAGGCGATCTGATCTATACCGGAACCCCTGCCGGGGTCGGCGCGGTGGTGCCGGGCGATGAGATCGTGGTGTCGATCGACGGGCTTTCCGATACGGTCGTCACCATCGTTCCGCCTGCAGAGGCCTAGAGCGGACCGACCCGCGCGACGGGCCTGTCAGTTCGGAACCGATCCGACCGACTGGCGCTCGACGATCGAGAAATCGACGTAGAGGGCCTTGGGGGATGGGTCTTCGGCCGTGCCGCGCAAGGTCGAGACCAGACGCTCGACCCCCTTTTCCGCCATCAGCGCCAAAGGCTGCCGGACTGTCGTGAGCGGCGGCCAGATCTTGACCGCAATGGGGGTGTCGTCGAACCCGGTGATCGACATGTCCTCGGGAACCGAAAGCTTGTTGCGCAGCGCGACATTGACGAAGGCAGCTGCCATGTCGTCATTGCCTGCGATGACCGCGGTGAAATCACGTCGCTCCTTGATCACGCGCTCGGCCAGGGCGAGCCCCGCGTCGAAGGTGGGGGATGCTTCCCAGACCAGCCCCATGTCGGCGACAACGCCCGCGTCCCCCAGCGCGCGCAGATAGCCTCGCAATCGGGATGCTGCCACCAGCCCGGTGGGCAGGGTGATGATGGCGATCCGCCGGTGCCCTTTTTCCAGCAGAATCCGGGTCAGCTGGTAGGAGGCTTCTTCATCGTCGATGCGCACGCAGTCCATGTTGCGCAGGTCGCCCCCCGGAGCCAGCCCGACCATCGGAACGTCGTGGCGCTCCGGCAAACCTGCCGCGCTCGCCACCTCGCAGATCGGGGGTGGCAGCAGAAGGCCGTCGATACCGTTGCGCAGCAGCTTCTCGACGCTGCCTATGGGGTCGACCGTGTCATAGATTTCAAGGACAAGCTGGACGCCCAGGCGCGCCGTCGCGCGCAGGCTGCCCACGAGCATGGCACTCAGCAGCGCACTGTCGGTGTCGCGGTGCATCAACCCTATGCGCAGCGTCGCCGCCGCCGCCAGGCTGCGTGCGGCGGTGTTGGGCGTATAGTTCAGCGCCTTGACCGCTCGCAACACGGCCTCGCGCGCTGCCGGATTGACGAAGCTCTTGTTGTTGAGCACGTTCGATACGGTCATCGCCGACACGCCTGCATGCTCTGCGACGGCCGTGATCGTGGGCCCCCCCGCGCCGCGACGCCTCTTTCGTCCGTTGTCCTGCGTGGTCATGTCGTCCTTCGCCTGGCTATCGTGTCCATCCTCTGTCTTTCCAAGCAATGACTCACAATCAGTCCGAGCGCCAGATGGGCGGGAGGTTGCGACGCCGGGGCGCGTCTCTCTGCCGGTCGAGGGGACTGGTGCCCGTTCGCAGCGAAGCGAATTCCGCTGCGGCGCGATTCAGCCGCCCCTGCATCACCCTGACGATGTCCGGGTGAAGCGATGCCACGCTATAGTCCTCGTTGCGCTGGCGCATGTCGTAAAGCTGCGGATACCCACGCCCTTCCAGGAGCATGAAATGATCCATGTACAGGTCGGCGCTCACATATTTCCAGTCCTGCGTGCGGATGCCGACAACATCCTCGCCCTGGAACAGCAGCAGCTCGCCATGCGGGGTCGCGCCTGCGCGCAGCAGCACAGGGCTGATATCCTTGCCGTCGATGACTCTATCCGGCGGCAGCGGCAGGCCAGCCTGCGCGCTGAAGGTCGGCAGCAAATCGATCCCCATGGCGATCGAATTCGACCTTCGGTTCGCCGGAACATGGCCCGGCCAGCGCGCGATGAACGGCACGCGATAGCCGCCATCATAGCCTGCGCCCCCCTTGCGCTGTCGCATTCCCCCGGTCGATCCCTCGAACCACGGGCCGTTGTCGGACGTGAATATCACCAGCGTGTCGCGATCGATGCCCAACGCCTTGAGCTTGGCTAGCAGGCGGCCAATGATCGCGTCGATTTCGATCACCGTGTCGCCATAGGCACCTGCCAGCCGCGAGGCATTTTCGAACCCGGGCGCGGGGAAATTGGGCAGATGGGGAGAGCTCAGCGCCAGCTTGAGGAAGAATGGCCGTGCGCCCTGCTGCTCGATGAAGCGTTCGGCCCTCGCGTAGAAGTTCTGCTGCAGCTGCGGAAAATCCGGTTCCCATTCGCCGATCTGGCCCGATCGATCGAACTCGTAGACCTTGAGCGGCGAGATGTCGTGGCTGTAGGGCAAACCATAAAAGAAATCGAAGCCGTAATGCGTGGGGTCCCAGCGCTCGCCCGCATGGCCCAGATGCCATTTGCCGATGAGCGCCGACGCATAGACGGGCTTGAGCGCCTGCGCGATCGTGACTTCCGTCAGCGGCATCGTCTTCTGATCGGCTGCCAGCAGCACCTTCGACAGGCCGGTGCGAATAGGATAGCGACCGGTCAGCAGACCGGCGCGCGAGGGTGTGCAGACATTGGCGGGCGCATAATAGTCGGTGAGCGTCATGCCCTCGCGCGCCATACGATCGAGGTGCGGCGTGGGAATGGCCGTCCCACCCATCGGACCGATGTCGCCATAGCCCAGATCGTCGCAACAGATGACAATATAGTTCGGCGCACGGTGGGCTCGGGCAGTGGCGGCCTTTGCCATCCCGGCCGGGATCAGTGCCGCACCGCTAGCCAGAAGCTGCCGCCTGTCGATGGTCCTTCCCCCCGCCATTGCGCGTCAATCCCCGCCGCGAATGCGGTATCGGGGCGGATCCTGCGTCAGCACCGGTGTGCCGCCCGCCAGCACAATGCGGAAGTTCTCCAGTTGCGGATCAGAGGTGCGTTCCATCTCGGCCAGCATCAGCCGCTTCATTTCGTCAGCCTTGGCCCGATGCGCCGGGTCTTCCAGCAGGTTCACCCTCTGACCAGGGTCGGCCTGAAGGTCGTAGAGCGCCATCGGGAACCCCTCGACATATTGGCTCACGCGCGCTGCAATGCGGGCGTCGGCTTCAGCGGCCTCGGCCATGGCGGGAAATGTCAAGCCCCACATGCTTTCCGTCTTCAGCCTTGTCTTGCCATCGGCCCAGGCGGTGAAGTGGAAGGCATAGCGTCTGTCCTGCAGCGTCCGCGACGGGTAGAGCCACCCGCTCGACACATAGTCGACATAGGACATGATGAACCTTGGCTCAGGCCTTTGCTGACCCTCCATCAGCGGGATCCACGATTGCCCGTCGAGCGCTTCGGGCTGCGCGACCTTCAGCAGATCGAGCAGGGTGGGCAGGATGTCGAGATTGGTGGCGAGCGCATCGAACCGCTGCGGCTTGCGCATGCCCGGATAGCGCAAAAGGACAGGGGTGCGGATGCCGTGATCATATACGCTGGCCTTGGCAAAGGGCATCGGCATTCCGTGATCGGACACGAACAGGATGATCGTCTCGTCCCAGGCGCCGCTATCCTTGAGGGCCTTGAGAATGTTGCCGACGGCGATGTCGAGACGCTGCACCGAATTCCAGTATTGCGCCATCTCCGTACGGATGCCCGGCAGATCCTCCAGATTGGCCGGTATGGGAACCTGGCCCGGCTTGAGCGGGCGGGGAATTCGATAGGGGCCGGTCTGACCGTGATCGATCTCCTCGGCATCCTCGCTGCCATAGAAGGGGCGATGGGGATCGTTGATGTTGCAGTTGACGAAGAAGGGCTTGTATTGCGCCTGCGCCTCGGTGATCGCCAGTCTCAGCATGTCGGCATGCACCATGGGGTGCCGGTCCTTGCCTTCCTGCTTCAAGTCCCATGGAAAGGATGTTGCAGGCTGCATGTGCCCGATCTTGTGGCTGGCGGCGCAATAATAGCCCTCTGCGGACAAGGCAGTGCACAGCGTCGGAGTGCCCTCGTGCATGGGGAAGAATCCGTTGCCGCCGTTGCGATGGGGCAGCTTGCCGCTCATGAACGCCTGGCGCGACGGCATGCAGATGGGCGCCACGGTGCGAACCTGTTCGAACACATGGGTCTGTGAAGCCAGCGCGTCGAGATGAGGCGTCAGGTTGCGGCGTCCGTTCATGAACCCCAGAGCCGACCAGTCGACATCGTCTGCGGTGATCAGCAACAGGTTGTGGCGTTTGCGCAGATCACGCTTCACATAATCCCTGGCGGTCACGGCGCGGGGAAGCGCGGCCATGATGGCCAGCGCTGCGGTGGCTTGCAGAAACTGGCGTTTGCGCACGTTGACCATGGGTTCCTCTCGCGTGATGCAGGGGCCTTCGACGCCCGTTGCTATATCGGTAAACATCGAGCTGTGACCGCATATTGTCAATCATTCTGGCTATCGACACCGAAATAAATATAGCGCTACATTGGGCACATGAGGACTCGATCGGGAGAGAAGGCCATGGGGAAAATCGTGTCGAGGCCGTATCGCGTGCCAACGGCAAAGCCGGCCGGGCGGCTGGCGGGCCTGGCCGCAGCCGGCTTATGGCTCGCGGCGGCGCCGGCCTTGATGGCCAGCGATTCCCGGCCAGCCGTGTGGCGGGACCTTGACCATGACGGCGCACTCGATCCGTATGAGGATGCCCGTCTGCCCATCGCCGAACGCGTCGAGAACCTGCTCGGGCAGATGACGCTCGAGGAAAAGGTCGGCGCAATGGTTCATGCCAGCCTGCCGGCCGTGGATTCTCCGATCGGCCTGTCGTCGCGCGGCTACGACATGTCGCAGGTGACGGCGATGATCTCGACCGGGCATATCAACAGTTTCATCACCCGGCTGGTCATGTCGCCGCAAGAGTTTGCGCGCCAGAACAACGCGGTGCAGAAGATCGCCGAGAACACGCGGCTGGGGATACCGGTCCTGATCAGCACCGATCCGCGCCACCATTTCCAGGCGACATTGGGAGCCAGCACGACCGGCGGCGGGTTCACCCTGTGGCCCGACACACTGGGTTTCGCCGCGCTCGGAAATGCCGATCTGGTTAGACAGTTCGGCGACATCGCGCGCCGGGAGTATCGCGCGGTGGGCATCCATATGGCGCTGTCTCCCCAGGCCGACGTCGGCAGCGAGCCTCGCTGGTCGCGTTTTTCGGCCACGTTCGGATCTGATCCCGCGACCATTTCCCGTCTGGTCGGCGCCTATGTCGAAGGCTTCCAGGGAGGCAAGAATGGCTTGACGCGCGATGGCGTGGCGACGGTGGTCAAGCATTGGGTCGGTTACGGCGCAGAGCCGGAAGGCTTTGACGGCCACAATTATTATGGCCGCGACGTCCATTTGAGCGAGGCATCCTTCGCCGATCATGTCCGCGCCTTTGATGGCGCGTTTGCGGCACGCAGCGCCGGCGTCATGCCCACCTATGTCGTGCTGCACGGGCCCGAGATCGGCGGCAAGGCACTGGAGCCGGTCGGGGCGGGATTCAGCAAGCAGTTGCTGTCCGATCTTCTGCGCGCGGAAAAGGGCTATCGTGGTCTGATCGTCTCCGATTGGTCCATCACCCGCGATTGCCCCGAGGAATGCCGGGCACCCACGGCCACAACGCCGCAAACCACGCGGGCGATCGGGATGCCATGGGGCGTGGAGAATCTGAGCGTCGTCGAGCGCTTCGCCAAGGGCGTGGATGCCGGCATCGACCAGTTTGGCGGTGTTGACGCCGCTGACCCGATCCTTGCCGCCGTGAGGCAGGGGCTTTTGTCCGAAGCGCGCATTGACGAATCCGTGCGCCGGATCCTTGCCATCAAGTTCCAGCTCGGACTGTTCGATGATCCCTATGTCGACGAGCAGAAGGCCCGGTCGGTCGTGGGCGGTTCCGAATGGCAGGTCGTGGCGGATCGGGCGCAGCGGGAAAGCCAGATTCTGCTTCGCAATCAAGACGGTCTGCTGCCGTTGCCGGCAGGGAAGAAAATCTGGCTCCACGGTGTCGATCCGGCAGCGGCGCGGGCAGCCGGTTATGTGGTTGTCGAAGACCCTGCTGCCGCCGAGGTCGCGCTGATCCGCGCCGCCACGCCGTTCGAGATGCTGCACCCGCACCATTTCTTCGGATCCCGCCAACATGAGGGGCGGCTCGATTTGCGTGCAGAGGACCTTGGGGTTCAGGCACTCGCGCGCGCCGAAAGGCATGTCCCCACCATCCTGGCGATCGAGATGGACCGGCCTGCGATTCTGAGCGAAGTCGTGCAGTCGTCGGACGCGCTCCTGGTGAATTTCGGCACCAGCGATGCGGCGCTGCTTGACGTTGTTTCGGGCGTCGCAGCGGCCTGCGGACGCTTGCCCTTTGCGCTGCCCTCGTCGATGGAGGCGGTCCGGCATCAGCGGCCCGATGTCCCCGATGATGACCGCGACCCATTGTTCCGGCGTGGCGACGGGCTGGGCGATCCGCGTGACGGCAAGGGGTGCAGCCCGAGCGACAGCGCCGGCTGAGTCGGGAAGCGGCCGCCATATCGCGCCGTTCACGCCCCAAAAGCTGACCGCCGATGAAGCGGCTGCAAGTCGCAACCGTTCGACCTCATGGTCCAGTTCGGCCTGCCAAAACGATGACCGCAACCTTCAGGTGATCATGCCGGGAGGTACGCGCATCGTGTCGCCGCTGCACAATGCAGCCGAGGCGCAAGGTCGAGGGCATCGATGCCGAACTCGACTTGGCGCCGACCAGCCACGTCTCGGTCAATGTCGCGATCGCGGTGCCATCCGCCGCGCTGAAACGACCGCACGCGCGCCGCCATGGTGCGACCGAACGTGACGCCGAGACCTGACGACGCGCCCGTCACCAGCACGATACGACCAGCCAGGCCGAACGGCCTGGCTGATGGCAGCTGTCCAGGCGGGTGCTCTCGATGGTCAGGATTGAAGACGTTCGGGACAAGGCAATGCCGCAGCCGACCCGATTGTTTCAACCGCCATGGCAGTGAGCGCCTTCTTGTCGAGCTTTCCTGTCTCGGTGACCGGCATCCGGTCGACGACGACAAGGTGCTCGGGCCATTTCTTGCGCGACAGACCCTCATTCTCGAGATGCTGGACAAGCGATGCGAGGTCGATCCTCTCGGTATTGGGAAGGAGCCTGCACATCGCGCAGGCCTGCTCGCCAAGCTTCGGGTGCGGCACCGGGACCACGGCCACTTCCGCGATGGCCGAGTTACGCAGGATCGCGGCCTCGATCTCCGCCGGATCGAGGTTGAACCCGCCCCGTATGATCTGGTCCTTGATCCGGCCGACGACCTTGACGTAACCTTGGGGATCGCGAACGATTTCATCCCCGGTCAGATAGTGACCGCACGGGGTCATTTGTTCCTGGCCCTGACCCAACCCCTCGGCATAGCTGATGAACAATGATGGCCCCCGCACGCCGGCCTGTCCGCGCGAACCGCGCGGCAAGGGTTTCTGGTCGGGACCGAAAGCCTCTTCGTGGGTGCCTGGAAAGGGCAGGCCATCGAAATTTTGCCGTCGCTCCAAGGTGTCGGTGGTCCGTGTCGAGCAATGGCCCATACATTCGGACATCCCGAACATGCGAAGCGCCCGCAATCCGAGCAGGGATTCCGCTTCCGCGATAAGTTCGGCGGTCATCGCGCTTCCGCCCACCGCAGCGGTGCGCAAGGCGTTGCGTCCCTGCCACCGGCCCAGCCGCGCGGCTTCGACCATCGTGTAGAGATGGGTCGGAACCATGATGGCCCATGCACAACCATAGCGCTCTGCGAGTGACAGGGCCTCGACCGGATCCCATGGATCGTGCCAGACGAGCGGATGGTCGAGCGACAAGGCGAAATGGGAGGTGAAGGTGAAGCCGGGCGCGCTTTCCAGCGGGACGATGCCGAGTATCGCATCCCCGTGCGCCAGCCCCGCGATCCGGGCACAGGCGCGCGTTGCATAGTTGAGCGCCTCGGGACCATGCAACACCGCCTTGGGTACCCCGGTGCTGCCTGAAGTGAACCCGATCAGCGCAAGATTCTGGTTGCGCGGATCGCGCGATCGTCCTGCCGGATCGGTGGGCGCGATCGCAATGCTCCCGTCTACGCCGGCCTCCACTTTAGCCGAATGACCAAGCTTCTGCTCGAGCGCCTCGAGCTCCGCAGAACCGATCTTCGGCGAGTAGGGGCAGATTGCTGCCTCGAGCGCCGAGACGGCAAGCGCGACGGCGAGGGTCGGCACCGTTTTGGTGGCGCGGACAAGCACCCGGTCGGCCTTGCTGACCCCGTGCGCGGCGAGATCTGCGGTATAGCGGACGGCAAGCTCGCGCAGCTCCGCACGGGTCCAGTGCCGCCCGGTGCAGTCGACAGCCGCAAGACTGAGCGGATCCCATTCGGCCTGCCGCGCGAATTGCGGCCACAGCCGCTCGTCGGTCCAGGTGAGATCCCCTGCGCACTTCTCAACCAACAGACTGCCCTCCGTCGACGATCACTGTCTGGGCGGTCATGAAGCTGCCGGCATCCGAGGCGAGCAGCGCGAGCGCGCCCGCGAGGTCCGATGGCACCCCGAACCGGCCGAGCAGGATGCGCCTCATGGTGCGCTCTTGCGTCGCCTGGTCGAGCGTTTCGGTCATGCCGGTCTCGATCGTGCCCGGAGCGATCGCGTTGATGCGAATGCCGTGTTCGGCCCATTGCGCGGCGAGATCGCGGGTCAGATGGACGATCGCCGCCTTGCTGGTGGTGTAGGGAACGACCTGCCCATCCTCGGGGCGGAACGATATGAATGCGCCTACGGAGGCAATGTTGATGATGGCACCGCCGCCAGCACCGATCATGTGACGGGCCGCGTGTCGGCAGGCCAGGAACGTCCCCGTCACGTTGACGTCCATGACCTTTTGCCAACCCTTGAGCGGGATGTCCTGCGGCAGGCCCCACCAGGACGCACCAGCATTGTTCACCAGCACGTCGAGCCCGCCAAGCGCCTCGACCGTATCGCGAACCGTGCGCTCGACCGAGGCCTCGTCGGAAATGTCGCAGGCAAGGCCGATGGTCTTCACGCCGAAGGTCTCGGCAATCTCGCTGGCCAGCGCCTCGCAGTCGGATTGCCTGCGCGAGGCGAGCGCGACCGAGCAGCCGAGATCCGCAAGCGTTGCGGCCATGGCCCTGGCGAGCGCGCCGCGGCCTCCGACGATCAGCGCGCGCCGGCCGTCCATGCGGAAAGCGTCGGAAAGGAAGCCGGGGCGCAGATCAGTCATTGTCGCCCGCCAGCAGATCGATTTCCTCGGTGACGACGATGAGCCGCCTTCCACCCATCCCGCGCGTCTGGGCGGTCGCGGCCTTCCACTCGGGCGAGGCGAGCGCACTGTCGAGCGCCGCCTGATCGGCGAAGGTCAGGACGGCATGGCCGTCCCACGCGGGCGAGCCCGGGTTGTCATAGTCCGTCGTCACGACGCCGTGACGATAGGCCATGAGACCCGGGATCAACTTGGCTGCCGCAGCGTGGGGCCCCCGCCACCACGCGGTGAACTGGTCCTGGGTCCAGTCCGACGGGCGGCTGGCGAGGACGACCATGCTGACGGCCATCGGTTTACTTGCCCGTCCAGACCGGCTTGCGCTTCTCGAGGAAGGCGGCGACACCTTCCTTCGCATCGGCCGAGTGATGGACCACGTTGCAGGTCATCGTCTCAAGAGCGATCAGCGAGTTGGTGTCGGCATCGAGCCCGCGGTTGACCGCCATCTTGGTCATCCACATGCAGAACGGGCTCTTGTCGATCAGGGGTGCGCAGAAGTCCTGGATCAGCTGGTCCAGTTCCTCGCCCGGCGCCGAGGCGTTGCACAGCCCCCACTCGACGCATTCCTTGCCCGACAGGAGCTTGCCGGTGAGCATCAGTTCCTTGGCCTTGCGCATCCCGATGTAGCGCGGCAGGCGATAGATCGGCCCGGCGCCGCCGAACAGCGCGCGGCGGATGTGGAAATCGCCGATCTTGGCGTCGTCCGCAGCAATGGCGAAGTCGCAGGAGATGAACAGCTCGAACCCGCCGGCGACCGCATAGCCCTCGACGCAGGCGATGGTCGGCTTCTTCATGTTGTAGATCTTGTCGTAGGTGCGCGCCGAATCGATCGCGAGCTGAAGCGAGGTGCTGCTCTCGTGGAGCACCGGGCCGACCAGCTGGTCGAGGTCTGCGCCGGCGCAGAAGGTGTTGCCGCGTCCGCGGAACACCACGGCGAGGACCTTGTCGTCCTCGGCCGCGCGGTCGACAGCCGCTTCGAGATCGCGCAGCAGCTTGGGGCTGACGCAGTTGCGCTTGTGCGGGCGGTTGAGCCAGATCATGCAGATTCCGTTGTCCGCCACCTCATATTGGATGACGTCGGTCTCCTCGTGGACCGGCTGCTTGTAAACATATTCGCTTGCCATATTTTGTCTCCGTTCAAGAATGGGTGCGGATGGCTCCGCGTGACTTGGTGAGGGTTCAGGTTCCCGCTTCGGCCCCTGCGGGCTCGAGCATCGCGCCGACGCCCATCCACGCGGCGATGCCGGCAGAGGGCACCGCGCACAGCACGGCCTCGGCGATTTCTTCGTCGGTGGCGCCAGCATTGCGGGCGCCGCGGACATGGGTGGCGGCCATCGGGCTGTAGCCCGCGGCGAGGATGGCGAGCAGCAGCAGCTCGCCATCCTTGGCCGAGATCGGGTTTGCATCGATGCTGCCGCGCCGCATCAGGTAATAGGCGTCGGCCGCAGCGGGGACGAGGCGGATCAGCTGCGCGAGCGGCGCGGGGATCGTGCCGAAATAGCTGCGGAAATTGGCTTCCGCCTCGCCCGGGGCGACATCGCCCGCCGGTTCGGCGGTGGGCGCGGCGGGGCGTGAAAAGATCTCCGCTACAATGCCCGCGAATTCGGTTGCCGCGCCTTCGCCACGCAGGCTGGCAAGGACGATCATTCCGGCCGTGACTTCGCGCAGGGTGAGCCCGAGCGTTGCGCCCCGCGTCAATTCCCTGCGTGCAAGATCGGGATAGCGACGGTCGATCGCGGCGACCGAGGCGAACAGCGCCTTCAGCCTGGCCGGGATCGCGCCGTCGCTGTCAATGATCTCGCGGAAGCGGGCATAGCCTGCCAGCGTGTACGGCGCATGGCCGTTCAGGAAGCTGATCTGATCCAGTTGACTTATGCTAGCCATCGTGTCCTCTCTGCGCCCTTATGTTCGACCGACCGGTCGGGTGTCAATCCGGATTGGACAGATCCGACCTGTTCAATTTGTCAGTCCATGGCTGGCATCGCGGTGGCCCAAGTCCGTGTCAAAGGCAGATATCGAGGAGAGGTCCGATGCGTGGTTTGCTGGCGCGATTGCTGATCATTGCCGCAGTGGCGAGCGCGGCTCTGGCCGAAGGAGCGCACGCCAGCTGCCCGACGGCGCGGGTCGATTTCCGCAAGCTGGCGGCTCAGGCCTATATATGGGGCTATCCGCTGATTCGCTCGGCGCAGCTGCGGCAGAACATGACGCTGCCGGAAGACCCGCTCCGCATCCGGCCCGCAACGACGGCAGGTGCGCCGATCAACCGGCTGGGGCACGCCCGCGCGCTTGCCACCCCTGAGACGCGACAGGGTGTCGCGCCCAATAACGACACGCTCTACAGCCTCGCATGGCTCGACACCACGGTGGGGCCCTTTGTGCTGGAAGCGCCCGATTTCGGTGCTCGCTACTATACCTTCCAGATGGGGCAGGCCGATACCTCGACCGACCTAGCCCTCGGGCAATCCACACACGGGCCGCAGCTGCCGCCGGTCTTCATTCTCGGCCCCGGGCAGGATTATCCGGTCCCGCCAGGCATGATCGGCGTTCGCGCGAAGCAGCGTTACTTCATGATGGCGGGCCGAATCCTCGTCAGAGACCAGGCAGACCTCGCCGAGGCCTGGCAGCTTCAGGACAGGATACGGCTGCGAGGCTGGGCCGATTATCAGGCGGGGCGCGATCAGGCGCCTCCGATCACGGTGCAGGAACCGATCGAACGGCGCGACCCGCCGAGCGACGATCCGGCGGCCTTTCTCACGATGCTCGGAACCGTCCTCAAGGATTGGCGCCCTGCCGGACCGGACCGGCCAATTGTCCGTTCGCTCGCGCCACTCGGTCTGATGCCAGGTCGGCATTTCGATTCGCGCTGTCTGGCGCATGCTGCGCTGCCGAAGATCACGCAGGGCCTGAAGGACGGGCGCGCCGCCATCGAGCAGCGCTCGCGCGAACTCGGTACGAACGTCAATGGCTGGACCGTCAACTATCGGGGAGCCGAATTCGGCAGCGATCTGCTGCTGCGGGCCGCGGTGGCGATGGACCAGATCTATGTCCTGCCCGCGCGCGAGGCGATCTACATGATCGCCAAAAGCGATTCGCGCGGGCGGACGCTCGACGGCACCCTGTCCTATGTGCTGCGGTTCCGAGCCGACGAACTTCCGCCTGCGGACGCCTTCTGGTCGCTGACAGTCTATTACGCCAAGGGCTTTCTGGCGGCGAACCCCCTGGGCCGCTACTCGATCGGTGACCGCACGCCGGGACTCGTCCGCAACGCCGACGGTTCCATCGAGATCAGGCTCCAGCACGATGCGCCCGGCGACAAGGGGGCCAATTGGCTGCCGGTTCCGTCCGAACCCTTCAGCGTCATGTTGCGGCTCTACCGCCCGAACAACGAAGCGACGAGTCGCAGATGGTTGCCGCCGGCAATCGCGGAAGTTCCAGCGACTAACTAAAGTGACATTGACACCCGACCGGTCGGTCGATTATTTGTCCATTCGACCGACCGGACGAACGAGTCTGGGGCGCTGAGAGGAGAGGGAATGTTCGAGCAGTCGGCCAAGTCGCGCGAATGGATGCAGCGTGTGCGCTCTTTCATGGATACGCACATCGTCCCCGCGCTGCCGGTCTATCACGACCAGATGTCGCGGATCGACCGCTGGACGGAAATCCCCGCAGTCTTCGACGAGCTCAAGGCGAAGGCGCGCGCGGAGGGCCTGTGGAACTTCTTCATGCCGCCCTCCGAGCATGACGACGAATTCTTCACCAGCCCGGGTCTCACGAATCTCGAATACGCGCCTATCGCCGAGCTGATGGGGCGCATCCCGATCGCCAGCGAAATTTTCAACTGCATGGCGCCCGACACCGGCAATTTCGAAGTGCTGCACCGCTATGGCACGCGCGAACAGAAGGAGCGCTTCCTTGTCCCGTTGCGCGACGGGATCACGCGCTCGGCCTTTCTGATGACCGAACCGGCGGTGGCCTCGTCCGACGCACGCAACATCCAGACCGAGATCCGGCGCGACGGCGGCGATTATCTTATCAACGGGCGCAAGTGGTGGTCCTCGGGCGCCGGCCATCCGCGCTGCGACTTCTTCATCCTCATGGGCAAGACCGATCCCGATGCACCGGCCTATAGCCAGCAGTCGATGATCCTGGTGCCACGGAACACCCCCGGTGTGACGATCGTCCGCCACCTCCCGGTGTTCGGTTATGACCATGCCCCGCACGGCCATTTCGAGGTGAAGCTGGAAAATGTCCGCGTGCCGGCGGAATACATGCTGCTGGGCGAGGGGCGGGGGTTCGAGATCGCCCAAGGCAGACTTGGGCCGGGCCGCATCCACCATACCATGCGGAACATCGCCACGATGGAAGTCGCGCTTGAGAAGATGTGTCGGCGCCTGCAAAGCCGCCGCGCCTTCGGCAAGACGATCGCCGAGCATTCGGTGTGGGAACAGCGCATCGCCAACGCCCGCTGCCAGATCGAGATGGCGCGGTTGCTGTGCCTGAAGGCCGCCTGGAAGATGGACACGGTGGGCAACAAGGAAGCCCGCGCCGAGATCGCGATGATCAAGATCGCAGCGCCCAAGATCGCGCAGCAGATCGTCGACGACGCGATCCAGGCGCATGGCGGCGGCGGTGTCACCGAGGATTTCGGACTCGCCGAACTCTGGGCCAACACGCGGATCGTCCGACTCACGGACGGCCCCGACGAGGTGCACGAGCGTCAGCTGGCTCGGCTCGAACTTTCCAAATACCCGCGCGAGGACGTGGCATGACCTCGCAGCCGGCAGCCATGATCGGGCAGACCGAAGCGGTGTCCGAAGGGGCTGCGTTCGACGAGCGACGCCTCGCGCGCTACCTTGAGGGGGCGATCAAGGAATTTCGTGGCCCGATCAGGGTCGAGCAGTTCCAGGGCGGGCAATCCAATCCGACCTATTTGCTTCACGCTGCCAGCGGCCGCTATGTGCTGCGGCGCAAGCCGGCGGGCGTGCTGCTCCCCTCGGCCCACGCGGTCGATCGCGAATATCGCGTAACCGAGGCGCTGTTCGGCGCGGGGCTCCCCGTTCCCGAGCCGCTGGCCCTGTGCAGCGACGACGATGTCATCGGCACGATGTTCTATGTGATGCGTCATGTGCCGGGTCGATCCTTCTGGGACCCGCGGATGCCGACGCTGTCGAGGGACGAGCGCGCTGCGGTTTACGATTCGGCGAATGCCGCACTGGCCAGGCTCCACACCGTCGACTTCGCGGCGCTCGGCCTGGCGGACTATGGCCGCCCCGGAAATTATTTCGCTCGCCAGATCGCCCGCTGGACCCGGCAGTACGAAGCATCGAGGACCGCCGACATCCCCGAGATGGACAAGCTCATCGAGTGGCTGCCGGGCGCGATTCCCGCTGGGGCGGAGCGCACCACTATCATCCATGGCGATTTCTCGTTCCACAATCTGCTGGTTCATCCTGACAGGCCGGAAGTGGCAGCCATCATCGACTGGGAACTGTCCACGCTCGGCGACCCGCTGGGTGACCTCACCTATCACATGATGGAATGGTTCCGCCCGGAAGGGGTGGACGTGCGCGGCACGCTGAAGGGGGCCGATCTCGACCTTCTGGGCATACCGACAGCGCGTGCCTATGCGGAGAAATATTGCGAGCGTACCGGGTTCGATGTCGATCCGACCGACCCCTTCTACACCGCCTTCAACCTGTTCCGGATCGCAGCGATCCTTCAGGGCATCGCCGGACGCAGCCGCGATGGCGTGCAGACCGCCGCGAACGCGGGAGAGATTATACTGCGGATCAACCCCTTGGCGCGGGCCGCATGGCAATCGGTGGAGGAGGCTGGCGCGACCTAAGGCGGACAGATCTTCAGAAAACCATAAACTATAATGGGGAAGAGGATTGGATAATGAAAAAGAATGCTCTCGTATGCGCTGTCGGCTTGGGTGCGATCGCTGCCAGCATCTCTGCGCCTGCCACGGCGCAATCAGCACCGGCTGACCTTGCAGAGACGGCCGAACAAGCGAACAGTTCGGCTGAAGCCATCGTCGTCACCGGGACGCGGGTGCTCCGCGACGGCTACAACCAGCCAACCCCGGTCACCGTGGCCACCACGTCCGAACTCGAGAAGGCCACGCCCACCAATCTGGCGGATGCGCTCAACAAACTGCCACAGTTCGTCAATTCGGTTGGTCCGGCAGCTAACTCGCAGCTGCAAGGGAACACCGCAGAACACGGCAACCTTCTCAACCTGCGCGGTGTGGGGCCGCTTCGTGCGCTCATCCTGCTTGACGGCCTGCGGGTTCCGCCGACCACCTTTCGGGGTGCCGTCGACGTCAACACGCTGCCCAATCTGCTGGTCCAGCGCGTCGACGTAGTCACCGGCGGGGCATCGGCAGCCTATGGCTCAGATGCGATCAGCGGTGCCATCAACTATGTCCTCGACAAGAACTTTGACGGCATCAAGGGCGTTGCCCAATACGGTACGTCGACGCGCGGAGACCTCGGCAACTACAAGGTCGGCCTGGCTGCCGGCATAGGCTTTGCGGGCGATCGCGGACGTCTGCTGGTCTCCGCCGAGCGTTTCGACAGCAACGGGATCACCCGCGGCGACCGGATTTACGGGAACGATGCCTATGCCGCGGTCGGTTCGGTCGTCGGCGGCGGACCGGCAGGCCGCGCGGCCAACCCTTTCATTTTCCTTCCGAACCTGCGCCTCGGTGCGAACGACTTCAACAACGGGATCGTCACCAGCGCCAATTCACCAGGGGTGAACAACCGGATCTTCAACCCCGACGGCACCTTGCGCCCGGTCGTGCGCGGGACGCCGACCGGGACCGCTGGAACCTTCGTGGGCGGGGATGGCCTCTACCTGCCCGGCAGCAACACGCTGATCGCGCCGCTGACCAACACCTCCGGCTTCGCAAGGCTTTCCTACGACCTGACCGATGCGCTGACGTTCCACGCCCAAGGCACTTACACCCGCAGCGTCACCAGCTACGACACGCAGGCCAAGGCTTCGATTCTCGGCTTCACGTTCTTCAGCGGCAATGCTTTCCTGCACCCTTCGGTGCAGTCGCAGCTCGGACCGAACGGCAGCTTTGTGCTTTTCCGCTTCATTGACGACCTCGGACCCATCCCGACGCGCGAGACCGTGGATTCCTATGTGGTCAACACCGGGCTCGAATGGGACATCGGCGGCGGCTGGGGCCTGAAGGCCGATTACACCCACGGCAATTCCACCACCAAGTTCAGCCAGACCCAGTTCCAAATACAGCGCCTCGCGGCCGCGCTCGACGCGGTCCGCGCGCCAAACGGGCAGATTGTCTGCCGCGTGCAACTGACCAATCCAGGACTCTATCCCGGCTGCACCCCCATCAACGTCTTCGGCCGGGGCACCCCGAGCGAGGCCGACATCCAGTGGATTCTGGGGGATTCGCGCTATCGGGCGGAGAACACCACCGATGACTTCACCGTGACCCTTCAGGGCGATCTCTTCGATCTGCCCGCCGGGGCTGTGTCGGTGGCGCTGGGGGCCCAGTATCGCGAGCAAAAGCTTTCCCTCACATCCAACTCCGACCCCGCGATTCCGCTCGACGTGACTGGCCTCAGAGGCATTCCCGCCAACCGCCGGACGGTCTTCAACAACACCAATATCGGCGTTGCGGCCGGCGACCTCAATGTGAAGGAGGTGTTTGCCGAAGTCGCTGTCCCGCTGCTGAAGGACCGACCCCTGGCCGCCGAGCTGAGCCTGAACGCCGCCGGGCGCATCACCGACTACAGCACCAGTGGGCAGGTCGAGACCTGGAAGCTGGGTGCGGTCTACAAGCCGGTCGACGACGTCATGTTCCGCGTCACCAGGTCGCGCGACATCAGGGCGCCCTCCTTGTTCGAGCTGTTCGCGGGCGTCCAGACTGCGGCGGTGAACTTTACCGATCCGCATACCCAGTCGGGTGGTTCGATCCGGCAGCTGACCGGCGGCAACGCCAACCTGAGGCCTGAGATCGGCGACACCTTTTCTGCGGGGGTGGTATTCAGCCCGAGCTTCTTGCCCGGCTTCAACCTCTCGATCGACTATTACGACATCAAGATCAAGGGCGCGATCACCCAGCAGGGACTTGCGGACGTCGTCAACGAGTGCGAGGTTTCCAACGGCACCTCGCCCACCTGCGACCTGATCACCCGGCCGCTGCCGTTCAGCGACCGCAGCGCGGCGAACTACCCGACCGAAGTCCGGCTGATCACGCAGAATATCAGCTTCCTGCGGACCAGCGGGGTCGACCTGTCGGCCACCTACCGCATCCCGCTGGGCCAGGGCGAACTGACCGTCGGCGCATCGGCGAACTATCTCGACCGGTTCGTCGAACAGACCAACTCGATCGCGCCCGTGCTCGACCGCGCCGGATACGGAATCAACAGCCAGACCAGCTTCGCCTTTCCGAAGTTCAGGGGGAATTTCAGCCTCAACTACCGCAATGGCGGGCTGAACATCTTCGTGCAGGAGAACGTCATCGGCAAGGTCAAGATCGGCAACATCCCGGGCGATATCGCCAACGTCTATGCCGTCCCGGACGTGAAGCCGGTGTTCTACACCGACGCGACCATATCCTACCAGTTCGAGGACCTGCGTGGCCAGCCCGAGCTGTTTGTCACCGCCACCAACCTGTTTGATCGCAAGCCGCCGCTGGTGGCCGCCAATGCGGCACCCGGCCTCATATACCCCACGCTCTTCACCCTGTACAATGTTGCCGGCAGCACATTGACAGCGGGCGTGCGTTTCGAATTCTGACGGGAATGAAATTGCGATCAGACATGGTTCGATCAGCCTTGCGGCCAGAAGGGCACATACTGCTCCGGTACGGGCGTGCCCTTCGCGCTGTTCAGCGATGAGCCGGGCCATGGCATCGCACAGTCCGGGCGGGGTGGGCAGCTATCGGCTGGCCCTGTTCGCGCTGTTCGTGGTTTCGGCGTTCAACTATGTCGACCGGACGATCCTCTCGATCCTGCAGATCCCGATCAAGCAGGAACTGGGCCTGAGCGACGGCCAGCTCGGGGCGCTGACCGGCTTCGCATTCGCGCTGTTCTATGCCACGCTCTCGCTGCCGATCGCCCGAATGGCCGACAGGTTCAGTCGGCGCTGGATCATCGTGGCCTCGCTGGTTGTCTGGAGCGCGATGACCGCGACTTGCGGGCTCGCCTGGGGCTTTGCCAGCCTCGCCTTCTTCCGCATCGGCGTCGCGATAGGCGAAGCCGGCAGCGTGCCAGCGAGCGTCTCGCTGATCGCCGATTATTACCCGGCCGAGCGCCGCGCCAGCGCGCTCGCGATGTGGGGGCTCGCCCTCCCGGTCGGTCTGCTTGTCGGCTATGCATCGACCGGGTGGCTGGCGAGCGCGGTGGGATGGCGCGAGGCGTTCTTCATCGTCGGCGGGATCGGCGTGGTTCTCGCGCCCGTGCTGTTTGCGATGATCAAGGAGCCGCCGCGCGGACAATCCGAAGCCGTCGATGTCACCCTCGCGCCGCCGCCGCGGCTCGGCAAGGCGCTGCAGCTGTTCTGGGGCAACAAGGCTTATCGCTACATCGTCATGGCCGGGATGCTCCACGGCTTCTCGCAATATGCGATGATGACGTGGAACGCGCCGTTCTTCTCGCGCGCGCACGGTCTCAGCCTTACGCAGGTTTCGGGGCTGATGGCCATGCTCGGCGGTGTGGCGGGCGGTCTCGGCATGTATCTCAGCGGTGTGCTGGCCGACCGTCTGGGGCGCCGCGACAGCCGGTGGCGGGTGTGGATCATATCGGCCTCGGTCGCGGCCATGCTGCCGTTCACGCTGGTCCAGTATCTGGTCGCGTCGACGAGCCTGTCGATCGCCAGCGCGCTCGCCGCCGCGGTGATGATGACCGCCTATTACGGCCCGCTGGTCGCCGCGACACAATCGGTCACGCCCCCCAACATGCGCGCCCTGGGGCAGGCGATGCTGCTGCTCGCGTTCAACCTTTTCGGCCTTGGCCTGGGCCCCTGGCTGACGGGATTGCTCAGCGACAGGATCGCCTCGCTGATCGGGGCCGACGGGCTGCATTATGCGCTGGTCCTCGCGCTGCTGCCCTCGCTCGTTTCGGTCTGGCTGTTTTTCCATGCGGCGCGCTTCTATGCAGAAACTGTCGAAAGCGGTGCCGTCGCAAATGCGGAGGCATAGGATGCGTGACTTTGCCGGCAAGACTGCCGTGATCACCGGAGCGGCAAGCGGCATCGGCGCGGCGCTTGCCGCAAAGGCCGCTGCGCTGGGTATGAATGTGGTCCTGGCCGATGTCGCGGTCGATGGCGCAGGCGCCGTGGCTCAAGGACTGGTCGGCGCCCAGACGCTGGTTATGCAATGCGACGTGTCGGACGAGGGCAGTGTCATGCGGCTGGCGGATGCGGCCTATGAGCGGTTCGGGGCGGTCGACCTTCTGTGCAACAATGCGGGCATCGTTCCGGGCGGACGTCACCGGCTCGTCTGGGAGTACACCGCAAGCGACTGGCAGTGGTCGATCGGGGTCAATCTCTACGGCGTGACCCATGGTCTGCGCGCCTTCGTGCCGCGCATGATCATGGGGGGGCGCCCTGCGCACATTCTCAACACCGCTTCGGTCGCCGGCTTTGTCAGCGGTTCGGGCTCGGCCTGCTATGGCGCTGCCAAGCATGCGATGGTCCGCGTGACAGAGGCGCTTTATGCCGGACTTCAGCAGGTCGGGGCGCCGATCGGGGTCACGATGCTATGCCCAGGACTGGTGCGCACACAGATTTACGAGGCTGAGCGGCTGCGGCCCGCGGCGCTCGCCAACGCAGAAAGGCCCGCCGAATCCGCCGACCTCGATGCGATGCGCGACGATCTCTACCGCAATGCGCTCGGCCCCGAGGAGGCCGCCGCGATGGCGTTCGAGGCTATCGAGCAGGGTCGCTTCTACGCCTTCACCACCGATGCTTTCGACGCAGCCATCCGCGATCGGGCGGACAGCATCATGTCACGCGCCAACCCTACTTTTGCCAGCATCGTCGAGATGAGCCGGATGGAGTCGCTAAGCCGGGCGACGAAGTGAACGAAGACAGATCTCTGGCAGGCGCGATCGCCCTCGTAACCGGCGCCGCCTCCGGCATCGGCCTTGCCACCGCGCAGGCTCTGGCGCGCAGCGGTGCCATAGTCTGGCTGGTGGACCGCGACAAAGGAAGGCTGGCGGCGGCGGTGGCCAGCTGTGAGGGAGGCGCGCAGCCTGTCGCCTGGCAGCTGGACGTTACCAGCGAGACGGGCTGGTCAGCCTTTTCGCCGCCATCGACGAGCGCCACGGCCGTCTCGACATTCTTGTCAACAACGCCGGGCTCGCGCACTTCCAGCCGCTTGCGCAGACGTCGCTGGCCGACTGGAGGACGAGCCTCGCCGTGAATGGCGACAGCGTGTTTCTCGGTACAAGAACGATGCTTCCGCTGCTGGCCAGACACCCCGCCCGGGCGGAACGCTCGACCTCGGCGATCATCAACGTGTCGTCAGTCCGCGCCATGATTGGGGGCGCGAATTTTGCTTCTTATTGCGCCGCGAAGGGAGCGGTGCGGATGTTCACCAAGGCTGTGGCGCTCGAATGTGCCGCGCTCGGCGAGCGGATCCGGGTCAACTCGGTCCATCCCGGCTTCATTGACACGCCGCTGGCCCGCGCCGCGCTCGATCCGGAGGCACTCGCCCGCCGGCTATCTGCAATCCCCCTGCAGCGCGGCGGAACCGCCGAGGAGGTGGCTGCGGTCATCCTGTTCCTGGCCAGCGAGGCCTCGTCCTATATGACCGGGGCCGAGCTGGTCGTCGATGGCGGTACGCTCGCCGGCTAGCTGCTCAATCGTTGACGACGAGCAGCGTGCCGGTGTTGGCGCCTCCAAGAAGGTCGATCAGCGCACGGGGGAGCTGGTCGAGACCGCTGCGCATGTCCAACGCAACCTCCAGCGCGCCCGCGCGCACCCATGCGTCGAGCTGTCTGCGCGCCTCGTCGGCGCAATCGACATAATCCCCGACCACAAAGCCTTCGATCCGGAGCCGTCCATAGACGACCTTCATCATATCCAGGCCGGTGTCCGATGGGCAACCCTGATCGTAGGTCGAGATCTGGCCGCACACGATGATCCTGCCATGCGGTGCCATGCAATCGACCGCCGCCCGCAGCTGGTCGCCCCCGACATTATCGAAGAAGATGTCGATCCCGTTCGGGCAAAGCTCTCGAAGCCGCTGTCGCACGTCGTCGGCGCGATAGTCGATCGCGGCTTCGGCCTTGCCGACGGACATGACCCGGGCGCACTTGCTCGCGCCGCCTGCGATCCCGATCACGCGGCAACCGGTGATGCTGGCGATCTGGCAAACGGTCGAGCCGACCGATCCCGCCGCTCCCGATACCACCACCGTCTCTCCAGCGCGCGGGCGACCGACCTTGAGCAGGCCGAAATAGGCGGTCAGGCTGTTGAGCGACAACGGCCCCATGGCCTGCGCAAAGTCCATCCCCTCGGGCACCATGAATACCGGGACCGGGGCCAAGTCGGGTCGGATGACGCTGAAGTCGGCCCATTCGGACATCGCGATCATCCGTGTCCCGACCGCATAGCCAGGATGGGCGGAGGCGATGACTTCGCAGGCCGCCATGCCCCTTATTGTGCCGCCTATCGCAATGGCCGCGCGCTGGCTCGTCGAACCGGGCCGGAGCCAGTTGCGGATTGTCGGCGCGACGGCGAACATGCGGTTGCGTACGAGGACCTCGCCAAGCTGAAGCAAGGGTGTCTCGCCAGCGTCGGCAGCCAGGGCGAAGTCGCTCTCGGCCAGCTTTCCTTCCGGATAGCGGGCCAGCGTCCAGCGGCGCGTACCTCTCATCCGAGCGATTCCTCGCCGACGGCGATACGGCGGCACAACGATCGGCTGTCCACTTCGGCTATTTCGCTTTCAACCCGTCGAGGAACGGCGTGCACAAGGCCAGCGCGACCTCTTCCGGCGTCCGCTCCGCGGCCATGGCCGGGTACCATTTATAGGCCCAGTTGCCCATGCCGAGAAAGGCATAGGCGGTCAGCAGCGGATCGGTCTCGCGAAACTGGCCTTTCTCGGTTCCCTCGATGATCACATCCTTGATCATGTTGAAATAGGTGCGGCGGGCGGTGCGAATGCTGTCCTTCATCTCGCCTTCGAGGTCGTGGTAATTGTCCATGAAGGCGCGCACATAGCCGGGGTGCGTGGCAATCTGCCGGAGGATATCGGCGCAGGCCGCTTGCAGGACCACCGCAGGGTCCTTGCCTTTCAGGCTCTCGAGGCTGCGCAGCAGGCTCGTGATATGGGTATCGTGTATCGCGTAGAGGATGGCGATCTTGCTCGGGAAATAATGGTAGAGCGTCGGTTTGCCGAGCCCGACCTCGTCCGCGACCATCTGCATCGAGGTGTTGTGATAGCCGACCTTGTCGAAGAGCGTCGCGCAGCCTTCGATGATCAGGGCACGCTTCTCGTCATGGGCTTCTGTCCGTGGACGGGTCTTGGCGACTTTTGTGACCATTGCATCTGTTCCTAGCGAAAATCGGTTCAAGGTAAGCAATTATCCGGGCTTGCCGGCCGCCATGGCCGTGGCACCCACGACCCAGGCAGACAAACCCGCCACCGGTACGGCGCAAAGGACTGCCTCGGCGATCTCGGCTTCGCTCGCGCCGGCGCGCCGCGCTCCGTCCATATGAACCGATGCCCATTCGCTGTAATCGGCAGCGAGAACGGTCACCAGCAAAAGTTCGGCGTGCGCGGGCGTCAGGGCGGTCCCACTGAGAGTGCCTTCGCGCATCAGATAATAGGCATCCGCCCCCACCGGCACCAGTTCGATCAGCTTGCCGAGCGACGGCGGCATCTGGCCGAAATACTGCAGAAAGTTCGCTGCAGCCTCTCCGTCGGCGACTGCAATCGGTGTGGCTTCAGCCTCGATGATGGCGTCGCTGCCATAGCATTTTGTCAGCGCCGCTGCGAAACGCATCGCTGCACCTTCGCCGCGCGAACTGGACAGGATCGTCATCGCCGAGGCCGCGTGCTCGAGATCGAGGCCGGCGCTCGCTGCCGCAGCAAGCTCTCGCTCGGCCATGTCGGGATAGCCCTTCGTGCAGGCGGCGGCTGCCAGGAAGAGGCGCTTGAGGTTCGATGGCAGAGCGCTGTCCTCCTCGATCACCTGGCGGAACAGTCGGTAACCGGCCACCGTCTTGGGCGCATTCTGGCGAAGGCGACCGTTGGCAAGAAGCGGATTTGTAACTGTCATGGACTCTCCCTCCTTTAGACCGCCCGGTCGGACGATGGGCTACGCCCAGGCTCGGCGGTGGTCAAGGTCAAACCCTTTATTGACAACCGACCGGTCGGTCGGTCAAATGGATTGTTGCCCGGAGGGATACATTCGGCACAGTCACAAACAGGAGAAGGCCCATTTATGTCCAAGCTAACCGATCGGATTGCCTTGGTAACGGGCGCTGCTTCCGGGATCGGCAAAGCCACGGCGATCCGCTTTGCGGAAGCGGGCGCAACACTGGTACTGGCCGACCGCAACGCGGAGGCTCTCGCCGCCGCGCTCGCCGAACTGGATGATCCGCGACACCTCTCGTGCCTGCTCGACGTCACCGACGAAGCGGGTTGGGCCGAGCTTGCCGCGACGATCGAGACCGCATTTGGCCGGCTCGACGTGCTGGTCAACAACGCGGGCTATGGTGCGTTCCGGTCGATCGCCGAGACAACGCTCGAAGAATGGCGCGCCATCCTGGCGGTCAATCTGGACAGCGTCTTCCTCGGCACGCGGGCGATGCTCCCGCTGCTGGCGAAGTCGCGCGTCGGCGGGTCGATCATCAACATGTCGTCGATCCGCGGAATCGCGGGAGCACCGTTTGCTGGCTCCTATTGCGCGGCCAAGGGCGGGGTGCGGCTGTTCACCAAGGCAGCGGCGCTGGAATGCGCGGCCCTGGGCAACGGCGTGCGGGTGAACTCGATCCACCCCGGCCACGTCCTGACCCCGCTGACCTCGCGGGTCCACGACGATCCCGAGCAGGCAGCCAAGCTGCTGGCCGACACCCCGATGGGCCGCGCCGGCGACCCGGACGAGATCGCCGCCGCGATGCTGTTCCTGGCCGGCGATGGATCGCGCTACATGACCGGTTCCGAACTGGTCGTCGACGGCGGTTCGACCGCGCAATAGGGCAGAGCGCGCAAGCCCGCTCACGGTTCGCGGATCACCCCGGGCGGCAGCCACCGCCCGCTCGTGACCTCCGCCCGGGGCAGGTAGGAGCGGATGACGAGGAAGAACGGACCTGCCGGGGCGGGCAGCCAGTTCGCCGATTCGGAGGTTGCGTGCCGGATGATGATATCGACCGATCCGTCGCGATTGACCTTGAGCCCCGGGGTGCGGTCGCTGACGAGATAGCGGCCTAGCGGATTGGGGTGGAGCTCGAAGGTCCGCGCGTCGTAAAGGGTCACCGACCAGAAGCCGTCGACTGGCGGGGGCTGCGGAAGGTGCAGGCGATAGGCGGCCTTGGCACCGTCGAGGGGTTCTCCGCCAGCATCGACGAAGGTGTTGAACGACGCATTCTCCTCGCGCACATTCGCCCCGAGTCCGGCGAGATTGTTGATCGCACGGCGCAGGTAGTTGTGCCCGTAATTCCCCTTCGAAACGACCGTCCATCCTGTGCCGGTCGGCTGGCCGAGCTGACTGCGTGCATTGAGCAGAAGGCGCATCGCATCCGCATATCCCGCTTCGACGGCTTCGCGCGCGACCGGATCGAGCCGCGCAGGATCGAAATGTCCCGACCCCAGGCCGGGAATAGTGCGAAATCCCGCCATGAGGGCTTCCTCGCCCGGCAGATGGCCGTCGGTTGCCAGCACATAGTCGAGGGCGCGCATGAAATCGGCCGCGCTGTCGCCCGGAGCCGGCGGGACATGGCCAGGGGCAGCGGTGGAAGCGAGATCGCCCCGCGGCCGCAGCTTCACCGCGTCCTGGAAGCGGTATGCCTGTTCCAGCTCGCGCCGGGTCTGTGCGAACACGCGCATCAGGATCCAGACATGCCTGCTGGTCATCTCGACCCGTGTCAGCCCCTCGGGCACATCGCCCTGCCATCCGGGCGGGGTCAGCAGGAACCTGCCTCCCGCGGAACCCACGGTACGCGTGCCGAGATTGCCCGGATTGCCGTAGATGTCGAAGTAATTGAGAGTATAGTATCGAAGCGACGTCGGAGGGATGGTGACCTCCACCGGGCCGAGGGCGAGATCGAGCCACGACGTCGAATAGAGCGTGTCCGAATTGGGTACCTTGAAAGCTGCATAGCCTGGGCCAGCCAGTTCGCGCTCGTGGATGAAGGTGCCGAACCCGCTATACCCGGCGCCGCCTTCGGCGATCGCCTGGCGATGCATCTCCTTGTACTGCAGCACGGCGGGCAAGCCGTAGATGGTGGCCTGGAAGGCAACGGACCGCAGCAGGATCGCCCGGTCGCTCGCATTCACGGGCAAAAGGTCTGCCTGCACCCGCTCGCCCTGTCCGGACGCTCCTGCCTGGGCGACAGCCGGTATCGACAACGGCGCCAGGATCGCCGCAGACATCATTAAAGTCAGAAATTTCACGCTGTCGCGCTCCTCTCGCTGTTCGCTGCGTCCAACGACTGCGTCATGCGCGCCTGAACGAGCTGGCTTTGCACAATATCCTGCTTGAGCAGCTTGCCGCTGGCGTTGCGCGGCAGCGGTTCGCGCTGCAAGACAATCGCCACCGGCACCTTGAAGGCGGCAAGACGCGCGGCGCAATGTGCCAGCACTGCAGCCTCTGCTATGGCGCTGCCGGGCGCGACCTGCACCACCGCGACCGGCACCTCGCCGAGCATGCGGTGAGGAAAGGCCACCAGCGCTGCATCAGCGATGCCGTCATATTCGAACAGGCAGTGCTCGACTTCGATGCAATGGATATTCTCGCCGCCGCGGATGACCACATCCTTGGCGCGGTCGACGATGTAGAGGAACCCTTCCTCGTCGATCCTTGCCAGGTCGCCGGTGCGAACCCAGCCGTCGACGAAAGTTGCTGCGGTTTCCTCGGGCCTGTTCCAATAGCCCTTGGCCATGTTGGGACCTGCAACCCACAATTCGCCCACTTCGCCCGTTGGCAGGACGCGCCGTGCTTCCTGATCCATGATGCGGATATCGACCACTGCGACCGGGGCCCCGCAACTCGTCGGGCGTCGGCGGTAATCCGAGCCCGAATGGGTCGTCGCCAGACCGCAGGTCTCCGTCATGCCCCAGCCATGGCCGGGAATGGCAGACGGCAGGCGCGAGGCAAGCCTCGCCAACAGCTCCGGCGCTGCTGCCGCGCCGCCATAACCGATGCTCGCCAGCGACGAGAGGTCATAATCGCCTACCCGGGGATGCTCTGCGATCTGCCAGGCGATGGTCGGGACGCCGACCACCCAGTTCAGCTTCTCGTCCTGGATCAGGCGCATCGCCGGCTCGGGCTCGAAGCGGTGCATGAGGACGAGGCGATGGCCCGCGTCGAGCGCCGGGCAGAGGATCGCGAAGCACCCGGTCACATGGAAGAACGGCACCACGACCAGCGCGCCCGCCTGTGTCGGCGGCACGGCAGGGTCGGGAGGCAAGGTCCCATCGCGCAGGGATGCCCGGGCGGCGGCAAAGGCGGCCCCGGTGATGTTCGACAGGGCCGCTCGGTGCGACGCGAGAACGCCCTTGGGTTTCCCCGTGGTGCCCGACGTGTAGAAAATCGTCGCGGGATCGTCGGGCTGCACGGTACGCGGCGGTTGCGGTGGCTCGGGCAGCCGCTCCCAGTCGCCGGGCGCTCCGATCAGGTCTTCGAGCCTGCGTGCCGATCCCGCTTGCACGGAACCGCAGGTGAAGACCTGCTCGAGCGTGGGACAATCCCTCACCAGATCGGCGAGGCGCTCCCATCGCTTTGCGTCGGCCAGCAGCACCTTGGCGCCCGAATCCTGAATGCCGAAGGCGAGCTCGTGTCCCAGCCACCACGCATTGAGCGGGACGGCGATCGCGCCGAGCGCCGTCGCGGCGAAGAAGCAGACCGGCCATTCGGGAAGATTGCGCATCGCGATCACCACGCGATCCCCCGGGCCGACGCCGCATTGCGCCAGAACCTGCATCAGCGCCAGCGTCGCGCGGCGGAAGCCCCGGAACGTGACGCGCCGGTCGTTGTGGACAAGAAACGGCAGGTCATCGAAGCGGCTCGACCCACTGACGAGTTCGCCCATGGTCTTGGGCCCATGTTTCCACGCCCGGCGCGCTATGCCGTCGACCAGGATCGTCTCCACTTCGAACGGAGCCCCCGCCGCGGTAAGCTGCTCGTGTGCGCGTGCAATGGAAGGCGGAGCGTCGGTCATCTGTCCCTCATGGGCGATCCGATCGAGCCGCGAGACGACATGCATCCAGCGGCTCGAGGACCATAAAACTGAGGCAGGCTAGCAGGTTACACGATAGCGCTCGACTAGCACTTTGTACGTGAGCCTCGTGCCATGCGTGGCCACCGAACGACCGCCGCCTGGCCTGTCGTTCTCCAGGGGCCCAATCCGATCGCTCGGCGCGGCCAAGCATTGGGTGCCTCGCCTTTGGACCCGCAAACCGCAGGTAGAGAAAGAGGCACGATGGCTGCTCGTACGCAGATGTTGCCCCTCGACATGGCCGGTCTTGTCCCCAGTTGCTTTGCCGGCATCAGCGCTGGATGCTCATGTGGCTTTCCATTATCCCATCGCCTGATCGGCGTTTGTCCGAAGAGCCAGGGAAATTGGCGCCTGTCATTTCGATGCGAGACTTTCACCGCGGCTGAAAGGCCTCGACGAACGGGGTCTTCGCGATGATTCAAGGCGATGCGAATGCCGCGAATATTATTGGAGTACTGAAATGAATGGTGTGAAGGTCACGCTTACCTTGAAAATGAAGCCCGAAGCCATTGATGGCTTTTGCGCTGCCCTGCCGGAAATGATCAAGGATACGGCTCAGCGCCCGGGCTTCCGCGATATCTGCATCGTCCGCCAGGCCAACGAACCGACCGTGATGTTCTATGAGACATGGGACAGCGAGCAGGCCTATCACGACTATATTGCCTGGCGCACCGAGCGCGGTGAAATGGACGGCATGGCCTCTGCTGTCACGGCACCTCCTGAACTCGCTTTCTGGCCTATCCTGGTCGCCGCTGCCTGACGGCAACGGCCCAATCAGCGCCGAGGCTCAATTCCCGCCGCAAGATCAATGACGGCTGCAGCAAAGCCCTGCGGCGCTTCCTGCGGCAGGTTGTGCCCCGCACCGGCCAGCACCCGATATTCCCAATATGCGGTAAACTTGTCCCGCTTGGGTGCAGGCTGGCCGCCCAGCGGTCCGGCATCGCCGTACAGCGCGATGGTGGGCACATCGATCGGCGGCTGTTCGCGTTCGAGCCGCTCCGCCAGGTCGCCAAGCGAAGGATCGCCTGCGACCAGCCCCGCGCGATGCCGGTAGGAATGCAGCACCACCTCGACGAAATCGGGGTTGTCGAGCGCGGCCGCCGATCGCGAGAACGTCTCGTCATCGAATGCCCAGCCGGGCGACCACAGCTTCCAGAGCAAGCGGCAGAAACCGTGGCGATTGGTTTCCAGCATGGCCCGGCCGCGTTCGGTATGAAGATAATATTGATACCACAGCACATGTTCGATCTCGGGCGGCAGCGGTTGAGTGGATGGCGGGCCGAACAGATTGTAACCGCCCCCCGTGACCAGCCCACCGACCAGATCCGGTCGGATGGCAGACACGATGCACGCTGCGCGCCCACCCCAGTCATAGCCCGCCACGATCGGGCGATCGAGCTTCAGCGCGGTCAGCAGCTCGACAAGGTCCATGCCCAGCGCGGCCTGCTCGCCCGATCGCAGGGCTTTGGGATCGCGAAACCGGGTGGGGCCGAAGCCGCGCAGATACGGCACGATCACACGCAGCCCATGCGCCGCCAGGTTGTCGGCAACAGCGTCATAGGCGCGCGGCGAATAGGGAAAGCCATGCAGCAGCACGACCGGTACGCCCCCCGCAGCGCCGCGCTCCTCATAAGCTATGGACAGGCCTGGCGTGTCGATCTGGCGAAGCGCGGCGCTGGGCTGCTCGGGCATGGCGTGTCTCCTCGTGAAACCTTCAGGTCGTCCGCTGGCGATAGCGGCGCGCCGCGACAAGAAAATGGGCGGCGGCGACCAGCGGCAAGACGCTCATGATCAGCAACGCGGATTCCATGCCCGTCGCGCCGGCGGCGCTGCAGGCGGGGGGCGGCGGACCGTCTGCGCTGAGACAGGCGCGCGCAAATTCGGCGGCATCGAGGCCTATCGCTCGGCGTGCGCCATAGTCGCTGGCCGCACCGATCAGCGGCGGGCCGAGACCCAGGCCTATCAGGTTGGTCACGAGATAAAAGACCGACGTTACCGTTGCGCGGCTGCGCGCCTGTGCCAGCGCATGCACCTGCGCGAAGGCTGGCGCTACATAGGCATAGATCGCCACCATCGCGAGGAAGCTCGCCGCGATCAGGATCTCCAGGCTGTGCGAAAGGATGCCCCCGGCCAGCAGGAACGGGGCGGGCAACACCGCCAGGGCGGCTATGATCGCCAGGCGACGCGGTTGCCCGGCACCCCAGCGGTCGCCCGCCAGGCCTCCCGCCATTGTGCCGATCGCGCCGCCTGCGCCTGCGACGAGCCCGGTCAACAGCCCGACCTGTCCCAAAGGCAGCTGATAGCTTCGCACGAGCAGCGCGGGCAGGAAAGCCGCGAGACCATAGCCGACCAGCACGACCAGCGATCCGCCCCAGACCAGATGCCGGAACGCCGAATTACGCATCAGGTCGCCAAGCACGGCGCGAAACGAGGGCGCCGCGTCAGCATCGGCAAGGCTGGCTGCTGCGGTGCCATGGCGCGGCGGATCCTTGAGCCGCAGCAGCATCACGGCGACGAGCAGAAAGCCGGGGAGCCCCAGCAGCAGAAACGCCTGTCGCCACCCGATCTCTTCCGCCAGCCAGCCCACGCCCGCTGCGCCCAGGAAAGTGCCGAGTGGCGCGCCGAGCGTGTAGATCGCGATCGCGGTGGCGCGCCGGTTCTCGGGGAAATAATCCGCGATCATCGAATGCGACGCGGGGTTGCCCCCGGCTTCGCCGATGCCCACCCCCATGCGCGCGAGAAACAGCGTGACGAAATCACGCGCCAGCCCGCATGCCATCGCCATAGCCGACCAGATCGCGACGCACCATGAGAGCAGCGAGGCGCGGTTGCGCCTTTCGGCGAGCCGCGCGAGCGGCAATCCGGCGAGCGAATAGACGATGGCAAAGGCGGGGCCGATCATCAGGCCGATCTGCCAGTCGGTCAGATGCAGCTCGGTCTTTATCCTGTCCTGGACGACGCTGACGGCGGTGCGATCGATGAAGCTGATCGTATAGGCTGCGGTGAGCAGCGCCAGGCCTTGCCACGAGGCAGCGGTCACTGTCGGTTTCGCGTGTAGGTGCGGTGGGTTTCTGGTCATGTTTTCTTGGCCGTTGGCGCCGTGCCTGCCATGGCAGGGCTCAGCATGTGCGCGCAGCGCGGTTGAGGAAGCTTGCCGCGGCATCGGGCGGATTGTCGCCCGCCAGCAGATGCGCGCTGATCTGCGCCTCGAGCGCCAGCGCTTGGGGCAGGGCAAGCCGCTCTCCATCGCGCACCGCCTGCCGTGCCGCCTGAAGCGCGGGCAGCGATCGCTCGGCGATTGCGGCGGCGCGATCGAGCGCGAGCGCCAGCGCTCCGCCCGCATCGTCTGCCAGCCAGTTGATGAGACCGATCCGTTCGGCCCTGGCAGCATCGATCGGCTCGCCCAGGCACATCAGTTCGAGCGCCAATGCCGAGCCGACCAGCCGGGGCGCGAGCTGCGTTCCTCCATAGGCCGGAACCACGCCGAGCCGGATCTCGGGCAGGCCTAGCCTGGCCGTTGGCGATGCGGCGCGGAAGGTGCAGGCCATGGCCAGTTCCAGGCCGCCGCCCAGCGCCCATCCTTCGATCGCCGCGATGGACACCACCGGCATGCCCGCCAGCCGCAGCACCAGCCGGTGCATCCTGTCGATCCGGGCGCCGCGGTCCGCCAGCTGTTCCTTGAGATCGGCTCCGACCGAAAAGACGCTGTCGGTTCCGGTGATGATCGCAACCCGCACCGCTTCCTGCGTCGTGATGCTGTCGAGCGCCTCGTCAAGCTGGTCGAGCAGATCGCCGTTGAGCGCGTTCAGCGCACGGGCCCGGGTCAGGCGGATGATCGCCACTCGTCCATCCAGGGCAAAAGTCGTCTCGATCATCATCGGCCGTTGTTCCTCCATGATATGGCCGCCAGTCTAGGCTTCTGCCGCGACCTGCGCCCTGGGTCTGCGGCGGGTCAGGCTCGCGACGGACAGCAGAACAACCGCCACCATCAGGCTTGCCGCCACGGCCAGAAAGGCGGGCCGATAGTCCCCCATCTGCAGATAGGCATATCCCACGATCGGCGAGGCCATGAACAGGAAAGGCAGCTTGATGGCATAGCTGTACCCCATCGCCCTGCCGGCCCCGTTGCCGCCGAACATCTGCGCCATCGCTGTACCATGCAACATGGTAAGCGGCGTGGTCGCCGCACCGAGCATTGCGGAGAGGAACAGGAATCCGCCCGGGGGGGCGAGCGCCAGCCCGGCCCAGGACACGCACTGGACACAGCCGGACAATGCGAGCGCGCGCGGCGCGCCGATGCGATCGGCCAGCCAGCCGAACAGGGGCACCCCGGCCAGACCTGCGCCCGAATATACCGAAAGCATCACGGCGGACGCCGGCCCGCTCAGACCGGCCGACCGGCCGAAGGGAATGGCATGGACGGTATAGGCTGTCCCGGTAGCGGCGATTACCGCGATGCCGAGCGACAGCAGCCAGAAATCCTTGCGGGACATGATGGCGCGCAGGGGCAGGTTGGCCTGAAACTGCTGCACTTCGCTGGCGACGGCCTGCGTGCCGACTTTGAGCCGCAATACCAGCGCGAGAACGGGCAGCAGCAGCGCCGCCAGCAGCAGATAGGTTCCTTCGCGCCCCAGCTCGGCGAGGATGGTGGTCACCGCCCATGGGCCGACGAACAGCACGAGCGGCAGGTTGGTGAGCGCGAGCATCTTGCCCGAACGTCCGGGAAAATACTCGGCGGCGATCGCCACGGGGCCCAGGATCGCCGCCATCGCCGCGCCAAAGCCCAGCAACGCCCACATTGCCATCGCCACGGCGAAGCTGGTGGTCAGCCCCAGTCCCGCCAGCGCGCAGGCCGTTGCGGCCACGCCGATGGCGATCGAACGTCGGGGCGTCAGCCGACGGACGGCATTGCCCATTATCAGGGCGGACAGCCCCAAGGTCGTGCTCACCGCGCTCATGCCGAACGAAATGGTATCGCGCGCCACGCCGAACGCCTGCTCGTTGTGCGACAGAAAGGCCCCATAGGTGCCAAAGGCGATGCCCAGCGTGAAATTGTTTGCCAGCATGCAAACGAACACGGTCCATGCACCCGTCTTCCCGGCGGAAGGGTCGCCCATAGTCTCTCCTGTGCCCGTGTTGTCTGGGCGGGACTATTCCATGGACGTTCGCTGACCAGAAGCCGCGTTCGCAGCCGCGCATGTCCTGCACGGCAAGTCGGCATGCCCACCCCTGTTGCGCGACCGATCGTTGAATAAAATTGTACGGTCTCTGCAAAGTGCGCGCTTTCATCTCGCGCGACAGTGGGGAATCTACCCCCAGCAGATTGCGTACAGGGAGAATAGTCGTGGATACAGTCAGCGAGATTGCCGCCAGCACCGCCAATGCATGGCGCCTGGATGCGCCCGATGTCACGGGCTGGGTCCGCGATGTGCGGCCCGGCACCGACAAGCACTTCATCGTTTCGGTCGACACGCACATGTCGCCGCCGGTCAAGCTCTTCCATGAGCGTATGGATCGCAAGTTTCACGACCTGCTGCCCAAGATCGAAAAGCGCGAGGACGGCGAACGCTATATCATCATGCCGGGCGCGCGCGCCGAACGGCTGATCGATGTCGATTTCGAGGGCGACGATCTGGTGCGATCGAAGTCCGGCGCGGACCTGCTCGCCAAGGATCTCGACGGCGGCGTGATCACCGGACTGCCGCGCATTGCCGATCAGGATCGCGACGGCGTCGATGCCGAGGTGATTTTTCCCAATGGCGCGGCCCTGCTGATGTGGGCGACCAAGAACAACGAGATGATCGATGCCCAGGCGAAGGTCTGGAACGACTGGGCCATGGAGCAGTGCGCGCCGTTTCTTCACCGTTGCAGCCCGACCGCCGCAATCTGCACCGCCGATATCGATCTGGCGGTGGCAGAGATCGAGCGGGTCGCGAAGCTTGGCTATCGCATCCTGGCGCTGCCCAACAAGCCGATCTTCGGCGAACATGACGTCAACGATATCAACTACAATCTGCCGGTGTTCGATCGCATGTGGGCGGCGATCCAGGATCATGACCTGGCGATCACCTATCATGTCTCGACTGGTCGGGATCCGCGCGCGGCGCGCGGCAATGGCGGGGCGATCATCAACTATGTCTGCCACTCGCTCTCACCGACCATCGAGCCGATCGTCAACATGTGCGCCTCGGGGGTGTTCGAACGGTTTCCCGGCCTGCGCGCGGCGACCATCGAGGCCGATGCCGGCTGGGTGCCGTGGATGATGCAGAAGATGGACGAGGCCTATCTCAAGCACCATTTCTGGGTCCGCCCCAAGATGAAGAACCTACCCAGCGACTATTACCGCGCCAACTGCTTTGCCTCGTTCGGCGAGGACAGGGCGGCGATCGCACTCGTCGAACAGTTTGGGCTCGAGGACAATTTCATGTGGGCGAACGATTATCCGCACCATGAAGGCAGCTGGCCCTATTCCGCGCAGGCGATCTATCGCACCTTCGGCAACGGATTGCGCGAGGAGACCCGCGCCAAGCTGCTCGGCCTGAACGCCGCCAGGGCATTTCGATTCGAGATACCGGAACGCTATCGCGGTCAGGGCTGAATGCGGAAGGCGGCAGGGGAGGGGACGAAACCTCCCCCGCCGCATTTCCATTACTCGAACGTCAGCAGCTTTTCGGGCGTCGCGGAAAAGTCGCGGCCCATGCCCTCAAGTCCCACCGCCGTTTCGATGCGTTCGGCGGCATAGCCATAGCAAACGCCGGTCACTGCTTTGCGATAGCCTTCGGGAAGCTCGCCTTCGGGCATTGCGAAGCGTCTGGCTCCCACCATGAAAAAGCCTTTGTGCAGGACCAGGCATTCCTCGATCACCAGATCGGGCAAGCCGGATTCGGTCGTCAGCCAGCGGGTCAGCCCGCCGCTGATCGACTGACCTGCCAGCGCGGCAGGCGATACGATGGTGTTATCCTCGACCTGCCAGTCCTGTACGACCGCGCCGTTACGGCTCAACGTCCCGCGCATCGGACCTGACACCCGATCGGGAATGGCGATCGAATAGATCCACTCGGCATCGCCCCGCGCGGCATGGCGCATCGCCAGCCAGGCGAGATCGAGCATGTGCGTGCAGTTCTGCCGGGTGCGGCCATGGGCAAACAGGTCTTGTACCGGCATGTCGAGCGGCAGCCCGACCAGCGCCTGCAGCGGCTCGCTTGCGCCGGGGCAAAGCTGCAGCGTGTAGCGATGAAATCCCGCCGTCACCGCTGTGACGACGGATCCGTCGTGCTCCAGCGTGCAGGTCATCGCATGGCGCATGTCCTCGAGGGCGGCGTCGACCCGACCGGGTGATCCGCGCAGGCGGATCGCGCGCCGGGTGACGCCGCGTCCCCAGTCAGCCGCCATGGGCATGTGATCGGTCGGTTTTGGCCTCATTGCGGTATCGCTATCACAGCTTGCCAGTGAGTTCCGGCACGGCGGTGAACAGGTCCGCGACCAGGCCGATGTCTGCCACCTGGAAGATCGGGGCGTCCTCGTCCTTGTTGATGGCGATGATGGTCTTGCTGTCCTTCATGCCCGCAAGGTGCTGGATCGCGCCCGAGATGCCGACCGCGACATAGACTTCCGGCGCGACGATCTTGCCGGTCTGGCCGACCTGATAGTCGTTGGGGACATAGCCTGCGTCCACCGCCGCGCGCGAGGCGCCGATGCCT
>AYSC01000009.1 GCA_000503195.1 Blastomonas sp. CACIA14H2
TAGGACGGACGGACGGTACGGTACGTTACGTTCGTCGTCGTCCGTACCGTACCGTCCGGTCCCGGGTCCGGGGTCGGGGCGGACGGACGGCGGNGGACGACCACCGGTCGCGCTTCTGCCCCACCCCGTCCGTCGCTGCGCTCCGTCCACCCCTCCCGCAAGCGGGAGGGGAAAGAGCTTTTACTTCTTCAGCAGATCCCGGATGTCCGCGAGCAGTTCGACCTCGCTCGGCCCCTTGGGCGCAGCGGGTTCCTCGGGCTTCTTGAACAGCTTGTTCGCCGTCCGCACGATGAGGAAGATGATGAACGCCAGGATCACGAAATTGATGATCACGGTGATGAACTGGCCATAGCCGAACAGCGGCACGCCCGCCTTCTTGAGCGCGGCATAATCGTTCAGCGATCCGGCATAGCCCTCAGGCACCGGGCCCAGCATGATGAAATAGCTCGAAAAATCCGCCCCGCCGAAGATCGCGCCGACCACCGGCATGATGATGTCCTCGGTCAGCGAAGTGGTGATCGTCGCAAAGGCCGCGCCGATGATCACCGCGACCGCCAGATCGAGCACATTGCCGCGCGCGATGAACGCCTTGAATTCCTGAAGCACGTCTTTCCCCTTTTGCTGTCAGCAGATGGCCCTATAATCGCCAGCGACGTGGAGATGTCGAGCCTGTTGCAAGTGGGGCGTGTAAAACATGGTCTTGCAGCTTTGCCGTATTAACACGATATAACGGTCGCGCGTTATCAACCGGAGGGAATTACTGACTATGCGTATCACCCGTTATGCCCTGCCCCTGCTGGCAGCGCTGTCGCTTACCGCGTGCGGCATCAACTCGGTCCCCACGGCGGAAGAAAATGCCAAGGCGAAATGGGCCGATGTGGAAAACCAGTATCAGCGCCGCGCCGACCTGGTGCCGAACCTGGTCTCGACGGTGAAGGCCGGGGCGGCATCGGAAGAGAAGATTCTGACCCAGGTGACCGAAGCGCGCGCCAAGGCGACCGCGATCAACATCACCACCGATGATCTTTCGGACCCCGAAACCTTCGAGAAGTTCAGCCAGGCGCAGAACCAGCTCACCCAGGCGCTGGGCCAGCTGCGCACCGTGGTCGAGGCCTATCCGCAGCTGCAGAGCCAGCAGAATTTCACCACGCTGATGAGCCAGCTCGAAGGCACCGAGAACCGCATCTCGGTCGCCCGGCGCGACTATAACGAGGCGGTGCGCGAATATAACACCACCATCCGCACCTTCCCCGATTCGATCGGCGCGAACCTGATCCACGGCGCCAAGCCGATGGTGCCGTTCAAGGCCACCAGCCAAGGCGCCGAAGAAGCGCCCAAGGTCGATTTCGGCCAGTGACGCGCGCGCCCGCCCTTGCGGGTGGCCTGAAAGCATGGCTCGGCCAGTGGCTGGCGGTAACGCTGCTGCTGGTCGCCGCCGCGCACAGCGCCGCCACCGCGCAGACCTTTCCCAAGCTCACCGGGCGCGTCGTCGACAATGCCAATCTGCTCGATCCCGCGCAGGAGGCATCGCTCACCGCCAAGCTCGAGGCGCTGGAGAAGCAGTCGACGCGCCAGCTGGTCGTCGTCACCCTGCCCGATCTGCAGGGGTACGAGATCGAGGAATATGGCTATCAGCTCGGCCGCAAATGGGGAATCGGCCAGGCGGAAAAGGGATCGCTGGAAAAGGACAATGGCGCGCTGCTGATCGTCGCGCCGAACGAACGCAAGGTGCGGATCGAGGTCGGCTATGGTCTCGAGGGCGTGCTGACCGACGCCTTGTCGAGCGTCATCATCCAGCAGGACATATTGCCGCGCTTTCGCGACAAGGACATGCCCGGCGGCATCGCGGCGGGCACCGATGCGATCATCACCCAGCTGACCCTGCCAGAAGAGGAAGCGCGCGCCTACGCCGCCAAGGTCGAGGAGGAGTCGCGCAAGGCCGACGACAATGACGGAATCGGACTGTTCGTCTTCTGGCTCGTGATCATTTTCTTCTTCTTCGTCATTCCGATGATCCACGCCGCGCGCAGCAAGGGTCGCCCCTATCGCAGCTCGGGCATCGGCGGCATCACCACCTGGGGAGCATCGTCGGGATCGTCCTGGGGCGGTTCATCGGGCTCGTCCTGGGGTGGTGGCGGTGGTTTTGGCGGCGGCGGCGGCAGCTTCGGCGGCGGCGGCTCGTCGGGCGGATGGTGAGGCATCATGGCAAAGGTTGAGAGCGTGAGCCCCGACGAGCATTGCATCGTCACTGCAGCGGTAGGTGAAGCCGAGAAGCTGACCGATGGCGAGATCGTGACCGTGATTGCCCAGCATTCGGACGATTATCGCGAAACGCCGATCTACTGGGCGGTCGCGGCGATGTTCCTGGCGCTGGCGTGCGTCGCGGTCTTTCCCGAATGGTTCGAAGGGCTGCTCAGCTTCGCCACCGGTGGGTGGCAGCATGTCTATACGCCGAGCGAATATCTGACGCTGGTCATGCTGCTGCTCGCGGCGAAGTTCGCCGCGGTGCATTTGATCGTCGCGTGGAAGCCGCTGCGGCTGGCCATGACGCCTTCGGGGGTCAAGCAGGCACGGGTGCGGGCGCGCGCGGTCAACCTGTTCCGGGTGAGCGCCGAAAAACGCACGCGCGGGCTGACCGGCGTGCTGATCTACCTCTCGATGGCCGAACACCGGGCGGAGATCGTCGCCGACAGCGCGATCGCCGCCAAGGTGAGCCCCGATGTCTGGGGCGAGGCCATGGCCGACATGATCAAGGAACTGCGCGCGGGCCGCGCGGGCGAAGGCATGGCGGCGGCGGTGCGCGATGTCGGCAAGGTGCTGGCCGAGCATTTCCCGAAGAGCGACGACAATCGCAACGAGCTGCCCGATCGGCTGATCGAGCTTTGAGGGTTGAACACCTGCCCCGCCACGCATCGCTCGTCACCCCCGCGAACGCGGGGGTCCCGCTTTCCGATCGCCACCGTGCCAGTAGCGGGATTCCCGCGTTCGCGGGAATGACGATCATAGGAGGGATATCGCATTGAACGAACCCGAGGAAATCGTCTGGCAGGGCCGCTTCATCACCGCGAAGACGCGCGGCAAGTGGGAATATGTATCGCGCAGCCGGGGCATCAGCGCGGCGGTCATCCTGGCCGTGCACGACGGCGCGGTCGTGCTGGTCGAACAGTTCCGCGTGCCGCTGGGCCGCACCTGCCTGGAATTGCCCGCCGGACTGATCGGCGACGACATGCAGGGCGAAGCGCCCGAGCTGGCCGCAGCGCGCGAGCTGGAGGAAGAGACGGGTTTTCGTGCCGAACGCATCGAAAATCTCGGCGAATTCTATTCCTCCCCCGGCATGGTCAGCGAAAGCTTCCACCTGATGCGCGCGCATGGGCTGGAGCGCGTGCATGACGGCGGCGGGGTGGAAGGCGAGAACATCACCGTCCATGTCGTTCCCCTGACCGAGATGGACGCCTTCATCGCCTCCAAGCGCGCCGAGGGCTGCGGCATGGACGTGAAGCTGCTGCTGTTGCTGGGTGCCAGGATGCTGGGCTGAAATCCGCGCCGCCGGCGCCGGGATCAGCCCTTGCCCTTGGTCTTGGTCTTCCCCTCGCGGCAATTGGCGGCGAGGAAGTCGACGATCATCCCGGCAATATCCTTGCCGGTCGCATTCTCGATCCCCTCCAGCCCCGGCGAACTGTTGACCTCCATGATCACCGGGCCGTGATTGGAGCGCAGGATATCGACGCCTGCGACGTTCAATCCCATCACCTTGGCCGCGCGCACCGCCGTCGAGCGTTCCTCGGGCGTGATCTTGATCGCCTTGGCGCTGCCGCCCCGATGCAAGTTCGATCGGAAATCGCCCTTGGCCCCGGTGCGCATCATCGAGGCGACGACCTTGCCGCCGATCACGAAGATGCGGATGTCGCTGCCATCGGCCTCCTTGATGAACTCCTGCACCAGGATGTTGACGTTCGCCCCGCGAAACGCCTCGATCACCGACTTGGCCGATTTCTCGGTCTCGCCGAGCACCACGCCGATCCCCTGCGTGCCTTCGAGCAGCTTGATGACGACGGGCGCGCCGCCAACGATCTTGAGCACCTCGTCGGTCTGCTTGGGATCGTGCGCAAAGGCGGTGACGGGCAAGCCCAGACCGTGCTTGGCGAAGATCTGCATCGAGCGCAGCTTGTCGCGCGAGCGACCGATGGCGACGCTCTCGTTCAGCGACCATACCCCCATCATCTCGAACTGGCGCAGGACCGCCAGGCCGTATTGGGTGATCGACGCGCCAATGCGCGGAATTACGGCATCATATTTGCCGATCGGTTCGCCATGATATTGCGCGCCGGGCCGGTGCGAGGTGACATTGAGCGTCACCCGCAGCGTGTTGAGGATATCGATCTCGTGCCCCCGTTCCCGCGCCGCCTCGCACAGGCGGACATGCGAATAGAGATTGGGGTTGCGCGCCAGCATCGCGATTTTCATTGGGGGTACTTCATCGATCGGTTTCCTCTGGCAGGCCGAGCGTCCATTTGCGTCTGCAATCGACGCGGAAGCCGCGCCGCAGCGCCCGGCGGCCAATCAATATAGGGAAGGTCATGGTGTTGCGGTTGGCCAAGGTCATGTGTCCCTTCCAGCGGACGCTACCAAGGACCATGGTCGTTTCGATGACATAGCGCAGCTCGATCGCGCCGTTCGAGCTCTTGACGCTGCGCTGTTCGACGCCGGGCGCGCGATACTTGCGCGCAGGCTCGCCGCGGTGCGCGCGAAACCAGAATTCGACGATCAGTTGGCCGTCGATCGTCACCGGCTTGACGCGGGTGGCGTGGATGGAAGAGGTCGCTGCCCCGGTGTCGATCTTGGCCTTGATCTTCGCCAGGCCCAGATCCGGAAGGTCGACGCATTCGACCCAGCCGATATCGATCGGTTGCCGGTCTGCTTTCGGGGTGCGGAGAGACCGGGCCATCGCCGCGCCCGTTAGCAGGCGCTACGGTGAATGCAACAGGGTTGCGGCGAGCAGTTCGTCCTGCCCGCCGCCCCCTGCATCGTATCAGACCACGCCGAAGGCGAGCATGGCATCGGCGACCTTCTTGAAGCCCGCGATGTTCGCGCCCTTCACGTAGTCGATATAGCCGCCGCCCTGATCGCCGTATTTGATGCAGCTGTCGTGGATGCCCGACATGATGTCCTTGAGCATCTGTTGCAGCTCCTCTTCCTTCCACGCGCGGCGCTCGGAATTCTGGCTCATTTCGAGGCCCGAGACCGCGACGCCGCCGGCGTTGGAGGCCTTGCCCGGCGCGTAGAGAATCTTGGCGGCCTTGAAGGTGTGCACGCCATCGAGATCGGTCGGCATGTTCGCGCCTTCGGACACGGCGATGCAGCCATTGGCGACCAGCGTCTTGGCATCCTCGCCGAGCAGTTCGTTCTGCGTGGCGCAGGGCAGCGCGACATCGCACGGCACGCCCCAGGGCGTCTTGCCTGCGTGGAAGGTCGCGCCCGGGAATGCCTCGACATATTCCTCGATCCGGCCCCGGCGGTGCGTCTTGTGCTCCTTCACCCAGTTGATCTTCTCCTGGGTGATGCCGTCGGGATCATGGATGAAGCCGCCCGAATCGGACAGGGTGAGCACCTTGCCGCCGAGCTGCACGATCTTTTCCGCCGCGTGCGTCGCGACATTGCCCGAGCCGGAGATGACCGCCGTCTTGCCGACCAGATCCTGGCCCTTGGTGGCGAGCATGTTGGCGAGGAAATAGACCGCGCCATAGCCGGTCGCCTCGGTGCGGATCAGCGAGCCGCCCCATTCCAGCCCCTTGCCGGTCAGCACGCCGGTAAACTGGTTGGTGATGCGCTTGTACTGGCCGAACATGTAACCGATCTCGCGACCGCCCACGCCGATGTCACCGGCGGGCACGTCGACGTCCGCACCGATATGACGGTACAGCTCGGTCATGAAGCTCTGGCAGAAGCGCATGATCTCGCGCGTGCTCTTGCCCTTGGGGTTGAAGTTCGATCCGCCCTTGCCGCCGCCCATCGGCAGGCCGGTCAGCGCGTTCTTGAAAGTCTGTTCGAAGGCCAGGAACTTGAGCACCGATTCGGTGACCGAGGGGTGGAAGCGGATGCCGCCCTTGTAGGGACCGATCGCATTGTTGTTCTGCACGCGCCAACCGCGCTGCACGCGGATATTGCCGTTATCGTCCTCCCAGCAGACGCGGAACGACACCACGCGATCGGGTTCGGCAATACGGCGCAGGATCTGCTGCGCGTGATATTGCTCCTTGTCGGCCATGAAATCGAAAATGTCTTCGGCGACTTCCTGCACCGCCTGGACGAATTCCGGCTGGTACGGGTTGCGCTTTTTCACGCCTTCCATGAAGGTCGGCAAGTCTACGTGATCGGATACGGCCATAGGTCCCCCCTTTGAGGTGATGCTGCGAATTGCGCGACCCGGCCCGAATGCAGCGAACTCTCCTGATTCGCCTGCATTGTTGCGCGAACTCTACCGCAAAACAGGCGCAGCGAAAGGGCTAATCCGCACAAAAAGAGGCAGAAAACCGGGGGCCAGGACCAGCATCGCCGATCTCAGGGCAATGTCGATGCTGCACCGTTGCAGTGCAGCATGAACCCCGATCAGCGACCTTCCTGTTCGTCATCCTCGGCGCGCGCCGGGCGGGCCAGCGGGCGCGTGCCAGGCTTGTAGCGCTTCGGGGCACCGGGATCCGCAGCGACGGGTTTCGGGGCGGGCTTGGGAGCCGGCTTGGCAGCGGGCTTCTCCTTGGGCGCGGGGGAAGCCGCTTCACCGCTCGACACCTCATCGTCGGGCGCCAGATCGGTGACCAGCGCGCTGACGCCGCCGGGCGCTGCCGGCTCCTCGGAAGCGCCATCGTCCGACGCGTCTTTCGCAGCGTTGTCGGAGGGCGCACCACCGTCAGTTTCGGACGTATCCCCTGCCCCGACCAGCGGGCCCAGCGCCATGCCGAGGCGCGAAAGCTGTGCGGCCAGCACCTTGTCGACTGCAGGCGCGATATCACCGGTCTTCATCCGCATGAATCCGCCGACGACATAGTCCAGGGTGATCCGCGTGCCGCCCTTGACGGGCTTGAGCGTCAGGGTCATCGCGCCGGTCACCGCCTCGCTTTGCAAGGGCCCCAGCGCGCCCGAGAGGCGCAGCAGCCTACCCGGATCGACATAGAGGATCTGCATGTGCTGCACGCTGCCGCGCAGGGTGCGCTGCGGCGCGCCGCCCTCGGTCGTCGCCTCATTGGGGATCAGTTCGCAGAAACAGCCGCCCGCCTGCGCATCCATGTAAAGGTTTTCGGCATTGCCGGTCCATGTATGGTCCTTGTCCCACCATTTGGCGGGCGTGCGCAGCATGGCGAAGGTCGCATCGGGATCGGTCGCGACGGTGACGCTCGCCTGCACGACAAAGCCGTTATCGGCCTGCTGGACGACCTCGGCCCGGGCGGATGCGGAGGCCAGCGTGGTGGCGGCCAGCATAGCGGCAAGTGCGGCAAAAGCGGTGCGCATGGACTATCCCCTCGATCAACCGCTCAGCCATGCCGCCGAATGCGCGCGGGAGCAAGGGGGGCGTGCAGGCCCTGCCCCTCCCGGCGTGCCGGGGAGATCAGGCCAGCACGTGATCGGCGACAAAGCCGTTGCGCTGGCGCTCGAAGCCGAAATTGCTGGTCGGCCCATGACCGGGCACGAACACCGTGTCATTGCCCAGCGGCCAGAGCTTCTGCGTGATCGAATCGATCAGGTCCTTGTGATTGCCGCGCGGGAAGTCGGTGCGGCCGATCGAGCCCTGGAACAGCACGTCACCGACGATCGCCAGCTTCGACGGTGCATGATGGAACACGACATGGCCAGGGGTGTGGCCGGGGCAATGGATCACGTCGAGCACCAGATTGCCGACCGTGACCGTATCGCCGTCCTTCAACCAGCGATCGGGCTCGAACACTGCACCTGCAATGCCATAATTGCGGCCATCGTCATCGAGCCGCGAGATCCAGAACCGGTCTTCCTCGTGCGGCCCCTCGATCGGCAGGCCGAGTTCCTTGGCGAGCGTGCCGGTCTCGCCGCAATGGTCGATATGGCCGTGCGTCACCAGCAGCTTTTCTAGCGTCACCCCCGCCTGCGCCACTGCGGCCTTGAGCCGGGGCAGGTCGCCGCCAGGATCGACGAGCGCACCCTTCATCGTCTGAGTGCACCAGAAGAGCGTGCAGTTCTGCTGCAGCGGCGTCACCGGAATGATCGCGGCACGAAGCGGCAACTGGGCGGGATTGGCGGATGTGTCGGTCATGTCAGGCTATGTGGCAAGGATGGCCGGTGGGTGCAAGTCCGGTCAAACCCGCCGCCCCGCCCAGATCACGCGGCCAACAATATGAACGCTTTCAGGCGCGAGATCGGGGAAGCTGGGGTAGAGCGCATTGTCCGAGGTTACCGACAGCCGTCCATCGGGACGGAAGGCAAGCCGCTTGACGATCAGCGCGTCGTCCATGCGCAGCACATGGATGCCGTCGCGGCGGGGCGAGCCCGCGCCGCCGTGCATCGCGACCAGGATGTCGTCGCCGTCGTTCAGCGTCGGGGCCATGGAATCGCCCTCGACCCGGATCATCGTCACCGCGTCCGAGCCTGCACCCAGCCGCCGCAGCCACGCCTCGTCGAACGCGATCTCCGCGACGGGCATCTCGTCCTCCGCGAGTGCGCCGGGCCCTGCCGAAGCCCCCACCGCGAGGCGCGGGATAAGGCGCATGCGCGCGGGCAGCGTGCGGTGCGGATGGCTCACGCGGACCGGAACGCGCCCTGCCCTGCCTGGCCTCGCGCCTGCCTGCTCGTCGGGCGCGCCGAGCTGCACTTCGCTCACCCCGAAGAATTGCGCCAGGATGCGCCGGTCGCGCTCGTCGAGCCGCTTGGGCGTGCCGCGCCGGATGAACTGCTGGATATAGGCGGGATTCTTGCCGAGCAATTGCGACACGCCAGCAAGGCTCACCCCGCGCGCCGCGATCAACTGTTCCAGCGTCTGGCGAACATCGTCATCCATAACGGACATATAGCATCGCGCAGGAATTTCTCAAGGATATTTCCTACACCCTGCGAATCGCTTATAGGAATATTCCTACGATTAATCCGCGCGCCGTCCGCGCACCGAGACTCGAAGGAGAATGCCGATGCCGCTGCTGCGCCTGGTCGAGAAATTCCTGCGCGAAACGGGCATGCCGCGCACCCGGTTCGGCCGCCTGTCGGCAGGCGATCCGCGCCTGGTCGACGACCTGCGGCGGGGTCGCGAACCGCGCAAGGCCTTGCGGAATCGGGTGGAACATTTCATGAACATCTACACAGAGGAGCAGGCATGATCCATCAGAAGATTCGATACGACCCCGCCACCGCGCTGATCCGCGCAATCCTCACGCTTGCGCACGGCCAGGCACAGCTCGAGGAGCATCGCGGGACTGCCTGGGCCAGCGCAACCTTCACCGGCATGCGCCACGTGATGCGCGTGACGCTGACCGGGCGCGAGGGCGTTGCGACCGGCGAATGGCTGGCCAGCATGCTGCCCGAGCACGAGTTCCAGATCGCAGGCCATCTGGTCGCTGACATCGCCGTCAGCGCCATCTACCGCCGCGAGGAAGGGACGCCCGCGATGACGCTGACCATAGAGGCGCTCACCGTCGAGGCAGATTGAGCTGAAATCGCCTCAATCCTGCCAGCGCTCGCGGATCGCGGCGGCATTGGCGGCCAGGTCTGCACGCGAATAGCGCGATCGGTCCGAGGAAATGGCGTCCCTGTCGAAACCGGACAGGGTAATGGCCGGCGCGGCGCCGCGCGATTGCTGGGCCGCCCGCTCCAGCTGCTCGGCAAGCGCAGCGTCGAACAGCGCGAGCCCGCTGAACTCACGACCCACCAGCCCCAGTTCGCGGAAAAAATCGATGAGATAATAAGGCGTGATCGGCTGGTGCCGCTCGAGGGCCTGGGTGACCGTATTCCAGGTTTCTGCGGCATCACCGACCGGCACGCCGCCGCCCAGGTCGCGCAGCCCGAAATTGCCGGGAATGACCGCCGCGATCAGCGCGAGCGCATCGCCCCCGATCAGCGGGGCGATGGCAGAGACCAGCACCTCGGCCTTGCCGGGAAGGCTCGTCGGGGGCGGCTCGCCTCGCAAGCGGCGCAGCAGCCCCCGCAGCAAGCCTTACTGCCCCCGCGCGCTCAGCATCGCCGGACGCGGACCCAGCCAGTCGGCCATGGTCACGGTATCGCTGACCTTGTACGGACGGCCCGCCTTGTTGAGGAAGAGCTTCTCCATCTCGGTGCGGTTGAAGGGACGCGAGCCCAGGCGTCCGAAGATCGCCACCTGGCCACCCGATTCATCGACGCCGCGGTCACGATCGAGCCCCTTGGCCACCGCGATGGCGGGCGTCGGCGTCCGGGTCCACGCGATCAGCTCGGGCCTCGGATCGGGCGAGAAGCCGTAGAAATTGGGCTGGCTCGATGGCGAGGTCAGTTGCAGCACCTTCATCCCGTTGCGGCCATCGGCGACATAGGCGAACAGCGTCGCATTGGTCGATCCGACGATCACGTCCTCGGCATCGGTGAGCTGCCCCCCGGCATTGTAGCGCATATACTCGCGCGGCGCTTCGGGATTGGTGACATCGAGGATCACCAGACCGTCCTGCTTGGCGGCGACATAGGCGAAGGTGCGCGCGAGATAGAGCTTTCGCGCATCAGCCAGCCGCACCGTGCCCGAGGGCACCGCCACCGGCGCTTCCAGCCGCGTGATATCGAACAGCTTGATGCCCTCAGCATCGGTCACCCAGAGATAGCGGAACTGCACCGCGCTCGCCCGCGCGTCGTTGAGCGGCAGCACCGCCATCAGCTGGGGATTGAGCTTGCTATAGTCATAGTCGCGCGGCGGATTGGGCGGGATCGGATCGGACAGGCGGACCACGACCAGCCCCGCATCCGCGGTGATATAGGCATAGTCGCCCGCCAGCGTGATGTGCCGCGCACCCTTCAGCACATTGTCCGGGTTCCAGGTCAGCGTGCGCTTGAAGAAATTGTTGCGGAACTCGCCATCGGCCAGCGTGTCGATATTGACCGCGATCAGACCTTCGACGCTGTCGGTGACGAAGGCGTAGTGATAGACCGCGTGGAACGGCTGCTCCTGATTGGCCTCGCGCATTTCCGGCGTGTTGCGCGTCGGCGCAATCGGCTGGGTCGTCGCGATCGCCATGCAGGTCGCGTTGGTGGTCTTCACATGCGTGTCATGGCCCAGCGACGAGAACGGCGCGCGGATGATCCGCTCGGAAAAGCCCTTGTTGCCGATCGAGGCGATGTCATAGGCGCGGAAACCGCCCTTGCCTTCCGCGACGAACATGTATTCGCCGCGGTTCTGCAGGCAGTTTACCCGGCCATCGGTGCCTTGGACGACATTGGCGAATTCCTCGCGCGCCTGGGTTTCGCCCGACAGGCCGTCGCTGAAGATCGGGCCGCGCGTCCAGTTCTTGAGCTCGCGTCCGTTCTGCTCGACATGCTGCTTGTAATAATCGGGATAGGCATAGCGGTGCAGATAGGATCCGATCACCGCCTGCGGTTCGTCCCATTCGGTCACGCGCACCGCCTCGAACCCGCCCTCGAGCCCGAACCAGCTGTTGAGCCCGACAAAGTTGACGAAATTGGTGCCGAGCAGCAGCAGCTGCGACATCACCGCATTGTTATCGTTCGCCTCGCTCAGATGGCAGTCGGTGCACTGCTTGGTCTCGGTCTTGCGCACCGTGTGCGGGAAGTGCGGCGCAAAGGCCTGCGACGAGAAGCCGGGTGCCGAGATCGGCGGCTGCTGCACATAGATGCGTTCGCGGTTGATATTGGTCGAGGACAGGATCAGCGCCGAGGTCGAGCGGATCGGGGCGATGATATTGCCCTTGCTCGTCTGGTGGCGGCCGATCTGGAACATCTCGTCGCGCGCGACCTGCGGGTTGTAGGTCGCATAGTTGCGCGTCTCGTCTTCCTCGTACTTGTGGACCTTGGCCTTCCAGTTGGCCTCGATCGGCAGGTGGCAGCCGCCGCACGAGGTCGTCCAGCTCAGATGGCAGGTGAAGCACGCCATCTTGTCGGTATCGTGCGCGCGGTTCTCCTTCGAGACCGCAAGCCCGAAGCCGTATTTGCCGGTTTCCGCTCCATCCTTGGCCATCAGCTTGGAGCGTGCAGCCTTGGGGTTGAAATCGGGGCTGTCGGGATTGACCGCGTCCTTGACCAGGCTGACCTTCCACGACAGTTCGGGGTCGAGCACCGATCGCTGGATCAGCACCCGCCGTCCGGTCGCATCCTTCATCCACTCGAAGCGGCGCTGACCGTCGGGATTGCGGATCAGCGACAGGTTGTTGCCCTTCGGCCGCGCGGCGAGGTTCGAGGTGAACAGCGTGGGGTACGCATCCGCCGTGCCGTGGCAGTCCTTGCAGCCGATCTCGACAGCATTGGCGACCTCGCCATAGATTAGGCCGTTGCCGTGCCCGTCCTGGCTGAAATGGCAGTCGACGCACTGCATGCCGAGTTCGGCATGGATGTCCATCATGTGCACCGCCTTGCCCGGATTGGTGCCGACGGGCACGAACTTGCCCTCGCCCGCCTTGCGGAATTTCTCCGGATCGTCGGGCGAGACCATGTTCGCCGTGTCGGTACCCCAAGTCGCCATGTTGCCTTCCGCATCGAGCAGATTGCCCTTGCGGTCGCGCTTCAGGATCGCGCGGAAGTTCCAGCCATGGCCGTGATAGTCGGCAAACTGCGTGTCCTTGGCCTCGGTGTTGAGGTCATAGACGTTGCGCACGAATTCGATGTCCGACCACAGGCCGCGCGGCGATGCGCCCTCGGGGTTGCGGTCGAGCGTCGCGCGCACTTCCTTGGCAGTGGGATAATGCTGCTTCTTGTAGATGCGCTGATAATCCTCTTCCGACATGCCCTCGGGCTTGGGCGCGCGGTTTTCCGGCCCCGGCCACAGCAGCGGTGCGTCGGATTCATAATCCCACATCGTGTAGCCGAGATAGCTGTTCAGGAAGATGTTCGGCTGGTGCATATGGCAGTTCATGCACTGCGCGGTCGGGATCGCGCGGGTGAAGGCATGCTTGAGCGGGTGACCCTTTTCCTTGAACGCCGCCTTTTCGGCATGACCGGCCTTGGCGCCATGGCCATCGCCGCCGCCATGCGATGATCCATGCGCATCCGCGCCCTCGGCGAGCGTGGTGCCATGGTCACCGCCATGGCCGCCTGCCCCGCCATGCTCCTCGTGATGCTCGGCCGCGTCATAGTCGCCATAGCGACCGGGGCGCTTCTGGCCTTCGGTCAGGCTGTTGATCGTCGGGTCGTCGGTGATCGTCTGTCCGTCGCGACCATATTTGGCATAGACCAGGCTGTGGCGCGGTTCGCGGTCATTGGCATAGACGACATGGCACGCCGCGCAGCCCGAGGAGCGGTAGTCGCCCGGCTGGTCGTTGGTGCCCATCTGCCACAGGAACGGATCGTTCAAGCGGGTCTTGTGGATGTTCAGAACCGGAATCGCGACGCGCAGGCCGGTGCCGGGGCCGCGGTTCGACTGTTTGAGATCGGGACGGCCCGGCTCTTCCAGGCGCTGGATGATGCCGACGCTGTTGGGCAGGCCGATTTCCGGGAAGGTCGGGTTGATGTTGCGACCGCCGCGTTCGAACACGCGGAAGATGTCGCCCGGCGGAATGATGTGCCAGGTCGGTAGCGGATACATGACCGGCAGCGCGCCACGCGCCTTTTCCGCCTCGGTCACGGTGCCGTGCGCTGCGCCCGGCTCGGTCGCGGCGGACTTGATCATCGCCGGCTTGCCGTCGCGGGTGAAGCTTTCCCCGAACATGTAGTTCTTGAAGGGCACGATGCCGTTATTATAGGCCGCGCCGCCCCACAGCATCGCGCCGGTCGCCATCAGCGAGCGTTCGGACGCCTCGATGATCTCGATATGGCAGGCCCCGCAGGATTCGCGTACCACGCGATAGTCCGACGGGTTGACGAAGCGGATGAACTCGGGCGCTTCCTTGGCGAGCAAGGCATAGGAGCGCTGCGGGTTGGCCGAGCTCGGCCATTTCCACGCCACCGGATATTTGGGCAGGACATGGCTCTTCATCAGCGCGTCCTGATACGGCAGGCTGTCACGACCCCAGGCATTGTCGCCCATCACCGTGGCATCGCCGCCATGGCAATCGGTGCAGCCCAGCACCACGGCGGGCGATGCGTGCATCGTCTTGTGGTCGCTGGCGGTGTGGCAGCTCTGGCAGCCGACGCTCTTGGCATCGGCCTCGGCCCATTCCTGGTTCTCGGGCGCGGGCGGCGTGAACGTGTACTTGACCTTTTGCGCCTTTTCCTTGCCCGAGGCGAGCAGCTGATCGGCGGGAAGCGCAGCGAAGGTGACGAGCAGCAGGCTCGCCAGCAGCAGCTTCCAGTTGAGGGCGGGCATAACGCCGCGCAGCCGGTCAGTACGCCAGGATCGCATTGAAAAGCACCGAATAAAAGAGGTCTGACTTGCCCGATTGGGTGAACAGGTCGCGGAAGCCGCGCGAGGGATCGAAGATCGCGCCCGACAGGCGGAACACCAGATTCTGGTTGGCATTGGGCCGCCAGATCGCCGCCGCCGAGACATCCCAGCCGATCGATGCCGGCACCGTGCCTTCCTGGCGCAGCGCCTCGATCGTGTCGGTCTTGTGGAACCACAGATGGTTCACGTTCGCCGACAGCCGGGTCGTCGTGCTGAGATCAAAATCCGCACCCGCGCCGAGCAGCACTGTGCCCGGATTGTTGAAGTTCGACTGGCCCTGCTCCTTCGAGGAACGCAGGTTGTTGAGGATGCCGTTGCGGGTGTTGACGCCGACCGCGCGGCCGCCGCCGGCAAACGGGATCACCTGACGGATCCAGTAGCTGGTGTCGGCGCCCGCAAAGATCGGGTTCTCGAAGATCGCGTCGAACCCGGCCTCGGTATCGTTATACGGATTGCCGTCGCCGCTGGCGAACAGCCCCTGCAGCCGGAAGCGCGCCCAGTCATTGTCGTAGCTGACCTCGGCCGCACCGAAATAGCTGCGGATCTTGGCCTCGCGGCTGGTGAAGAAGCTGTTGCGGTCCTCGCCGAACGCGCCATAGGCTTGGCCGGTGATGTTGATCCGCCCGATACGACCGTCGATCGCGTAGCCGAGATACACGACATCATATTCGCGGCTGCGCAGGTCTCCGAGCAGCGCCGGGCGCACCGGGAAGCCGTTGTCGTCGATCTTGAGCTCGCGCCCGCCTTCGCGGTTCATGTTGTAGGTGACGGAAAGCTGGCTGGTCAGGCCGACCACCGGAAAGTCCTGACGATAGACGTTGGCGAAGAACACCCAGTCGTCGCGCGGGGTGTCGACCACGCTGTTCAGGCCCGAATTGGTATCCTTTTCGAGCCGCCAGAACGCCCCGAGATTGAACTGGAAGCGGTTGTTGTCGCGGTTGCCGAACAGGCGGATGCCGAGCTGGTTGTCCTGGAACAGGAAGCCGCGAAAATCGGCCTGCATCGGCTGGACACCCGCGCGCAGCGAGATGAAGTCGTAGCGCGAGCTGTCATACTGGCCGAGGTGATAGTCGATAAACGCTTCCTGCACGCCGACGAAATGGTCGGTGCGGTGCGTCGGGCGCGAAGGCTCCACGAACAGGATGCGGCGTTCATTGACATCGACATAGTTAACCTGCGCGGCGAGCACGAGGCGATATTCGATCGCGGGCGGCTTATACGCGGTCTCGCCCTTGAGCAGCGAGAAGCCCGCGATCACGGTCTGCGCGAGCACCAGCGAATCCGCGCGACCGAACACGTCGAGGCTGCCCGGCCGCGCCGTGGTCTGCACACCGACCGGGGTCGGGAAGCTGCGCGGCTCGACCACGGTGTCCGACACCACATTGGCGATGAAGAACCAGTCGTCCTCCTTCAGGAAACTCGGGCGCTTGCCCTCCGGAAGCGGCCGGTCGCCCTTGAGCACGTTCTGGTGATAGGGGTCGAGCTTCGAGCGGCAGACGTTCGACAGGTTCGGATACAGGCCGTAGATCGATTGGTCGCCGCCCCTGGTCGGGCAGAGCGACGTCACGATGCGCCAGCGGTCGGGTACCGGGAATTCGTCGGTGGGAAAGGCTTCGGGCGCGGGCGCGCGCACCGCACCGGGATTGTCCTGCGTCACCCGATCGGGCAGCTTCTTCTCCAGACCCGGGCGGCGGCGATCGTCGATCAACGCCTCGTCGGCATCGATCGTCTCGGTATCGGCGGCGGGCGGGGTCGGCAGCATCGCGCCCGGCGCGGGCGGCGCTTCCTGATCGGCAGTGAGCAGCAGTTCATCCTCGCCCATCCCCAGATCGAACAGGCCGGGATCGCCCATCCTGCGGGGCGAACTGAGCCGGTGCGGTGCAGGCGCAACGGTGAGGCGCGGCGCGACCGCGCTGGGCGCCGCCGGAACCTCCGCCTGCTCGGCCATCCGCGTCAGGGCGAGGCTGCGCCCCAGATCGGCGGCGACCAGCGCGGCAATCGCGGACTGCGGCCCCTGCTGGGCCACAGGCTCGAGGATGGGATCGCCGACCACATCGCCAGTCCCGGCGAAAGCCACGATCGGGATGAGGGCGACGAGCGGCACGGTCATCTACAGACCCTCGCAGACGTTCTGGGTGTTGGTATCGAGGAACGGCGCGAACGGGCAGCTGACATAGCGCAGACGCACCTGGGCGTTGCCGACATTCACCACCACCCGGTCGGCGCGGCGATCGGCGGCGGCATTGCCCACCGATCCGACGCGCTGACCGCCATTGTTGAGCCCGAGAAACGCGACCATGTCGTCCTGGTCGATGCCGTCACCCGACACGCCGATGCCCCCGACCAGTACACCGCCGCGATAGATCGGCACGCCGCCCGGGAAGATCTGGATGCCGTTCTGCAAGCGGTTCTGCCCGGCCGCCGCATCGGGCAGACTGGTGCAGCGCTGCGCGGTGTCGGTGGCGGAAGCCCCGGCGACGAACTGCGCATGCTGGATGATGTTGCCCGCGACGAGCTGGACCTGCAGCCCCACGGCGAAGGGGTTGAAATCCTCGATCGGGCGCGAGAGCGGTCCGGGCGGGCGGCCGAGCTCGCCATCGGGGAAATAGGGCCGCGCCAGATTGCCGACGCTGCGATTGCCATAGGCGAAATTGCCGGTCAGCGCCTGCGGATCGTTGAGGAAGGTGCGCATCGCCTGGACGAACGGCGCCACCCCGCCGCCCGCCGCGAGCAGGTTTGCGCCCGCATTGGGGTTGGAGAAGAACATCGCCGTGCGCGCCTTTTGCAGCGACACGTCAGTGCCGAAGATCGGCGCATCGGGCGAGCGGACGATGCCGAGCACCTGACCGTGCGTGTCGACCACCGAGATCGTCGCTTGCATGCGGCTGTCGAGCGGGCGGCGAATCTGCGCGCGCGCGCGGGTCAGCACGGTGAACGCCTCTTCCAGGATCGCGCGCACCTCGGCGGCACTGAGCGGCTGGGTCACCGATGCGCCGTCGGTCCCGGCGCGGATCGGGAAGCGCGGGTTGCCCGCGCCATCGGTCAGGATGAACGCGTCGCTGTTCGCGAACTCGGCCGCGCGCGCCGCGCGGATGCCCGAAGCTTCGGTGCCATAGGGCGTGCCTGCAATGATCGCCGCATTGGCATAGCCGCGCACCGCGATGAGAGACCCGGCGCTGCCGTTGATCGCCGCGAAATTGGTCGCGAGCGGGCCAATATTGGCGGTGGTGATATCGCTGAAGCGCAGCGTGGTGCCGTCCACCGTGATCCGGTCGGCGCGGATCGCATCCGCGGCGGCAAAGCCCTGCGTCCCGGCAAAGGCGATCGCCTCTTCCGCGTCATTGTCGACATCGAGGATATTGGGGTCGAAGCCGTAATCGCCATCGCCCATGACGCCGATCGCGCCGACCACCACGCCATTCTTGTACAGCGGAAGCCCGCCCGGGTCCGCCGCGAGGCCGAGCGGCGAGCGCTTGGGGCCGATGAACGCGCTGGCCCCACCGGCCGAGAGGAAGCGCGACGACAGGTCCGAACAGGGCAGCTGGCTGAACTGCACCCCGAACAGCGGGCCGCTCTCCAGCCCGCGAGTCGATGGCGCGGGCGGGAAATGCTGCTGGACGATCTGGCTTGCGGTGCGGGTCGAGAAGGCATTGCCGCCGCTCGACAGATAGGCACCGGTCACCGCCTTGGAGATCGACGCCATTTCCGCGGGCACATCCAGACCCTGCGCATCGACGAACGGGTTGTTCAGCCCCGCCTCGGTCATCGCGCTGGTGCGCGCGGTGGCGCGCGCGCCGTTCATGCGGAACACCGCCAGCACATTGCCGACGCGATCGACCACCGAAATCACCGATGGCAGGTTGCGGCGCGAGGCTTCGCCCACCGCCTGGGCGATGATCTGCTGGACTTCGGCCACGGTCAGCGCTTCCTGCGCAGGCGCGGTGAAATTGCCCCCCGCTGGCGGCGGGGTGGGATTGGGCGTCGGCGTCGGGCTGGGCGCGGGCGTGGTGCCGCTGCTATTGCCGCCCCCGCAGGAGCTCAGCACCAGCGCCATTGCCGCCAGCGATGCCGTAACCTTGCCAATTCGCATCATGCGCGCACACTCCGCCCGGATGCGACCCGGCCTGCCATCCCTGAACTGAACTCACCAAAACGTCCCACTTCGGTCATCTCCCTGCCCAGCCGGTCTTATTGCAGCGACCGGATGGTCCGCACTGCGCCCCCCAGCGCCCGGCGGAATTCGAGCGGCTTGTAGCCGTTGGGCTCTGCCACGGCGGCATAGGCCTGATTGATCTGCGCCCTGAGCGACGTCGCGGCGCCCCCCGAGACCTGACCCTGGTTCACCAGACCGCTGAGCAGCGTATCGACCGCCATCACCGCCTGCACGCTGCCTTCGTAATCGGTATAGCGCGGGCTGATCGCCTCGCTGGCAATCGCTTCCATGATCGAGAAGGTCTGCGCGCGGGTGAAATCGCTGCGGCTGAACTGATCGGCCAATGCCATCGCGGTCTGGCGAAGCCGGTTGGCCGCCTCGACCGCCGGACCGCGACCCTGCGCCATCGCGGCATGGAAGGCACGCGCCTGCGATTCATACTGCTGCGCGAGCCCGGGTGCGGCGATCCGCACCGCTGCCGAGAGCATGATCATGTTCTCGTCATTGTAAGGCGGCATGCCGGTCGGGATCGGGCGACCCGGGTTGGCAAGCTTGGTGGGCCGCGCGTCTTCCTCGTCAAAGATGCGGCGATGGCAGCTATGGCAGTCGAAGAAGTAGAATTCGGGGAAGACGCCTTCCTGGCCGATACCGGGCTTGCCGAACAGGCTCAGCGAGCGCTCGAGCGCGATCGCCTGGCCCACGGCCCACATGCGCATGCTGTTGGTCTTGCCCTTGCGCTGGCGGTAATCGGCATCTTCGTCATGGTGCTGGGTCAGTGTCGAGAACAGGTCGAGCTCGAACGAGATTCGCGGATGCCCCGCCGCCATGATCCGGTGATTGACGAACTGGCCGGGCGCATCGTTGCCCAGATGGCAGTCGAGGCACACGCCCGCGCGCGCCTGCGCGCTTTCGAGCGGGATCATGCCCTGCGACACGTTGCGCGCATGGCTGGTGCCGGTAGCATAATGGCTCGACAGCCAGCCCGACGCCGCGCCGTGACAGGCTTCGCAGCTTACGCCGTCATTGACCTGGAACCGCGGACCCCTGGACGCTGCCGGGGTCGAATGGCAGCCGAGGCACATCGCGGCCGAGCGCGGATCGCCGATGCCCAGCTTCTTGCCGATCGCCAGGCTGCGCGGCTCGCCCAGAACGCGGAAGGCGCGGCTATGCGCGCCGCCGGGGGTCGATTCTTCCTGCCAGCGCCACAATTCGTCCTGGCGCACGACCTCGCCATCGGCCTCGTTGCGGCCATGACAGGTCGATCCGGCGCAGCTTCCCACGCCCATATGCGTGCCGCGCGCCGCCATGCTGGCGCCTTGCGCCTCCAGCCGCTCGGCGGCTGCGAAATTCGCGATGAAGAAAGCGCCGATCGCCAGAGCAAGACAGGCCATGCCCGCAATTGCGGCACGGATTCCACCCACGCGTTGAACGGCCCAAAGCCATGATTTGTGCATCGTCGCTTTTACCCCCGGCTCCGTGAGGAACCGGCCCCCGATAGACTAACGATGCGACCCCTTAGTCTTGTCTTGCCGTCTCTTATCGCCGGTTCGTCCAGCAGTTTCAAGGCAATCCTTCAGGTCACGCCGCAAAAATCTGCGGGCGCGGACGGGCCTCTCCTTTCCGCCGCCATGCTTGCCGCAGCGCAGCATATTTGCCATGGTCACCGATAGATAAGGGAGGGCAGTGATGACACTCGGCTTGGGATTCGCAAATGGCGCATGGCTCGGGCATCTGTCGTTCATGATCCTGGCGATCGCGCTGATCGCGCCGCCGATGCCCTGGATGCGACTCGGCATCGTGCTCTCGGCCCTGGCCGGGCTCGGCTATGCTCTGGGCTTTGCCAATGATCTCGGCCTTGCCCTGTGGTTTCTCGTGCTGCTGGTGATCGGCGCGTCGATGCTGCTGCGCTATCTGATGGCCGAGCGCGGCTCGCGCTTCTCCGCCGAGGAAGAGGCGCTGCGCGCCAGCTTCATGGGCGACATGACCCGCGCCGGAGCACGCCATCTGATGGACCAGGGCAACTGGATCACCGGTCGCGCCGGCGAGGTGCTGATAAACGAGGGCGAGGCGATCAGCCATCTGTTCTATCTGCACGACGGCGAGGCGGAGATTTCGCTGCACGGCGCGCATGTCGGCAGCGTCACCAGCGGCGACCTGATCGGCGATGCGACGGCGCTCAGCGGCGAGCCTGCCACCGGCACGGTCACGCTCGCCACCGACAGCCGCTTCTGGTGCGTTTCCGCGCCCAAGCTGCGGCAATATCTGGAACTGCACCCCGACGCGCGCACGGTGATCGAGCGCCAGATCAACCAGGCACTCGAGGGCAAGCTGCGCGCGGCGAACGCGGCGCTCGCGGGCGGTTGAGTTTACCGCCAGGGCAGCACATCTCGTCCCTCGACTTCGCTCGGGACAAACGGAGAGAGAGTCCACGTCTAACTGACCATGGCTCCCGGCAAACCACTCGGCTACTGGTCGATTTAGGTCGTGAAGGACGCGGAACACGACGAGCCTGGTTTGACTACGTCCGTTTGTCCCGAGCGAAGTCGAGGGACGTAGCGAGCGAACCGCTCGATCAGGCTATTGCTGCGGCTCGAGCACCTGGCCGATCACGTGCACCATGCCGTTGCTCGCCGCCAGGTCGGCCTGCTGGATCGAACCGACATCGCCGCCGGAATCGGCCAGCCGCACCTGATCGAGTTCGATCGAGGCGTTGATCGTCTCGCCCTGCAGCGTGGTGAGTTCGATGCTGCCGCCCTTGTCGCCGATCTGCTTGCGCAGGTCCGCCGCCGTCAGCCGGCCCGGAATGATGTGATAATTGAGCACCGCCGCCAGGCGCGCCTTGTTCTCGGGCAGCAGCAGGTCGGCGAGCGCATCGACGCCCAGCTTGTCGAACGCGCCATTGTCGGGCGCGAACAGCGTCATCGGCTTGTCCGCCGCCAGCGCAGCGCTCAATTCCGCCGCCTTGATCGCGCGCGCGAGCGTCGACAGATCGGGGTTGCGCAGCACCACCTCGTCGACGCGCAGGATGGCATCGGGTTCGTCGGCGGCCGCCTCCTTGACCTCGAGGCTGGCCGGATCGACCCGCTTGACCGGATCGCCGCCGCCATCATGGCTGCCGCAGCCCGCGACCATCAGGGTCAGCGTCAGAAGGGATGCTGTGGCAGTCAAACGCATGTCGGTCTCCAAATCATCGCGCGATCAGGCCTCGTCCTGCTTGTCCAGGAAGACGAAGTCGCGCTCCAGGCTGAGCATATGGGCACCGCCATCGACGAAAAGCAACTGGCCGGTAATCGCAGGCTCCCCGGCCAGATAACGCACGGCGCGCGCAATGTCTCCCGGAGCCGACAGCCGGTGCAGCGGCATGCGCTCGGCAAGCCGCGCCATCTGCGCATCGTCATAATCGCTGGTCGCCAGCGTCAGGCCGGGCGCGACGCCATTGACCCGCGCTTTCGCGCCGAACGCCCGCGCCAATGTTCGGATCGATTCGGCCAGCGCCTGCTTGGAGAGGGTGTAGCTGAGCTGGTCGCCATTGGGATTGCGCACGCGCTGGTCGATGATCTGCACGATCGCGGGCACGATCCCCTCGCCTGCCCCGGCCACGACCGCGCGCGTCAGCAGCATCGGCGCGAACAGGTTCACCGCGAAATGATCCGCCAGCATCTGCGCCGACATGCTCTGCCAGTCGTCATATTCGAACAGCGAGGCATTGTTGACGAGCAGGTCGGGCGCGCGACCGAAATGCGCGGTCACCCGGTCGATCAGGCCTTGCGGGGCATCGCAATCGGCCAGATCGGCGGCATAGCCCTGCCAGTCAGTACCCTGCGCTTCCAGCGTCGCAGCGAGCTCGGGCTCGGGCGTCAGATCGCTGCGCCCATGCAGGGCCAGGGCGTAGCCCGCGCGCGCCAGTTCCATCGCGATGGCAGCCCCCACCCGGCGAAAGCCGCCGGTGACGAGCGCCAGCGGGGCGGGCTTGCCGCTCACCGGCGCGTCCGGGTCAGCGTGATGCCGATCGATTCGCCCGCTTCGGCAATCGCCAGCTTGATGATCTTCACCTTGAGCCGCCAGATGCGCGGATCCTGCAGGAACAGCGTCTCGATGACATGATCGGCCACCGCCTCGATCAGCGTGAAATGCACACCTTCAGGCAAGGCGGTCGAGGCCGCGTGCTTGAGGTCCATGTAGTTCTTGGATGCGCTGAGCGGCGTGTCGGGCGCATAATGGTCCTGCGCCCGCATCTCCGCCCAGATGGTGAAGCGCAGCGGCTGGGGCAGCTTGGTCTCTTCCGAATAGATGCCGGTCAGGACGTTGACGTCGAAATCGGCGACCTCGAGGATCAGGCTATCGGGTTGGGTGTCGGTCAAATGCTGGGCCTGTTCTAGTATGTCTTCATCGTCACCCCCGTGCACGCGGGGGTCCCGCTTGTCTCTTGCCGTCGCAGCAGAAGCGGGAATGACGAGGGGATTTTCAGCTGCCCAGCGCGTTGGCAAATTGCACGGCTGAGCGCAAGTGTTTCACCCGTTCGACCAGCGCGCGAAGATCGCGGTCGGCAGCAGGCGCCCACCCGATCTCTCACGCACCGCCAGCTCGCCGATCTCGATCCGTCCCGGCAGATCGGCGAAATGCGCCGCGAGCAGTTCGCCCAGCGCCAGCGCCGACATGCGCACCGCATAGACGGTGAGGAACAGGCAGGACGAGCGCTCGTCGAGCAGCCTGCGGCAATCGGCGATCAGCGCGGGCAAATGCTCCTCGAGCTTCCACACCTCGCCCTCAGGCCCGCGCCCGAACTTGGGCGGATCGAGCAGGATCGCGTCATAGCGCCTCCCCCGGCGCACCTCGCGCGCGGCGAACTTGACGCAATCGTCGACCAGCCAGCGCACCGGCAGGTCTTCCATCCCCGACAGTGCGGCATTGGCACGCGCCGCCGCGACCGATTTCTTCGAGGCATCGACATGGGTCAGCTCGGCCCCGGCGGCCGCCATCGCCAGCGTGCCCACGCCGGTATAGCCGAACAGGTTGAGCGCCCTCGCCCGCTCCTCGCCCTTGTGCGCGGCGATATGCCCGCGCAACCAGCGCCAGACCGGGTCCATGTCCGGGAAGAAGCCGAGATGCCGGAACGGGGTGTTGAGCGCGGTCAGCCGCACCTCTTCCCACGCGAGCGGCCAGCCTTCGCGCGGCACGGTCGGCTCGAGCTGCCAGCGCCCGCCGCCGTCCTCGTCCGATCCGGGAATGAACGCGCCATCGGCATCCCAGTCAGGCAACCGCGTCGGCCACATCGCCTGCGGTTCCGGGCGGATGAAGCGGTACGGCCCGTAGGACTCGAACTTGCGCCCGCCGCCGCTGTCGATCAGCGTGTAGTCCGCGCGCGGTTCGCCGATCATCAGCAGCGGTTGCGGGTCGAGCTCGGCCATGCGCGCGCGTCAGCCCTTTGCCGGGACCGCGCGCTCGGCGATATAGTCGCGCACCGCGGTGTAGTCGCCGGGCAGCTTGTCGAACTTCTCGGCGCGCTCGAACAGGTCGCCGACGCGCGCAGGCAGGCGCGGACGCAGGCCGGTGGCGCGCTCGACCGCATCGCGGAACTTGCTGGGGTGCGCGGTCGCCAGCGTGACGCAGGGGATCGCGCGGTCGATGGTCCCTGCATCCTGCAAGCGATGGGCAGCGCCCAGCCCGATCGCGGTGTGCGGATCGATCATCTGCCCGGCCTCGTCCCAGGCACGACGCATGGCGATGCCCATTTCCTCGGGATCGATCCGCGCGCTCGAGAACAATGCTTCGGCACCAGCGCGCATCGCGGGAGAAAGCTGCATCGCCTTGCTGCTTTCGAAGCCCTTCATCCGCGCCGCGGTCAGCGCGCCATCACGGCCCTCGAGGTCGAACAGCAGCCGCTCGAAATTCGAGCTGACCTGGATGTCCATCGACGGTGCGGCGGTCGGCGTCACGCTGCCGGCGGAATAGTCGCCCGCGCTGATCGCGCGGTGGAGGATGTCGTTGACGTTGGTCGCGACGATCAGCCGCGCCACCGGCAGCCCCATCTGCGCGGCGACATAGCCCGCGAACACGTCACCGAAATTGCCCGTCGGCACCGAAAAGGCGACCGGGCGGTGCGGCGCGCCAAGCTGCAGCGCGGCGGCGAAATAATAAACGATCTGCGCCATCAGCCGCGCCCAGTTGATCGAATTGACCGCAGACAGGCTGAAGCGTCCGGCGAAATCGGGATCACCGAACATCCGCTTCACCATCGCCTGGGCATCGTCGAAGCTGCCGTCGATCGCGATATTGTGGACATTGGGCGCGAGCACCGTGGTCATCTGCCGCCGCTGGACGTCGGAGACGCGGCCATCAGGGTGGAGCATGAAGATATCGACCTTCTCGCGCCCGGCCACCGCATCGATCGCTGCCGATCCGGTATCGCCCGAGGTCGCGCCGACGATCGTCAGATGCGTATCGCGGTTCGAGAGGAAGCGCTCGAACAGATGGCCGAGAAGTTGTAGCGCGACATCCTTGAACGCCAGCGTGGGGCCGTGGAACAGCTCGAGCAGCCAGTTGCTCTCATCGACCTGTACCAGCGGCGTCACCGCCTTGTGCGAGAAGCGCCCATAGGCCGCCTCGCACAGGCCGCGCAGCTCGTCCTCGCTCAGGCTGCCAGCGACGAAGGGCGTCATGATGCGCACGGCGAGCTCGACATAGGACAGCCCGGCCATGCCGGCGATCTCGGCATGCGTGAATTTCGGCCAGGCGCGCGGGACGTACAGCCCGCCATCGCTTGCCAAACCTGCCAGCGTCACGCCCTCGAAATCGAGCGCCGCGGCTTCCCCCCTGGTGCTGATATAGTCCATGGGGTGGACCCGTTAGCGGTCCTGCCCCCTGCATGCAACCAATGCGTTATGGGAGGCAGGCCCCGCTCAGTCCTCTTCGGGGCTTTCATAGAACATCAGCACCGCCGGACCTTCGGGCGTTTCGATCAGCCCGTGCTCGACAAAACCGGCATTCACATAGGCGTTGCGGGCGCGCTGGTTCTCCGGATCGGGATCGATGCACAGCACGCGCACGCCTTGCGCATTGAGCTGCTTGGCGAGCATCGCGAGCAGCCTGGCGCCATGGCCCTTGCCGATCAGCGAGGGGATGCCGATGAAGCAATCGACCGCACGCGCGCCCTGCGGCAGGTCCTGCAGATGCTTTTGCGGCCAGGCATGCACCTCGAAATGCTGGATATAAGCGATCGGATGGCCATCGAGCATGCCGATCAGCTGCACCATGTCGGGATTGTCCATATCCTCGATGATCAGCTGCAGCTCATGGGCGGGGTCACCCCACCATTGCTCGACCTCGGGAGTCTTCAGCCATTGCTCGAGCATCGGCAGGTCCGAATGGGTGACCCGGTGAAAGCCGTAATAATGTCCGCCCTGCATGGTCTCTCCTTGCGGCGTCACGCGGACATGGGGGATCGTGTCCGCCTTGCGACTGCCAGACCATATATAACGGCAGCAATGCCAGCGAATAAAAACCATTGTACCGCATAGGCCCAATGGTTGTTGGGAATGTCCTCGGGCGAAGGCTTCTGGACGGGCTGCAGCCCCGCAACCGGGGGCGCGGCGACCAGGCGGATCAGCGCATTGCTGTCCGGCGCAATGATGCCGCTCACCGGCCCACCGGACCAGGCAGGATTGTCGGGACGCTGCGACCACCCGGCGACGACCTGCGCGCCAGGCCCTTCGGCACCGGTGCGGCACGAAGCGATATGCACCCAGCCCGATGCGCCCGACGCACTGCGCCCGCTCGACGAGCGCCAGCCCGCGACCTCGAGGCAATGGACGCTCGATCGGCGATAGAGCGGCAGCGCGCTCGCATCGGGCACCACGGGCCAGGCGACCGGCGGCCTGTCAACGGCGGTGCGATATTCGGCGAGCAGCGCCTCTTTCCACGCCATGCGCTGAAGCTGCCAGATGCCCAGACCGATCATGATCGCAATGGCGATGCCGACGACGAGCGTGGGAACCAGGGGCAGCCGCTTCATCGCTCGTCCTTGCGGCCGTCGTCGAGCCGTCCCTCGCGCACCTCGGCGCGTGCCTCGTGGATCAGCATCGCCGCCTTGGACACGCGCAGCGACAGGATCACCAGCGCGAAGGTCAGCGGCACCCAGAGCAGGATATGCACCCAGAAGGGCGGGCTCGCCCTGACCTGCAGAACCACGGCAAGGGCGGAGATCAGCGCGCCGATGACGAGTATCAGGAACGCCGCAGGCCCGTCGCCGACATTATAGGCGGTGAAATCCTGCCCGCAGGCGCGGCAGCGCGGGGCGAAGCGGACCCATCCGGCAAACAGGGTGCGCGATCCGCAGACCGGGCACTCGCCGGTGAGCGCGGCCTGGATCAGCGGCGAGCGCGGGCTCGTGCCCTCAGGCACGTCCCATGCACCAGGGATCGGGGTTCCAGTCGACGGGCGGCGTCACGACGCCCGGATGCGGGAACTGGTGCTTGAAGGTGAACGCGTGCGGGCTGGGACCGAATCTGTCGAGCCGCCACAATGCAGCCAGCCCTTCGTCAACGCTGGGGACATGGCCCGCCGGCACCCACCAGAGCGCCTGATAGGCATTGTCCATCCGCTCGATCCATTCGCGCCGCCGCGCCATCACCGGGGTGTGTGCGCTGCGATAGACGAAGTCGAACAGGCTGGCGGGATCGCGCCAGACCGACATGTTGACGACGAAACGCGGGTCGGGGGTCGGCTGCAGGTCCACGGCATTGCCGCTGTCGCTCTGCAACCGCCAGATATAGCCGTCGGACTGTTCGGCCAGGGCATTGATGCCGTCGAGCATCCCCATGAACCCGGCCACCGCCGGGTCATCGGGATGCGCGATCAGCCGGGCGACATTGATCTGGGCGATATGCCAGCCGGGCTGATCGGTCATCACGGGGTCTCGAGATTATCAGTGGGTTGCAGCGCCCCAGCCACCCCAGACATAGATGACCAGGAAGAGGAACAGCCACACCACGTCGACAAAGTGCCAGTACCAGGCAGCCGCTTCGAAGCCGAAATGCTGCTTGGGGGTGAAGTGACCCTTGTACGCGCGCACCAGGCAGACGATCAGGAAGATCGTGCCGACCAGCACGTGGAAGCCGTGGAAACCGGTCGCCATGTAGAAGGACGAACCATAGTTCAGGTCCTTGAACGGGAACGGCGCGACCGAATATTCATAGGCCTGCACGCAGCTGAACACGACGCCCAGGATGATCGTGAGCCACAGGCCCTTGATCAGGCCGTCGCGGTCGCCGTTGATCAGCGAGTGGTGCGCCCAGGTGACCGTGGTGCCCGAGCAGAGCAGGATCAGCGTGTTGAGCAGCGGCAGTTCGAAGGCATTGAGCACTTCGACGCCCTTGGGCGGCCACACGCCGCCGATCACGTCCGCGGTCGAGGGGAAGAGCGAGAAATCGAACCAGGCCCAGAACCAGCCGACGAAGAACATGACTTCGGAAGCGATGAACAGGATCATGCCATAGCGCAGGTGCAGCTGTACCACCGGGGTGTGATCGCCCGCATGCGCTTCCTTCACGACCTGCGCCCACCAGCCGTACATCGTGCCGATCACGCCGGCGACACCGGCGTAGAAGACGATGCCCGAGGTATCCATGCTGTGCATCCACAGGATGGCGCCCACCGCCATGACGAGTGCCGCCATCGATCCGGCAAACGGCCAGATGCTGGGGGGAAGAATATGATAATCGTGGTTCTTTGTTCCGGCCATCTCTCTGGTCCCCGTCGTCCCTTAACGTCTTGAACTAAGCCCTTAACTGCCCTTTTTCGCCTGGTCCAGCGGGTAAAAGGTGTAGCTGAGGGTAATCTCTTCGATATCCTTGGTGTCCGGATCGGTGAGGATCGCGGGATCCACATAATAGATCACCGGCATCCGCACCGTCTCTCCGGGGGCAAGCGTCTGTTCGGTAAAGCAGAAGCATTGCACCTTGGCGAAATAGCGCCCGGCCTGAGTCGGCGTGACGTTGAACGTCGCGGTCCCGGTCACCGGTTTGCTCGACAGATTGGTCGCAGTGAACGCCGCCATGTCGCGCGCGCCGATCGTGATCTTCTCGGTCGGGTTTTCGGGCTTGAACCGCCACGGCAATGCCGACGAAACGTTCGAATCGAAACGGATGGTGATCGGCTTGTTGGTCACCGCGACATTGGCGGCGGCGGCTTCGCTCACCTTCATCGTGGTGCCGCCAAAGCCGGTCGCCTCGCAGAAAATGCGATAGAGCGGCACGGCAGCATAGCCGAGGCCCAGCATGCCGATCGCAAGGCACAGTGCGATAATGCCTGCGCGCCGGTTGCGACGCGCCATTTCGGGGCTGATGGTCGCTGCATTCATCCCCACACCCCGATCTTGACGATGGTGATGACATAGAAGAGCACGCACAGCGCGACGAGAATGCCTGCCATGAACAGCGCGCGGCTGCGCTGGCGCGCGCGCAGCTGCGCGAGCACCTCGGGATCGTTGAAATCGGGCGTGGGCCGATCGGTCATGCCGCGATCGCCGGAACAACGGCGCGGTCGACGACCACGGCGGCGAAGATCAGGAACAGATAGACGATCGAATAGGCAAACAGCTGCTTTTCGGGCTTCAGGCTGTCACCCTCGCCCGCCGTGCGAAAGCCGACGCGCGCCGCGAGCGCGACGAAGATCGCCGAGAGCACGAACGCGCTGATGCCGTAGGTCCAGCCGACCAGGCCGAGCGCCGCCGGTGCCATCACGGTGGCGAGCAGCACCAGCGAATAACCAAACACCTGATGGCGCGTGGACCTTTCGCCCGCGACATTGGGCATCATCGGAATGCCGACGCGGGCATAATCCATCTTCACGAACAGCGCGAGCGCCCAGAAATGCGGCGGGGTCCAGAAGAAGATGATCGAGAACAGCAGGATCGGCAGCATGGTGACATCGCCGGTCACCGCCGCCCAGCCGATCACCGGGGGGAAGGCCCCTGCTCCGCCGCCGATGACGATATTCTGCGGCGTGTTGGGCTTGAGCCAGATCGTGTAGATCACGGCATAATAGAAGATGGAAAAGGCCAGGATCGCAGCGGCAAGCCAGTTGACCGCCAGGCCCATGATGACCACCGAGAAGCCCGACAGCGCCAGGCCGAACTGCAGCGCGGCCTCGCGGTCCATGCGTCCGGCCGGGATCGGGCGGTTGGCGGTGCGCTTCATCAGCGCGTCGAGATCGGATTCGTAATATTGGTTGAGCGCGGCAGCACCGCCGGCGCCCATCGCGATGCACAGGATCGCGACGAAGCCGATGACCGGATGGATGTCGCCGGGAGCCGCCAGCAGGCCGCACAGCCCGGTGAACACCACCAGGCGGATCACGCCCGGCTTGGTCAGCGCCCAGAAATCGCGCCAGTGCGCGGGCATGAGCACGCCCGGCTGGGCGGTCATGGCGGCGCTCTGCCCCTGAATCTGCTGTACGGCTTCGGTCATGCTCATGTCACTACCCATATGGCAAACCCCTCGCCTTCAGGTCGAGGGGTGCCGGGCCGGATGGGACACTCTCCCGATCCGGCCCTGTCAGCGGTGCAACGCTGCTGCGGTCACTTGATGACGGGCAGCGTTTCGAACTGGTGGAACGGCGGCGGGCTGGACAGCGTCCATTCCAGCGTCGTGGCACCTTCGCCCCAGTAGTTGCCTTCGGCACGACGGCCGGCAACCAGCGCATAGGCGATGTTGATGAAGAAGATCAGCATGCCGGCAGCCATGATGGCGTAACCCAGCGAGGCGATCTCGTTCCAATAGGCATAGGCTTCCGGATAGTCGGGGTAACGACGCGGCATGCCCTGACGGCCCAGGAAGTGCATCGGGAAGAACAGCACGTTCACGCCGATGAAGAACACCCAGAAGTGCAGGTGACCCAGCGCTTCGCTGTAGTGACGGCCGCTCATCTTCGGGAACCAGTAGTAGAAACCGGCGAAGATCGAGAACACGGCGCCCAGCGAGAGCACATAGTGGAAGTGCGCCACCACGTAATAGGTGTCGTGCAGGTTATCGTCGACGCCGCCATTGGCGAGCACGACGCCGGTCACGCCGCCCACGGTGAACATGAAGATGAAGCCGAGCGCCCAGACCATCGGGGTCTTGAAGCTGAGCGAACCACCCCACATTGTCGCGATCCACGAGAAGATCTTGATGCCGGTGGGCACCGCGATGACCATGGTTGCGGCGGTGAAGTACATCTTCATGTTGACCGACAGACCGACGGTGAACATGTGGTGCGCCCACACCACGAAGCCGACGACGCCGATGGCGACCATGGCATAGGCCATGCCGAGATAGCCGAACACGGGCTTCTTGGAGAAGGTTGCGATGATGTGGCTGATCATGCCGAAGCCGGGCAGGATCATGATGTACACTTCAGGATGGCCGAAGAACCAGAACAGGTGCTGGTACAGGATCGGGTCACCACCGCCAGCGGCGTTGAAGAAGGCCGAGCCGAAATTGCGGTCGGTCAGCAGCATGGTGATGGCCGCGGCCAGAACCGGCAGCGAGAGCAGCAGCAGGAACGCGGTGACGAGCATCGACCACACGAACAGCGGCATCTTGTTGAGCGTCATGCCCGGAGCGCGCATGTTGAAGATGGTGGTGATGAAGTTGATTGCGCCCAGGATCGACGAGGCACCGGCAAGGTGCAGCGACAGGATCGCAAGGTCGACGGCCGGACCGACCGAACCGCTGGTCGACAGCGGCGCATAGACCGTCCAGCCGGTACCGGCGCCCAGACCCGAACCGCCGGGCACGAAGGTCGAGCCGAGCAGCAGCAGGAAGGCCGGGATCAGCAGCCAGAACGAGATGTTGTTCATGCGCGGAAAGGCCATGTCCGGCGCGCCGATCATGATCGGAACAAACCAGTTGCCGAAGCCGCCGACCATGGCGGGCATCACCATGAAGAACACCATGATCAGGCCGTGCGCCGTGATCAGCACGTTCCACATGTGATAGGCCTGATCGAGCGTGGCTTCGCTGCCCTGCATCATCGTGGCCCAGCCCTGCAGATACTGCACGCCGGGTTCGGCGAGCTCCATGCGCATCAGGCCGGAAATCGCACCGCCGATGATCCCCGCGACGATCGCGAAGATCAGGTACAGCGTACCGATGTCCTTGTGGTTGGTCGACATGAACCAGCGCTGGAAAAACGCGGGCTTGTGATCGTCATGTGCATGATCATGGTCATGCAGATCGGCCGGATTGGCGGCAATCGTGGTCATGGTCTTGCCCTGTCCTTACTGAGCGGCAGCGGGAGCGGCGGCGGCTGCGGCCGCACCCTGCGCTGCGGAAGTGGTGGTGGCGGCTGCAGGCGCAGCGGGGGGAGCGGCGGCCGGGGCAGCAGCAGCGGCGACTTCGTCACCCTTGACGGTGCCACCCTGCGCACGGACCCATGCATCGAACTTGGCGCGCGGCAGCGCCTCGACGGCGATCGGCATGAAGCCGTGGCGCGCGCCGCACAGTTCCGAACACTGGCCGTAATAGACGCCCGGCTCCTTGATGGTCAGCATTTTCTCGTTCGAACGACCGGGAACGGCGTCCATCTTGAACCACAGCGAAGGCACCGCGAAGCTGTGGATCACGTCCGATGCGGTGGTGATGATGCGGATCGGCTCGCCGGCGGGAACGACCATGCGATTGTCGACCGCGAGCTGGTGCGGCTCACCGCGCTTGGCGGCTTCGGCTTCGTCGAGCATGTTCGACACGACTTCGAAATCGCCATTGTCGGGATAGCTGTAGCCCCAGTACCACTGATAGCCGGTAACCTTGACGGTGACGGCGTCGGCGGGCGCGGGCTTGTACTGCTTGGCGAGCAGGTCGATCGACGGAACGGCGACGCCAACCAGGATCAGCACCGGAACCAGCGTCCAGATGACCTCGATCGCGGTGTTGTGCGTCACGCGCGAGGGGTTCGGATTGGCGGCAGCGCGGTAGCGGACCATCACCCAGATCAGCAGCGCGAGCACCAGCAGCGAAATCGCGACGATGATTGGCAGCAGAACCGACGTGTCGAGCCAGTGGGCATATTCACCCAGTTCCGAATACTGCTCCTGGAAATCCACGCCCTTGTCGACGGGCATGCCCTTGCCGGCGGTGGGCGCCATCGGCGTGTAGCTCGAATCGAGCGCCGGGGTGGCAGCGTCGGCAGGAGCAGCTTCAGCTGCAGGCGCGGCAGCAGCGGGGGCAGTTTGCGCGCTCGGCGTGGGGGCCGTTACCGGCGGAGCGGGCGGCGTCTGGGCCAGCGCCATCGGCGCGGTAACGAGAACAAGGGCTGCGAAACCGAGAGATTTCGTCCAAGATGCGAACGCCATTCGTAGAATGTCCCTGTATAGGCAGGGCATCCGTCCACGTCCCATAGTGCCGGATCACTGCCGTGTTTGCGTCATAGCTACCGGTGCCTATACGCAGGCTTGCCGCCAGTCTCAAGCCAATCTAGGGATATTTTTTAATCGCCGGTTCAGCTTGCTGACACCCTCCCCCCGGCGACGCTACGTAAAGGGTAAATCGCGATGCAGGATGATGAAATTCTGGCAGAGTTCCGCGCCAGCCAGGCCTTGCTGGAGGGGCATTTCATCCTGTCGTCGGGCCTGCACAGCGCGCATTATCTGCAATGCGCGCGCGTGCTGATGGACCCGATGCGCGCCTCGCGGCTGGCGAGCGCGCTGGCCGCCCGGATTCCGCGCGATATCCGCTCGCAGATCAACCTGGTGATCTCGCCCGCGATGGGCGGCCTTATAATAGGGCATGAAATGGGCCGCGCGCTGGGCGTCGAGGCGATGTTCGTCGAGCGCCCCACCGGCACGTTCGAACTGCGCCGCGGATTCGCGATCAAGCCGGGGCAGAAGGTGTTGCTGATGGAAGACGTCGTCACCACCGGCCTGTCCTCGCGCGAAGCCATCGCCGCAGTCAACGCGGCGGGCGGCGAAGTGATCGCGGCGGGCGCGCTGGTCGACCGCTCCGCCGGAGAAGTCTCGCTGGGCGTGCCGTTCTTCCCGCTGATTTCGCTCAATTTTCCGAGCTATCCTGCCGACGCGCTGCCGCCCGAGCTGGCCGCCGTCCCGGCGACCAAACCCGGCAGCCGCAAGGAACCCGAAGCGGCATGAACCGCGGGAGCCTGGCTCTGCTCGCCGCGCTGGTGCTCGGCGCGGGCGCGCCTGCGCCTGCGATCGACCCGGCGGCGGTCGATGCCGCGCTCGATCCGGTCAAGGCCCCCGGCACGGTGCTGATCGCGCGCGGCGACACTGTGGTGTACGAGCGCGCCTTCGGGCGGGTCGATCCGACCGGTTTGGCCGAGCATCAGCTCGGCCAGGTCTGGCGCTGGGCGTCGGTGACCAAGCAGGTCACTGCCACCATTGCGATGCAGGAGGTCGCCGCCGGACGGCTCGATCTCGACGCGCCGATCATCAGGTACCTGCCCGACAGCAAGGCGCCCAATGCCGAAACCATCACCTCGCGCATGCTGATGCAGCACATTTCGGGCCTGCCGCGCACCGACGAGGCTCCGGTCGGCCGCGATGACTGGCCGGTCTTCTACTCGGTCGATCTCGACAGCCCCGAAACCGGCCGCGCCTGGTGCGAGGGACCGACGAAGCGCAAGCCGGGACAAGAGTTCTTCTACGGTGACTGCGACTTCATCATGATGGCCGCCGTGATCGAGGCAACGAGCGGCAAGTCCTATGACGCACTCGTCGCCGAACGCATCACCCAACCGCTGGGCCTTGAGAGCGTAGGCCTGTTCCCGCGCGCCGAACCGGCAATGCCGGGCTTTGCCGAGGGCAAGCCCGAATCGACCGCATTCCGGCTCGAGAATTTCGGTGGCGCGGGCGCGCTCTATGGCACCACGCACGACCTGCTCGCCTTCGATCGCGCGCTGATGACCGGCAGGCTGATCCCCGAGGCGCACCGCGCGCAGATGTGGGACGGAAAGCCGCAATATGGCTATGCCGCGCTCGGCCAATGGTCGTTCGCCGTGCCCCTCAAGGATTGTGGCGACACGCCGGTGCGCATCATCGAGCGGCGCGGTTTCATCGGCGGGGTGGCCTTGCGCAACATCATCCTGCCCGACCAGGACATGGTGATCATCATGACATCGAACCGTGCCGAGGCTGAAGCGGCCTTTGGCGAGATCTGGCAGCAGGCCGGCATCACCCATGACGTGATGCGCGCCGCCCTGTGCGCCACCGGAGCCCCGCAATGAGCAACCATATCCGCCTCGGCGTCAATATCGACCATGTTGCCACCATCCGCAACGCGCGCGGGGGCGATCATCCCGATCCAATGCGCGCGGTGCGCATCGTGGAGCAAGCGGGCGGCGACGGCATAACCGTGCACCTGCGCGAGGACCGGCGGCATATCCGCGACAGCGATCTCGACGCGATCATGGCGGGCGCGACGCTGCCGATCAATCTGGAGATGGCCGCGACCGAGGAGATGCTCGCCATCGCGCTGCGCCACAAGCCGCACGCCGCGTGCATCGTCCCCGAAAAGCGCGAGGAACGCACCACCGAGGGCGGGCTCGACGCGGCAGGCCTGCACAATACACTGATGCCGATCGTCGGGCGGCTGAGCGACGCGGGTATCCGCGTCAGCCTGTTCATCGAACCCGAGGCGCGGCAGATCGAGGCGGCGATGCGACTGGGCGCGCCGGTCGTCGAACTGCATACCGGGCGCTATGCGCATCTGTGGCTCGATGACGACCGCGAGGGCGTCCAGGCCGAGCTCAAGCGCATCGCCGACGCCGCAGCGCTCGCATCGAAGAACGGCATCGAGCCGCATGCCGGACACGGGCTCACCTTCGACAATGTCCAGCCGATCGCCGCGATCCCCCAGCTCGCCGAGCTCAATATCGGCCATTACCTGATCGGCGAGGCGATTTTCGACGGTCTGGAAGCGAGCATCCGCAAGATGCGCCAGCTGATGGACGAAGCGCGGTGATCATCGGGCTCGGCTCCGACCTGTGCAATATCGAGCGGATCCAGAACTCGCTCGACCGCTTCGGTGCGCGGTTCGAGCAGCGCGTCTTCACCGAGGTCGAACAGGCCAAGGCCAACCGCCGCCCTTTCACCAAGGCAGGCACGCTCGCCAAGCGCTTTGCCGCCAAGGAGGCTTTTTCCAAGGCGGTGGGAACAGGGTTCAAGGCCGGAGTGTTCATGAAGGACATCGGCGTCGTCAATGCCCCTTCCGGCGCGCCGACACTCCACCTCACCGGGGGCGCGAAGGCACGGCTGGACAGCATGATCCCTCAAGGCCATTCTGCCTTCATTCATCTCACGCTCACCGACGATCATCCATGGGCTCAGGCCTTCGTCATTATCGAGGCGCGGCCCGTTGACTGACAGCCCCTCGCCCCGTCCGGACCCGAAAGACCCCGAAATGGCACCAGATTCTTCCGATATCGCGATGGAAGCCAAGGACGCGCGCGCGGCCGAGGCGGAAAAGCCGGTCAACTGGTTCGAGGAGATTCGCGGACTGTTCCTGCTGCTGCTCGCGGTGCTGGCCTTCCATTCGCTGGTCGCCAAGCCCTTCTACATCCCCACCATGTCGATGATGCCCAATCTGCTGGTCGGCGACCGGCTGGTGGTGACCAAATATCCCTATGGCTGGTCCTGGGTCTCGGTCTCGTTCCACTTGCTGCCGCCGATGAAGGGGCGGATCATGGGTTCGACTCCCGAATATGGCGATATCGTCATCGCCACGCCACCGGGCGTGAAGAGCGACTATATCAAGCGCGTGGTCGGCCGCCCCGGCGACACGATCGAGGTGCGCCAGGGCCGCCTGATCCTCAACGGCAAGGAAATCGCGCGCGCGGTCCAGCCCAATCTGATGCTGCCGGTCGACACCAACTCGCCGTGCAACGCCAGCGACTTCCCGATGCTCAAGGCGCGCGGCGCCGACGGCCGTTATTATTGCGAGCTGCCGATCATCCGCGAGACACTGCCCAACGGCGTGTCGTACAACACCATCGATCTCGGCCCCGATTATCCGCTCGACAATTACGGGCCGTACAAGGTGCCTGCCGGCCATGTCTTCCTGATGGGCGACAATCGCGACCGCAGCGCCGACAGCCGCGCGAGCCAGCAGGAACTCGGTCTGGGCGGCGCGGTACCGCTCGAGAATATCGGCGGCCGCGCGGAGATCGTCACCTTCTCACTCGACGGCAGCACCAGCTGGAACCCGGTCAGCTGGTGGGAGTCGCTGCGCGGCGACCGCGCGGGGACAAGCCTCCGCCCGGACCGGGATTGATTTGCGCCCTCTCCCCTCCCCTTGGGGAGGGGAAATCCCGTGCCTCACGCGCATGAGCAGAGCAACGCCCCTCCCCCTTGATGGGGGAGGCAGCGAAGACTTGGTTGCTTGCAACCTAGTCGTAGCGGTGGGGTGAGGGTGCGGACAGGCAATTTGGGGAACGTCACCGAGCCGGAGGCACAATCCGGTAAGGTCACCCCCACCCAAACCCTCCCCCATCAAGGGGGAGGGCTTTGGTAGTGCTCTAACCCAGCTTCCGCTTCGCCAGCAGCATTTCGGCGATCTTGTAGGTTCGCTCGTTGTCGACATCGACCGCATAGGCGCCTTCGCTGAGCAGCAGCGCGCGCACCTTGACCTTGAAGCGGCGCGAGATGGCGGCCATCGCGCCATCGACGCTCCACCAGCCGAGCCGGAAGCGGATGAGGTTGAGGATGCCGAACGCCTGCGCAATCCGCCCCTTGGTCTTGATGAACTGTCCCCCTGCCCGGAACGCCTCGGCGGCGCGGAACGAGGCCGCGTCGCGCAGCCAATAGGCATTGCAGTTCGAGATCGCCATGTCGGAAAATTCGTAGAAGCGCCGCTGCGCCTCGGGATGTTCGGCCAGGATGCTCGACTTTTCGGCGATCGCGATCACCGCGCCCGCGCCCTCGCGCATGCCGAAATCGTGGATCGACCGGATTTCCTCCGCCGTCACCAGCACATTGTCGCCGGTGGTGATCAGCATCGGAAAGGCCTCACCCGCCTCCTCGATCACCGCCTCAATACTCTCGACAATGCCCTCGCGCGACACGCTCATGCGCAGCCGTCCGCTGGCCGTGAGCTTCTGCACCGCAGGCAGATCGGCAACCACCGCCGGATCGTGGATCGACACCCAGATCGGGCTATCGGGCCAGGCATTCTCGACGCCTTCGAGCACCCATTGCAGCAGCGCCTTGCCCTGGATCGGCACGTTGCACTTGTGCGTGACGCCCGCCGCCTCGGCCAGCGGATCAAGCTTGCCATCGCGCTTGCCGGCGAGGATCACGATTGTCGGCGATGTCATGCTAAACCCTTCATGCGATGATCCGGCTTCGCGCGGCCTATAGGGCGGCAAGGCGCCGCTAACAACCCGCTGCGCCCTCTTCCCTTTGGCGTTTCAGACGTTAAGAGCCATTCGACTGAACTTTCGCTGAAGGACCGAAAATGGGGGAAACGCTGAACATCGCGCTGGTCGGGCTGGGCACCGTGGGCGCGGGCGTGATCCGTCTGGTCGAGGAGAACGCGGCGCTGATCGCGCGGCGCGCGGGCAAGCCGATCCGCATCTGCGGGATCACCGCGCGCGACCGGTCAAAGGATCGCGGCGTCGACCTGTCGCGCTATGAATGGGTCGACGACATGGGCGAATTCGCCACCCGCGCCGATATCGACGTGGTGGTCGAACTGATCGGCGGCGCGGACGGCCCTGCGCTGACGCTCGCCAAGGAATGCCTGAGCGGTGGCAAGGCCTTCGTCACCGCGAACAAGGCGATGGTCGCGCATCACGGACTCGACCTGGCGCAACGCGCAGAGACCGCAGGGCTCGCCTTCAAGTACGAGGCGGCGGTCGCGGGCGGCATTCCGGTGATCAAGGGTCTGCGCGAAGGCGCGGCGGCGAACCGGCTGAGCCGCGTCTACGGCATCCTGAACGGCACCTGCAATTTCATCCTCTCGGCGATGGAAAAGACCGGGCAGGATTTCGCCGAAGTGCTCGCCGAAGCGCAGGCGCGCGGCTTTGCCGAGGCCGATCCCAGCTTCGACATCGACGGCGTCGATGCCGCGCACAAGCTGTCGATCCTGGCCGCGCTCGCCTTTGGCACGCAGCTCGATTTCGACGGCATCGAGCGCAGCGGCATCCGCAAGATCCTCTCCGCCGATATCGCGCAGGCCGCCGCGCTCGGCTATCGCATCCGCCTGATCGGCATGGCCGAGCTCGACGGCACCAATGGCGATGCGCAGCTGTTCCAGCGCGTCCACCCCTATCTGGTGCCGATGAACCATCCGCTCGCGCATGTCGAAGGGTCGACCAACGCCGTCGTCGCCGAGGGCAATTTCTCCGGGCGCCTGCTGTTCCAGGGCGCGGGCGCGGGCGATGGCCCGACCGCGAGCGCGGTCGTCGCCGACCTGATCGACATTGCGCGCGGCGAGATCGGCCCCGCCTTCTCGATGCCGGTGCGCGAGCTCGACAAGGTCGCACGCGCCGAGACCGGGCACCGCACCGGCAAATGCTATCTGCGCTTCGAGGTCGCCGACCGGCCCGGTGTGCTCGCCGAGATCACCGCTGCCATGCGCGATGCCGGCGTCTCGATCGAAAGCCTGATCCAGAAGGGCCGCAGCCCCGATGGCAGCGTGCTCGTCGCCATGGTGACGCATGAAGGCCCCGAAAGCGCGGTCGCGGCAACCTTGTCCGCGCTCAAGGGTTCCCCCAGCTTGCACGCCGATCCGCTGGTCGTGCACATTCTCGGAGACTGACCGATGCCTTCAGGCCTTGCCGCGCTGCTTGACGATGTCGCCGCGCTGACCCGCCTTGCTGCCGTGTCGCTCGACGATGTCGGCGCAGCGGCGGCCAAGGCGGGCACCAAGGCCGCAGGCGTCGTGGTCGACGATGCGGCGGTCACCCCGCAATATGTCACCGATTTCACCCCCGATCGCGAGCTGCCGGTCATCTGGCGCATCGCCAAGGGATCGTTGTTCAACAAGTTCGTCATATTGCTGCCCATCGGGCTGATATTGAGCGCCTTTCTGCCCTGGGCGATTACTCCGATCCTGATGGCGGGCGGCGCGTTCCTGTGCTTCGAGGGCGCGGAAAAGATCATCCACAAGCTTAGCCACCATCAGGACACCGCCGAGGTGGTCGAGCAGGTGCACGACATGTTTGCGCTGGAAAACGAGCGCGTGAAGGGCGCGGTCCGCACCGACCTGATCCTGTCGGCAGAGATCATGGCCATCGCCCTCGCAGAGGTCGCCGACCGATCGATCGCGATGCAGGCGGGCGTGCTTGCGGTGGTCGGCCTGCTGATCACCGCTGCGGTCTATGGCGCGGTCGGCCTGATCGTGAAGATGGACGATTTCGGCCTGCACCTCGCGAAAAAGCCCTCCGCCGCCGCGCAGGGCTTCGGCCGCGGACTGGTCAAGGCGATGCCGATCGTCATGTCGGCGCTGGGCATTATCGGCACCGCAGCGATGGTCTGGGTCGGCGGGCAGATCATCATCCACGGGCTTGCGGTGTTCGGCGTCGCTGGCCCCGAGCACCTGATCCACGACGTCGCGGTGACCGCAGGCGAGGCGGTTCCGGCGATTGGCGGTCTGGTCGAATGGCTGGTCGGCGCGATCGGTGCGGGCATCGTCGGCCTGGTGATCGGTGGCGTGATTGCGGCGATCTACAACTCGGTCAAGGGCAAGGGCGCGCACTAATCTCTCTCCCCGCCCGCGTGCGGGCGGGGAAACAGTCACGCCGTTATCTACCAGCCCGCGAATACACGTTCACGGTCGCATCCCCCAGCAGCGCGTCCCCGATCGGCACGAAGCCCAGCTTGGCCGCGACATGCTCCGAGGCGGCGTGTCCGGGGTCGATGATGCAGCGCACCTCGTTTCCGCCCAGCGAGCGGTCGTTCCAGGCCATGACCGCTGCCATGGCCTCGCTCACCAGCCCCCGGCCCCAGAAGTCCGGCGCGATCGCCCAGCCGGCCTCCGGATAACCGGTGAGGAGATCGATGCCGCGCTCGAAATTGGCGAGCCCCCCTACCCCCACCAGCGTATCGGTCTGCCGGTCCGTGAACAGCCAATAGCCATAGCCGGTAAGCGCCCACAGGCCGTGCATGCCGATGAAGCGCAGCCAGCTTTCGTTGCGGGTGCGCGGCTTTCCGCCGATATAGGCGGTCACCCGCTCGTCGGCCCACATCGCCGCATAGGCGTCAAAATCGGCCTTGATCGGCGCACGCAGCCGCAGCCGCTCGGTCTCGATCACCGGAATGTCGGTCATTGCCCCTCGCCCTGGTCGGGATCGCGCGCCTTTTCCGCCGCCTCGGCCTCGCGCGCCTTTTGCAGATATTCCTCATCGACTTCCGGCAGCTTGGAAAAGTCGATCATATAGGCCTTGGGCGGCGGGCATGGCGGGATGATGCAGCCCAGCCCCATCGTCGCCTTGCCCTTGAAGATGCCGTCGCCCGCGACATCGGGCGCAGGCGGCGGACCGCCGGTGGCGAGACGGCCCTCGGTATCGGCCGGCACGCGGAATTTCGCCCCGGCATCGGCCTCGCCGCAGACCACGATGTCCTTGCCGGCGGCGCTCGGCGCGCAACGCTTGGCACGCTCTTCCTTGCCGGTCCATTCGTCGGCCTTGCGAATCAGCTGCTTGACCTTCGCCTCGACCGGATCGGGCTCGCGCTTCTCGGGCTCGGGCAGACGCGTGTCGTCCTGCGCCTCCTGCGCGAGCGCCACCGGCGCGAAAACCCCCGAAATGGCGAGCGCGACGGCCACCAACAGCATTCTCGACAATGCAATAATGCTCCCTTATGGACCGGGCGCAACGCACCTGGCCTGAAAGCGCAACTGGTGCCCCACAACAGAAGGATGACCCGCCTGCCATGTCCAGCGCAAGCCTGAAAGCGACGCCCGCCTCACAAACCCCGCAGCTCGACCGCGTGCTGGTGCTCGAAATGGTCCGCGTGACCGAGGCGGCGGCGATCGCCGCATCGAACCTGATCGGGCGCGGCGATGAAAAGGCGGCGGACGCTGCGGCGGTCGAAGCGATGCGCGCGGCGCTCAACGGGCTTGATATCGACGGCACCGTGGTCATCGGCGAAGGCGAGCGTGACGAGGCGCCGATGCTGTATATCGGCGAGAGAGTAGGACTGGGCAACGAAGGCGCGCCGCGCATCGACATCGCGCTCGATCCGTTGGAAGGCACCACCATCACTGCCAAGGCCGGCCCCAATGCGCTCGCCGTGCTGGCGATCGCCGAGAATGGCTGCCTGCTCAACGCGCCCGATGTCTATATGGACAAGATCGCGGTCGGCCCGGGCTATCCCGAAGGCGTGATCGACCTCAACAAGACCCCGACCGAGAACGTCCAGGCGGTGGCCGCCGCCAAGGGCGTACAGCCGGGCGAGATCATCGTCTGCGTGCTCGACCGTCCCCGCCATGCCGATCTGATCGCCGAGCTGCGCGGCCTGGGCTGCGGCATCATGCTGATCCCCGATGGCGATGTCGCCGGCGTGATCGCGACCACCAACCCCGAAACCACGATCGACCTTTACATGGGCTCGGGCGGCGCGCCCGAGGGCGTGCTGGCGGCAGCCGCGCTGCGCTGCGTCGGCGGGCAGTTCAAGGGACGACTGTTGTTCCGCAACGATGACGAACGCGCGCGCGCGCGCAAATGGGGCATCGAGGACCTGAACGCGGTCTACGACCTGACCGACCTTGCCAAGGGCGACTGCATCTTCGCCGCGACCGGCGTCACCGACGGATCGCTGCTCCAGGGCGTCAAGCGCCGCCGCGACGGGATCATGACCACCGAAACCGTGGTGATGCGTTCGGCAAGCGGCACCGTGCGCTGGGTCAAGGGCGAACACCGCATCGCGCGCTAAGGCCGCGCAAGGGCGGCTGACGCGGGGATCGTTCAGCCCCGCGCCAGCCGCCCCGCGAGCCGCGCGACCAGAGCGGCACGAACTGTCTCGGCGTCCCCCGGCACCAGGCAATCGGCCTGTTCATAACCCGCGCGACGCAGCAGCGACCGGACCAGCGCCGCGCGGTCCAACGTCTTGTCCGCCGCCAGTTCTTCGCCAAGCGCATCGACGATCCACAGGGCGGCACGATTCATCACATCATCCTGTGTGCCATTCGCTCGTGTAACGGCGGCGCGGTCCAGCAATTCCAACATGCTGCTGCCATGCGCGCATGCGCCCCTGGCCCCAAGCCGAGTGACGCGGATATCCTGCATTTGTGACGAACGTCAGGCGGCCTGCGCGTTGTCCGTGCGCCGTGATACGGTATCATCCAGATCGGATTCATCGCCCACCAGCGACCGCATCTGCCCGGTCAGTTCCCGCGCAAAGCGCCGCCCCATCGGCGCTTCGGCACCACTGGCGAGCAGCGCCAGAAGCGCCCCGCTGGGCTTGCGGCGGTACCCCCGGATGGCCGATCGACGACACAGCGCCGAACGATGGGTGCGCATGAACTGCTCGGCCTCCAGCTGCGATTCGATGGCCGCGAGAGTTGATCGTACGAGGCCGTTGGCGCCATTTGCCGCATGGATGCGGACATAATTGCCTTCTGCCTCGATCCACTCGACATCGCCCTTAGCGATATGGAGCGTCTGCCGGCCCGTCTTGACCCAGAACCCATGGTCGAGCGCCTCATCCTGCGCTTCCCCGATGGCGAGGCGATCCACCGCCTGCTGCTCGGCCTCTGCCAGCGCGGTGCCATAGCTCAGTGCCAGCCAGGCCGCGAGGCCGGTGCCGAAATAACCGCTCCACAAGAGGATCCACCGCATGTTGCGCGCGGCAAGGTTCGCGGTTTCGTGCATGACCCAGATGTCGAACGCCATGGCAAGGACGAACAGGACAGCAAGCCCGGGGAGCCCGACCAGCGCCATGCGGCGCAGCATCGGCAGCCCCGGCCGGGCCCCGGCGCGGCCCCGGATCGCGAGCCAGAACACCAGCGCGCCTGCGGCGATCAGCACGATCCGCTTGGGGTGGTAGAGGTCGAACACCTCATCCGGATTGAGCGACGCGCGAAAGGCCGAAATGACAAAGGTGCTCAGGCAGAACAGCAGTGCCGCCGCGCCCGCGCTGCGCAGCAGACCGGGGCGCCGGTCTGGCAGGTCTTGCGGATCGGTCGGGAAATGGGCGTCGGGCAACTTCATTCTGGCGGCAGTCCAGGGCTTGTCCTATGGCGCATGGCAATATTGCGGGGGCGGCGTGCAGGGGCTTGGTGGCCCCTCGCTGGCTGCGTCCTATCACCCGGGAGATTGAGGGAAATGACCATTTCGATCAACGACTTCGATTTGGGACAGTTCGTTGCCGCGACGCTGGCTGAGGACCTGGGCCCCGACGGACGCGATGTGACGTCCGAGAGCGTGATCCCTGCCGATGCACGGTTCGACGGCGTCATGGACGCACGGCACGCCATCGTGGTTGCAGGCCTTCCGATCGCCGAAGCGTTTTTCCGCGCGCTCGATCCGGACTGCACGGTGCAGCGGCTGGTCGAAGAAGGCGATGCGGTCGAGGCCGGCACCGATATCCTTTCGGTCTCGGGCAAGGCGCGAGCTTTGCTCACAGCCGAACGGTCGGCGCTCAACACGGTGCAGCATCTCAGCGGCATCGCCACCCTGACCCGCCAATATGTCGATGCGATCGAGGGCGCCGGCGCGGTGCTGCTCGATACCCGCAAGACCATTCCGGGGCTGCGCCTGCTCGAGAAATACGCGACCCGCATGGGCGGCGCGAAGAACCATCGCATGGGCCTGTGGGACGCGGCGATGATCAAGGACAATCATGTCGCGGTCGCGGGCGATATCGGCGAGGCGGTGCGCCGCGCGGTTGCCGCGGGCATCGGCCAGATCATCGTCGAGGTCGACCATGTCGAGCAGATCGAACCCGCGCTGGCCGCCGGCGCCACCCATTTGCTGCTCGACAATATGGCACCTGCCACGCTGCGCGGCGCGGTGACCCTGGTCGGCGGACGCGTACCGTGCGAGGCCTCGGGCGGCGTGACGCTCGAGACGATCCGCGCGATCGCCGAGACCGGGGTCGACTATATCTCGGTCGGCCGCATCACCCAGTCCGCGCCCGCCGCCGATATCGGGCTCGATTTCAAGGCGGCGTGATGCGCGGCGCGGCGGCCCTGATCGTGCTGGGGATCGCGGTCGCTCCTGCGCCGCTGCTCGCCCAGGCCTATCAATGCCGCCTGCCCGAGCGGCTGAGTCCCCTGCCCGCTCCGCAACGCGGGCGCGACGCGGTCCGCCGCATCGTGCCGGTCGCGGGCTATACGCTGGCGCTGAGCTGGTCGCCCGAATTCTGCCGGGGGCGCGAGGACGATACGGGCCAGGCGCTGCAATGCAGTCGCCGTTTCGGCGAATTCGGGTTCGTGCTGCACGGTCTCTGGCCCGAGGGCAAGACCGCGGCCTATCCGCAATATTGCGCGACGCCCCCGTCGCCTGTGCCGCTGTCGGTGGTCCGGCAGAACCTGTGCGCGATGCCGTCGCAGCGGCTGATCCAGCACCAGTGGGACAAGCATGGCAGCTGCATGGTGCGCGACCCGGCGCGCTATTTCCAGACCGCGACCCGGCTGTACCGGTCGGTCAGGCTGCCCGACATGGAGCGTCTCTCGCGCCGACCGCTGACCCAGGGTATGCTCAAGCGCGCGATTGCGAAGCTTAACCCGGGAATGCCCGCGACCGCCATCGCACTCAAGGCAAATACGCGCGGCTGGCTGCAGGAGGTGCGGCTATGCCTGGGGCTTGATTTCCGTCCGCGCGCCTGCCCGGCGCATGTCCGCCAGCCACGCGGCGACACGATGCTGAAGATCTGGCGCGGGCTCTAGTTCGGCCGCACCAGCACCTCGTCCGCCTGCAGCGCCTTGCGCCCCCAGACGAGCACGAACACGCACAACCCGATGATGATCGCGAACGATTCGAGCGGCGCGATATTGTACAGCCACACGCCGATCGCGGGCGCGATGATATAAGCCGCACCGTTGACCGAGGCGACGATGCCCGCCACCTGTCCCTGCTCCGCCCTTGTCACCGCCAGCGAGGAACCCGCGGTAAAGCCCGGGCGGAAAAGGCCAAATCCCAGCGACGCGATCGCAAAGCCCAATGTGATGGCGTTGAGGCTTTCCGAAAAGGCGACCATCGTGCACCCGCTGGCGGCGAGCGCCATGCCCCAGAGCGTCGAGGTGCGCGGGCCCATCTTGAGATACGGGATCAGCCCCCATTGCGCGAGCAAGGTGGCGAAGGCGCCCGCCATCAATACCAGTCCGGTGGGGCCCGCCGCCAGCTCGGGCGTGGCGCGCAGGTCGAGCCGGTCGAGCAGCATGAAGCCGACCAGACCCAGGATCATCGCATTGGCATGGCCACCGACCAGCCCCGCGATCAGCCAGGGCCGCAGCCGCGCGTCGCGCCAGGACAGGCGCGCCGTTTCGGGCACAGCCGGCTCGGATTCGGCCTCGTGCTCCTGCGGGTCATAGACCTCGCCGGCCGAGCCCGAACTCATTGGCTCGGACACCAGCCGCCCGCGCGCGGCATAGCTCGGCGTGTCGTCGGGCAGCCGCAGCTTCAGCGTCACCAGCACCAGCAGGCCGAAGGCGGCGAAGACGAAGAACGGACTGGGCAGGCCGAGATAGGGCAGGATGATCAGCGGCGCGAGCGCAGGCCCGATCACGGTGCCGAGCCCGAACGACGAGGAGATCATCGACAGCGCCTGTGTGCGCTCCGCCCGGCTGGTGCGCGCGGCGACATAGGCCTGCACCGCCGGCGGCCCTGCCGAGCCCAGCCCACCATACAGGCTGCGGAACAGCGCGAAGATCAGCATCGTCGCAAGGGCCGAGAGATAGCCGTGTAGCCCGGCGATCAGCGTCAGCCCGCACAGCGCGAACGAGGATATGAAGCCGAGCAGCCCGAGATTCATCAGCGCCTTGCGCCCGCGCCGATCGGACATGCGCGCCCAGCGCGGGGCGCAGATCATCCACAGCAGCGCCGACCAGCTATAGGCCAAGCTCACCCAGAAATCGGCGACGCCCAGTCGCGTGCCGATCGCGGGCATCACCGATTGCATCGCGGTGTTGCCTGCCGCGGTCACCAGCATCACAGTGAACAGCAGCGCCATGCGATCGGCCGGCAGCTTCTGGCTCGCCTCGATCGGAGGTTCTGGGGTCTGCTGCACGTTCATGGCCAGGCATAGCCCCGCTCGATCCTCGCCACATGCAGCGTATAACGGTCGTACCAGCGGTCCCGCCCCGCCTCGCGCGCCGCGCGATGTTCGGGATTGTCGCGCCACGCCCTGGCGCTCGCATCGTCCGCCCAATAGCTCACCGTGATGCCGAACCCGCCCTCGCTACCCGCATGGTCCATGCCGAGATAGCCGGGCTGGCGCGCCGCGAGCGCGTCCATCGCCTCGGCCATGACGCCATAAGCCTCGGCATCGCTCCCGCTATGCTGCGCAGCAAAGATCACGGCGATGGCACCGTCGGGGTGAATCCGGGAATCCGCATTTCCGCTCATGCGCGCTGGTCTAGGCGCTCGGGAACCGCTTGCAAAGTACTGCTATGCAACACTGATACACATGATTGCTTTGGCCGCACCAATCTGCAATTGTGGCGTTTCGTTGACAGCCAATTCGAGGGGTTTTGCATGCATTCTACGGACCTGGTCCAGCTGCCGTTGCGGCAGCGGATAAAGGCGCGCGCGGAGCGGGTTTTCGGGGCCTGGGGCGTTTTTGCGAGGGAGTTCTTCAAGCATCCACGCATGGTCGGATCGATCGTTCCCTCGTCCGACCGCACCATCCGCAAGATGCTGGGTCCGGTGGACTGGCAAAGCGTCCAGCTGTTCGTGGAATATGGCCCCGGCGTCGGCACCTTCTGCCGCGCGGTGCTCGATCGCCTGCCGCGGGGCGCCACCTATATCGCGATCGATACCAACCCGGATTTCATCCGCTATCTGCGCAAGACCGTGCCCGACAGCCGCTTCATCGCGGTGCATGGATCGGCGGCGGACGTCGAGGCGATCATCGCCGCGCACGGGTTCGACCATGCCGATTACGTGCTCTCGGGCCTGCCGCTCTCGACCCTGCCCGATGGCGTTGCCGATGCGATCGCGCAAGGGACGTATCGCGCGCTGCGCCCCGGCGGCGCGTTCCTGGTCTATCAGTTCACCCGCTTCACCAACCAGCTGATCCGCCCCTATTTCGACCGGGTAGATCGCGGCTTCGAGGGCTGGAACGTGCCCCCCTGCTACCTGTTCTGGGGCTGGAAGGCGGGCGGCGAAGGCGCTCAGGCACCCACCTATCATTGACTCTGCAGCCCTGAGCCGCTAGGGGCCGCCTTTCCCTCATATTCGCATAGAGTCTGGAGCCCGTTCATGGCGCGCGTTACCGTTGAAGATTGCATCGACAAGGTCACCAACCGGTTCGACCTGGTTCTGCTCGCCGCGCAGCGCGCGCGCGAGATCAGCGGCGGTGCCGAACTGACCATCGACCGCGACCGCGACAAGAACCCCGTCGTCGCGCTGCGCGAGATCGCCGACGAGACGATCCTGCCGGAAGATCTCAAGGAAAGCCTGACCCAGTCGATGCAGAAGGTCCAGGTCGACGACGACGACGATGCCGACGAAATCGGCTCGCTGAGCCTCTCGGCCGAAGCCCTGCGCCTGACGGCCTCGGCCCCGGCGCGCACCAGCAGCATGGGCGGCGATTTCGACGCCTGATCTGGTTGGGGTTAGAGTTACAAGAAGCCGCGCGAGCCGAATGGTTCGTGCGGCTTTTTTGTTGGTGAAGAACCGGCCACGTCCCATGCTTCCAGCCGTCACCCTGAACTTGTTTCAGGGTCCATTTCTCCCCACGCAGCTTCGGCGACTGGGGCACGATGGATCCTGAAACGAGTTCAGGATGACGAAGGGAGGTGGTGTACGCAACCTCTGCACGCCCGGGGCAGTTCAAGCTTGTAGAAAGCCCTGCGCCACCCGCACCTCCCCCGCTCATCCCTGAACCAAGTTCAGGGCAGGCTCTGAGCCGCGGGCTTTAGCCCGCGAAGTCGAAGGACCCGCGCCCACGTGGGCCGTATAGCGGGGCCTTCGACAAGCTCAGGCTGAGCGGGGGTGGGGCGGATTTGGGATTGTGGCGGAAAAAACTGCCGTTCAACAAACGACCTCATTGCAGACAATTTGCTTGTATGGTCAGATGTGTGGATGAGTGGGAACCCTTCTTATAATGCGCTTCAGAATGAAGTTTGCGTGGAATGCGGTTGGTGCGGTGGTATTGTTGATGGAAAGACATCCCACGTCGATAACTTCATTCCTGAAGCAGGTCCTGTAAGCGCAGACCAATTCGTAGACTGGTTGTTTCTTGCGGAGGGAATGGACCCCTCCGAAGATCCTAAAAAATGGCAGGCGAGCAAAGAAGATCTACGCCACGCATTTATTCGCCATATGGGAGCCGAGATTGTAGATGCCTCGATGCTCCAATGGGATGTCGGTTAACCATCGCATCTGTGACGTCTCCGCAGTTCTGAGCGCGGCAAAAAGCAGACATCGCCAAAGTGTGGCCCCAGTAGATTCTAGATACTCGAAACAACTGAGCAACCCGGCACGCTCACCCCCACCCAAACCCTCCCCCATCAAGGGTGACGGCTTTTGGTTAGGCGCGCGTAATCCCTCTCCCCTCCCCTTGGGGAGGGGTGCCCGCAGGGCGGGGTGGGGTTGCACTGATGGCAGTGCTTGATGCCAAGGCTGATGTGGCGATTGAGCGCCCAGCACTGGCCTACCCCGGTTCAGCATGCTGAACCGACCCCTCCCGCAAGCAGGAGGGGAGAAATAACGTCAGCGCGTCAGCTTCTTGTAGCTCATCCGCGTCGGGCGGTCGGCCTCGTCGCCCAGGCGACGCCGCTTGTCTTCCTCGTAGCTTTCGAAATTGCCTTCGAACCATTCGACATGGCTGTTGCCCTCGAACGCCAGGATGTGCGTGCACAGGCGGTCGAGGAAGAAGCGGTCGTGGCTGATGACCACGGCGCAGCCGGCGAAGCTTTCCAGCGCCTCTTCGAGCGCGCGCAGCGTTTCGACGTCGAGATCGTTGGTCGGTTCGTCGAGCAGCAGCACGTTGCCGCCCTCTTTCAGCATCTTGGCCATGTGGACGCGGTTGCGTTCACCGCCCGAAAGCTGGCCGACCTTCTTCTGCTGGTCCTGGCCCTTGAAGTTGAACGCGCCGACATAGGCGCGGGTGGGCACGTCGTGCTTGCCAAGCTTGAAGAAATCGAGCCCGTCCGAGACCTCTTCCCACACGTTCTTGTTGGGATCGAGATCGTCGCGGCTCTGGTCGACATAGCCGAGCTTGACCGTATCGCCGATCGCGATGGTGCCGCTATCGGGCTGTTCCTTGCCGGTGATCAGCTTGAACAGCGTCGACTTGCCCGCGCCGTTCGGCCCGATCACGCCGACGATACCGCCCGGCGGCAGCGTGAACGAGAGGTTCTCGAACAACAGCTTGTCGCCATAGGCCTTGGACAGGCCATGCGCCTCGATCACCTTGCCGCCCAGGCGCTCGGGGGTCTGGATGACGATCTGCGCCTTGCCGGGGCTGCGGTTTTCCTGCGCCTCGACGAGCTCGTCGAACGCGCGGATACGCGCCTTGGATTTGGTCTGGCGCGCCTTGGGGGTCTGCCGGATCCACGCCAGCTCGTCCTGGATCGCCTTCTGGCGGCCCTCATCCTCGCGCGCTTCCTGCTCGAGGCGCTTGGCCTTCTTGTCGAGATAGGTCGAATAATTGCCTTCGTAGACGAAATACTTGCCGCGATCGAGCTCGAGGATCCAGTTCACCACATTGTCGAGGAAATAGCGATCGTGGGTGACGAGGATGACGTTGCCGGGATAATCGACCAGATGCTTTTCCAGCCAGGCGACGCTTTCGGCGTCCAAATGGTTGGTCGGTTCGTCGAGCAGCAGGATGCTGGGCTTTTCGAGCAGCAGGCGGCACAAGGCCACGCGGCGGCGTTCACCGCCCGACAGGTTGGTGACATCGGCATCGCCCGGCGGGCAGCGCAAGGCCTCCATCGCGATCTCGAGCTGGTTGTCGAGCGTCCAGCCATCGACCGCGTCGATCTTTTCCTGCAGCGTGCCCATTTCCTCCATCAGCGCGTCGAAATCGGCGTCTTCGGGAGGATCGGCCATCAGCGCGCTGATCTCGTCGAAGCGCTCGACCAGATCGGCGACGGGGCGCACGCCGTCCATCACGTTCTGCTTGACGGTCTTGTTGGGATCGAGCTCGGGCTCCTGCGCCAGATAGCCGACGGTGATGCCCTCGCCCGGCCAGGCTTCGCCGGTGAAATCCTTGTCGATCCCGGCCATCACCTTCATCAGCGTCGACTTGCCCGATCCGTTGGGGCCGACGATGCCGATCTTGGCATCGGGATAGAATTGCAGGTGAATGCCGTTGAGCACCGGCTTGTTCGCGCCGGGAAAGGTCTTGGTCAGACCCTTCATCACGAAGGAATATTGAGCAGCCATGCGGGAGTACGCCTTTATGCGGGTATGTTGGTTTGCCCCGCGCCTTAGCGGCGAGCGCGCTTTGCGGCAAGACGGCATTGGCAAAGCCGGGACGTGTGGTTAAGCCATGCGGCCATGACGAAACGCACCCTGCTGGCCCTGGCCGCCCTCGCCCTTCCCTTCCCCCTTCTTGCCCAGCACGATCCGGCCGCGCTCCAGCAAAAGGCGCTCGGCGACGATACCGCGTACGGCATCGTCGAGGACCTCACGACCGAGATCGGCCCGCGCCTTGCTGGCACCGAGCGCGAGGCAGCGGCGCGCGCCTGGGCGGTCGAGCGGCTCAAGGCGATGGGCTTTTCCAATGTGCGGATCGAACCGTTCGACATGAAGACCTGGGTGCGTGGCACCGAGACGGCCGAGATCACCGCGCCGTTCACCGGAAAGATGCATATCAGCGCGCTCGGCAATTCGGCGAGCACCGGCGACAAGGGGTTGGAGGCGGAGGTCGTCTATTTCCGCACGCTCGCCGATCTTCAGGCCGCCCCCGCGGGCAGCCTCAAGGGCAAGATCGCGTTCGTCAGTCACAAGATGACGCGGACGCAGAGCGGGGCGAGCTATGGCCAGTTCGGCGGCGTGCGGCGCGCAGGCCCCGGCCTGGCCGCGCAGAAGGGCGCAGCGGCGATCGTCATCCGCTCGGTCGGCACCGATTATCACCGCAACCCGCATACGGGCGGCACCAATTTCCCCGAAGGCGTGACGCCGATCCCGGCCGCCGCGCTCTCGATTCCCGATGCCGAGAATCTCGAGCGGATGATCGCGCGCGCATCAAAGACCGGTCAGGCGGTGAAGATGAAGCTGGTGCTCACCCCGCGCCAGATCGGCACCACCCAATCGGGCAATGTCATCGCCGAGGTGCCGGGCAGCGATCCACAAGCAGGCGTAATCCTGGTCGGCGGGCATCTCGACAGCTGGGATCTGGGCACCGGCGCGATCGATGACGGTGCTGGCGTCGCGATCACCGCTGCCGCGGCCAAGCTGGTGATGGACGCCGGCCAGCCGAAGCGCACCATCCGCGTCGTCTGGTTCGGTGCCGAAGAAGTCGGGCTGTTCGGCGGCATCGCCTATGCGAAGGCGCATGGCGCGGCAGACCATGTGCTGGCGATGGAATCGGATTTCGGCGCGGACCGCATCTGGCAGGTCGATTTCAAGCTGCCGGACGGCACCGATGACCTCAAGACCCGCATCGCCAACGCGCTCGCGCCGTTGGGCATCGGGCGCAGCAACACTGTCGCGGGCGGCGGCCCCGATGTCGGCCCGACCGTGGCGCTGGGCGTGAACGCCATCGACCTGCAGCAGGACGGCACCGACTATTTCGACCTGCACCACACCCCCGACGACACGCTCGACAAGATCGACCCGAAAAAATTGCAACAGAATGTCGCGGCCTGGGCGACGGTGCTGGGCATCGTGGCGAACGATCCGGCCGATCTGCTGCCGACGTCGGCGAAGTAATACCCCTCCCCCTTGATGGGGGAGGTAGCGAAGACTTGGCAGTCCTGAGCTTGTCGAAGGACTGCCTATGTCGCAGCGGTGGGGGTGCGGGTTGCGGCAGAGTGCTTTAGCTGGAGCATGGCGCTAACCGGGACCATCAACCCCTCCCAACCCTCCCCCATCAAGGGGGAGGGCTTTACGGCGAGCGACGCCATCCCCCACCCATTACATCTTGCGACAAGATGACGCGAAAATGAGCGCAGCATTCGCAACCCGTTCAGATAGAGAGGCGTATTCCTGAACATGTCCAGAGCAGCCCCCCTTCTGCTCAGGCCATGACAGGAGTAAGAGCTATGAAGACCCTTTCGAAAGCCCTGATCGGCACCCTGATGCTGGCCACGACGCTGCCGGTCGCGACCGCCCCCGCCTTTGCCCAGTCGCGTGGCGAGGTGATCCGTTCCGAACGCGAGCTGCGCCAGGAGCAGCGCGAACTGCGCCGCGATCGCCGCGACGTGCAGGATGCCCGCCGCTATGGTGACCGCCGCGATGTCCGCGAGGAACAGCGCGATCTGCGCGACCAGCGCCGCGACGTGCGCGACGCCCGCCGCGAATATCGCGAGGACCTGCGCGATTATCGCGACTATCGTGCCCGCAATCGCGCCGCGTTTCGCGGCCCCGCCTTCCGGTCGAACTTCCGCTATCAGCAGTTCCGCCCGGGCGTCCGCATTGCGCCGAACTTCTACGGCCAGCGCTATGTCGTGAACAACTACCGCAACTATCGCCTGCCGAACCCCGGTGTGCGTCAGACCTGGGTGCGGCACTATAACGACATGCTGCTGGTCAACACCCGGACCGGCACCGTCGTCCGCGTGATCCCGAATTTCTACTGGTAACTGTCCTTTCGCCAGTAGGAAGCAAGTCCGCCCATCGTCCCCCAAGACGGTGGGCGGGCCCATTTCTGGCCATGGAATATTCGCGTCAGGGTTCGCCCGCGCCCCAGATCCGGTCCTGCCGCACCCAGCCGGCGCGCGTTTCGACGGCGAATTCGCACCAACCCTTCTCGCAATCGCCCAGTTCGCCGACGACGCCGGGTTCGGCGCGCCACATCAGCTTGGCGCTGTCCTGCGGCGCGGCGCGGATGGCGATGACGTCACCGGTCACGATCGCGGTGCGCTTGCGGCTGAGCATGTTCGAGTGCATCCAGCCCGTCCAGCCCGACGGATCGACAATCTGCCGCCACACGCCATAGCGCTTGATCACCTTGACCGGCAGATGCTTGCGCCGGAACACCCATTCGATCTGATAAGTCGCCATGGGCCCTGCGCGCGCGAACGCCTCGTCTTTCTGGATCGAGGCCCAATACGGCACTTTCACCTCGGCCTGCGCCAGGGCCGCATCCTGCCCGGCCAGCATCGCCAGCAGTGCAAGGCCGCCAAGTACCAGTCCCGAATATCGTGTCGCCCGCATCGAATGTCCCCCGTCGGCCCCAAATACGCCTGTCGCCCGACGATGTTTCGTCGATAATCGCTTAAGCCAAAAAACCTGTGCCAAGCAAGTGCCGCAGCTTGACCTTTGGGGCGGTTGAGGCATAGCACAGATATGCCATCGAGCCCCTCTTCCCGGCCCTCCGCCCCGCCGCACGAACCGGGCAGCCGCCCGCGCGTGATCGTCACGCGAAAGCTTGCCCCCGCCGTCGAAGAGCGCATGGCCGAACTGTTCGACGTCACGCTCAACACCGACGACCATGCGTTCACCCGTGACGAACTCGCCGCCGCGATGGCGACATGCGACGTGCTGGTGCCGACGGTGACCGATGCGATCGATGCCGAGCTGATTGCGGGCGCCGGCGACAGGCTGAAACTGCTCGCCAATTTCGGTGCCGGGGTCGATCATATCGACCTCAAGGCTGCGCGGGCCAGGGGCATCATCATCACCAACACGCCGGGCGTGTTCACCGACGATACCGCCGACATGACCATGGCGCTGATCCTCTCGGTTCCGCGCCGCCTCGCCGAGGGCGAGAAGCTGGTGCGGTCGGGCCAGTGGGAAGGCTGGAGCCCCTCGGGCATGCTCGGTCACCGCATCGGCGGCAAGCAGCTGGGCATTGTCGGCATGGGCCGCATCGGCCAGGCGGTCGCGCACCGCGCGCGCGGCTTCGGCCTCAACATCGTCTATCACAACCGCCGCCGCCTGCCCGAAAGCCTCGAGCAGATGCTTGGCGCGAGCTACGAGCCCGATCTCGACGCGCTGGTCGCCGGATCGGACATCATCACCCTGCACTGCCCGCGCAGCCCCGAGACGCGCGGCATCATCGATGCGCGCCGGATCGGCCTGATGAAGCCCAGCGCCTATCTCATCAACAGCGCGCGCGGCGAGCTGGTCGACGAGGCGGCGCTGATCGAGGCGCTCGAGGGCGGCAGGATCGCCGGGGCCGGGCTCGATGTCTATCCGCGCGAGCCGCAGGTCGACGAACGGCTGCTCGCGCTGAAGAATGTCGTGCTGCTGCCGCATGTCGGCAGCGCCACCTTCGAAGGGCGCGAGGTCGCCGGGCACAAGGTCATCGCGAATATCCGCTTCTGGTTTGATGGGCACCGTCCCCCCGACCAGGTCCTCGAGGGCTGGATGTGACGCCTCCGTTCGCCGCAGAATTGCGCGCGCGTTAATCGATTATTTGCCAAACTGCGGCATGACGCGGCAGATGGGCTGTCCCGTTTCAGGACAGCACGGTTTGGGAAAGTCGAGAGCATGATCGCAAGGCTGGCGCGCATTTTCACCCTCGCTACGGCAGCGCTCGCCGCGCCCGCATGGGCCGCGCCCGCCATGGTCGATCCCGCCACGCTCGATGTGACCAATTCGGGCGATACCGCCTTCATGCTGATCTCAGCCGCGCTGCTGATGCTGTTCGCGCTACCCGGCGTGCTGCTGATGCAAGCCGGACGCGGCACCGCGCGCGCGGCGCAGGGCGTGTTCCTGCAGGGCACTGCGATCGCCGCGCTCGTCCCGCTGCTCTGGGTCGTGGTGGGCTATACGCTGGCCTTCGGTGACCCCAGCGGCGGTGTGATTGGCGGCGGCAATGCCTGGATGCTGATCGCGCTCGGCAATGTCCGCTTCGGCACCGCCGTGCCCGAAAGCGCGTTCGTATTGTTCCAGATCGCAGGCGCGATGCTCGCCGCCCTGCTCGTCGCGGGTGCCTGGGCCGGGCGCGGCCGCTTCGGCTGGGCGCTGGCGTTCGGCGGGCTGTGGAGCCTGATCGTCTATGCACCGGTCGCGCACTGGATCTGGGGCGGCGGCTGGCTCTACGGCTTTGGCGTGCTCGATTATGCCGGCGGCATCGCGCTGCATTTCTGCGCAGGAATTTCCGCACTTGTCGCCGCTCTGGTGATCGGGCGGCGCACCGGCTGGCCCGGCGCTGCCGCCGCGACGCACAATCCGGTGATGGTGCTCGCAGGCGGCGCGCTGCTGTTCATCGGCAATTTCGCGCTGACCGGCGGCTGGACGCTGGCCGCGACCGACGATGCCAGCAGCGCGATCATCAACGCGCAGGTCGCGGCCTGCACGAGCGCGCTGGTCTGGCTGCTGATCGAGAAGCTGCGCACCCGCAATGTCACCGCCATGGGCGCGGTCAGCGGCCTTGTCGCGGGCCTCGCCGCGATCGCCCCCGCATCGGGCCTGGTCTCGCCGGGCGCCGCGATCCTTGTCGGCGTCCTTGCTGCGCCCGCCTGCTATTTCGGCCTGCGCTTCGTCACCGAGACTCTGGCGGTCGACGACAGCAACCATGCCTTTGCGCTGCACGGCATCGGCGGTCTGCTCGGCGCACTGCTGGTCGCGATCTTCATCAGCGATGCGTTCGGCGGCGTCGGCTATGCCGAAGGCGGCAGCATGATCAGCCAGCTCGTCGCGCAGCTGATCGGTCTGGCCGGGGTCGCAATGTGGTCGATCCTGGGCACGCTGATCATCAGCTACGGCATCGCCACCGCGATCCCGATGCGCATCTCGCCCGCCGAAGAGGCAGGCGAAGCGCTCGCCCCGCCCGCTCCGGTAGCAGCCGACGCCGCCCCGCCGGTCGCGGAACAGACTGCTGCACCGCAGGCCTGAGCCCCGGGGCGGCGCGGACGCTTATTCCTCGCCCATCCGAAGCGCGGCGATGAACGCTTCCTGCGGGATGCTGACCGAACCATATTCGCGCATCCGCTTCTTGCCCTCTTTCTGCTTTTCCAGCAGCTTCTTCTTGCGGGTGATGTCGCCGCCATAGCATTTGGCGGTGACGTCCTTGCGCATCGCGGCGATGGTCTCGCGCGCGATCACCTTGCCGCCGATCGCCGCCTGGATCGGGATCTTGAACAGGTGGCGCGGGATCAGGTCCTTGAGCCGCTCGCACATCCCGCGCCCGCGCGATTCCGCGCTACCGCGGTGGACGATCATGCTCAGCGCATCGACCGGCTCGGCATTGACCATGATCGACATCTTGACGAGATCGCCCTCGCGATAGCCGATCTGGTGATAGTCGAACGAGGCATAGCCGCGCGAGATCGACTTCAGGCGGTCGTAGAAATCGAACACCACCTCGTTGAGCGGCAGTTCATAGGTCACCTGCGCGCGACCGCCGACATAGGTCAGGTTCTTCTGCAGCCCGCGCCGATCCTGGCAGAGCTTGAGGATGCTGCCGAGATATTCGTCGGGGCAATAGATCACCGCCTCGATCCACGGTTCCTGGATCTCGTCGATCTTGGTCGGATCGGGCATGTCCGCCGGGTTGTGAAGCTCGATCTCGCCATTCCCGTGGGTGAGCTTGATCTTGTACACCACCGACGGCGCGGTGGTGATGAGGTCGAGATCGTACTCGCGCGTCAGCCGCTCCTGGATGATCTCGAGGTGCAGCAGCCCGAGGAACCCGCAGCGGAAGCCGAAGCCCAAGGCCGCGCTCGATTCCATCTCGAAGCTGAACGAGGCATCGTTGAGGCGCAGCTTCGAGATGCTGTCGCGCAGCTTGTCGAAGTCGTTCGCATCGACCGGGAAGAGCCCGCAGAACACCACCGGCTGCACTTCCTTGAAGCCGGGCAGCGGCGCGGGCGCGGGGTTCTTGACCGTGGTGATGGTATCGCCGACGCGGGTCTGGCTGATATCCTTGATCTGCGCGGTGATGAAGCCGATCTCGCCCGCCGCCAGCTCGGGCAGGTTTTCGATCTTGGGCCGCATGCAGCCGACGCGGTCGACCAGATGCTCGGTGCCGCCGGCCATGAACTTGATCTGCTGGCCCTTCTTGATCACGCCATTGACGACACGGACCAGGATGACGACGCCGAGATACGGGTCGTACCAGCTGTCGACCAGCATCGCCTCGAGCGGCGCATCGCGATCGCCCTTGGGCGCGGGGATCTTCTGGACGATCTGCTCGAGGATTTCCTCGATGCCGATACCCGACTTGGCGCTGGCGAGCACCGCCTCGGAGGCGTCGAGGCCGATAATGTCCTCGATCTCCTTCTTCACCTTGTCGGGCTCGGCGGCAGGCAGGTCGATCTTGTTGATGACCGGCAGGATCTCGTGATCGTGCTCGATCGACTGGTAGACGTTCGCCAGCGTCTGCGCCTCGACGCCCTGCGCCGCATCGACGACGAGCAGCGCGCCCTCGCACGCGGCGAGCGAGCGCGAGACCTCATAGGCGAAGTCGACATGGCCCGGCGTGTCCATCAGGTTGAGCTCGTACAACTGCCCGTCCTTGGCGGTATAGTTGAGCCGCACCGTCTGCGCCTTGATGGTGATGCCGCGCTCTTTCTCGATATCCATGTTGTCGAGCACCTGCGCCGACATCTCGCGCTCGGAAAGGCCGCCGGTGACCTGGATCAGCCGGTCGGCGAGCGTCGATTTGCCATGGTCGATATGCGCGATGATGGAGAAATTGCGGATGTGCTTGAGGTCGGTCATGGCGCGCGATTAGCAGGGGTGCGCCCACCTGTCAGCAGGGAATAGAGCACCCGAAAAATCGACATGGATCAAGGCACCAAATGCGCGAATGCGCGTAGTGCGCGCATGACCAAAACCTGGCTAATCGTCAACGAAGCGAGCGGCAGCTATGACGCTGCCGTGATCGCCGACATCGTCACCTGGTTCGCGGACAGCGACCAGCCCGTCGACTGCATCGTCCGCTGTCCCGATGAGGACCTGCCCAGCCCCGAAAAGCTGCGTGCCGAGGGGGTGGATACACTCACGATCTATGCCGGTGATGGCACCACCAACGGCGCGCTCAAGGCCGCAGCGGGCTGGGAAGGCGACGTGCTGATCCTGCCCGGCGGCACGATGAACCTGCTCGCGCGCGCGCTCCACGGCGACCAGCCGTGTCGATCGATCATTGCCGAGGCCGGCCGCAACCGGCGCACCAAGAAGCTGAACACGGTCGAGATCGGCGACAGCATCGCTTATGTCGGGGTCATCGCCGGGCCCACCACCAGCTGGGCCAAGGTGCGCGAGAATGCGCGTCACACCGAGCTGGCCGATCTGGTTTTCAATGCTATCCCCGCCGCGATATCCGAAAGCCTGGGCGGGCCGCAGGTTGGCGTCGAAGGGGATGAACGACGCTTTCCGGCCATCTTTGCCGCGCCGCGCGACAGCAGCATGGCGCTGTGCGGCTTTACCGCTTCGACCGTCGGCGAGGTGCTCAGCCATGCCAGCGCGTGGCTGGGCGGCGATTTTCGCGATGGTCCGCGCGAGGATCTGGGCAGCGCACGCTCCGCAACGCTGGTCAGCGACGCCGAAACGATCGGGCTGCTGATCGACGGCGAACCCGCCGAAGCCCGGCCCGGCGATGCGCTGACTCTTGGTGAGGCACCGCATAATTTCATCGAAACGCGCGCGCCTGCGGCCCCATGACCCTCCTGTTCCACGCCAGCGACCTGCATTTCGGCGCCGAGGACAGCGCGGCGCTCGCCTGGTTCGCGCAGGCCGTCACCGACGAGCAGCCCGATGCCGTTATCATCACCGGCGACCTGACCATGCGTGCGCGTTCGGCCGAATTCGCCGCCGCACAGGCCTGGCTGGCGGGGCTGGGCCGGCCGGTGCTGATCGAGCCCGGCAATCACGACCTGCCCTATTTCAACCCGGTGCGCCGCATCTGGCGGCCCTATGGCCGGGTGATGCGGCTGCAGGAGCAATTGCACGAGGGTGTGATGCTCGACCATGTGCATCTGGTGTCGCTGCGCACCACCGCGCGCGTGCAGTGGCGCTTCAACTGGTCCAAGGGTCGCGTCGGCAAGCGCGCGCTGCACCAGGCGCTGCAGGCGCTGAACGACCCGGGCCATGATGCCAAGCTGCGCATCGTGCTCGCGCACCATCCGCTGATCGAGGCCGAGACGCAGTCGAGCGCGCGCACCACCGGCGGGCGCGCCGCGCTCGAAGCGATCACGGCGGCGGGCGCGGATGCGGTGCTTTCGGGCCATGTCCACGATCCTTTCGACCTCGATGTCGACACCCCCGCTGGCCCGATCCGCCTGATCGGCGCGGGCACCCTGTCCGAGCGCGTGCGGGCCACGCGGCCTTCGTTCAACCGGCTGCAAGTGCGCGGCGGCGCACTCGATGTCGAGGTCCGCGCCATGGACTGAGGTTGCCGATGAACGGCGCTTGATCGGGCGCTTTCTTACAATCCTGCCGCTCCCTGCTAGCCTATGCTGGGCACAGGGGGATTCGCGCGATGAGAAGGAAGCCGTTCAATCCGTTCGAGGCCGCGATCTGGAAGCGGCTGGCAGAAACCATGCTGGTCGAGCCGTCGCGCATGGCGATCACACCGCAGCAGGTGGTCGACAATCTCCAGGGCATTTTCGGCAATATCGAGGGGAACACGCCGCGCGATACCGCGCTGTCGGTGATCGCGACCTGGGTCGTGCTCGGCGGCCCGATCTGGCATTTCGCGCCGCGCTCGTTCCGCATCTGGCGGATCGAAAGGCGGCTGAAGAACAGCCGGGTCGATCTCTTCCAGGACATGGCGCGCATCCGCGGCATTGTTTACGCCGGCTATTACGGTCACTGGATCGACCAGGACGACGCCAATGTCAGCGACGCGGCAGCCGAGGACGCCAACCGCGCCAACCCGGTGTTCAACGCGATCGGCTTCACCCTGCCCCGCCACCGCACGCGCGCGGGCACGCCCGACGATCCGCTGATCACCGAGCATACCGGCAACGACCTGCCCTATACCGTCTTTGTCGGCGAGGAAGCGATCCCCGACAGCGTCGAGGTGGTGGTGATCGGATCGGGCGCGGGCGGCGCGGTCGCGGCCTCGAACCTCGCCGATCAGGGCTATGAAGTGCTGGTGGTCGAGGCCGGGCCCTATCTGCCGAGCGCGCGGATGACCCCCAACGAGGCGCACATGTCCTCGTCGCTGTTCAAGGATGGCGCGATCCAGACCACGCGCAATCGCGACATCATCGTCTTCCAGGGGCGCACCGTCGGCGGCTCCACCGTCGTCAACAACGGCATCTGCCTCAGGCTGGCGCGCGAGGGTGAGACGCACCCCGATGCGCATGACGTGCTGGCACACTGGCGCAGCATCGGTGCGCCGGTCGACGAGGACGCGCTCGAAGCCGCCTATTGCCGGGTCGAGACGCGGCTGGGCGTGCACGAGATCGACCGAAGGCTCGGTCGCAACAACGGCACGCGGCTTCTCCAAGGTTGGGATGCCTATGCGGCCGGCTCGTCCGATCCGCTCGATGCGCGCGCGGTTACCGGCTGGTTCCGCAAGAACTGGGGGCAGAAGAACGAGCCCAATGCGTGCGTGTCGTGCGGCTATTGCAACACCGGCTGCCCCTATGGCCGCAAGAAGGCGATGCCAGAGAGCTTCCTGCGCCACGCGACGCTCCACGCCCCGCGCAAGGCGCGCATCCTCGCGCATGCCGCCGTGTCGCATATCGGCTGGTCCGGTCGTGACGATCAGGGGCGCAAGGTAGCCTCCTCGGTGCAGGTGCTGCTGCCCGACGGCCGCGCGAAGACGATCCGCGTCACCAAGGGCGTCGTCGTCGCTGCGGGCACGATCGCGTCGAGCAACATCCTCTCGGCAAGCGGCATCGAAGGGACCGGCAAGGGCATCTCGCTCAACATTGCCTGCCCGGTCCCGGCGCTGATGCCGGGTCCGGTCAACGCCTGGGACGAGGACCAGATGGCGACCTTTGTCGACCGCGCCGATTTCCTGATCGAGAGCCATTTCCAGCCGCCAATGAGCATGGCCTCGCTGGTACCCGGCTGGTTCGACGAGCATTTCCGGCGGATGCTCAACTATAACCGGCTCGCCTCGGCGGGCGTGCTGTTCCCGGCGGACCGGCGCGGCACGATCAGGAAGGGCAAGCTCGGCTTCGAGCTCGAGCAGAGTGATCTCGCGGTCCTGCGCCGAGCGCTCGCGACGCTGACCAAGGTGCATTTCCGCGGCGGTGCGGAGGAAGTCTACCCGGCGCTGCTGCACGGCGAAACGCTGGCGCGCGGCATGAGCGATGCGGAGATCGACCGGTTCTTCGAGGAGAATATCGAGGAGCCCGATGACGTGGTGCTGTCGTCGAGCCATCCGCATGGCGGCAATGCGATCCATGCCGATCCGGCCAGGGGCGTCGTCGATCTCGACCAGCGCGTGCACGGCGTGGCGAACGTGCTGGTCACCGATGCGAGCGTGATGCCGAGCTGCATCCGCGTCAACGCGCAGCTCACCACGATGGCGATGTCGGACCGGGTCACGCACGGCAAGCGCGTTTTCGGCTGACTGGGGTTAGTGCGTCAGAGCCCCTGGCGCTTCTTGGTCGCGAGGCTCGCGGTCGCCTTCCAAGGCGCGTCGGGCCAGTGGTGGCGCGGATAGCGGCCGCGCATGTCCTTGGCGACATCGCGCCAGCTGCCGCGCCAGAAGCCGGGCAGATCGCGCGTCGTCTGGATCGGGCGGCCCGCCGGCGAGGTGAGCGACAGGACCAGCGGGATGCGGTTCCGCCCAACGGTGGGATGCTCGTCGAGACCGTACAACGCCTGCACGCGCAGTTCGACCGTGGGGCCTGCGGTCGCGGCATAATCGATCGCGTGGCGCGTGCCTGCGGGGCTGGCGAACTCGGCGGGCGCGATCCGCTCGATCGCCTGCATCGCATCCCAGCCCGCCAGGCCCTGCAACGCATTGTGGAGATCGCCTGCGCTCAGCGCGCCCAGCGAGCGCTTGCCCGCCAGCAGCGGCGCGAGCCAGTCCTCCAACGTTTCGAGCAGCTGCGCCTCGTCCAGCGCCTCGACCCCGGCGAACGCGGCGCGCTGGCGCAGCGCCAGCGCCTTGTCGCCCCAGTCGAGCAGCGTCAGGCCATGATCGCGCACCCCTTGTAGCAACGCCGCCAGCACCGCATCGGCATCGGGCGCGGGATCGGGCGCGCTCGCCAGCCGGATCGCGCCCAGCCGCCGCTCGAGCCGCGCCTCGACGCGCCTGCTCTCCGCGACGAAATCGCATCGGCTGACGCGTTCGATCCGCTCCGCGAGATACGCCTCGACATCCGCCGGATCGAGCGCAAAGGCGCTCAGGATGCGCGCATCCGCCGCCTTGCCCTGAACCTCGCCGATCGCCAGCCATGGCGCGGTGATCAGCGGCGAGGCCGGATCGAGCCGGAAGCTGCGTCCGCCCGCGCTCGCCCAGGTCTCGCCTGAAGCATCGCGGCGCTTCGCCACCCGGTCGGGATAGGCGAAGGCGAGCAGCACCGGTGGTGGCGCATCGCGCGGCGTGCCGGCGCTCACCTGCCGTTCGGCCAGCTTTGCCCAGCGTTCGGCGAGCTTGCGCGATTTCGATGCGCGCTCGCTCCGGTCGTTGCGCCAACGGGCGAGCCGCGTATCGAGATCGTCGCCCTGCCCGCCCAACCCACGCTCCTGCAGCAGCAGCGCGATTTCCGCAGCGCGCATCGCGCACCCGGCCTCCGCGCCCTTCAGCAGCATCGCGGCCAGATGCGGCGGTAGCGGCAGCGCGGCGATCGACCGGCCCAGCGGCGTGATCGACCCGCCCGCTTCGACCGCGTCCAGCGCGATCAGCCGCTTGCGCGCCTCGGCCAGCAACGGCGCGGGCGGCGGATCGAGCCAGTTGAGCCGCGCCGGATCGCTCTCGCCCCAGGCGGCGCATTGCAGGACCAGCGGGGCAAGATCGCTATCCAGGATTTCGGGCGGATCGAAGCGCGGCAGCCCGCCGGTCGCCGCCTCTTCCCACAGCCGATAGGCGACGCCCGGCCCCTGGCGCGCGGCGCGCCCTGCGCGCTGCGTGGCGGCGGCCTGGCTCGCGCGCTCGGTCACCAGCCGCGTGGTGGCGGCGAGCGGATCATAGCGTGCCCGACGGGCTAGCCCGCTATCGACGACGATCCGCACGCCGTCGATGGTGAGGCTGGTCTCGGCGATGCTGGTGGCGAGGATGACCTTGCGCCGCCCCTCGCGATCGCGGCGGATCGCGGCGCGTTGCTCGACCGGGGTGAGCGTGCCGTGCAGCGGAAGCACGGCGATGCTACTGCCCAGAGTCTCGAGCCGCTCGGCGGTGCGCGCGATTTCCGCGACGCCGGGCAGAAAGGCCAGCACATCGCCTTGCGCCTCGTCGCGCAGCGCGGTGCGGATCGCCTGCGCCATACCGTCCTCGATCCGCTGCTCTCCGCGCCGCCCGAGATAACGCAGCGCGAGCGGATGCGAGCGCCCCTCGCTCTCGATCACCGGCGCGCCCTGCATCAGCGCGGCAAAGCGCGCGCCATCGAGCGTTGCAGACATGGCGAGCAGCCGCAGATCGGGGCGGAACGCGCCCTGTGCCTCGAGCGCCAGCGCCAGGCCGAAATCGCTGTCGAGGCTGCGCTCGTGCACCTCGTCGAACAGCACCGCCGACACGCCCGCAAGCTCGGGATCGGCCTGGATGCGGTTGACGAAGATGCCCTCGGTCAGCACGAGCACGCGGGTGGCGGCGCTCGTCTTGCTGTCCATCCGGGTCGAATAGCCGATCGTCTGGCCAACGGATTCGCCCGCAAGCTCTGCCATGCGCTCGGCCGCGGCGCGCGCGGCGAGGCGGCGCGGCGAGAGCAGCAGCACCTGGCCGGAGCACCAGGGCTGGTCGAGCAGCGCCGGGGCGACGGTGGTAGTTTTGCCCGCACCCGGCGGTGCCACAAGCACGGCGTTGGGACCGGCGGCGAGCGCAGTCAGCAGGTCGGGCAGGACGGAATATATGGGCAGTTCAGCCATGGCCAGAGCCCTTATCCGTTTGTCCCGAGCCCCTCAACCGGGCTGCAAGCCCAGGGGTCAGGCGTAAACCCCCAGCCCGAAACGCTGCCGGAGCGCCCAGCGGCCGACCATCAGAACCGACACGACCGCGAGCCCGGCCGCCAGCCCGATCCAAACGCCGACACCTTCCCAGCCGAGGCGGAAGGCAAAGAACCAGGCGGTGCCCATGCCGACGACCCAATAGCCGAACGCCGCGAACAGCATCGGCCAGCGCGTGTCCTGAAGCCCGCGCAGCACCCCTGCCCCCACCGCCTGCACCGCGTCGACCAATTGGAAGATCGCTGCCACCAGCAGGAAGCTCAGCGCCAGCGCAAAGGCCGGCGCGGCGCTCGCGTCCTTTGGATCGATGAACAGCCCGACCAGCGCGCCCGGAATCAGCGCCATGATCGCCGACATGCCGCATGCCGCGACCACGCCCAGCCCCAGCGCCGCCCAGCCCGCGCGCGCCGCCGCAGCCGCATCGCGCGCGCCATGGTGCAGGCCGACGCGCACCGTCGCGGCCTGCGACAGGCTGAACGGCACCATGAAGGCAAACGAGGCGATCTGGATCGCAACGGCATGCGCGGCGAGCGAATCGCGGCTGATCAGCCCCATCAGGAAGGCGGCGGAACTGAAGATCGCGACCTCGAAGGCAAAGGTCACGCCGATCGGCAGGCCCAGCTTGAACAGCGCGCGGTAGCGCCCCCAGTCCGCGACCCAGAATCGGCCGAACAGCCGGTAGCGCCGGAAGGCGCGCACCTGGGTCACCACCAGCGCCATCACCGCAAACAATGTGCAGTTGGCCAGCAGATTGGCGATCGCCGCGCCCTTCAGCCCGAGTTCTGGAAAGCCCAGATTGCCGAAGACGAGCGCCCAGCAGGCCACCAGGTTCATCGCCACGCCGCACAGCGTGACGAACACCCCCCAGATCGGCCTTTCGAGCGCGGACACGTACATGCGCAGCACGAATTGCAGCAGCCAGGGCAGCAGCCCCCACATGGCGATCCGCATGAACTGCCCGGCGTCGCGTGCAAGGTCCGGCTGCTGTCCCATCAGCAGGAACAGCCTTTCCGCATTCCACAGCACCGCCCAGATCGGCAGGCACACCGTCAGCGCCACCCACATGCCCTGGCGTACCGTGCGGCGGATGTCGCGCACCGAATGCTTGCGCCGCCCGCGCTCGGCCGCGATCATCGGCGAGGCGGCGGTCATCAGCCCCATGCCGAAGGTGCCGCAGGCGAAATAGAGATTCACCGCGAGCGCCGCCGCTGCCAGCGCCTGCACGTCATAGCGGCCCAGGATGATCACCTCGGTCGTATGGATCGCCATCTGCGCGAGATTGCCCAGCACCAGCGGCCCCGCAAGCAGGAGCAGCGCCCGGATTTCGGCGGAAAGGCCATTAGCCTGCGGCTTGGCAGGGGCCATAGAAGATGGATCGACGGTCAGCACCGCGCAAGCTTTCCCGTCCTGTCAGAAATCGATTATGGGGCGATTATCGCTGGCTCTGGCGCTGCCAATAGTAGCCGCGAACCAGCGCGGCAATGGTGATCACATTGCCCACAATAGCGATGGCGAGAAACAGGTCCTGCATCATGGTACGAATTTCTCACATTTTCTGAGCACTTGCAACTACCGCACGGTCAACGCGCGGCCCTCGCTCTCCGCGAGATAGGGCGTGGGTCGCTCATCTGCCAGGAAAACATAGGCTTGCTGGCAGATCATTGCCTGCCGGCTGGCGGTATTCCCTTCGCCTGATCCGAGATAGCCGAAAATCGCCGCCCCTATGACACCCAGCAAGGTTGGTACCGCGCCGAACAACGCAATCGAGTTTCACGCGTTTCCGGACTGCGAACTGCGCTCGATATCCCGTTTCAGCGCGTCAAGTTGCACGCGCAGCTCGTGGTTCTACGCTTCGGGTTCTTCCAGCCGTCGTCCCTGCGGGCGTCTGGCCGGAGTGTCGTTCACGACCTAATAGCCCCGCGCGATCGCGAATTCGACCGTTTCGATCAGCGCCGCCTTGGCTTTGCCGCTGGGGAAGCCCGCGATCGCGTCGATGGCGCGCTGGCCGAAATGGCGGGCGCGGTCGAGCGTCAGGTCGATAGCATTGTGCTGGCGCAGCAGCTGGGTCGCGTGCGCCAGGTCCTCGTCCGACGTCCGGTGCCCGATGATCGCCGCTTCCCAGAACTTGCGCTCTTCCGGCGAGCCGTGCGCATAGGCGAGGATGACGGGCAGCGTGACCTTGCCGTCGCGGAAGTCGTCGCCCACGCCCTTGCCCATGGTCGCTGCGTCCGAGACATAATCGATCGCATCGTCGACCAGCTGGAAGGCGATGCCGAGATTTCGGCCATAGGCGTCCAGTGCCAGTTCGACCTGCTCGTCGCGCTCTGCGACGACGGCGGCGATGCGGCAGGCGGCAGCGAACAGCGCGGCGGTCTTCGCGCCGATGATCGCGAGGTAGCGCTCCTCGCTGGTCTCGATCTGGCGCTGCGCGGTGAGCTGGTCGACCTCGCCCTCGGCAATGATTGCCGAGGCGCCCGACAGGATCTTGAGCACCTTGAGCGAGCCGTCCTCGACCATCAGTTCGAACGAGCGGCTGAACAGGAAATCGCCGACCAGCACCGTGGCCGGGTTGCCGAACACCAGATTCGCGGTCTTCTTGCCGCGGCGCAGGTCCGACCCGTCGACGACATCGTCGTGCAGCAGCGTCGCGGTGTGGATGAACTCGACCGCGGCTGCCAGCTTGTGGTGGCGCGTGCCCGGATAGTCGAGCAGCCGCGCGCAGGCGAGCGTCAGCATCGGCCGCATCCGCTTGCCGCCACCGGCGATCAGATGCCCGGCCAGCTCCGGAATCAGCGGGATCTGCGACTGCATCCGGTCGAGGATGACGCTGTTGACCGAATTGAGGTCCTGCGCCACCAGCGCCATGATCGGATCAAGGCTGGGGGTGGCAGCGGACACGCCCGCAGGGCGGCCAATCGGATGAACAGTCGCGGTCATGGGTTGCGATGTGGCAAGCCGCATGGCTTAAGGCAAGCGCAAAGCGCAGGACCCGCTCCGGGTCCGCGCGATTCTGGCAGAGGCAAGAGCAGCATGGCGCAAGACCCGGTACTCGCAGCATTTCGGCAGAGCATCGACAATATCGACGCGGCGCTGATCTTCATGCTCGCCGAGCGCTTCAAGATCACCAAGGCGGTGGGCGAATACAAGGCGAAGACCGACCTTCCGCCCGCCGATCCGGGCCGCGAGGAAGAACAGATCGCGCGGATGAAGCGGCTGGCGGTCGATGCCGATCTCGACCCGGAATTCTCGGAAAAATTTTTGCGCTTCGTGATCGACGAGGTCATCCGCCACCACGAACAGATTCGCGATCAGGGCTGATCGCGCGGACTTATCGGATCGCCTCGCGCTCCTTCGGGGTCATCAGCACGCAGCCCCAGCCTTCGCGATATTCGGCGCTTTCCGCTGCCATCAGCGGTACCGTGGCGTCGATGCGCCGCGCCTCGGCGGCTTCGCTGAGGCTTACCACCTCCATGCCGGGCTCGAGGTCCTTCTCGCAATCGCCAAGCTCGCGCCCGCCGATATAGCGGCACGAGCAGACCACGCGCGCCGAATAAGCCGCGCCGGTCTGGCTATAGGCGCGCAAGGTCGGCCAGTACCAGGCGAGCAGCGCCAGCGCGATCACCAGCAATGCCAGCGCCACCCATTTCAGCCTGCCATGCTTGCCCGGCATCGCGCCCATTTTCCCAGTTGCCATCGGTCCCCGCCTGATTGATGGAAGCGGGCATGAAGCACCGCATCCTTCTTGCCCTTGCCGCAACCGGCCTTCTCGGCGCAACCGCTTTCGGTCTCTACGGCATCGAAGGCCGCGCTGCCGATAGCGGCGAGGCGATGATCGTCGATGTTCCTGGTGTGCCCACCGCTGCGCTGAACGCCGAGATCGACAAGCTGTTCAGCGAGGACGAATTCGCCGACACGCGGGCGCTCGTCATCATGCGCGGCGGCGAGATCGTCGCGGAGCGCTATGCGCCGGGTTATGACCGCGACACCCGTTTCATCAGCTGGTCGATGGCCAAGAGCGTGACCGCGGTGCTGGTCGGGCTGATGGTCGCGGACGGGCGGCTCGCGCTCGACGCCCCTGCCCCGGTGCCCGACTGGCAGCGCCCCGGCGACCCGCGCGGTGCCATCACGCTTCGGCACCTGCTGCACATGTCCTCGGGGCTTCAGCATACCGAGGCGGGCGATCCGCCGTTTCAATCGGACGAAGTGCGGATGCTGTTCCTCGACGGGCGCGACGATATGGTGCGATATGCCGCCGGCCAGCCGCTCGAGGCCGAGCCGGGATCGAAGTTCGAATATTCGACCAACAGCAGCGTGATCCTGTCCGACATCATCACCCGCCAGCTGACCGACAGCAAGGACCCTGACGTCCGCCGCCGCGCGATGCTTGATTACATGCGCGGGCGACTGATCGAACCGCTCGGCATGACCTCGATGGTGCCCGAATTCGACGCGACGGGCACGCTGATCGGCGGATCGATCATCCAGGCCAATGCCCGCGACTGGGCAAAGTTCGGCGAATTCCTGCGCAACAAGGGCTCGATCGCGGGCAACCAGTTCCTCACCCGCGGCTGGGTCGATTTCATGCTGACAAGCTCGCCCAACGATCCGGCCTATGGCGGGCATATCTGGCTCAACAAGCCGCGCCCGGAAGGCCGGGGCAAGGTGCTCTATCCCGATCTGCTGCCGTCCGATCTGTTTGCGGCGCAAGGACATCTCGGCCAGTTCGTCATCGTCAGCCCCAGCCAGCGGCTCACCGTCGTGCGGCTGGGCAAGACGCAGGACGATGTGCTCGATCCGGTCGAGGAGCAGCTGGGGCGGATCATCGCGCTGTTTCCCAGGGGCTAGGCCAGCCGCGAAGCTTCTGTCAGGTTGATCCCCGATGATTCGCCGGGGGATTGCCGATGAGACTGTTCCGATTTACCGCCATGCTTCCGCTGTTGCTTGCCATGCCTGCCATGGCGCAGGACGGTTCGGGCTATGCGTCCGCGCAGACACGCGAAGCAGCGCCGTTCGTCGCGGCCGATTTCAAGGTTCCGACGCTGGTCGAAGGGCCGGATTTCAAGCTCGTCCCGCTCGGCCCCGATCTCGTTAGAATCGATTTCGACGCATACATGTCATCGATCGAGCATCTGCAGAAGACCTTCACGCGCTCGGCCGCCTGGCCGCATCCCGGCATTACCGATGCCGATGCAATGAAGGACATGGTGACCGAACAGGGCCGGTTCCAGCGCCGCGAATCCTTCGCCTATGCCGTGCTGACCCCCGACGGAAAGCGCGAGCGCGGCTGCGTCTATGTCTATCCCAGCCCCGTGCCCGGCTATGACGCGATGGTCACGCTCTGGGTGACCAAGGCCGAATATGATGCCGGGTTCGATGCAAAGTTCTATGCCTGGGTGCAGCAATGGATCGCCAAGGACTGGCCGCTGCGCAGCGTCGCCTATCCGGGCCGCGCGATCGACTGGGGCACCTGGGACGCGCTCGAGGCCGCGAGCACGGCCAAGGCGGGATGATGCCCTCTCCCGTCCCGCCTGCGGGAGGGGTGCCCGAAGGGCGGGGTGGGAGCGACGTTGCCACTGAACTGGCCACCCGGTCCGGCAAGCCGGACCTGCCCCTCCCGCAAGCGGGAGGGGAGATTGCAGGATCACCGCAGCCGGAACGTCCCCGTCACCACCGTGAAGCACTCGCCCGCCAGCACAGCGCGGTCGCCGTCGAGCGTGCAGTGGAGCAGCCCGCCGCGCTGGCTCGCCTGGAACGCGGTGAAGCTGTTGCGCCCGAGTCGCGCGGCCCAGAACGGGGTCAGCACCGCGTGCGCCGAGCCGGTCACGCTGTCCTCGTCGACGCCGGCGCCCGGCACGAACACGCGGCTGAGCACATCGGTATCCTTGCCCGGCGCGGTGCAGATGAACTGGTGATCGCCCAGCGCCGCCAGCGCCTTGAAGTCCGGCGAGAGCGTCAGCACGTCATCGGCATGGTCGAACAGCAGCACGTTGTAGCGGCCGGGATGGACGTGATATTCGCTCGGCAGGCCGCCCAGCAGGCTGGTCCAGTCGGGCAGCGAGCCAGGCTCGGGCGGCAGCGCGGGCAGCGAGAGCGAGAGCATCTCGCCATCGCGGCTGACGCTGAGGACACCCGCCTTGCGCGTCAGGAAGCGCACGGTGTCGCCGGCAAAGCCCTGTTCGAACACATAATGTCCCGAGGCGAGCGTGGCATGGCCGCACATCGCGATCTCGACCGCCGGCGTGAACCAGCGAAGCTCATACTCCGCCTCGTCGCTGTCGATCGGCACGATGAACGCGGTCTCGGCGAAATTGTTCTCCTCGCCGATCGCTTGCAGCACTTCATCCTCGGGCCAGGCGGCGAGCGGCATCACCGCTGCCTGGTTGCCGGTAAATGGACGGTCGGCAAACGCGTCGATATGGCAATAGGGCACGGTGTCGGGCAGGTCGGTCATCGCGAACATCCTTACGGGTAAAGCAGGCCTTCGTCCCAGCCGCTTGCGGTGCGGGTGAAGACGCGGCGGTGGTGCAGCCGGTGGTCGCGATCCTCCCAGAACTCGATCCGTTGCGGCGTCACGCGGAACCCAGACCAATGCGGCGGGCGAGGCACGGGCTTGTCGGCGAACAGCTTCTGCACTTCGGCAAAGCGCTGCTCGAAGATGCGGCGGTCGGGCAACGGGCGCGACTGGTCCGAGGCCCAGGCCCCCAGCTGCGAATCGCGCGAGCGGGTGGCGAAATAGGCGTCGGCGGTGGCATCGTCGACCGGCGTCACCGGACCCTCGATGCGGATCTGGCGGCGCAACGACTTCCAGTGGAACAGCAAGGCCGCATGCGGATTGGCGAGCAGTTCGCCGCCCTTGCGGCCCTCGTAATTGGTGTAGAAGATGAACCCGTCGGGCCCATGGCCCTTGAGCAGCACCATGCGCACCGACGGATGTCCGCCGGCATCGGCGGTGGCGAGCGCCATCGCGTTGCTGTCGTTGATCTCGGTTTCGCGCGCCTTGATGTACCAGTCATTGAACAGCACAAAGGGATCGTCAGCCATGTCCATCCTGTCTCGTTTCAAGGCCGGTTGCTTGACTGCCTTAGCCATATAAGACAGTGATATGCCGGGCCTGCGCGGCTTATGGCGCAGCCGCTGGCGGTTGAACAGGGTTTTGCGAAGGGGAGCGCGCGCCGATGTGGGAGCAGATTTTCGGGATCGCCAACCTCGTCGCGATGATCGCCTGGGCGGTGCTCATCCTCGCCCCGCGCCGCGACATGGTGATGCAGGCCTTGTTCTTCGGGCCGGTTCTGCTGCTCGCGCTGGGCTATGCGACTGGCCTCACCCTCGTCCTGACCGGTGTCGTGCCGACCGGCGGGGGCGCGGATTTCTCGACGATCGAGGGCGTGCGCGCCATCTTTGCCAGCGATGCCGGAGTGACCATCGGCTGGGTCCATTATCTGACCTTCGACCTGTTCGTCGGGCTGTGGATCGCGCGCAACGCCGATGCGCATGGGCTCAGCACCCTGAAAGGACGGCTGATCCAGGCGCCGATCCTGTTCTTCACCTTTGCCGCAGGGCCGTTTGGGCTCGGGCTTTACATCGTGCTCCGGATGATTTTATGGCGCGGCCCTTCCGACCGCCGCATCCCGGCTTGAAAAATGCCCTGCCCCTACCCCAGATATTGTTGTAAATCGGCAACAATGGATAATTTCACCAACAATGGCGACCACATTCATGGCTGATCCCTATGCAATTCTCGGCGTGTCCAAGGGCGCGAGCGAGAAGGACATCAAGAGCGCGTACCGCAAGCTCGCCAAGGAGCTGCACCCGGATTACAACAAGGACAATCCGGCCGCGGCCGCGCGCTTTTCCGAGGTGACGCGCGCTTATGACCTGCTCTCCGACAAGGACAAGCGCGCGCGCTTCGACCGGGGCGAGATCGATATCGACGGCAACCCGGCGGCGCCCTTCGGCTTTGGCGGCGGCGGTTTCCGCCAGCAGAGCCGGTCGAGCGACAATGCGGGCTTTTCCGGTTTCGGCAATGACGGCATCGACTTTGCCGACATTTTCGACGGGCTGTTCGGCGGCTTTGGCGGTGGGGCGCGTGGCAGCAGTTCCGGCCCCTATGCCGGCGCGCGCCAGAGCGCGCCCAAGGGTGCCAATGTCGCCTACAAGATGGCGGTGGATTTCACCGATGCCGCAACCTTGAAGCCGCAGCGGATCACGCTGGCCGATGGCAAGACCATCGACCTGAAGCTGCCCAACGGCGTCGAGACCGGCACCAACATGCGCCTGTCTGGCAAGGGCCAACCGGGACCCGGCGGCCCCGGCGACGGCATCGTTACCATCGAGGTGCGCCCGCACCGCTTCTTCCGCCGCGATGGCGACAATGTCCGGCTCGACCTGCCGATCACGCTGAAAGAGGCGGTCGCGGGCGGCGAGGTACGCGTCCCCACGGTCGATGGCGCGGTGATGATGAAGATCAAGCCGGGCAGCCAGTCGGGCCAGCAGATGCGCCTCAAGGGCAAGGGCTTTCACGGCAAGAACGGCGTGCGCGGTGACCAGATCATCGAGTTGCAGATCCGGCTGCCCGAGGGCGGCGATGCGGCACTGAGCCAGTTTGTCGAAGGCTGGAGCACGAATTACGATCCGCGCGCCGGGCTGCTGGGCTGAGCGTAGCGCGACGGAATGGCGATCAGCGATCTGACCCGGCCCGACAAGCGCCAGCAATTGCTGGCGACATCGCGCGCGATCGTGATCGAAGTCGCAGGCAATGTCATGACGCATGGCGGCGTGGTCGCGGGCAATTTCGCCTATCTCGCCCTGCTCAGCATCTTTCCGTTCTTCATCGTCGCAGCGGCGCTCGGCGGCGTGTTCGGGCGAAGCGAATATGGCGCTGAAGCCGTGCAGGGCTTCCTCGCCGCCGTTCCGCCCAGCGTCGCCTCGGTGCTCGCCGCGCCGATGGAAGCGGCGATGTACGCCCGCACCGGGGCGCTGCTCTGGCTCGCCGTGCTGGTGGGGCTGTGGACCACCGCGAGCCTGATCGAATCGATCCGCGCCGTGATCCGCCGCGCTTATGGCACCGAGAGCAACAAGCCCTTCTGGAAATTGCGATTGGGATCGATGGCGCTGATCATCCTTGCGGTGATCGCGACGATGCTTGCGCTGAGCGTCCAGGTCGTGCTCGCGGGCGCTGCGGAAGTGATCGCCACCAGCCTGTATTTCCCCGGAGAGCCGCTGGCGCTGGTGGTGCTCAGCCAGCTGTTCACCTTCGCGGTGCTGCTGCTGATGCTCTATCTCGTCTATGGCATGCTGACCCCGCTGCGCTATCGCGAGGCGGGCCATCCGATCTGGCCCGGCCCGGTGTTCATCGCGGTCTGGTGGATGCTGTGCCTGGCGATTCTGCCTCGGTTTCTCGGCACATTTGCCGATTACGACCTGACCTATGGCAGCCTGGCGGGCGTGATGGTGAGCCTGATTTTCTTCTTTCTCATCGGCCTTGCTATGGTAATCGGGGCCGAATTGAACGCCGCCATTGCGCGGGCGCGCGGCGGATTGCCGCAGAAAACGGACAAGAACTGAAGGATCATGAAATGGACGGACTGATGAAGGGCAAACGCGGCCTCATCATGGGGCTTGCCAACAACAAGTCGCTTGCCTGGGGCATTGCGCAGAAGCTCGCCGAACATGGCGCCGAGCTGGCGTTCAGCTATCAGGGCGAGGCGCTGGGCAAGCGCGTCATTCCGCTGGCGGCAGAGCTGGGCAGCGATTTCACCTTCGATTGCGACGTGTCGGACATGGCCGCGCTCGATGCCGCGTTCGAGACGCTGGCGGCGCGCTGGCCCACGATCGATTTCGTCGTCCACGCCATCGGCTTTTCGGACAAGAACGAACTGCGCGGCCTCTATGTCGATACCAGCCTCGACAACTTCCTGATGACCATGAACATCTCCGCCTATTCGCTTGTCGCCGTTGCGAAAAGGGCGCGCGCGATGATGCCGAACGGCGGCTCGATCGTGACGCTGAGCTATTATGGCGCGGAAAAGGTGATCCCGCATTACAACGTGATGGGCGTCGCCAAGGCCGCGCTCGAAACCAGCGTCAAATATCTCGCCAATGACCTCGGCCACGAGAACATCCGCGTCAACGCCATCTCGGCAGGTCCGATCAAGACACTGGCGGCGAGCGGCATCGGCGACTTCCGCTACATCCTCAAATGGAACGAATACAACGCGCCGTTGCGCCGCAACGTCACCATCGACGACGTTGGCGGCGCGGGCCTGTATCTCTGCTCCGACCTCTCCTCGGGCGTCACCGGCGAGACGCATCATGTCGATTCGGGCTATCATGTCGTCGGCATGAAACAGGAGGACGCCCCGGACATCGCGCTGGATTGACGCGCCGTGCCGACGGTCCTGCGAGAGCGTGGCTTCCGGCTCTTTTTCTATTCAGACGAAGGAAGCCCCCTCGAGCCCTGTCATGTCCACGTGACCAACGGCGACGGCGAGGCCAAGTTCTGGCTTGGTGATGAAGTATCGGTGGCCTATAATCACGGGCTGAACCGGCGCGATCTGTCGATGGCCATGCTTATCGTCCGCGCCCACCGCAGCGTATTGGAAAGGGCCTGGCATGGATATTTCGGTTAGCCCGACCTCGGCGCATTGCGATGACGAAACTTTGTGGGTCAACCTTTCGGACGGACGCACGCTTGGCGTCCCGCTGGTCTGGTTTCCGCGGCTGCTGGATGCGACGCCGGAACAGCGCGCCGCGGTGACCCTGTCCCCGCGTGGTCTTCACTGGGAAGAAATCGACGAGGATATTTCGGTCGCAGGGCTGATTGCCGGTCGCGGCGACCAGACCCGCCCCTCCTCTCGCGCCGCCTGACAGCCTGCGCTGGATTGATTGAACCATGACCGATCCCGCTCTGTGCAAGAAGCTGGGCTGCAAGCCTGGATCGGTTCTCCTGCTCATCGATTGCCCCGCGGCCGTCGCTTCGCGGCTTCCCGAGGGAGAAGCGGCGGATCAGCCCACGCTCATCCTGGCCTTCGTGCGCGACAAGGCGGCGCTAAGCGCGACCGCGCCTGGCGCAATCGCCGCCTATCGGCGCGGCGCGGCCTTGTGGTTCGCCTATCCCAAGAAATCGGGCTCGATCGTCTCCGACATGTCGCGCGATGACGGGTGGGACAGCCTCTCCGCACTGGACCTGCTGCCCGTCACCCAGATCGCGATCGACAGCGACTGGTCGGCACTGCGCTTTCGCTATCGCGACGAGATCGCCAGGCTGACGCGGGCCAGCGATTTTCCCGGCAAGGCTGCGCGCGGCGATTGAAGCCTCGCGGCTCTCTGGACAGCGCGCGCGCAATGCCGCAAAGCGCGCGCGACCCTTTTCTGCCTGACGGGACAGCCGCATGAGCTTCAACACCTTTGGCCGCGTTTTCCGCTTCACTACCTGGGGGGAAAGCCATGGCCCCGCCTTGGGCGCCGTGGTCGATGGGTGCCCGCCGGGACTGGGCCTGAGCGAAGCCGATATCCAACCGTTTCTCGATGCGCGCCGCCCCGGCACCTCGCGTTTCACCACGCAGCGGCAGGAACCCGATGCGGTGCGCATCCTCTCGGGCGTGTTCGAGGGACGCACCACCGGCACGCCGATTTCGCTGATGATCGAGAATGTCGACCAGCGATCGAAGGACTATGGCGAGGTCGCCAAGGCCTATCGCCCCGGCCATGCCGATTATGCCTATGATGCCAAATACGGCTTTCGCGACTATCGCGGCGGTGGCCGGTCGAGCGCGCGCGAGACGGCGGCGCGCGTCGCGGCCGGCGCCATTGCGCGGCTGGTGATCCCCGAGGTGACGCTGATCGCCTATGTCTGCGAACTGGGCGGCGATCCGATCGATCCGGCGCGCTTCGATGCGGGCGAAATCGGACGCAATCCGTTCTTCTGCCCCGACGCGCAAGCCGCGAAGCGCTGGGAGGCGAAGGTCGATGCCGCGCGCAAGTCGGGCAGTTCGCTGGGCGCTGTCGTCGAATGCGTCGCGACAGGCGTGCCCGCCGGCTGGGGCGCCCCGCTTTATGCCAAGCTCGACAGCGAACTCGCCGCCGCCTGCATGTCGATCAACGCGGTCAAGGGCGTCGAGATCGGCGACGGCTTCGCCGCCGCGCGGCTCAGCGGCGAGACCAATGCCGACCCCATGCGCCCCGGCGCGGACGGCGCGCCTGAATTTCTCGCCAATCATGCCGGCGGCATCGCGGGCGGCATCTCGACCGGCCAGCCGGTGGTGGTGCGCGTCGCGTTCAAGCCGACCAGCTCGATCCTCACCCCCGTCGAGACGATCACCCGGCAAGGTGAGGCAAGCGAGATCGTCACCAAGGGCCGCCACGACCCATGCGTCGGCATCCGCGGCACCCCAGTGGTCGAGGCGATGGTGGCGCTGGTGCTGGCCGACCAGAAGCTGCTCCACCGCGCGCAGTGCGGTTGAACGCGGATTTCCCTTACCGCTGAACCACCTGTGCCGTAGCGGCAGTTGACGCTTACGTCACATTTTGTCGCAGGGAGATTGCCTCTGCGGCGCAAACATGGCTAGCATGGCTTTCATAAGCGACCGCCCACCCCAAGGTCAGGCTGCGGCGCGACAGGAGAGTGCATGACCGTCCCCCGCGACCCGGCAGCCGATGCCGGTGTGCCGCCGACCATGGCCGCAGCCCCGGTAACATCTTCTGCCCCTTCCCCTTCGTCGCTCCAGGGCGCATCCAGTCCGCGCGTGATGCTGTGGACGCTGATGATCATCTATATCTTCAACTTTCTCGACCGGCAGATCGTCTCGATCCTGGCGGAGCCGATCAAGCGCGATTTCCAGCTTTCCGATACCCAGTTGGGCCTGATGACGGGCCTCGCCTTTGCGCTCTTCTACACGCTGCTGGGGATCCCGATCGCGCGCTATGCCGACCGCAGCACCACCAACCGCGTCTCGCTGATCGCCTGGTCGGTGGCGATCTGGTCGGCAATGACCATGGCCTGCGGCGCGGCGCGGACCTTTCCCCAACTGCTGCTCGCGCGCGTCGGCGTGGGCGTGGGCGAAGCGGGCTGCACCCCGGCGGCGCATTCGCTGATCACCGACAGCGTGCCCGCCGACAAACGCTCTTCCGCCATCGCCTTTTACGGCCTGGGCATCCCGATCGGCTCGCTGCTCGGCATGGTGATCGGTGGCGGGCTCGCCGATGCCTATGGCTGGCGCACCGCCTTCTATGTGGTGGGCATGCCCGGCGTGCTGCTCGCGCTGCTGGTGCCGTTTTTGATGAAGGAACCGCGCCGCGCCGGAATGCTCAAGGGGGCCGCGATGCCCGCCGCCAAGGTGCAGATTCCGGTCAAGGAGGCGCTGAAGGAACTGGCCACCTCGCGCTGCTTCGTCTTCCTGTGCATCGCCGGCGGGCTGATCGCGTTCCTGTCCTATGGCAAGGGCGTGTGGGTGGCGGTGCTGTTCATCCGCAATTTCGGGCTCAGCCCGGGCGAGACGGGGCTGTATCTCGGCGTGACGCTGGGGATATCGAGCATGATCGGCACCTGGGGTGGCGGCAAGCTGGCCGATCATTTCGGCAAGCGCGACCGCAAGCACCTGCTCACCGGCCCTGCCCTCGCCATTGCGCTCGCCGCGCCGATCCTGTTCCTGGCCTATTCCGCGACTGACTGGCGCGTCGCGCTGGCACTGCTGGTGCTGCCGACGGCGATGAACATCATGTATTACGGACCCGTCTATGCCTGTGTGCAAGGGCTGGTGCGGCCGGAAGCGCGCGCGGTTGCGGCGTCGGTCATGCTGTTCTCACAGAATCTGATCGGGCTCGGCCTCGGCCCGCTGTTCTTCGGCATGATGTCCGACGCGTTCCAGCCCTATGCGGGGGAAGACAGCGTGCGCTGGGTGCTCTATGGCGCGGCTTGGCTGGGACTGATCCCCGCCTTCCTGTTCTGGCGCGCGAGTTTGCGGCTGACAGCGGAACTCAAGAGCGGCTAGAGCATAGTCCGTCTTCAAGCGACAAGGGGGGCTGGCAGCCTTGGACGACATCAGGCTGTTTATCGAAACCTGGCAGGCGCCGATCGGCCTGACCATCCTGGCGTTGATGTTCATCGGTTTCGTGCTGGAACGCTTCCCGGCGGCGGTGGTCGCGATCCTTGGCGCCTGCGCCTTCCTGTTCCTCGGCATCATCGATTCCAAGCAGCTCTTTTCCGTCTTCTCGAACAGCGCGCCGATCACGATCGGGGCGATGTTCATCCTGTCGGGCGCGCTGCTGCGCACCGGCACGATCGATGCGATCGCGGGCGCGATCATCAGCCGCGCCGCGCGGCATCCGCGGCTGGCGGTCGCCGAGATGTTCCTGGGCGTCTATGTCGCCTCTGCCTTCATGAACAACACGCCGGTGGTTGTGGTGATGATCCCGATCATCCTGCGCCTGGCCCAGGCGACCGGCTATTCGGCCAAGAAGCTGCTGATCCCGCTGAGCTTCATCTGTATCCTCGGCGGCACTACCACGCTAATCGGCACGTCGACCAACCTGATCGTCGATTCGGTCGCCCGGGGGAGCGGTCTGCCCGGTTTCGGCATTTTCGAGATCACGCCTTATGGCCTGATCGCGGGCGTTGCCGGCATGATCATGCTGGCCGTGTTCAGCAGCTGGCTGCTGCCCAAGGACGAGGCAGCGCCAGCCGGGAGTACCGGAAGTGACGAGGTCTTCCTGACCGAACTCACCATCCGCAACGCCTCGACGCTGCGTGGCAAGCCGCTCGGCGAAACCGCGATTGCCAAGCGCGCCAAGATCCAGGTCACCGCGATCAAGCGCGACGGCCGCTACATCCGCCACCATCTGGCGAGCGAGATCCTGCAGCCCGACGACGTGGTGGTGATCCGCACCGACCTTCCCGAACTGATGTCGCTGCGCAAGAGCCAGGACTTCAAGGTCGGCATCGTGCGCAAGGGCGATGTCGGGCCGATGGGCGAAGTCGTGGTCGAGGCGATGGTCGCGCCCAGCCATCCCAGCATTGGCAACCGGCTTTACGACATCCCGTTCCTGTCGCTGCTCAACGTGCGCATCCTCGGGCTGAGCCGCTATCGCAACCTGCCGCGATCGGACCTGCCCAATGCCAAGATCCATGCCGCCGACAAGCTGGTGGTCACCGGCTCGAAGGCGGATATCGCGCGGATGTACGAGAATCCGAACCTGTTCGGCATCACCAATACCAGCGCGCGCGCCTTTCGCCGCGACAAGGCCCCGCTTGCCATCGGCGCGCTGGCAGCAGTCGTGATCCTCTCGGCGCTCAACGTGCTGGCGATCGAAGTCGCGGCGATCCTCGCGGTCGGCTTCATCCTGATCGCGCGCTGCATCGATGCCGAAGAGGCGTGGAGCTCGATCGACGGCAATGTGCTGGTGCTGATCTTCGGCATGCTCGCGGTCGGACTGGCGCTGGAGGAAGCGGGCAGCGTGACGATGGTGGTCAACGCGCTCGCGCCCTTCCTCGCCGAGGCGCCCGTCTGGGCGGTGGTCTTCGCGGTCTATGTCGTTTCGGTCCTGCTGACCGAGATCATCACCAACAATGCGGTGGCCATCCTTGTCACGCCGATCGTCATCAAGCTGGGCGCGGACCTCGGCATCGATCCGCGCCCGCTGGTCATCGCGGTCATGTTCGCCGCGTCGGCCAGCTTTGCCACGCCGATCGGCTACCAGACCAACACTCTGGTCTATGCCGCGGGCAACTATCGCTTCACCGACTTCTTCAAGGCGGGCATTCCGCTCACCATCGGCGTCGGGCTGGCAACCTGTTTCGCGATCATTGCGTTGAGTTGATGACACCCGCCGCGATGCCCCTGCACGGTGGCATTTCGTCCTAGGCGGGCAACCGCATCGGGGGACGCAGCTTGAGCCTTTGGTTCCGTATTCCGCTTTGGCAGCGCGTGGTCGCCGCGCTCGCGCTCGGGATCGTCACGGGTCTGGTCTGGGGCGAAGGCGCGGCTTCGATCAAATGGATCGGCGATCTGTTCATCCGCGCGATCAAGATGCTGGTCGTGCCGCTGATCTTCTTTTCGCTCGTTGCGGGGGTCGCCTCGATCGGCGATCTTCGCAAGCTCGGCGCGGTCGGCGGACGGGCGATGCTGCTGTTCCTGATCACCGGCCAGCTGGCTGCGGTCCTCGGCCTCGCCATGGGCACGCTCGTCCGGCCCGGCATAGGCGTCGATGCCAGCCTGGCCGGCTCGACCGATCTTCCCCCCGCGACCGCGACCAGCCCGACCGACACCATCCTCAAGATGGTCCCCGAAAATGTCGTTCAGGCCATGGCGACCACCGACGTGCTGGCCCTGATCGTGTTTTCGCTGTTGCTCGGGATCGGGATATTGATGGCGAAACAGGAGGGCGAGCCGATCGCGCGCATCTTCGATTCCGGTGCGGTCGTGATGCAGAAGGTCACGATGATCGTGATGGAGCTGACCCCGTTCGGCGTATTCGCGCTGATGGCCTGGGTGGCGGGGACCTTCGGGTTCGAAGGTCTGGTGCCGCTCGCGAAGCTCGTGGCGCTCAACTATATCGGCTGCGCGATCATCATCCTGGTCTTCTATTCGGTGATGATCCGCTTCATCGCGCGGCTGCCGGTGATTGATTTCTTTCGCGGCATGGTCGATGCGATGGCGGTCAGCTATTCGACCGCATCGTCAAACGCCACGCTGCCCGTCACCCTGCGCTGCACCCAGCGCAATCTGGGCGTGTCGAGCAGCGTGTCGAGCTTCGTCATCTCGCTCGGCGCGACCATCAACATGAATGGCACCGCGATGTACCTTTGCCTCGCCACGCTGTTCGGTGCGCAGATCTTCGGTGTGGACCTGAGCTGGGCCGATTATGCGATGATTGCGTTCACCTCCACCCTCGGCGCCGTGGGGGCGGCGGGCATCCCCGGCGCCGGCCTGATTATGATGGCGCTGGTGTTCGGTTCGGTCGGGGTACCGCTGGAAACCATCGCGCTGGTGGCAGGCGTCGATCGCATCATGGACATGATCCGCACCACCACCAACATCACCGGCGATGCGGCCGTGGCCGTCACTGTCGCGTCCATGACCGGCGAACTGGACCGGGCCGAGATGATCTCGGCCGATGATGTCTGATCAGCCGCCCTTGGGCCGCTTGATCAGCTTGACCGGCGTGAACTGGCCCAATCCACAACTCGCCCCGCGCTGGAAGCCACCGCCGACATTCTGGAACACGGTGATGATGTCGACATTGCAAAGCTGGGTCAGCGAGGTCGAGTAGGTGAAGGACCGCTCGAAACCGAGCGATCCGCATTGCTGTGGCAATTCGTTGCGATAGACCTTGCCGCCCGCCATCATGAAATCGATCGTCTGATTGTCGCGGACCTGGCTGCTGCGGATCTGCGCAAGGTTGATGCAGCTGACCGGCTCGCCGACCACTTCGGCCGGCGGCACGCGCGAGGGCTTGGCGGGCGTATCCTCTGCATAAGCGAAGGACTGCACCGCGAACAGCGCAGCGCCGGTGACGATAAGGCCGGCAGCGATCAGGCGGCGGGGTGCGGGCATGGCGAATCCTTTCCGTGGCGGAACAGGTCTGATCATGCGCCGCTCACCCTTGCATCGCGATGAACGGTGGCGCGTTTCAGCCCGCCATCATCTCCGCCAGCACCGCCAGGCAATCGTGCGCCAGCAGCTTTGAGCGTTCGGGGCTCCAGGCCTGATCGGGACAGGGCAGATCATCATTGTCCTTGAACGGCATTTCCAGCGTCATCGACACGCAGCCATGCGATGCGCCGAAGCGCTCGGCGAGCTGGTTGGTCGACATGGAGAGGTTTGCCCGGCCGGCGCTGGCCTTGGGATAGCCCTTGGCGGTCTGGAAATCCGGCGTGCGCGCGGCGAGCAGGTCGCGATAGCGATTGTATCGCGCGCCCTGTTCGTCGGTCCAGGACGGAATGCCCTCGAACCCGGCGATGAAGACATGCGGGATCGCCTCGTCGCCGTGCACGTCCATCGCCCAGTGCACGCCGGTGGCGTCCATTGCATTGCGGACACAGAGCACTTCGGGGCTGCGCTCGAGGCTGGGCTCGTGCCACTCGCGGTTGAGGTTGACCCCCGCCGCGTTGGTGCGCAGATGCCCGCGCAACGAGCCGTCGGGGTTCATGTTCGGCACGATGTGCAACGTGCATTTCTGGCGCAGCAGCCGCGCATGCGGATCGGCGGGATCGGTGAGTTTCTCGAGCGCGCCTTCCATCCACCATTCGGCCATGGATTCGCCCGGATGCTGGCGGGCATAGAGCCAGACCTGCAGCGGCCCCTCGCCCAGCTCCAGGCAATCGATCGGCTGACCGTCGAGGCTGAGGCCCAGCTCGCGGTGCTGCACGCCGGGGCGGCTCGCCATTTCGGCAACCAGATCATGGTGCCGCTCCATCGAATAGGGCGCGAAATAGGCGAACCAGGCGACGCCCGTTCCCATCTGGTGGCGGATGGTCAGCGCACCAGCGGCCGCGTCATAGCTGGTCTCCGCACGGCCCCAATAGTCGCGGTCCTCGCTGACACAGGCGCGATAGCCGGGCCAGCCATCGGGATAGGCGGATTCGCGCAGCCCCGTGATGACCAGTTCCAGATCGGTCCCTGGCTGGGCGGCAACGCGGAAGTGAAACCATTGAAAGAAATCCGAATCCTTGTCCTTGCGAATCGCAAGTTCGGCGCGCCAGCCGCCATCGGGCAGCTGGGTCAGACCATGGTTGACGATGTTTCCGGAATCGAAGGCAGCGGTGATGCTGGGGGTGTAGGCGTGAGTCATGGCACGCTGATAGTCGCTCCGGACTCACCGGGAAAGCCGGTAAACAACCCCTGAGCCAGTTTCGCGGCGTTGAGCTGCGTCTCTGCCATGGGCGAGCCTTCGCGCGCCTCGACACTGGCGCGACCCTCCCACAGGATCGCGCCATCGCCCGCGCGGATATTGGCGAACATCTCGGTCACGACCTCGCCCTTGGGGCGACCGCCCAGGTTGATGCCGATGCCGACCCCGACGCCCGAGCCGAAACCGCCGGTTCCGCCCCCCACGCCCACCGTCACCGGGCCGCGGTCATTGCCGATGGGGGATAGCACCGAGCGTTCGACCCGCACCGTCGCGGTCTGGATATCGGCAGCATCGCGCGCGCCGGCGGGCAGCACCTGATAGCCGATCCGCTCGAGCTCGCGCTCCACCGCAGCGGCATAGCTGCGATATTCGAGCGCGTTGCTGTCCATGCCCTCGCCCGCGACGACGCGAATCGCGCCGCGCCCGAGTTCGCCCGCGCGGTCGGGCGAGACGAAGCGTACCGCCTCGACCGGCCCGGCGGGGGAAACGCAGCCACTCACGGCTGCGCCCATGGCAAGCGCGGCGCACAGCAGCACCGCGTTCGATCTGCGAAGAAAAGCCATGATGTTTGCGCCCTTTCCCGGTTCAGGCCTTGCGCGCCTGACCTGTCGATGCCTAACCCAGTTCGCGATGAATGGCCAATGAAGCGGCCAAAAAATTGCCTCGCGCAGCCGCTGCGATGCTTGACTTTACCCGCCCCTCCACGTATCCGCGCCGCTTTCCGGCATGGATGTTCCGGCCCGGCGAACGCGCTGCTGCGCTTGGCCACGGACGCCATGACCCCCATCCGATTTCAATCAAGGGCCCACGTCATGAAGATTCGCAATTCGCTGAAGTCGCTCAAGGATCGCCATCGCGACAACCGCGTGATCCGTCGTCGCGGCCGCACCTATGTGATCAACAAGACCAACCGCCGCTTCAAGGCCCGCCAGGGCTGATTGTGGCCCGTCGCGTTCCTCCGGGGGCGCTTCGGAACAGGTCTGATACGAGTTCAAAGGCTCCGGCAGGCTCCGGGGCCTTTTGCTTGCGCGCTTGAGGGGGCACGAATGCAGCCAGTGAACGCGATCATATTCGATGTGGGCAATGTCCTGTACCAATGGGACATCCGGCATCTCTACGCCAAGCTGATCGACGACCCGGCGACGCTCGATCATTTCGTGACCACCGTCGTCACGCCGGAATGGCATTTCGAGCACGACGCCGGCCGACCGCTGGCTGACATGGTTGCGGAACGGACTGCAGCATTTCCAGATCATGCCGAACTGATCGGCCATTATGTCCCGCGCTGGCTGGAGACAATTCCGGGGCCGGTACCGGGCATGCTCGATCTGGCAGAGAAGCTCGCGCTGCTGGGCTATCCGCTGTATGGCATCACCAATTTCGGCGTCGAGTTCTGGGACATGTTCCGCCCGACCGCGCCGATCTTCGACCTGTTCCAAGACATCGTGGTGTCGGGCGCGGAAAAGCTCGTGAAGCCCGACCCGGCGATCTACCGCCTCGCGATCGCGCGTTTCGGTATCGATCCGGCGCGTGCGCTGTTCATCGACGACCGTCAGGACAATATCGATAGCGCCATTGCCTGCGGCCTGCAGGGCCATGTCTTCCGCGACCATGCCACGCTCGAGGCGGAGCTGATCGCGCGCGGCGTGCTGGAGATTGTGACTACTTGAGGGTCACGGATTGTGGTATGCTTGGCTCATGCAGATGTCGATCCGAGAAGCCAAGGCGCGTTTTTCCGAAGCCATCGCTGCCGCCATGCGGGGGGAGCGGGTGGTTATAACGCGCCATGGCCGCGCCGTTGTCGAACTGACCATTGCGCAGGGCAAGCGGCCGCTCGATTTTGCCGCCGCCGATGCCTATCTGTCGGAGATTGGCTGGAACTCAAGCGCCATGAAGCTTCCCCAGAATTTTGATGATCCTGCGTTCAGTCGCGATGTCCTGGGTCTTGAAGATTGAGGCTGCTGCTCGACACCCATATCGCCTACTGGCTTGCGGTCGAGCGCGATGCCCTGACAGGCCACGAACTGGCGGCACTGACTACTATCGATAACGAAATTCTGGTTTCCGCGATCGCAATCTGGGAATTGCGGCTGAAATGGAACAGCTTCCATGTGTCAGGCGCGCGCAAGGGGCCAGGCGATCCGACGCCGGTGCTTGGCGCCCTGAAGCGGATGGGTCTCGAAGTCATGCCGCTCGACGCCCAGACCGCCGCGACACCGCTCCTCGTGCCGATTGCGCACAAGGATCCGTTCGTCGAGCTTCTGCTGGTCCAGGCGCAGCAGAGCGGCGCTCGGCTGCTGACGCGCGACCGCACCCTGCTCGGCCATCCGCTGGCCTATCAGCCGCAATAGACGCTCAGCCCTTGTAGCCCTTGAGTTCCTCGCCGGTCAGCGTGACGATATGCAGCACGTTGGTCGATCCCGGCGTCCCGAACGGCACGCCCGCCAGCGCGATGATGCGGCCGCCGGCTTCGCCGAAGTGATGGCGCAGCGCCATGCGCTTGCCCTTGCCGATCATTTCCTCGAAACTCCCGATATCGCGGGTCACCACAGGATAGGCGCCCCAGAGCAGGCCCACGCGCCGCGCCGTCTCGCGCGATGGGGTGAGCACCATCACCGGCACCGAGGGGCGCTCGCGCGACACGCGCCGCGCGGTCGATCCGGACAGGGTGAAGCACACGATCGCGCTCACCCGCACCGTATTGGCGATCTCGCTGCACGCCGCCGACAGCGCATCCGCCGTGGTCGCATCGGGCAGCGTCTCGATGAAGTGCACCCGCGCGGCATAGCCGGGGTCGCTCTCGACCTGGGTCGCGATCCGGTCCATCATGCCCACGGCGAGTTCGGGCCATTCGCCCGCTGCGGTTTCCGCCGATAGCATCACCGCATCGGCGCCGTCATAGACCGCATTGGCGACGTCCGACACCTCGGCGCGGGTCGGCGACGGGCTGGTGATCATCGATTCGAGCATCTGCGTCGCGACGACTACCGGCTTGCCCGATCGGCGCGCGGTCTCGACGATGCGCTTCTGCATCACCGGCACCTCTTCGGGTGCCATCTCGACGCCGAGATCGCCGCGCGCGACCATCACCGCATCGGACAGTTCGATGATCGCATCGAGCGAGGCCAGCGCGGCGGGCTTCTCGATCTTGGCGATCAGCGCCGCGCGTCCTCCGATCAGGCTGCGCGCTTCTGCCACGTCATCGGGCCGCTGCACGAAGCTGAGCGCGATCCAGTCCGCCCCCATTTCAAGCGCAAAGGCCAGGTCGCGCCGGTCCTTCTCGGTCAGCGCCGCCATCGGTACCAGGCTGTCGGGGACGTTCAGCCCCTTGCGGTCGGAGATGAACCCGCCGACCTCGACCGAGCAGAGGATTTCGGCATCGCCGGGGCGCAGCACGCGCAGCACCATCTTGCCATCGTCGATCAGAAGCCGCTGACCCTTGCCAAGCGCCGCGAAAATCTCCTTGTGCGGTAGATACGCGCGCTGGTCGTTGCCGGGTTCAGGGTTCGAATCGAGCGTGAAATGCTGGCCGTGCTTGAGAAACGCCTTGCCGCCCTCGAACGTGCCGACGCGCAGCTTGGGGCCCTGCAGGTCGCACAGGATCGTGATCGGGCGCTGCAGCCTGGTCTCGATCTGGCGGATGGCGTTAATCGTCGCGGCGTGCGTCGCATGCTCGCCATGGCTCATGTTGACGCGAAAGGCGTCGGCCCCGGCGCGGAACAGCTTCTCGATCATTTCGGGGCTGTTGCTGGCAGGGCCCAGGGTCGCCAGAATCTTGACCTTGCGGCTGCGCTTGGCGATAGTCTTGCTCATAGTCTTCCCTTGAACTGGTCTCAGCCGCGGACCTTTGCACGTCTCCACGGCGCATTCGGCTTCTGCTTAGGGCAGAGCGCCGCCAATCGCAAAACCCAACTGGAAAAAATGCCATGACCGATGCCGTCCCTGCCCCGCCGATGGAAGTCGACATTCCCGACGAGGTCGCCGCCGCCGCCTTCCGCCGCCTCGTCGCGCATCTGCGCCATCGGCACGATGCCGAGAATATCGACCTGATGGGGCTCGCCGGATTCTGCCGCAACTGCCTGGCCGACTGGGTGATGGAGGCCGGCGGCGCGCCCGACCGCGATGCCGCGCGCAAGCTGATCTACGGCATGGACTTTGCCACGTGGAAATCGCGCTATCAGGGCGAGGCGAGCGACGAGCAGCTCGCCCGGATGAAGGAAAGCGTGGCGAAGAACGCTCACGCCCATTAAGGGGGCGCTCCGATTGATTCCGTGCCGGGGATTCGCCCGGTGCTCCCACCCTTTTGCTGAAAGAATCTTGCGATGAGCGAACCGATTGCCGCCGACGACCAGCTGCGCCTTTTCATCGAACGCATCGAGCGCCTTGAAGAAGAGCGCAAGGGCGTCGCCGACGACATCCGCGATACCTATAACGAGGCCAAGTCGCAGGGCTATGACGCCAAGATCATGCGCCAGATCGTCCGCCTGCGGAAGATGGAGCCGCACGATCGCCAGGAAATGGAAGCGATCCTCGACACCTACAAGGCCGCTCTGGGCCTCGGCTGATTGCGCGATGGCGGCGTTCGACATCCGCGACGGTCACCCCGACGACGGAGCCGCGATCGCCGCCATCTACGCCCCCCATGTCGAAAACAGCTGGGTCAGCTTCGAGACCGAAGCGCCCGATGCGGCCGAAATGTCGCGGCGGATCGCCGATTACGGCCAGTCGCACGCCTGGCTGGTGGCCGAACGGGACAACGAAATTCTGGGCTATGCCTATGCCAGCCCGCACCGCGCCCGCGCCGCCTATGCCACCTCTGCGGACATTGCGATCTACATCGCTGATCATGCCCAGGGGCACGGCGTGGGCCGCGCGCTTTATACCGCCTTGTTCGATCGGCTGCGCGCGCGATCGATCCACGCCGTGTTCGCCGGCATCGCGCTTCCCAATCCCGCCAGCATCGCGCTGCACGAGGCGATGGGCATGGTGCCGGTCGGCATCTATCGCGAGGTCGGGTGGAAGCTGGGCGGCTGGCGCGACGTCGGCTGGTGGCAGCGGTTGCTATAAGCCGCCCCGCTGGTGTAAAGGCCCGCTCCAGCACGTACATCCACCCATAAAGCAGGCAGAAATCCGCCATGGCAGGCCATAGTAAATTCAAGAACATCATGCATCGCAAGGGCGCGCAGGACAAGAAGCGCTCGGCCATGTTCTCCAAGCTCAGCCGCGAAATCACCGTCGCAGCGAAGATGGGCCTGCCCGATCCGGACATGAACCCGCGCCTGCGCCTCGCGGTCAACGCCGCCAAGGCGCAGTCGATGCCCAAGGACAATATCCAGCGCGCGATCGACAAGGCCGCGGCTGCCGGCGGCGAGGATTACGAGGAAATCCGCTACGAGGGCTATGGCCCCGGCGGCATCGCGCTGATCGTCGAGGCGCTGACCGACAACCGCAACCGCACCGCGACCAATGTCCGCACCGCGTTCAGCAAGAATGGCGGCAATCTGGGCGCATCGGGCGCCGTCAGCCACGGCTTCGACCGCATGGGTTTGATCACCTATCCGGCCAGCGCGGGCGACGAGGAAAAGGTGCTCGAAGCCGCGATGGAAGCGGGCGCAGAGGACATCGAATCGACCGAGGACGGTCACGACATCTGGACCAGCATGGAAGACCTGCACGCCGTCGCCGGAGCCCTGGAAAAGACCCTGGGCGAAGCCGAGAGCGTCAAGCTCGCCTGGCGCCCGCAGGTCAAGGTCGATGTCGCGGAAGCCGATGCCCAGTCGCTGTTCAAGCTGATCGACGCGCTCGACGATGACGACGACGTGCAGACCGTCTGGGGCAATTACGAAGTGTCGGACGCGGTGATGGAGAAGCTGGGTTAAACAAACAGAAAGCCCCTCTCCTTCAGGGGAGGGGTTGGGTGGGGAATGCCGGATCAAGCGAAACTGGCTGGCTATGCACGCGAACTGCGCAACCACCCGACGCCTCTGGAGATCATCCTCTGGCAGCATCTCAAAGGCTCCCAACTCGGCGGGTACAAGTTTCGCCGTCAGAGCGTCATCGGCCCGTTCATCTGCGATTTCCTCTGTCCATCCAAAGGCTTGGTCATCGAAGTCGATGGCGACACGCACGAGACCGAAAGAGACAGGCAGCGCGACGAGCAGCTCGCGCAGCTAGGCTTCACGACCATGCGTTTCACCAATTACGAGGTCGGCCAGTGCACCGAGGCGGTGCTCGAAATGATTCTCGAGAAACTCAACTCTCTGCCTGACCGATGGGACGGCTATGCCCGCCCCACCCAACCCCTCCCCTGAAGGGGAGGGGCTCTCAAGGCCATGACCATCATCCTCGGCATCGATCCCGGGCTCGGCACCACCGGATGGGGCGTGATCCGCTATCAGGGCAATCGGCTGAGCCATATCGCCAACGGGCAGATCAGGACCAACGCCAAGGCCCCCCTGCCCTCGCGGCTGCTCGAGCTCGATACCGCGGTCGCCGCGATCGTCACCGACTATCGACCCGATGCAGCGGCGATCGAGGAAATCTACGTCAACAAGAACCCGCAGACGACGCTCAAGCTCGTCCAGGCGCGCGGGGGCCTGTTGCTGAGCCTCGCGCGCGCGGGCCTGAGCGTCGGCGAATATGCGCCGCGGCTGATCAAGAAGGCGATCGTCGGTACCGGCGCGGCCGAAAAGGTGCAGATCGACGCGATGGTCCAGCGGCTGCTGCCTGGCGTGCAGATCGCAGGGCCCGACGCGGCCGATGCGCTCGCGGTCGCGATCACCCATGCGCATCTGGCGGGCTTCGAGAAACTGCGCTAGGGCACTCATCTCCCTCGACGGGAGAGGATAGCGAAGCTTGCCGCGCAGGCGGCTAGCGCAGCTTGGAGAGGGTGGAGCGCCCCCTCACCCAGCTCCGACTAGGGCGCGAGCGCCCAAGTCTGCGCAACCCTCTCCCGCGGAGGGGAGAGGGAATGAAGCAGAATGATCGCCAAGCTTACCGGATTGCTGGACAGCACCGCGCATGACCATGCGATAATCGACGTGGGCGGCGTCGGCTATCTCGTGTTCGCCTCGTCGCGCACCCTGTCGAACCTCGGCGCGAGCGGCGAGAAAGTGGTGCTGCACACCGAGATGCAGGTGAGCGAGACCGACATGCGGCTGATCGGCTTCGCCTCGGCCAGCGAGCGCAATGGTTTCCGCCTGCTCACCAGCGTGCAGGGCGTGGGATCGAAGGTGGCGCTCGCCATCCTCTCCGCGCTCAACCCCGAGGAACTGGCACGCGCGGTGGCGCAGGGCGACAAGGCAATGATCGCGCGCGCGCAGGGCGTCGGCCCCAAGCTGGCGGTGCGCATCTGCAACGAACTCAAGGACAAGATGGGCGTGATCGCGCTCGGCCCCGGCGGCATGGGCGCGCCCGTCCCGGTCGGCAGCCACGCCGCCGATGCCGTCTCCGCGCTTCAGAACCTGGGCTTCAAACCCGCCGAAGCCGCCCGCGCGGTAGCGGAAGCGGAAGGCGAACTGGGTGAAGGGGCCAGCCTGGACGCGCTGGTGCGACTGGCGCTGAAGAAGGCGGCGCGCTAGGATGCGCGCAGCTTAACAAGGACCAAGCCATGCAGGTGACCGCCATTCTGACACATGCCGAAGAAGGTGGCTTTGTCGCCTTCAATCCGGAAACGGGTACTACCAGCCAGGGAGATACTCTGGATGACGCCATTGCCAATCTGCGCGAGGCGGTGGAAATCTATCTGGAAGAGTTTCCGATGAAACTGACGGGCGCACCTCTGATCACGACCTTCGCCGTGCAGGAACATGCCTAAGCTGCCGGTTCTGTCCGGTCAGGATATCGTCAAGGCTCTGGAGCGGCTAGGGTTTGAGGCCATCAGGCAACGGGGCAGCCACGTCGTCATGAGACGTGGGAGCCAAGGAACGGTCGTACCGCTCCACAAGGAAGTGAAGACCGGCACGCTGGCAGGCATCATCCGCCAGGCCGAATTGTCGCACGATGAATTTATCAAGGCTATCAAGTGACCACAGACCGCCTTCTCACCCCCGACCGCATCCCTGAAGACCAGGATGCGGCTTTGCGCCCAAAGACTCTGGGCGAGTTCATCGGCCAGGCAGCGGCACGCGACAATCTGCGCGTGTTCATCGAGGCGGCGCGGAGCCGGTCGGAGGCGCTCGATCATGTGCTGCTGTTCGGCCCGCCGGGGCTGGGCAAGACCACGCTGGCGCAGATCATCGCGCGCGAAATGGGCGTGGGCTTTCGCGCGACCTCGGGCCCGGTGATCGCTAAATCGGGCGATCTGGCCGCCTTGCTCACAAATCTCGAGGAAGGCGATGTGCTGTTCATCGATGAAATTCACCGGCTCAATCCGGTAGTCGAGGAAGTGCTGTATCCCGCGATGGAGGACCGCGCGCTCGATCTGATCATCGGCGAAGGTCCAAGCGCGCGCAGCGTGCGGATCGACCTGCCCGCCTTCACCCTGATCGGCGCGACCACGCGCCAAGGGCTGCTCACCACGCCGCTGCGCGACCGCTTCGGCATTCCGGTCCGGCTCAATTTCTACACCGTCGAGGAGCTGGAACTGGTGGTCAGCCGCGCGGCGCGGTTGCTGGGCCTGTCGATCGCCAGGGACGGCGCGACCGAGATCGCCCGGCGCGCGCGTGGCACCCCGCGCGTGGCGGGACGGCTGCTGCGCCGCGTGCGCGATTTCGCCAATGTCGCGGGCCATGCGACGGTCAACGCCGCTGCGGCCGATGCTGCCCTCACCCGGCTCGAGGTCGACAGCCTGGGGCTCGACGCGATGGACCGGCGCTATCTGATGATGATCGCGGACATCTATCGCGGCGGTCCTGTCGGCGTCGAGACGCTGGCGGCGGGGCTGTCCGAACCGCGCGACACCATCGAGGACGTGATCGAGCCCTATCTGATCCAGCTCGGCCTGATAGCGCGTACCGCCCGCGGCCGCTGCCTCAATGCGCGCGGCTGGAAGCATCTGGGGCTCAACCCGCCCGAAGGATCGCAGGAAGGCCTGTTCGACCTGTAGCGGTTATTCCGCCGGAACCGTCACGCCGCTGCCGTAGCGCCGCGCGGTGCGGTTGCGGCGGAACCAGAAGCTCCACACCGCGAGCGATCCCAGCAGGCTCAGCGCCAGCCCGACCAGCGTCATCACCAGCTTGTAGGCCAGCCCGCCCACCTTGGCCGCGTGCAGCGGGTAGAAGGTGTTGAACGCCTGCGCCGCGCCAGGCAGGGTCAACGCATCGCGCGCTTCGATCAGTTCGCCGGTATCGGGCGCGAACCACAGAGTCGTGCGGCCGTTGGGCAGCCATTCCTCGGCCTGCTTCATGCGCAGCGTGATCGGCTTGCCGGGCTCCTTCGGCAGGCTGAGGATGCGGATCTCCGCATCGGGGAAACGCTCGCGCGCCGTCCTGATCATGCGCGCCCAATCGGGTTTGTCGGCGAGCGCGCCGACCTGCGCCTCGGGGGCCTTGAAAGAAGCCTCGATGGTCGCGGGCGCCGATAGCCCCAGCACTAGCGCGCTGACCGGGCGGAAGATCATCGTCGTGCCGGTGAACATCACCAGCAGCAGGAACGGCGCGAACACGATGCCCAGATCGCGATGATGCCGCAGGATCGCCGGGCGGCTCAGGCGCTTGGGCAGCAGGCGAAACGCGAAGGTTCTCCGCGTGCGCCACCATAGGACCGTGCCGCTGATCACGAAGAACAGGCCGCAAAGCCCGGCTATACCGCCGACGATCTCGCCGGTCTCGCCCGCCAGCAGATGGTGGTGCAGATCGAACAGGAACAGCTCGGGCCGCTGCCAAGGATCGTCCCAGCGCGTGACGATATTGCCCGCCTGGTCGGCATAGGCCCCCGCTTCCTTGCCGAAGGACAGCCGGTCGAGCCCCAAACTGTCGGTCGCAAAGACGATACTGCTCGGCCGCGCCGCCGGATCGGCCATCATCTGCTCGGTCGCCGCGATGATCGCGGGCGTATCCTGGACCTGTTCGTCGCTGGCATGCGGCAGCATGACCCACGCATCGCGGTGGATCAGGATCGTCCCGCTCAGCCCCAGTAGCAGCAGCACCAGGCCGACCAGCCCGCCCGTCCAGCGGTGCAGCAGGTCGAGCGTTTTCATCAGAAGCGCATGTCCCAGGCGAGCGTCATCGTCCGCCCGCGCCCGGCGAAGAAGGACAGATTGTCCGTCGGCAGCCGCACGTCGCTGTTATAGTCGATATACTGGCGGTTGAAGATGTTCTGCGCGCTGAGGATGATCCGCCCCGGGCCGACATCATAGCCCAGATAGGCGTCGGTCAGCGTGTAACCGCCAAAATCGTTGCGCGGATCGCGCACCAGGCCGTTGAAAGTGCGCGAGAAATAGACCTGGGTCTGCACCCGCGCCGATACCCTGCCCCGGTCGAAACTGGCAGCGAGGTTGAGGCGATCGGGCGAGATGTTGGTGCCGTCGAGATCGGTATCGACCCGGTCGTCACCATTGGTGTCGGTACGCCCCAGAATATGCGCATAGCCCGCCGATACGCGCAGCCCGTCGATCGGCAACTGCACGCCGAGGTTGAGCTCGAGCCCCTCGATCTCGATCCGCTGGCGCTGGACGTCGAAAATGCCGTCGGGCCGCGCGACGAGCAACTGGCCGCGGGTGCTCGACGACCAGAAATAGGTCACGCTCGCATCGAGCGGGCCGCGCTTCACCTCCGCCCCGATCTCGCGATTGTTCGAGATGATCGGGCTGATATCGAGGAAATTGTCGAGATCGACCCCGCGCGTGCCGATGGCGCGGGTAATGCGGCCGACATCGGGCACGGTAAAGCCCTCGGCATAGCTGGCATAGAGCCGGATGCCTTGCGTCGGTTCGATGATCACGCCGCCGTTGAACAGTACGTCGTCGAACTTGGGGCTGCCGCCGCTGACCAGCACGCCGCCGCGCGGCGTGGTGGTGGTGGCGATCGTGGTATAGTCGTCGATCTTGATCTCGACATTTTCCCAGCGCGCGCCGCCCGCGAGCCGCACCAGGCCGTCGAACAGCTTGAGGTTCGCCTGCGCGAACGGTGCAAGGCTGCGGAAATCAGTGGGCGGCACCCAGATGCGCCCCGTCGCGATCAACCGCTGCTCGGTCTTGTCGAACAAGGCGTCGAAACCGACGATCGCGGTCAGATCCTCGAAGCCGGGGATCGCGCGTTCATAGCTGATCTTGCCGCCCAGCTTGCGCGAACGGTTCTGCGACTGGTCGAACAGCGTGCCCACCGGCGCGATGCGCACGTCCTGGAAGGTCGCGATCGGGCCGAGTTCGCCGCCAAAGGTATCGCGGGTGCGGTTGAAGAAGATCTGGCTAACGAAATTGCCGCCGCCCAGATCGGTATCGGTGAGCGACAGCGCCACGCTTTCGGTCCGGTTGGCGGCAGGCTTGCCCGGCGGCGTGCCCTTGACCGCGCTGGTCGGAAGCCCGGTCAGGCGATTGCCGGCCACCGCGACATAGTCTCCATCGCCCTTGAGCTCGTAGCGGCTGGCCATCAGGTCGAGCCGCGCGCTCGGCGACAGCGCATAGCCGAAGCGCCCGAACAGCGAGATGGCGTCGGACGTCTGGGTTTCGCCCTGGGTGAGGTTGATGCCGACATTGCGTCCGCGCGCATCGTAGAACACGCCGCGCCGCTCATAGGAGGCCCCGACCGTCCCATCGAAGCGATCGGCCTTGTACTGCACCAGGCCTGCGGCCTTGGCACCGAAGCCGTCCGAACGGAAATCATTGTCCGCCGTGCCCTGCAGCAGCACGCGGCCCGAAAGCCCTTCCTGCTTCGGCGCGCCGACGGTGACCTGGTTGACGATGCCGCCGGTGCCACCAATGCCCTGCAAGGCGTTCGAACCGTAGATCAGCTCGACCTGCTCGATGAAGAAGCCGTCGATGGTGAAGCCATCGCGGCTGCCGTCACGCAGCGGCGTCGACTGGGGAATGCCATTGATCGCATAAAGCGGCGACCGGCCGCGAAGAGTTTCCCCTGCCCCCGATAGCTTTCCGCGCGTCGGCGAGAAGGAAGGTGTCAACGTGGCGACGGCATCGGTGACCGAACCCGACAATATGATCTGCTGGTCGAGCGCCTGCTTGTCGATGATATCGATTGTCAAAGGCAAGGCGCTGGGCGGCAGGATCGTGCGCGCCGCGGTGACGACGATCTGCGCGCCGTCCGCACCTGAAGCCTCTACGCTGTCCGTATCGGTTCGTTCGCCACCTGTCTGCGCCAGAACTGGCTGCGACACGGAGGAAGCCAGAAAAATTGCAAGCACCCGGCAGAAACTCATGAGTCACCCCTTCTTCTGGGGAGGCTCTATCAAGGCCAAACCGCTATTGCAACGGATTTGCATTAGCTAGCATTGAGTAGCAAAGTCGGTCCGGTGCCCATGCGTCAGGCAAACAAAAAGGGGCGGGTCTTGCGACCCACCCCCAATTTGTTGGTTGCTGAACCCTGAAGGGATCAGAAGCGCAGGCGAGCCTGCACACCGAAGCGACGACCCAGCGCGTCGTAGGTCGACGGGAAGGTGTTACCCGAGTTGAACGAGGTCGTACCAGCTTCCGAACCGACCAGCGGCGGCTTCTTGTCGAAGATGTTCTGCACGGTCAGCGTAACGGTCAGGTTCTCCATCAGGTCGAAACGCGTCGTGATGTCGAAATAGTCATACGACGGGATCGTGTTGAAGTTTTCCTGGTTGGTGTAGCCAAGCGGCACGCCAGTGAACAGGTCCGGGGTAGCCGCGACGCCATCGTTGAAGAACTCGTACTGGAACGAGTCGATGTGACGCCACAGGAGCGAGACGTCTGCACCTTCGAAGCCCAGGGTCGCACGCGTCGTCCACTGGAATTCGGGCTGCAGCGAACCGCAGTTGACGCTGAAGATGCCCACACAGTCACGGTTGATGCTGGTCGGGGTCGACTGGAAGGTCGACTTGTTCGTCCAGTTACCAACAAACGACAGAGCCAGATCGGCAAAGCCGAGGTCACGACGATAGTTCATGGTCAGGTCGATACCGTCGGTCGCAAGGCGACCAAGGTTCGAAAGACCGACGAACAGACCTGCAGTGGTTGCCGGGTCACCGTTCAGACCACCGGTGATGGGGTCGCGACGGATGATCGTACAAGCCGGGTTGTTGACGCTGGGTGCGTTGAAGCAGGCATCGAGCGCATCATCCGGCGACGGCGTGGTGATCGCGCCGCTGATCTTGATGTTGTAATAGTCGATCGTCATCGAGAAGCCGGGGATGAACGAAGGTTCAAACACGGCACCGATGGTGTAGCTGTTCGACTTTTCAGCGCCCAGAGCGAGGTTGCCGCCCGACGTGGCGTTTGCCTGACCTGCGATCGGAACGTTGATCGAGTCGACGTTGCCGGCATTGGCTCCCTGCGCAAGGCAGACGTCACGGACAACGCCGGTCGGCGCTGCGCGGAAACGCTGGCCTGCATCGTTGATCGAGGCGCAGGGGTCATTGGTAAGGCTGGTCAGGCCCGTGTTCACCGGCGAGAAGAGCTCGCTGATGTTCGGAGCGCGGACGGCGCGGGCGTAGAAACCGCGGATCTTGGCACCGGTCACGGGGGTCCAGCTACCACCGGCCTTCCAGGTGGTGGTGGTGTAGCCCGGGCTGGCCGGATCATCGACGGTGTAGTCCGAATAACGGATACCGGCCTCGATGGTCAGATCTTCGAAGAAGGGCTTGCCCTGAACGACCGGAATGACGAGTTCGCCAATGGCTTCGTACACGTCGTACTGACCGTTGATGTTCGGAGCAGCGCCACCGGCACCACCGAGATCACCGCTGCGTGCCAGCGAGTCCGACGCCTGCTGGGCGGTGTACTTGCGATATTCGCCGCCAACCGCGAAGGAAATCGGGTCGTTGGCGAACGGGCTCGCAACGCCGAAATCGCCGGAGACGGTTGCACGGGCCTGAGCCAGCGTGGTCTTGGTCTGGACGGTCGATTCGGCCACCAGGAAGTTGACCATCGCGGGGGTCAGTCCACCTTCGGTGGGGGTGAAGATGTTCAGAGGAACGCAGCCGTTGCTCGTGTCAAGGCAGGTGTTGGGGTTGGTCGCCAACAGACCCTGACGGAAGCGCGAGTTCAGCGTATAGCCCTTGATGGTCTGCACCTGGTCCGACTGGCCATAGCTGCCGAACACGTCGAAATCGATCGTGTCGGTGATGCCGCCACGGATGCCGAGCTTATAGTCGAACACGGTGTTCTGGTAGTTCGAGATACGCGGACCGGCTTCCACGGCGCGACGGAACAGCGCGGTGGTGATCGTGCGATAGTTGGGATCGGTCGGGCTGGTCGCCGTGGCTGCCGCAGTACACTGCGCCGCGGTCAGCGGCTGGGTGCCTGCAACGGCTGCGTTGAAATCGAACGCATTACAGAACTGGTTGCGGATGCCGGCGGGCAGGAACGGGTTGCTCAGCGGAATGGTGACCGCGATACCGAACGAGCCCGAGGGCGCGATGATGGTGTCGACGGTGTTCTTCGAGAACAGGCCGCGGGTATAGACTTCGATCCCGTCGGTCACTTCGTACTTGGCAGCACCGAAGATGTTGAAGCGCTCGAACGGAGTCTGGAAGATATTGTCCGGCGAGAAGTTGAACGGCGCATAGGTACCAACCAGCGCGTTGCCGGCGGGGTTGATCTGCAGCGTGCCCGATCCGGGCAGCGTCAGACGCGAGGGAACCGCAGTACCCGAACCTGCACCAGCGCCGCTGAACGAACCGATGGTGTTCTGGCCGATCTTGCGGTCACCCTGATAAACCGGGTCTGCCTGCTGATAGCCGACGCTCAGCACGACGTTACCGCGGCCGTCGTCGAAGTTCGCGCCGGTGGTCACGTCGAAGCGGACGGTGTGGCCATCGCCCTGCTCGGTAATCTGCGACGCAGCGGTCACTTCAAGACCGGCAAAGTCCTGGCGGGTGATGAAGTTGACGACACCCGAGATTGCGTCAGCACCATAAGTGGTCGACGAACCACCGGTCAGCACCTCGACGCGCTCGATCAGGGCGAGCGGAACGTTGTTCAAGTCGAACTGGCCAGCGAGCGTTGCCGGAACGAGACGGGTACCGTCGAGCAGCACCACGTTGCGGTTCGAACCGAGGCCACGCAGGTTGACGAACGAGTTACCGCCGTTGCCGTTGTTCACCGCCGAACCGATCGAGGGAACGATACCCGGGATTTCACGCAGGATTTCTTCGGCGACGTTCGACTGCAGCAGGTCGATTTCATCGGACGAGGTCACGTTGACCGGAGCAGCGCGCTCGATGTTCGGGTTCGAAATCAGCGAGCCGGTGACGACGATGGTCGAATCACCCGATGCAGCCTGATCCTGTTCCTGGTCCTGCGCGAAGGCAGGCGTTGCCAGCGATGCTGCACCGACGAGGAGGCTGGTGCCAAGCAAGCTCAGCTTAAATTGCGTCTTCATGTGGTATTTCCCCTTGATCGCCCCGCCGCGAAGGCATGGCTAAACCCAGTTCTGGAAGGTCTCATTGGCCCACCATTTGGCTGGTGTAGGGCAAAGCACGAAAGTTGCGCAACCTCGGTTGGCGGAATTTCAACGCTTTTCCAGCGCATGTAGCATAAAAGTCACACGCCTTTCATTGCGGCGCAGCATAACCCGGCCATGCCCCCCGCCCTCCATGGTCGCCGCACCGCAGCGGTCACGCCAAAACGGTTTGCACGAACGCGGCGCGTGGTTATGCGTGTCGCAAAGCTTACCAGAGGAAAGAGACAGGATATGAGGCAGGGAACCCAGATTATCACGGGCGCTTTCGTGATCGCCGCACTGTTGTCCGCGCCGGTGGCAGCGCAGGAGCGCAAGAAGTCGCCCCCTCCCCCCAGTCCCGAACTGTTCGAGGCGCTGGAAGCGTGCCGCGCGATTGCAGACAACGTCCAGCGTCTAGCCTGTTTCGACGGAACCTCGGCGAAGCTGTCGGCGGCGGTCGATGCGAAGCAGATCGTCGTGATCGAGGAAAAGGAGGTCAAGAAGACCAAGCGCTCGCTTTTCGGTTTCCGTCTGCCCGATCTGTCGATCTTCGGCGGCAACGACAATGACAGCGAGGAGGACAAGACCCTCGTCACGACGATCAAGAGCCTGGGCAGAGCGGAGGGTGGCCGCTGGAATATCGGCATTCCCGAAGGTGCCGTCTGGCAGACGACCGAGGCGATGACGTTCAACCCCAAGGTCGGAGACGCGGTGGAGATCAAGACAGGCGTGATGGGCGGCTATTTCCTTCGCGTCGGCAAGAAGCGCGCAGTGCGGGCCAAGCGGATCGAATGATCGCCCCCACAGCAACTGTCACCAAAAAGGCCGCGCCTCTCCCGAGACGCGGCCTTTTTCGTTCGCCCCTGCGCGATCGACCCGCAAGGGCGATCGCGCAGAGTTCATTTCATCAGAACTTCGCTTCGGCTCCGACATAGAAGAAGCGTCCGACGTTGTTGTAGATACCCGAACCGGCGCCCGTGCCGTCGAGGCCCAGCGGCGGCTGGCGATCGGTGATGTTGTCGACACCGCCATAGAAGCGGAAGCGCTCATCCACATCCAGGCCGGCGCGGATGTTGTGATAGACCACTCGCGGATAGAAGTTGCGCGGGAACTGGTCGAGATTTTCCGGCGGACGGCCCTGGATCGAACGGAACGATTCGATGGTGCCGATCGCCATCTTGTCGATGAACTGCATGCGATAGCCCACATCGAACTTGCCGAAGTCCATATCGACATTGAAGTTCGCGGCCCAGCGCGGATCGCCCAGTTCCAGCAGCAGCTGGTCGCGGAAGTCCGGCTGGTTGATGTCGGTGAAGTTATCGCGCCGCAGCACATAGGTCACCACAGCGCGCAGGTTCAGGCGAATATCGCCGTCGGTTGCGGTGTAGCTGATGTCGGCGTCGATGCCCGAGGCCTTCTGCTTGGCGAAGTTGAACGGGCCGGCCAGGAACGAATTGTCATTCGGTCCCACGACATAGTTCACCGTGCCACCACCGACGTTACGGTTCTGCTGGCCCTGGAACGTGCCGTCGGGACGACGGAAAACCGCCGCGCAGAACTGATTGTTAATGCCGCTGGGGCTGTCGTAGCACTGGTTGATGATCGTCTGCGGCAGAAGCGTGAAGATCACGTTGTCGATGGTGATGTCATAATAGTCGACCGACACCGTCAGACCAGGCAGGAAGCGCGGCTGCGCCACGAAACCGACCGTGAAGCTGTCCGATTTTTCCTCGAACAGGTTCGGGTTGGAACCGTTGAGGCCGCGGATACCCGACGCCGGGATGTTGGTGAACGGAACCGTCACGCCATTGACAACTTCCGTCACCGGAACGCCGGCTGCAGCGCAGTTGCGAACACGGTTCGGGTTGTTGTTGATGTTGTTCTGGCCGCACGGGTCGATCAGGCCGTTCAGGAAGGTCTGGCTCGGCGCAGCGAACAGGTCGCTCTGCGTCGGAATACGAACCGAACGAGCATAGCTGCCGCGGATGCGCAGATCCGGCACCGGAGCCCAGACACCACCGATATTGTAGGTATAGACCGTACCCGAGTTGCCGATATTGTAGTCGGCGACACGGCCCGCAGCGTTCAACGACAGTTCGTGGAAGAACGGCATGTCGGCGAGGATCGGGATTTGGATTTCACCAAAAGCCTCGTAGCTCTTCAACCGCGGAGGGTCGAAGATCGGGATGGCATTCAGGAAGGTCGCACCCGAACGCGTATTGAAATCGAATTCCGAATAAGCGGTTTCGTCGCGATATTCACCGCCGATCGCGAAGCTGACCGGACCGCCGGGCAGTTCGAACAGCTGCGAAAGGTCACCCGCAACGAACGCTGTGGCATTGATCTGCTCGGCGCTTTGGACGCGCGTGGAATCCACGACAAAATAGTTCAGCGCGGCCTGGGACGGCTGCCCGTTGCCGAACAGGTTGACCGGGACGCATGCCGGGTCATCGTTGGCGGCGGTCGCATCGGCATTGATGCCGCAGACGATCTGGCCGGCAGCATTGCGGACGGCATTGATCGAGTTGTTGTACCGCGCGACGTTGACGTTGCCTTCGGTGCGATAGAAGGTTTCCAGGCGGCCATAGTTCAGCGCGACTTCGTACTTCCAGTCGTCGTTGAAGGTGCCTTCGAAGCCGCCGACGATGCGGAAGGTTTCACGCTGGTGATCCTCGCCGCGACCGCCAAAGTCGACGTTGAAGCGCTGTGCCGTGAAAGTCGTGGCACCCGGTGCCAGCGACTGGACCAGCGTATTGCGGGCCTGTGTCGTCAGGAAGGGGTTGTTGATGCTGAAGGTGTTGTTGAAGAAGGTCGGCTGGCCTTCCTGAATCGCGTTGATGCGGACATATTTCGCTTCGAGAAACGCGCGGAACCCTTCGCTGAACTCATAGCTGGCGAGCGTGTTGACCGCAATGCGTTCCAGCTCGGGATTGAGCTGGCCGGTCAGCCGCAGCGTCGAACCGAGACCGCCCTGCGAGTTTGCCGAACCCACGGTGCGGAAATCCTGGATGACGTCGTTTCGCGCGAGCGTGCCATCGGGCAGGAACACGAAGGTGAAGCCGAGCGGCTGGCCGGTGTTGCTGAGCAGGCCATTGCAGTTCAGCGCGCGGCGAGCAGCGTTCGCGGCCGAGGCCGGAGTCGGACAGGCCGAGGTGTAGAGACCGCCTTCCGAGATGTTGTTGTTGCGGATGCCGCGCAGGAAGGTGTTGTCGAAGCGTCCATTGCCCGAAGCCGGTTCACCGATCGTGTTGTCGGTCAGCTGGAACTGGTTACGGCCCGAGAATGCGCCGTAAACGGAATCGCGATCCGTATAGTACAGGTCGTTCTGGAACGAATATTCCACGTTGACGGCCACGTTACCGCGACCTTCGGCGAAATTCTCACCGGCGGTCAGCGATACGAAATAGGAACCGCGGTCCTTCTCGCCCGAGATACCACCCTGCGCGCGCAGACGGATGCCCTCGAAATCGCGCTTCATGATGAAGTTGACAACGCCGGCCACGGCGTCCGCGCCGTACACGGCGGCGTTACCGCCGGTACCGATATCGACGCGCTCGACCAGATCGGTCGGGATCGTGTTGACGTCGACGCTGGTCGGAACGCCCGGCTGCGAGGTGATGTGCCGACGACCGTTGACAACCACCAGCGTGCGGTTGGTGCCCAGACCGCGAAGGTCGAGCAGATTGAGGCCGGCGGTGCCGATGAAGCGGGTCGAGTTCGACTGCGCGAAAGTGGAACGCAGCGCAGGCAGATCGTTCAGCGCGTCACCGAGCGACACGTTGCCGCCTGCGGCCAAGTCGGCAATGGTGATCGAGGTGATCGGCGCCGGAGCATCGACATTGGGGCGGTCGATACGCGACCCGGTCACGACGATCGCCGTCGCATCGACTTCATCCGAAGCCGCTTCCTGGTCCTGGGCTTCCTGTTCCTGGGCGAAGGCCGGCGTGGCGGTCAGCGCGATCCCCAGAACTACCGGGGCTACCCCGGCAAAGAGGCGTGAAGAAATTCTCATGTGATGCAACCCCTGTACGGTAATGTGCAATGCGCAAAACAAGGCGCTCGGGGGCCGAAACTCGGCGAACTGACACCAGCCGGTCTCCCCAGACCTTGGGGTCAGCTAACTGTCGGCATTGCAGGATGTAAAGCGTCGGGGGGCATCATGGCGCCAGTTTTACGCCAATGTGTAACATGAACGCCACATTTACGGAAACGCGCACGATCGTTGCGAAATAAAATTATTTCATTGCGCCATAGGACCCACCAGAAGTTGCGGATCGATTCTGGCGTCGTTCCACTTCATGCTCCAGTGCAGGTGCGGCCCGGTGGCGCGACCTGTCGCGCCGATTCGGCCGATCGGTTGGCCCTGGCGGACGGTGTCACCCAGTTTCACGTCGATCGCCGACAGGTGGAGAAACGCGCTGTTCAGCCCCATGCCATGATCGATCATAAGCAGGTTGCCTTCGAGCGAGAATGGCGTCGGTGCGGCCAGGATGACCACGCCATCGGCGGGCGCGACAACCGGCGTGCCCACCGACCCTGCGACATCCACACCGCTATGGAAGCTGCCCGGTTCGCCCGCATAGATGCGCTGCGACCCGAAGATGCCCGAGACGCGGCCCGTGGCGGGCCAGATAAACTGCTGCCGCCAGCCTGCGCTGTCCGATTGCCGGGCACGCGCCGCTTCGATCATCTCGAGTTCGGGCTTGCGCCGCGCCATGAAGGCCTCGCTCGGCACCCCGCCCCGCGCCGCCACCGCGACGAATTCTCGCCGCCAGGCCCGGGGCTCGACCGTCAGCGGCTCTGTCACGACCTGGCCATCAGCAAAGGTCACGGTCAGTACGCCCAAGGGCGGCGCGTCGCGATTGAAGCCGAGCAGGAACGCGCCGTCGGGCGCAACCGGGACCTTGACGCCATCGAGATCGAGCGCGGTCACGCCCCTTGGCGCCGTGCCGCGCAGCAGCGCCCCCTGTACCGGCGCGCCGCTCAGCCTGACGCCGCTGGGCAAGGGCCGCATCGCGCCGAAGGGACGGGTGAGAAAATCCGGACCGCTGGGCGCCGGCGCGGCTGATTGCGCTGGTGCAGGCTGCGGCGCGGACTGGGCGAGCACCGGGACCGCCACCGCAAGCATGGCGAGACTGCCAAAAGCCAGTGCCCCCCGCATGCGATCAGCCCTGGCCGAGCGCCGCGCGCACCGAAATCTCGCAGCTGGCATAAGCCTCCTGCCGTTCGACGCTCCAGTAGCGCAGCTCTTCCAGATCGATCTTCTGGCCGGTTTCGGCGCACAGCACATGGTCGCCCGCGCTGAGCAGGCGGAAGCCGTTGGGCATATAGTGCACGCGGGCGACACGATCGCGGTTGGACATCAACATGGGGTCATCATGCTCCTGAAAGGCTGTATGGCAGCTTTACCGAGGGCTGGCTGCGGTCTTGCCGGCAAAGATAAGCGATCCTGCGCGCCAGCGCAAATCTACAGGAAACTCGCCTGGCGCGGCTCGGCGGTCCTGGGCTTCGCCTTGGCCGCAGGCGCCGGCGAGGAGGGTGGCGGGGGCGCGCCATCGGCAGGCGCGACATCGAGCGTGCCATCGCGGAAATGCAGCGTCAGCCGCGGTTCGCGCGAAGCGGCTGCCTTGTCGATCAGCGTGCGGCCATCGCTGGCGGTGACGCGCGCATAGCCGCGCTGCAGCGGCGCATCGGGATCGAGCTGCGCCAGCACGCGCTCAAGCCCGGCGAGCCGTTCGCCTGCCCGGCACGTAATGCGATCGAGCACCGCCGGATCGAGCGTCAGCCGCGCCAGCCGCTCGCGCGCATGCGCGACGCGGGTATCGAGCACGGCAGGACGCAGCGCGCCCGAGGTCCGCGCCAGCGCGCCGCGCGCGTGCGCGAGCTGCAGGCCGAGCGCCGCGCGCAGCCGCTCGCCCAGATCGTCGGCGCGCTGCTGTTGCGGGCTGAGCAGATCGACGAGGCGCGGCAGCCGCTGCGCGCGCGCTTCCAGTCGTTCGCGGCACAGCGCGTGCCCCCGATTGACCGCACGGCTGGCACGCAGGCCGAATTCGGCGACGCAGGCGAGCAGTTCGGACCGCACCGGCACCGCCATTTCCGCCGCTGCCGTGGGCGTCGGCGCACGGCGATCGGCGGCGAAATCGGCGAGCGTCGTGTCGGTCTCGTGCCCCACGGCGGAGATGACCGGGATGACGCTCTCGGCAATCGCGCGTACCACCGGCTCCTCGTTGAACGCCCAGAGATCCTCGATCGAACCGCCGCCGCGCGCGACGATCAGCAGGTCGGGTCGCTCGCCCTCGGGCATCGCGCCAAAGCCGCGCACCGCAGCCGCGACCTGGCCTGCCGCCCCCTCGCCCTGCACCAGGACAGGCCAGACCAGCACATGGCTGGGGAAGCGGTCGGCGAGCCGGTGCAATATGTCGCGGATCACCGATCCGGTCGGCGATGTCACCACGCCGATGGTGCGCGGCAGGAAGGGCAACGCGCGCTTGCGCTGCTGATCGAACAGGCCTTCGGCGGCGAGCCGCGCCTTCAGCTTCTCGAACAGCTGCATCAGAGCGCCCTCGCCGGCGAGTTCGAGCGATTCGATCGTGATCTGGTACTTGGACCGACCCGGAAAGGTGGTGAGCTTGCCGGTGGCGATGACGTCCAGCCCATCCTCGGGCCGGAACGGCAGCCGCTGCGCCGTGCCCTTCCAGATGATGCCGTCGATGACCGCCTTGTCGTCCTTGAGCGCGAGATAGCAATGGCCCGACGCGGCGCGCTTGAAGCCCGAAATCTCGCCGCGAATCCGCACATGCGAAAACCGGTCCTCGACCATGCGCTTCAGCTGCCCGGAGATTTCCGAAACCGACAGCGGCGGGGCGTTGTCGCCGGGGGGCATCTGGGCTAACAGCCCGCCCGAACGTGAAGACACATCATCTGAAAAGGGGTCGGGCATGAATATCCTGCTGGTGGGAAGCGGTGGACGCGAACATGCCCTGTGCTGGAAACTGGCGCAATCCCCGCAGGTCGAAAGCATCTTCGCCGCGCCCGGGAATCCGGGGATAGCCGAACATGCCCGCTGCGTCGCGCTCGATGTGACCGATCATGCAGCGGTGGCGGCCTTCTGCGCCGAAAAGGCCATCGGCCTGGTGGTGATCGGTCCCGAAGCGCCGCTGGTGGATGGCTTGGCGGATAGCCTGCGCGCCGCCGGTGTGCCGGTGTTCGGCCCTTCGGCCAGGGCGGCGCAGCTCGAGGGGTCCAAAGGGTTCACCAAGGCGCTGTGCGACCGCGCCGGCATTCCCACCGCGCGCTATGTCCGCGCCAGCCATCGTGCCGAAGCGCAGGCCGCGCTCGCCGGGTTCGACCTGCCCGTCGTCATCAAGGCGGACGGGCTGGCCGCGGGCAAAGGCGTGATCATCGCCGAGACCGCCGAGCAGGCCGAGGACGCGATCGGGCACATGTTCGCCGGAGCGTTCGGCGAGGCCGGGGCCGAAGTGGTGATCGAGGAATTCATGACCGGCGAGGAGGCGAGCTTCTTCGCGATCACCGACGGCAGCGCGATCGTCGCCTTTGGCTCGGCGCAGGACCATAAACGTGTCGGTGAAGGCGATACCGGCCCGAACACCGGCGGCATGGGCGCGTACAGCCCCGCACCGGTGCTGACGCCCGAGCTCGAAGCGCAGGTGATGGAGCGGATCATCGCGCCCACCGTCGCGACGCTCGCGGCGGAGGGCATGCCCTATTCGGGCGTGCTGTTTGCCGGCCTGATGCTGACCGGCGAAGGCCCCAAGCTGATCGAATATAATTGCCGCTTCGGGGACCCCGAATGCCAGGTGCTGATGACCCGATTGCAGAGCGATCTCGCCGAATTGCTGCTCGCGACCGCCAAGGGCGAGCTGGCGAGCTGCCCCCCTCCCCGGCTGTCGGACGATTATGCCCTGACCGTGGTGATGGCGGCCAAGGGCTATCCCGGCACGCCCGAAAAGGGTGGCGCGATCACACTGGGCGATGTCGGCACTGCCAGGGTCTTCCACGCGGGGACCGCGCTCAAGGACGGCACGCTCGTCGCGAATGGCGGCCGCGTGCTCAATGTCACCGCGACCGGCGGCAGCGTCACCGAAGCGCAGCGTGCCGCCTATGCCGCTGTCGATGCGATCGCTTTTCCCACCGGCTTCTGCCGCCGCGACATCGGCTGGCGCGAAGTCGCGCGCGAGCGGGGTTAAAGCGCCGCCAGCACCGCGTCGCCGATCGCGACGGTGCCCATATTGCCGCCGAGATCCGCCCCCAGCGCGCCCGCGTTGAGCGCGCCCGCCACTGCTGCCT
>AYSC01000010.1 GCA_000503195.1 Blastomonas sp. CACIA14H2
GCTCAGCGCATCGGCGGCGGCGACATAGGCTTCGCGCGCCTTGTGCCGCGCCTTGTCCAGCTCGGCGACATTCGCCCCGCCCGATTCGAGCGCGGCCCAGTCGGCCTGCATCCGTTTCAGCAGATCGGGCAGCAGATCGCCCGCGACATTGTGCTTGCGGGCGAGCGCGCGCAGATCGAACAGCCGCCGTTCGAGCTCGTCGAGCCGCACCGCGTCATAGGTCAGCGCCTCGGACGCCGCGCGCAGCTTAGCCTCGGCATCGTCGGCCTCGATCATCGCGCGGTCGAGCGCCTCCATCGCCTCGTCGAGCAGCACATGCTCCTCGGCGATCCGCCCCAGCTTGCGCGCCGCGCCGCGCAGCAGCGCCAGCGCGCCCTTCGATCCCTCGAATGTCTCGAAAAGCTCGGCGAGATCGCCCGAGAGCCGCTCGCCCTTCTGCATCGCGGCGCGCTCGCCCGCCAGTTCCTCTTCCTCGCCCGGTTGCGGGCCGAACGCGGCGAGCTCTTCCAGATTGTGCTCGAGCAGTTCGCGGTCGCGCATCGCGCTCTCGATCGCCTCGCTCGCCGTCGTGAACGCGCGCTCGGCCGCCTGCCATTCGCGCCACGCCGCAGCAACGCGCGCGACATCGCAGCGCCCGAAACTGTCGAGCAGGTCGCGATGGCCCCTGGGGTTGATGAGGCCGCGATCGTCATGCTGGCCGTGAATCTCGACCAGCATCGCGCCCAGATCGCGCAGCAGCGCGGCAGAGACCGGCTGGTCGTTGACGAACGCGCGGCTGCCGCCATCGGCGCGCACCTGCCGCCGGATCAGCAGCGGCTCGCCCGGCTCCTGCGCGATATCGTTGTCCTCGAGCAGCGCCGTGATACCGGCATGATCGCCCGTATCGAAGCCCGCGATCACCAGCGCCCGCTCCGCCCCCTGGCGCACCAGCCCGCTATCGGCGCGCGCGCCCATGGCCAGACCCAGCGCATCGAGCAGGATCGACTTGCCCGCCCCGGTCTCCCCAGTCAGCACGCCCAGGCCTGGACGGAACTCCAGATCGAGCGCCTCGATCAGCACCAGGTCACGAATGGCGAGCGAAAGGAGCATGGTGCCAGCCTTAGAACAGACAGGGGACATGTGGGAACAGCTTTTTGGGGCTCTTCGCCGCACCGACGGCGCCACAGCGCGGAATTTCGCACCGGCGTCATTGACTTGTCACGATGCGCGCCATAGCTCGGGCGAACGGGGCCTGGAATGCGAAGGAAGACGACGCGGTGGTGACCTGTAACTCCCCCCTCCGGCCCGGCGATCGCCGCGCATGAGCCTGGTGGCGCTCCCCTTTGCGCTGGCGCTGGCATCGCTTCAGCCGGGGGGTTCGGAACCCGCTCCGGTTGCCGCTCCGATCGAGGCACCGACCGCGCCTGCCACGACGCTGCCGCCATGCCCCGCGACCGACCAGTTCGCCGCTGCGCCCGCCGCGCCGCCGCAGGACCCCGCACCATCGCCCCAGCTCGACACGATCATCGTCACCGCGCGGCCCGATTCGCAGCCGGGCGATCCGATGCTGCAACTGAATGCGCAATCGTTCGAGGTGGTGCAGGATGTCGACGAGGCGCTGGTCGGTCCGGTAGCGATGGCGTACAAGGATGCGGTGCCCAAGCCCGTGCGGCACGGCATTCGCAATTTCCTGCGCAACCTGACCGAGCCGATCGTGGCGCTCAATTTCCTGCTGCAGCTCAAACCCGGCAAGGCGGCGGAGACCGTGGGGCGGTTCGCGATCAACAGCACCCTCGGCATCGGCGGGCTGTTCGACATCGCCAAGCGCGATCCGTTCAAGCTGCCCTATCGGCGCAACGGCTTTGCCAACACGCTCGGCTATTACGGAGTGGAGCCGGGGGCCTATCTGTTCCTGCCGCTGATCGGCCCCACCACGGTGCGCGATCTGGCGGGCGGCGTGGTCGATGGACTGCTGCTGCCGACCGTCGCTGGCGCGCCGTTCAACGACCCCTATTTCACCCTGCCCGCCGCGACGCTGAGCGCGCTGCAGGGGCGCATCCAGATCGACGAGCAATTGAACGCGCTGCGCAATCAAAGCCGCGACCCCTATCTCGCGGCACGCGATTTCTACCTGAAGCGCCGCCAGGCCGAGATCGACGCGTTGAAGGGCAAGGTGGCGTACCCGGATGGCGACCTGCCCTTTGTCAATCCGGGCACCGGCGGACCGATCGCGGTGCCGGTGACGCCGGTGATGCCCTCGGCCCCGGCGGCGAACTGCGTGCCGGTGGGGTGAGGGCCAGCCCTAACGCGCCTCACCACCGCCGCTCAGCCTGAGCCAGTCGAAGGCCCTGCGCGACGGCGGGCCCGATAACCTTTCGTCATCCTGAACTCGTTTCAGGATCCATCGCGCCCCAAAAGCCGAAGCCGCGTGGGGAGAAATGGACCCTGAAACAAGTTCAGGGTGACGGTTGATACCAACGCCGCCAGCGCACCAAAGCTCCCCTCCCTGGCCAGCGAGGGGTTGGGGGTGGTTCGTCTGCGCGCAGGGTGGCTGTACGACTGCTCTCCTCCTTCACGGGAAGAGAATCACGCAGGCTTGCCAGCTTGCTGGCTAGCCGTAGTTGAGAGGGGCAAGCGGCAGCGCATTCCCCTCTCCCACCCCCCCCCCCTTCAGGGGAGAGGGCATTAGGCTCACGCCCCCTGCAACAGCCCTTCCTTGGCGATCTTGTCGCGCCACACGAGCGGGGCGAGCTGGTGCACGTTGTTGCCCTCGCTATCCACCGCGACGGTGACCGGGAAATCGCTGACCTCGAATTCGTAGATCGCCTCCATGCCGAGGTCGTGGAAGCCGACAACGGTGCTGCCCTTGATCGCGCGCGCGACGAGGTACGCCGCGCCGCCGACCGCCATCAGATACGCGCTCTTGTGGTCGCGGATCGCCTCGACCGCCGCGGGGCCGCGCTCGGCCTTGCCGACCATCGCGAGCAGGCCCTGCTCCAGCATCATGCGGGTGAACTTGTCCATGCGCGTCGCGGTGGTGGGGCCGGCGGGGCCGACGATTTCCTCGCCCACCGGATCGACCGGGCCGACATAATAGATCACGCGGCCGCGGAACTCGACCGGCAGCTCCTCGCCCTTGGCGAGCATGTCCTGGATGCGCTTGTGCGCCGCATCGCGCCCGGTGAGCATCTTGCCATTCAAGAGCAGCCGGTCGCCCTGCTTCCAGCTCTGCACGATGTCGGGCGTCAGATTGTCGAGATCGACGCGGATCGCGGCCTTGTCGGGGGTCCAGTTGACATCGGGCCATTCGTCGAGCTTGGGCGCCTCGAGATAGGCCGGGCCCGAGCCATCGAGGCTGAAATGTGCGTGGCGCGTCGCGGCGCAATTGGGGATCATCGCAACCGGCTTGCCCGCGGCATGGCAGGGCGCGTCCATGATCTTGACGTCGAGAATGGTCGAAAGCCCGCCCAGCCCCTGCGCGCCGATGCCGAGCGCGTTGACCTTGTCGAAAATCTCGATCCGCATCGCTTCCAGATCGTTCTGCGCCCCGCGTTCCTTGAGCGGACCCATGTCGATCGGCTCCATCAGCGCCTTCTTGGCGAGCAGCACCGCATGTTCCGCCGTGCCGCCGATACCGATGCCGAGCATGCCCGGCGGACACCAGCCCGCGCCCATTTGCGGGATCATCTCGAGCACCCAATCGACGATATTGTCGCTGGGGTTCATCATCTTGAACTTGGACTTGTTCTCGCTGCCGCCGCCCTTGGCCGCGACATCGACATGGACGTGATGGCCGGGCACCATCTCGACATGCAGCACGCAGGGCGTGTTGTCCTTGGTGTTGCGACGCGTGAACGCGGGATCGGCGAGCACCGAGGCGCGCAGCTTGTTGTCCGGGTGCAAGTACGCACGGCGCACGCCCTCGTCGACAATCTCCTGCAGCGAGCGCGAGGTGTCGTCGAGGCGGCAATCCATGCCCCATTTGACGAACACGTTGACGATTCCGGTATCCTGGCAGATCGGGCGATGGCCTTCCGCACACATCCGGCTGTTGGTGAGGATCTGCGCGATCGCGTCCTTGGCCGCGGGCGACTGCTCCGCCTCATAGGCCTTACCGAGCGCGCGGATATAGTCCATCGGGTGGTAATAGCTGATGAACTGCAGCGCGTCGGCGACGCTCTCGATCAGGTCGGCGGCTTTGATGGTCACGGTCATGGCATTCCCCCGGGAAACTGGACGCGCTCTTGGCTAGCGCGGGCGGATGAACTGCGACCGTCTCTATTGTGGGCGCAACGCTATCGCAAGCCGCGGCACAAGGGAATGCGGATGGTAACCGTCCTGGCGGCCAGCTTTACACATAGGGTCCGAAATGTCAGAAATCGTTTGGACGTGTGAAACACGGTGATCTCCCTGCCGTAGCACTGGTTTGTGCCAGGAGCGCGTGCGAGGAACTCGGGAGGCCTCGCCACACGTCCACCACATTCCATGGCGCTCCTGTCCAACCCGCATCATCCACAGCCCTGAATTAGACGTGCACAAGCCTGTGGAGAGGAAATTGTGGGCAAGCCGCATTTGCCCTCTTGCGATTTTTCGGACCGGCTTTTTTCCGCGCGTCGCGCCGCCTCGGTCCGGTTGCGCCAGCGACGAATGGAATCCCACGCGCGACGAACGGTTGGCCTAATTAACCATTTACCCTCTTGCGCCGGAATCAGGAAAGGGCACTATAGGTAGTGGGGGATGCGGACGGGGCATACCAATACCAGTGGGTTACACGAAGCGCGGGGGCAGACATCGGCCTTCACGTCAAGGGCGTTTTGCCTCTTTCGGGCCTTCTGTTGGGGATAAGTTTTCCCCCGTCGCGGGCCACAAGATGCTATACGGGACGCTTGCGCCCCGAGTCGAACAATTGCGGAACAAAGTTTCCCATCAACGGTCTTACGGGGGCGTCATGGATTTCAGAGATACGGGCAAGGGTAGCGCAGACAATATGGGTGAAGCAGATGTACTCGACGCAGCCGCAAAGGCAGATTCAGGCGCAGGCGCAAGGATCGCGTCCGGCGAGGCCAATGCCGCGGAAATGGCGCTGATCGCCATGGCCGCCACCCAGGCTGCTGCCGCCGCCAAGCCCGCCGAGGCTCTGGACAGCAAGACCGTCGCTGCGCGCCGGTTCCATGTCGTGACCGACAAGAGCCGCGATGATCTGCTCACCGATTTCGGCAAGGAAACGCTCGAGGACCGCTATCTGCTGCCCGGCGAATCCTATCAGGACCTGTTCGCGCGCGTCGCCGATGCCTATGCCGACGACCAGGAGCACGCCCAGCGGCTCTATGACTATATTTCGAAGCTGTGGTTCATGCCCGCAACGCCGGTGCTGTCGAACGGAGGCACGGGTCGCGGCCTGCCGATCAGCTGCTATCTCAACAGCGTGGACGACAGCCTGGAAGGCATTGTCGGCACCTGGAACGAGAATGTCTGGCTCGCCTCGCGCGGCGGCGGCATCGGCACCTATTGGGGCAATGTGCGCGGCATCGGCGAGCCGGTCGGCCTCAACGGCAAGACCAGCGGCATCATCCCCTTCGTGCGCGTGATGGATTCGCTGACCCTCGCGATCAGCCAGGGCTCGCTGCGTCGCGGTTCGGCCGCCTGTTATCTCGACGTGTCGCATCCGGAAATCGAGGAGTTTCTCGAGATCCGCAAGCCCTCGGGCGATTTCAACCGCAAGGCGCTCAACCTGCACCATGGCGTGCTGCTGACCGACGAGTTCATGGAAGCGGTGCGCGACGGCGCGGACTTCAACCTGCGCAGCCCCAAGGACGGCAGCGTGCGCGGCACCGTCAACGCGCGCGCGCTGTTCCAGAAGCTGGTCGAGACGCGTCTGGCCACCGGCGAGCCCTATATCGTGTTCAACGATACCGTGAACCGCACGATGCCCGCGCATCACCGCGAGCTCGGCCTCAAGGTCTCGACCTCGAACCTGTGCAGCGAGATCACGCTGCCCACGGGCCGCGATCACCTGGGCAACGACCGCACCGCCGTGTGCTGCCTGTCCTCGCTCAATATCGAGACCTGGGACCAGTGGCACGACGACAAGCGCTTCATCGAGGACGTGATGCGCTTCCTCGACAATGTGCTGCAGGACTATATCGACCGCGCCCCGCCCGAAATGGCGCGCGCCCGGTACAGCGCGATGCGCGAACGCTCGGTCGGCATGGGCGTGATGGGCTTCCACTCGTTCCTCCAGGCGCGCGGCCTCGGCTTCGAATCGGCGCTCGCCAAGTCGTGGAACATGAAGATCTTCAAGCACATCGCGGCCAAGGCATCCGAAGCCTCGATGCTGCTCGCCAAGGAACGCGGCCCCTGCCCCGACGCCGCCGACCAGGGCGTGATGGAGCGGTTCAGCTGCAAGATGGCGATCGCGCCGACCGCGTCGATCAGCATCATCTGCGGCGGCACCAGCGCGTGCATCGAGCCGATCCCGGCGAACATCTATACCCACAAGACGCTCTCGGGCAGTTTCGTGGTCAAGAACCCCTATCTCGAAAAGCTGCTGCGCGAAAAATCGAAGGATTCGACCAATGTGTGGAATTCGATCCTCGAAAAGGGCGGCAGCGTCCAGCATCTCGACTTCCTGAGCGCGGAGGAAAAGGACGCGTTCAAGACCAGCTTCGAGATCGACCAGCGCTGGCTGCTCGAACTGGCAGCCGACCGCACGCCCTATATCGACCAGGCGCAGTCGCTGAACCTGTTCATCCCGGCGGACGTCGACAAATGGGACCTGCTGATGCTGCACTTCCGCGCGTGGGAGCTGGGCATCAAGTCGCTCTATTATCTGCGCTCCAAATCGGTCCAGCGCGCAGGCTTTGCCGGCGGCGTCGAGGCGGACAACACCATCGACGCGCCCAAGTTCGAGCTCGGCGAAACGACGGATTACGACGAGTGCCTGGCCTGCCAGTGAGGGGTTTCGACCAAAGTGGTACTTTGGTCGAGTTGATGCCGCTGCGTGCAGACCCAGCCCGGTCCCCGGACTTGATCCGGGGCCCATCTCCTGGCCTGGCGTTCAACTCGGCGGGATTGAAATGAAAGAGCTCGGCCTTCTGGCTCTGCTGGTTTTGCTGGGACCGGGGTTTCTTTGGATGGGCATCCGATCGCTGCGCACACGCGCGTGGCATGATGGGGTGCCCGCCCTTGAGTTGATGATTGACCGCGTGATTGGCGAGGAACCGCCACCGCGCACCAAATGGGACCGCCGCTTCGCTCTGTTCCAAACCGGAGCGGCCATCCTGTTCGGATCGTTTTTTACGTTGATATTCCTGGCCGTCCTGTACGTCCTGATTTCGGAGCAATAGCATGTCCCTTCTCGAAGCCCGCACCCAGTACAAGCCCTTCGAATATCCCTGGGCCTATGATTTCTGGAAGCGCCAGCAGCAGATCCACTGGATGCCCGAAGAGGTGCCGCTGGGCGAGGATTGCCGCGACTGGGCGCAGAAGCTCTCCGATCACGAGCGCAACCTGCTGACGCAGATCTTCCGCTTCTTCACCCAGGCCGATGTCGAGGTGCAGAACTGCTATCACGAAAATTACGGCCGCGTGTTCAAGCCGACCGAGGTCAAGATGATGCTGACCGCGTTCAGCAACATGGAAACCGTGCATATCGCCGCGTACAGCCATCTGCTCGACACCATCGGCATGCCCGAAAGCGAATATGGCATGTTCCTCGAATATGAGGAGATGAAGGCCAAGCACGATTATCTCGCGACCTTCGGCGTCGACAGCGACCAGGACATCGCGCGCACGCTCGCGATGTTCGGCGGCTTTACCGAAGGGCTGCAGCTGTTCGCGAGCTTCGCGATGCTGATGAACTTCCCGCGCTTCAACAAGATGAAGGGCATGGGCCAGATCGTCAGCTGGTCGGTGCGCGACGAGAGCCTGCACTGCGAAGGCATCATCCGCCTGTTCCACGCCTTCTGCGCCGAGCGCGGCTGCCTGACCAAGGCGGTGAAGGAGGATATCATCGACTGCTGCCAGAAGACCGTGCGGCTGGAAGATGCGTTCATCGACCTGGCGTTCGAACAGGGCCCGGTCAGCGGCATGACCGCCAAGGAGATCAAGCGGTACATCCGCTATATCGCCGACTGGCGCCTGAGCCAGCTGGGGCTCCCTGCGATCTACATGATCGAGGACCACCCCCTCCCCTGGCTCGCCCCGCTGCTCAACGGCGTCGAGCACGCCAACTTCTTCGAAACCCGCGCGACCGAATATTCGAAGGGTGCCACCCGCGGCAACTGGAACGACGTCTGGGCCGCCTTCGACAAGCGCCAGAAAAAGAGCGCCGCCAACGAGGTCGCCGTGGTCGACGACAGCGAGGACATGTTCAAGCAGGCGGGGATCGCGGCGGAATGAGTTGAACATCTGTTGGATTTTTGGTAAACAGATGGAGAACAAATAGAATCGGAGTCGCCTCATGGCTACGGACTACTGGACAACGAAGCATCCCGACGGTTGGCAGGTGAAGGGTGAGGGCAATCAGCGAGCCACCTCCATTCATCGTACCCAATCCGAAGCGTGGGCGGAAAGCCAAAACCGCGCGCGCAAGACTCGGGGTGAGGCTTATCTGACCGGTCGCGATGGGCAAATTCGTGAGCGTAATACTTACGGCCATGATCCGAGAAAATCCCGAGGCTGATTTGCCCCACCCTTGCTGCGTAGAAGATCAAAGCTGATATGTACTCGATTGAATTCTGCGCAGGCGCTGGAGGACAGGCGTTAGGGCTGGAGCAGGCGGGTTATCGCCATTCTGCTCTTGTTGAGATCGAGCCGGATTTTGCCGCAACGCTTCGGCTCAATCGCCCGCAATGGGATGTGCGCTGCGCTGATATGAACGGCTTTGATGGACGTCCGTTCAGAGGTACCGACCTGTTTGCGGGCGGATTGCCCTGTCCGCCTTTTTCGGTGGCAGGCAAGCAACTTGGCGAGCGGGATGAGCGGAACCTGTTTCCGGCTGCTATCCGGCTAATTGATGAAATCCGTCCGCAGGCGGTGATGATCGAGAATGTGCGTGGTTTCCTGTCCGCCGTATTTGAGGATTATCGCAACGGCCTCCGCGATCAGCTCAACAAGCTGGGCTATCGCACCGATTGGCGACTGCTCAATGCTTCTGAATTTGGGGTGCCCCAGTTGCGACCTCGCGTCGTGATCGTCGCGCTGCGCAAGGAGCTGGTCGATGCGTTCGACTGGCCCGAGGTATCACCGCATAATCCACCGACCGTAGGCGAGACGCTTGCCGATCTCATGGCTGCTAATGGCTGGCGCGGTGCGAAAGCCTGGGCCGACCAGGCGAGTGACATTGCTCCCACGATTGTCGGCGGTTCGAAAAAACATGGTGGCCCTGACCTAGGCCCAACTCGGGCTCGTCGGGCATGGGCAGCATTAGGTGTAGAGGGCAAGAGCCTGTTCAACGAAGCGCCAGGTCCGGAATTCGTTGGCATACCGCGGCTGACAGTTCGGATGGTTGCCCGATTGCAAGGATTTCCAGACGACTGGAAGTTCCATGGCGGCAAGACCGTCAGCTACCGACAGGTGGGCAACGCCTTTCCTCCCCCCGTGGCCAAGGCCGTTGCCCGAAATATCAAGGTCGCACTCTCCGTGCAGAAGCACTTTCTGGTTCGCGCAGTGGCATGATGCTGTTCGGCGACAGCGGTTATCGGCCACTTCCGCAAAACCATGTCGATCATCCCGACATCTCGGCACTTGAGGCTGATTTGTTGACCGCTGTCGGCGGGCAAGAGCACTTTCAGGAAAAGCTGCGCAGTTTTTTCCGGTCGGCCATTGACGAGGTCATCGATACGGCACGCACCGGGCGTTATTTTTTTCGCGAACTCGAGAAGACCGAAAAAACTTATCTAGGGACCAAGTTCGAAATCCTTCTACGCGACTGGCTGCAGGTCCCTCGTGGAGTATATCTTGATCTCCTGATCGGGGAACGCGAGGTCGATGTGAAATCCACAACCGGTGGCAAATCGGGCTGGATGATACCGCCCGAAGCGATCGATCAGTTTTGCATTGTCCTCCGCGTGAACGAAGCCGCAGCCACATGCGCAGTCGGGTTGGTTAGAGCGCGTCGCGAATATCTGCGCGGAGGCACCAATCGGGATGCAAAGACGAGCTTTTCTGCTGCTGGCACCCAGAACATTTGGTGGCTGGTTTCCGATTTTGCCTATACCCCTAATTTTTGGACATTGATCAGCGACGATCTCCGAGAGGCTATCATGTCGAGCGGGAAAGGCGCTAGACGGCTGGCAGCCCTGTTCGAGCACTGCATCGGTCTTCCCATATCGAGAATTCAAGTCGCAGCCGTCGCCGCTCAAGACGATTTTATGAAGCGCATCAGACGCAACCAAGGTGCTAGAGATTTCTTGGCCCCAAAGGGTATAGCGATCTTATACTCCGAAAATGATCGAAGCTTAATCAAAGCACTAGGCATAAAGGTCGGGTATCGCGAGTTCGTCTCGTTTCGCGCCCGAACGCCAGAGGAGTTTGAATTGCTCCGAGCATCTGGCCATATCGACTAACCCCTACCCCCGCTCCCCCATCGTGATCAGCCGGATCCCCGCTCGCTGCGTGACATAGCTCCACAGCCAGTTGACGACCACCGCGGCGCGGTTGCGAAAACCCGCCAGGAAGCCGATATGGACTGCGCCCCAAAGCCACCAGGCGGGCGCGCCGTGGAGGCGGAGCCAGCCGAAATCGGCGACGGCGCTCTTGCGGCCGATGGTGGCGAGACTCCCCTGATGGCGATAGACGAAAGGGGTGTCGGCGGGCCATCCGCGCAGTTCCTCGCCGATCAGCATCGCGACATGCCTGCCCGCCTGCTTGGCGGCGGGCGCGAGGCCGGGGACGGGCTTGCCCTGCCAGCCGAGGCTCGCCGCTGCATCGCCGATCACGAACACATGGCCCTGGCCCGCGACGCGCAGGCACGGATCGACCGTCACCCGGCCCGAGGGATCGGTGGCGGCGTCCAGCCAGCGTCCGGCGGGCGAGGCGGCGACGCCTGCGGCCCAGAGCACGGTCTCGCTCTCGATCGCCTCCTCGCCGATCAGCACGCGCTCGGCCTCGATGCCGGTCACGCGCGCGTCGAGCCGGATCTCGACGCCGAGCCGCTCGAGCGATCGTGCGGCCTCAGCGGACAGTTCGGGCGGAAAGGCGGGCAGGATGCGGTCGGCGGCGTGGACCAGGATGACCCGCGCATCGGCCGGATCGATGCTGCGATATTCATGCTCCAGCCCGTGCCGCGCCAGCTCGGCGATCGCGCCCGCCAGCTCGACCCCGGTCGGCCCCGCGCCGATGATGACGAAATTGAGCAACCGCCGCGCGCGCGCCGGATCGCCGCAGCTTTCGGCCTTTTCGAACGCGCCGAGCAGCGCGGCGCGCACCGCGATGGCGTCCTCCACCCGCTTGAGGCCGGGGGCGAATGGTGCCCATTCGTCGCGGCCGAAATAGCTGTGCGTCGCGCCGGTGGCGAGCACGAGATAGTCATAAGCCAGCGCGTTGCCGCCAAAGCCGATGGTGCGCGCCTGCGCATCGACTCGGTCGACCTCGCCGAGCAGCACGCGCACATTGCCATCGGCGCGGAACAGCTGGCGGATGGGGATGGCGACATCGGCGGGCGAGAGCGCGGCGGTCGCGATCTGGTAGAGCAAGGGCTGGAACAGGTGATAGTTCTGCCGATCAACAATCGTGATCCGCACCGGCAGACGGCGCAGCGCCAGCGCGCAGGCGAGCCCGCCAAAGCCGCCGCCGACGATCACGACATGCGGCCAGTCCTGGGGCACCATGCCGGGCCGCGCGTCGCGCAGCACGTTCGCCTGCAGCCAGGCCGCAACCGCTGCGTCGATCGAGGCGCGCCCGCTGCCATAAGCGATGAACAGGCCGAGCGTCGCCATCGCCAGCAGCGGCAGGCCCGCACCATAACCCATCAGCATCGCGCCCTGGATTCCGAGGATCGCGAGCAGCGACACCAGCGGCATGGCGAGCCCTGCCAGCATCAACAGCGCATAGAGCGCCGCGCTGGGAGGCGGCAGCGCGGCGAAGCTAGCGAGCGGCAGCAGCACCTGCGGCTCGGGCAAGGCCAGCCATCCCGCCTGCACCGTCAGAGCCAGCGCCAGCCAGAGCCGCAAACCGGCAAGATACCAGGGCGCGGCATGGTGGGTGAGCCAATCGCCCGCCCCGACCAGCAGGGGCACGAGCGGAACCGCGCTGCCCTTCAGCCCGCGCGCGAGCAGCCGGTCGAGCGACAGCGCGCCCGCACCGCGTGCCGCATACCAGCCCATCAGCGCGATGGTGAACAGTTGCGTGTCGGTCGGCAGATAGCCGAGCTGCGCGACGAGCATCAGCGCGCCCACTGCGATCGACGCGCCACGCGTCATCAGTCCCAGCGCGAGCAGCACCGCGCCGCCGAGCTCGATCGCGAGGCCCAGCGCGGCGGCAAAAGGCGGCGACAGGAAGCTCACCGGATATTCCTGTGTCGCCAAGACAAGCGCGCGCTCCCAGTCCATCAGCTTGACGAGGCCCGAGGCGAGCAGCCCCTGCGCGATGAGCAGCCGCACTACGAGATCGAATACCGGCCGCGCCGAGGCGATCAGCGCAGCATAGAGCTTGAGCCAGACGCGCAAGCTGACGCGCAGAACCGGCGGCAGCGGGCGCGCCTGCGCCCTCGTCGCCGAACCCTGTAATGTGGCAGCGTCCATCCCCGCGCCTCCCGATAGCGTGCATCCGCTATCGGGTTCGCTCGGGTCGCGCGATCGTTACACGGGCGCGGCGTCCGGCTCGGGCACGCGCAGCGTCGCCAGCGCGGCCATCGCCAGCACGGCGGCAGCGAACGCCATCGTCCAGACCGGCTCGGTGGGGAAGAACGCCTTGAGCAGGCTGCCCATCACCGTCGCCACCAGCAGCTGCGGCAGCACGACGAACACGTTGAACAGCCCCATGAAGATGCCGAGCTTGGCCTGCGGCAGGCTGGAGGCGAGGATGGCATAGGGCATGGCGAGGATCGACGCCCAGGCAATGCCGATGCCGATCTCGCTGACCACCAGAAGCTGCGCATCACGGATGAACAGGAAGCTCGCGAACCCGGCGGCGCCGCAGAGCAGGCACAAGGCATGCGTGCGCACCTTGCCGATCCGCGCCGCCAGCCAGGGCAGCAGGGTGAGCGCCGCGAGGGCCGCGATGCCGTTATAGATCGCGAACAGCACGCCCACCCAGTTGCCCGCCTCGTTATAGGCGGGGCTCGACGCATCGGTCGCACCGAACACGGTCTGCGCGACGACCGGGGTGGTGTAAATCCACATGATGAACAGCGACGACCAGCTGAAGAACTGCACCAGCGAAAGCCGCTTCATGATCGGCGGCATGCCCGAAAAGTCGCCGACGATAGCCCCGAGCAGGCTGTTGTCGCGGCCGGCGCGCGCCATGCGGATCGCGATCAGGCTGGCGAGGCCATAGCCCGCCAGCAGTGCGCCGAGCAGGTACAGCTCCTTCTCGAGATCGAGGCTTCCCACCAGAACGACCACCACCGCCCCGGCGGCGATCCAGGCGACGGCGCTGGTGAGATTGCGCGTGGCGAGCGCGCGGATCGGCTGGGCCTCGGGGGCGTCGGGCCTTGCCTCGGCAAAGGCGCGCATTTCCTCGGGGCTGTATTCGCGCGTCGTGACGATGGTCCAGAGCACCGCAACGAACAGGGCGGCCGCGCCGAACCAGAAGCTGATCCGCACCGTATCGGGCACCTGGCCCGCGGGCGCGGTGTTGGCGATGCCGAGATCGGTGAGCAGATAGGGGAAGAGCGATCCCGCCACCGCGCCCGCGCCGATGAACGCGGTCTGGATGGCATAGCCCATCGTGTGCTGGTCCTTGCGCAGATTGTCGCCGACAAAGGCGCGGAAAGGCTCCATCGAGATGTTGAGCGACGCATCGAGAATCCACAGCATCATCGCCGCGAGCAGCAGCGATTGCGACAGCGGCATGATGACCAGCGACAGCGCCGCGAGCACGGCCCCTGCGAGGAAATAGGGGCGGCGGCGGCCGAGCCTCGTCCAGGTGCGGTCCGAATAATGGCCGACGATCGGCTGGACGAGCAGGCCTGTGAGCGGCGCTGCGATCCAAAGCGCGGGCAGATTGTCGAGGCTTTCGCCCAGCGACTGGAAGATGCGGCTCATGTTCGCGTTCTGCAGCGCGAACCCGATCTGGATGCCGAAGAATCCGAAGCTCAGGTTGAACAGCTGCCAAAAGCTCTTGCGCGGTTTTTCCGCGATCATGCGCCTCTCCCTGGATGTCCCTGAGGCCCCACGCCTTATGCTCTTCGCGGGGTCCTTGGGCCCAACCGTGGCAGAGCGCCCGCCCCCGCACAACCGCAGCGCATACGTATACGTGGGGGGCCAGGCTTTCAGCCGCTGGAGCCGCGCACGATCAGCTGGGTGGGCAGCATATAGGGCTCAACCGCTTGCCCGCGGATTTTGCGCAGCAGCGTATCGACCAGCGCCTCGCCCGCCGCCTTCACGTCCTGGCTGACGGTGGTGAGCGGCGGGTTGGTGAAGCTCGCCGCCGGGATATCGTCGAACCCGACAAGAGCGACATCGCCGGGAACGCTCAGCCCCTGCTCGGCGAGCGCTCGCATCGCGCCGATCGCGATGAGATCGGACGCGGCGAAGATGGCATCGAACCTGGTGCCCGCGGCGATCAGCGATTGCACCGCCTCGTGCCCCGCCTCTTCGGAGGTGACGGAATCGCGCTGCAGCGCCGGATCGGCCTCCAGCCCCGCCTCAGCCAGCGCATCGCGATAGCCGCGCCAGCGGTCCTCGAACTCGGGCGCATGGCTCGATGCGGTGCCGATGAACGCGATCCGCTGCCGTCCGCGCGCGATCAGGTGGCGGGTCGCGGCATAGCCCCCGCTGCGGTTCTCCGACCCCAGAGTGATGCCCGGCTCGTTCGCCATTGGCGAGCCCCAGCGCACGAAATGCGTGCCCTGCTCCACCAGATGCGTCAGCCGTGCGCGATAATCCTCGTAGTCGCCATAGCCGAGCAGGATGATCCCATCGGCCTTGTGGCTGTCCTGATAATCGACATGCCAGTCGCTGGAGAGCTGCTGGAACGAGATCAGGAGGTCGAAGCCCGCGCGCGAGGCGGTGCGCGTGATCGACCCCAGCATCGCCAGGAAGAAAGGGTTGATCATCGAATCGTCGGGCGTCGGGTCCTCGAAGAACAGCAGGGCGAGCGTGTTCGCCTGCTGCCGCCGCAGCGAGGAGGCGTTCTTGTCGACCGAATAATTGAGCTGCGCGGCGATCGCCTGGATGCGTCTGCGCGTCTGTTCGCTCACCGCCGGATTGCCGCTCAGCGCGCGCGAAACCGTGGGCTGCGAGACGCCCGCCAGCTGCGCGATATCGAATGAGGTTGGCCTGCGTCCCATCCTGCCCCTTCGGCTTCCAGTCGCTTGCAAAACCGCGTTATTCCCGCGTGTTTGCGACCTTTCGGCCTGAATACGTATGCGTATGCCTTTTGCAAACGTGGTGCAAAGGTTATTCAGACTGCCGACCGGTTCACCTGAAAACCGGCGGCTCTGGACTTCCTTCAGACGCCAGAAATCATCCCCGCCACTGCCGCGCGGGGCCCCTGGGGAGAGTGATCATGAAAGCGATTTTTCGCGCCCGTCGACTGCGCCTTGCGTCCGGCCGCACCAGCCTTGCCGCCCTGTCCACCGCACTGATGATCGGCGCTGCCAGCCCGGCGCTCGCGCAGGCCAATGATGCCGAGCAGCCGCAGGGCACTGCCGAGATCGACGAGGAAGGCGGCGTCATCGTCGTCACCGGCTTCCGCGCCAGCGTCGAGAACTCGATCGCCGCCAAGCGCGAGAGCAATTTCATCGTCGATATCGTCACCGCCGACGACATCGCCGGCCTGCCCGACGTGTCGATCGCGGAATCGCTGGCGCGCCTGCCCGGCGTCACCTCGCAGCGCACCGGCGGCCAGGCGAGCGCGATCAACATCCGCGGCCTTTCGCAGGACCTCGTTTCCGCGACGCTCAACGGCCGCGAACAGGTCGCCACCAGCGGCAACCGCGTGATCGAGTTCGACCAGTATCCCTCGGAGCTGATCAACCAGGCCGCAGTCTACAAGACCCCGCTCGCCAGCCATATCGAGGGCGGCATCGCCGGCAAGGTCGAGCTGAAGACCGTGCGCCCGCTCGACAATGCCGACGCGTTCAAGGCAACGATCAACCTGCGCGGCCTGTACAACGACCGCGCGAACGAGAGCCCCGACGTCTCGTCCTATGGCTATCGCGTCTCCGGATCGGTCCAGGCCAAGCTGCTCGACGACACGCTCGGCATCGCTCTGGGCTATGCCCGGCTCTATCAGCCGAACGTCGCCACGCGTTTCGTCCAGTTCGACTTCCCGATCCCCGGCACCAACGGATCGCCCACCCGCGATTTCAACGGCGACGGCCGGCCGGATTCGCTCAATTTCGGTTTCGAGGGCATCCAGTTCGGCGGACGCGAGACCCGCGATGCGGCGATCGGCGTGATCCAGTGGGAGCCGAGCGATCGCCTCCGCCTCCTCATCGACGGCTATTATTCGCGCTTCAAGTCGGACGTTCAGCGTCGCGGCCTGCGCGTCGTCTCGCCGCAATCGGGCGACAACCAGTTCATCAACCCGGTGATCGCCAACAACGCGCTGATCGGCGGACGCATCGTCAACCAGGTGGGTTCGAACGGTTTCGGCTTCGGCCTGGGCACCGAGCTGGTCAACCAGGATGAAAGCCGCCGCGACGAGCTCTACACCATCGGCGGCAACCTGGCCTATGACTTCAGCGACCGCGTCACCCTCGCCGTCGATGTGGGCTATTCGAAGGGCACCAGCTTCTTCAACAATGCGGGCATCAACCTGCGCCCCTATGTCAATACGCCCACCGGCCTGCGCCGCGCGGATTCGATCCCCGGGCTGATCTCGGTCGATTATCAGCTCAACGGCACGCGTCTGCCGACCATCCGCTCGATCGGCTCGAACTTCACCGATGTCGATCCGGCGGGCGGCGGCTTCTTCCTCGATGGCCAGTTCCTGGTGCCGCAGGCCGATAGCGACGAGCTGTTTGCCGCGGCGACCGATCTGGTCATCCGCTTCGACGAGGCCAATTTCCTCGACGCGCTGCGCTTCGGCTTCCGTTATGCCGACCGTCGCGGCGACCGCCGGGTGACCTCGTTCAACACCTTCGGCATTCCCGGCAGCCCGCTCGCGGTGCCCGGCAATCTGGTCAAGCAGGCCGGCTTCTCGGGCGGCTATGCGGCGGCGGGCCTGCCCGGCTTTGCGGTGGTCGATATCGACGGCGCGTTCAATCTCGCCTTCGGCAACACGCTGGGCGTGCGCCAGCCGACCGACCAGATCGCCTTCGATTTCACCATCGACCAGAGCTTCCGCATCGATGAAGAGACCTATGCCGGCTATGCCCAGCTCGATTTCGACACCGAGCTCGGCGGCCTGCGCTTCCACGGCAATATCGGCGGCCGCTATGTCCGCACCGAACAGAGCTCGACCGTCAACTTTGCCGACCCGAACCTGGTCGACAACCCCGCCACCCCGCCGCCGGCGCGCGAGAACCGCCGTCCGGTGACGCGCGGACGGACGTTCAACGACTTCCTGCCGGCGGTGAACCTGATCCTCGACCTGTCGGACCGCGACATCCTGCGCGCCAGCTACAGCCGTCAGATCTCGCGCCCGCGCTTCTTCGAACTGCGCGGTTCGATCAGCGTCAACACCGGATCGGACGGCAACACCAGCGGCAGCGGCGGCAATCCCGACCTGTCGCCCTATCGCGCCAACCAGTTCGACCTGAGCTACGAGCACTATTTCGGCAATTCGGGCGTGTTCGCGGTCAGCGCCTATTACAAGGACCTCGAATCGTACATCATCAACGGCACGATTCCGCAGTTCAACTATGTCGAAAACGGCATCACCCCCCCGCCGATCCCGGGCACCAACATTCCCGGCAACGCAGTGGGCAGCTTCTCCTCGCCGATCAACGGCGATGGCGGCTATGTCTATGGCATCGAATTCCAGTTCTCCAAGACCTTCGTCGAACTGCCCGCTCCCTTCGATGGTCTTGGGGTTCAGCTGAACTATGCGTACAGCAAGAGTGACCTGGAATTCCCCAGCGCGACCAGCGGCGCCTCGATCAACCTGCCGCTGCCGGGCCTGTCCGAGCATGTGTTCAACCCGACCGTGTTCTACGAAAAGGCCGGGTTCGGCGCGCGCCTCAGCACCCGCCACCGTTCGAGCTTCGTCAGCCCGCAGATCGGCATCAGCGAGCTCGTCCTGACCAGCGCCAAGGAAACGGTGATGGATGCGCAGCTTTCCTACCAGTTCCAGGAAGGCAGCGTGCTGCGCGGGCTCAAGCTGCTTGCGCAGGTCAACAACCTGACCGATGAACCGACCCGGACCTATTGGGGCAATGTCGCCCAGACGGGAACGATCCAGAATTTCGGCCGCACCTTCTTCCTGGGCGCGACCTACGAATTCTGAATGGGCGAATTCTGAACCTGGTTACCAGTCGGGGGGCGGGTTTCCCCACCCGCCCCCCGTTATTTTCTGCGAGGTAGGCGCATGGTGCGACACTGGATGACGCTGGCCGGACTGGCCGCCCTGGCCGTTTCGGCCCCGGCCGCGGCGCAGGCCCCCGATTACAGCGAAGCCACCGTGCGCAGCCGCGCCCCGCAGGACGAGATCATCTATTTCGTGCTGCCCGACCGTTTCGCCAATGGCGACCCAGCCAACGATCGCGGCGGGCTCAAGGGCGACCGTCTCAAGACCGGCTTCGACCCCGCGCACAAGGGCTTCTTTCACGGTGGCGACCTCAAGGGCCTCACGCAGAAGCTCGATTACATCCAGCGCCTCGGCGTCACCGCGATCTGGTTCGCGCCGATCTTCCAGAACAAGCCCGTGCAGGGCGAGCCGGGCCAGGAAAGCGCAGGCTATCACGGCTATTGGGTGACCGATTTCACCAGGGTCGACAGCCATTTCGGCACCAATGACGAATTCCGGGCCTTTGTCGATGCGGCGCACGCGCGCGGCATCAAGGTCTATATGGACATCATCACCAACCACACTGCCGATGTCATCTATTTCAGGGAATGCGTCGGCCAGCCGGTCTGCGCCTATCGCTCCAAGGCCGATTATCCCTATTGGACCAAGGGCGGCCTCAACGGCGAGCGGATCAATGGCGGCTTCGAAGGCGATCAGGTCCGCACGGCTGAGAATTTCGCGCGGCTGACCGATCCCGTCTATGCCTATACCCCGCAGCTGCCCAAAGGCGAGGAGCAGATCAAGGTTCCCGCCTGGCTCAACGACCCGATCCATTACCACAATCGCGGCAATACGAGCTTCTATGGCGAGGATTCGCGTTATGGCGATTTCGTCGGGCTCGACGATCTGATGACCGAGAGCCCGCGCGTGGTCGACGGGTTCATCGAGATCTACGCCAGCTGGATCGACCGGTTCGGCATCGACGGCTTTCGCATCGATACCGCGCGGCACGTGAACCCCGAATTCTGGGCGCGCTTTGCCCCCGCGATGCTCGAGCGCGCCAGGGCCAAGGGCATCCCGCATTTCCACATCTTCGGCGAGGTCGCCAACGACGCGATGGACCCCGGCTATCTCGCGCAGCACACGCGGCGCGACAAGCTGCCCGCCGTGCTCGATTTCGCCTTTCAGGCCGCCGTGCGCGACATGCTCACGGGCAAGGCGGGGACCGACCTGTTTGCCGGGCTGATCGCAGGCGATGTGCTGTACGAGGGCGGCGATGCGACCGCGCTCACGCTGCCGACCTTTCTCGGCAATCACGACATGGGCCGGCTCGGGCACATGCTCGACAAGGCGTTCCCCAAGGCCAGTGAGGAAGAGCGGCTGGCGCGGATGAAGCTCGCGCATGTGCTGATGATGACCGCGCGCGGCGTGCCGACCATCTATTATGGCGACGAGCAGGGCTTTACCGGCGACGGCAACGATCAGGACGCGCGCGAGGACATGTTCGCGAGCCGCGTCGCGAGCTACAACGACAACCGGCTGGTCGGATCGGCGGCGACCACCGCGGCCGAGAATTTCAACCCCGCGCACCCGCTCTATGCGCTGATCGCCGAGCTGTCGGCGATCCGCAAGGCGCATCCCCGGCTGCGCGACGGGCGCACCGTGCTGCGCCATTATGGCCCCAAGCCCGGCCTGCTCGCCTTCACGCGCGGCGCGGACGATGGCGAGGAAATCCTCGTCGCGGTCAACACCTCGGACCAGCCCGTCAGCATGAATGTCGAGATCGGCTATCGCTCGCGCGCGTTCATCGGCCTGGCCGGTACCTGCCCGACCACTGCCACCGCGCCGGGATCGGTCGCCATCCGCCTGGCCCCGCTGGGCTATGCCGTCTGCCGCGCCACCCCGATCGACTGAGAGCCCAGGAATGACCAAGCCGATCTGCGATACCCGGCCCGATCCCGACCATGGCACCGGTGTCCCCCGCCCCTGGTGGAAGGGCGCAAGCATCTATCAGATCTATCCGCGCAGCTTTGCCGATGCGAACGGCGACGGCATCGGCGATCTGGCGGGGATTACCGCGAAGCTCGACCATATCGCGGACCTGGGCGTCGATGCGATCTGGCTCTCACCCTTCTTCCCGTCGCCGATGAAGGATTTCGGCTATGACGTGGCCGATTATTGCGGGGTCGATCCGATCTTCGGGACGCTCGCCGATTTCGACGCGCTGGTCGCGCGCGCGCACGATCTCGGCCTCAAGGTGCTGATCGACCAGGTCTTCTCGCACAGTTCGGACCAGCACCCCTGGTTCGTCGACAGCCGCTCGAGCGCCGACGCCGACAAGGCCGACTGGTATGTCTGGGCCGATGCCAAGCCCGATGGCAGCCCGCCGAGCAACTGGCAGTCGGTCTTCGGCGGCCCCGCCTGGACCTGGGATGCACGGCGCGGCCAGTATTACATGCACAATTTCCTGAAGGAGCAGCCGCAGCTCAACGTGCACAATCCGGCGGTGCAGGCCGCGCTGCTCGACGTGCTGCGCTTCTGGCTCGATCGCGGCGTCGACGGCTTCCGCATGGACGCGGTCAATTTCGCGATGCACGATCCGCAGTTGCGCGACAATCCGCCCGCGCCCGACGCCGGCAAGCCGCGCACCCGGCCGTTCGATTTCCAGCTGAAGGTGTTCAACCAGTCGCATGCCGACATTCCCGGCTTTGTCGAGCGGATGCGCACGCTGATCGACGGCTATGGCGACAAGTTCACCGTCGCCGAGGTGGGCGGCGACGATGCCGAGCGCGAGATGAAGCTGTTCACCGCGCATGGCACGCGGTTCGACAGCGCCTATGGCTTCGACTTTCTTTATGCCGATCGGCTGACGCCGCAGATCGTCGCGCAGGCGCTCACCGGCTGGCCCGATACGCCCGGCACCGGCTGGCCGAGCTGGGCGTTCGAGAACCACGACGCGCCGCGCGCGCTCTCGCGCTGGGCCGCGCCCGAGCATCGCGACGCCTTCGCCCGGCTCAAGATCCTGCTGCTCGTCGCGCTGCGCGGCAACATCTTCCTCTATCAGGGCGAGGAGCTGGGCCTGCCGCAGGTCGAGATCCCGTTCGAGCGGCTGCAGGACCCCGAGGCGATCGCCAACTGGCCGCTGACGCTGAGCCGCGACGGCGCGCGCACGCCGATGCCGTGGCGCAGGAACGCCAACGACATGGGCTTCGGCAGCGGCGATCCCTGGCTGCCCTTTGGCGATGAGCACGGCCCGCTCGCGGTCGATGCACAGAGCGCTGATCCGCATTCGCTACTCAACCTCACCCGCGCCGCGCTCGCGCTGCGCAAGACGCATCCGGCGCTCGCGACGGGCCGCATCACGATCCTGCATTGCGACGCGCAGGTGCTGGCGTTCGAGCGGATCGAGGGGAGCGAGCGCATCGTCGCCGCGTTCAACCTGTCCGCCGAGCCGGCCCCCTGGCCCGCCACGCTGCCCGCCAGCGGCGCCGTGGTGATGGCGGTCAATGACGCCGCGCCCGGGCGCCTGCCCGGTCACGGCGCGCTGCTCTTCACCCCCGACTGACCCCTTCCCCAGGAGATTCCCCATGCGATCGCTGCTGCTAGTCCTGCTCACCTGGCTCGCGGCGCTCGCCGCGCCCGCGCTCGCGCAATCGGGCCCCGTCGCCAGCGTCGCCTCGCCCGATGGCCGGGTGCGGATCGACATCACCATCGACGGCGAGGGCTGGGCGCACTATGCCGTCAGCCGCGACGGCAAGCCGCTGATCGCGCCCTCGCGGCTGGGCTTCCAGTTCACCGACCAGGACGGCTTCGGCCGCAACAGCCGCTTCGTCGCCAGCAAGACCGGCAGCGTCGACACGCGCTGGGACCAGCCCTGGGGCGAGCGCAGGACCGTGACCGACCGGCATAACGAGCTGCTCGTCCGCCTCGTCTCGCCCGGCGCCAGCGACGCGCTGACCGACCGGCCCATGGACCGCCCGATCGCCATCCGCTTCCGCGCCTTCGACAACGGCATCGGCTTTCGCTACGAATTCGCCGCGCGCGCCGATGGTCGGCCCTGGCGCATTGCCGACGAACTCACCGAGTTCGTCATCGCCGCGCCCGGCCAGGCCTGGTGGATCCAGGCGGGCGACTGGAACCGCTACGAATATCTCTATCACGCGACAGCCATCGATCAGGTCTCCGCCGCGCACACGCCGATGACGGTGAAGCTAGAGGACGGCACGCATCTGGCGTTCCACGAGGCCGCTCTGGTCGACTATGCCGCGATGTGGCTCAAGCGCGTCGACGGCCAGCGTTTCCGCGCTACGCTCTCCCCCTCGAGCCGCGGCGCGAAGGTCGAGCGCACGGGCGCCTTCACCACCCCCTGGCGCAGCATCCGCATCGCGAGCAGCGCGGGCGGGCTTTACGACAACGATCTCGAGCTCAACCTCAACGAACCCAACCGGCTCGGCGACACCAGTTGGTTCACCCCGCACAAATATGTCGGCGTCTGGTGGGAAATGCACCTCGAGACCAAGAGCTGGGCGAGCGGGCCGAAGCACGGCGCGACCAATGCCAATGTCCGTCGCCATATCGATTTCGCCGCCAAACACGGCTTTCGTGGGGTGCTGGTCGAGGGCTGGAACAAGGGCTGGGACGGCAACTGGTTCGGCAATGGCCGCGATTTCGATTTCGTCCAGAGCTACCCCGATTTCGACCTGCCCGACCTTGCCGCCTATGCGCGCCAGCATGGCGTGCGCCTGATCGGCCATCACGAGACCGGCGGCAATATCGCGAAATACGAAAGCCAGCTCGGCGCGGCGCTCGATCTCTATGCCCGGCACGGCGTCGATGCGGTGAAGACCGGCTATGTCGCCGATGCGGGCGGCATCATCGCCCCCGGCGACGCACCCGGCGAGCAGCGGATGGAATGGCATGACGGCCAGCGCATGGCGCAGCATCACCTGAAGGTGGTGCAGGAGGCCGCCGCGCGCCGCATCGCGGTCAACCCGCACGAGCCGATCAAGGACTCAGGGCTAAGGCGCACCTATCCCAACTGGGTGAGCCGCGAGGGCGCGCGCGGGGGCGAATATCAGGCCTGGGGCACGCCGGGCAACGGACCCAAGCACACGCCCACCCTGGTGTTCACGCGGATGCTCGCAGGGCCGATGGACTATACGCCGGGCATCCTCTCGCTGAAGGGGCGTGGCGGGCGCGATCTTGAATCGACGCTGGCGCGCGAGCTTGCGCTCTACGTGGTGCTCTACTCGCCGATCCAGATGGTCGCCGACCTGATCGAGAACCTGGAAGCCCACCCGCGCGAGCTGGCCTTTATCGAGAAGGTGCCGACCGACTGGGAGGAAAGCCGCACGCTGCTCGGCGAGGTCGGCCAGATGGCGGTGATCGCGCGCAAGGACCGCAACGGGCCCGACTGGTATATCGGCGGCGTCACCGACGACAATGCGCGCGACGCGGCGATCGACCTGTCCTTCCTGCCCAGGGGCTCGCGCTGGCGCGCGCATGTCTGGCGCGATGGCGACAGCGCCGATTACCGCACCGAGGCACGGCACCAGATCGTGATCGAGCAGAAGGCCGTCGCCGCCGAAGACACCCTGAATATCCGCATGGCACCGGGCGGCGGCTTTGCCATCCGGCTGGAGCGGCTGGGGCGGTGAGCGCCTGGCTGCGGCTTGTGCTGGCGCTGTTCGCCCTGACGCTCGCGCCTGCGCTCCGGGCCGAGGATGCGCTGCGGGCCGAGGATTCAGGAAGGCTGCTGCAGTACGAGCGGATCGCCGCCGCCGGCCTGCCCGACCAGCGCCTCTCCATATGGCTGCCGCCGGGCTATGACGCCGGGGCGCAGCGCTACCCGGTGCTGTACATGCACGACGGGCACAATCTGTTCGACCACCGCTGGTCCAATTTCGACAAGATCTGGGCCGCCGATAGGGCGATGCTGGCGGTGTCGGCCAGCGGCGCGGTCGAGCCGCATATCATCATCGGCATCTGGGCACCCGGCGCGGACCGGTTCCGCCAGTATCTGCCGCGCGACATTCACGACGCCGCCTCGCCCGGCTTGCGGGCACGGATGGACGCGGCCGCCAGCGGCCCGATCCTGTCCGACGCCTATCTCGCCTGGATCGCAGGGCCGCTCAAGACCTGGGTCGATGCAAGCTTCCGCACCCGCCCCGGGCGCGACGATACCGCGATCATGGGATCGAGCATGGGCGGGCTGATGAGCTGCTACGCCTTCCTGAACCGCCCCGACATTTTCGGCCGCGCCGCGTGCATCAGTTCGCACTGGCCCGCCATCGATCCGCGCGCGGTGCAAGGCGGCGATCCCGAGCTGATCGGGCTCTGGGACCGCTGGTTCGCCGAAAAGCTGGGCGCGCCCAACGGCCGCCGTCTCTGGTTCGACCACGGCACCGCAACGCTCGACGCCTTCTACGCGCCCTATCAGCAGGCGGTCGACGCCCGCATCGCCGCCTCGCGCTGGCAGAAGGGCCAGGACTGGGAGAGCCGGGTGTACGAAGGCGCGGAACACGAGGAAAACGCCTGGGCCGCGCGTTTGCCCGAGATTATGGGGTGGTTGTTGCGGGGGGAGTAATCGCGATTTGAGAAACTCGGCCCACGAAAGTTGGTTCGGTCTTCGTGCACTGTAGCCGGAACCTCCATCGCGGCGAGCCAGGCTTGTGAGCCGATTGGTCGCCCGATGGACTCCGCCTTGCGCAATGCCGCATAGCTCATCGCTTCATCGAAGGGTTCGCCCAGAAACGCCGCAAAATCACCGACCCGTTCGAGTGCGGGCGCGACCTTGACGACATGATCGTCCGCTCCTGCCAGATGCGCCGAGGTGCTGGACCACCGCCAGTCTTCCGCCCGCTCCACCAGCCGCGCCCGGACCGGATTGAACGCGATATAACGGAAAGCGTGATGCAGATGCTCCTCGTGCATTGCCACCGATGAAAACCGGCCCTGCCACAGATGCCCGGTCGTACGCAGGCGCGCGTTGATATAGCCAGTATAATGGCGATGCACGAACCGGAAGGTCCGCCGCAATCCGTCCACATCTTCAGGCACGGCGATGATGTGGACATGGTTGGGCATCAGGCAATAGGCCCAGATCGCCACGCGCGCCTGCCCCGCAGCCTGCGCCAGCAGATCGAGATAGAGCGCATAATCGCCATCTTCAAAAAACGTCCGCTCCCGCCGGTTACCTCGCTGCGTGATGTGATGCGGGATGCCCGGCAGGACGAGGCGAGGTAGGCGGGCCATGATGCGATCAGCTTCGCTCCGTCTGAAGGGGAGAGGTATTTAGGGGTTTATGCACGTGTCACCGTAATTCCGTAATTCCACCTGTCACCGGAATTCATGAATAATTTGGGGGTTGCTGCACCTGTCACCGGGATTGCAGCTTCAAATCAACAAATTCAATACCATTATTAACAATAAAATCTTTGCGACTTCTAACGATTTTATAGCCTTCAATAAAGTTCAAGCTTGACGGGAGGCAGAACACTTTAGCACTACGAACATTAACTGTGTTTTTCTCAAAATCATTGTCCAGGCTATCCGAATATGAATTTATATCAATTACCGCGCTCTCCAGATTAAATATCAAAATAGCTGAGCCGCTATAATTACTGTGAAATGTTCCCTCATTGAAATCTTTATTGTTTATTTTGTTTGCGTTTCTAGATACGCCATTTACGCGAAACCCAAAACGACATTCTTCCAATTTCTGCACATCATCTCGAATCGGAGTTCCTACATAGTTAAAATTAGACCCCTCTTGAGTCCAACTAATAAATGCAACACCATTTTTTCCGCTGCGATCATCATCACGAAAACATTCATAATTACCTTTACTACAGGCCGGCAATAAAAATAGGGACCCGATCACCAAAATTCTTCCAAAAAACATTGCTCTAGCAACCATCGGGCTCTCCTTTACGCCGCAAAAACACACTCTTAGCGTGTTTCTTACAGTAACTGTCCAAATGTTCTTTGAACCGATTACGCATATCGATACCAACATTCCCGCTTTCAGGACGAAAAAAATGACCCCATCCCTGACCAATTTCAATGAACGCTTGAGTACTGATCGCCCGTTTTTCTCCAGTCAATTGATACTCCCGCGAACCACTATGTACAGGATCAAAACGATAATCCATATAATGTGACACCTCATGGCCGAGTGCAGCACCCAATGAAACACCCTTATTACCGTCACTCGATCAATTGTAATAACACCTTTCTCGTGCATTGCCACGTCACCGCTCCCAGTTGGGCCTTCTTTGATAGTGGGCCCGCCACCTTTATTTTCTCCCCCAAGATTTCTCAGGACAGAGCCGAACTTTTTGTACCCATCGGTTCCGAAAGTATAAGTTCTCTGCGCACTCTTTATCTCGTTTCTGGCCTGTCTCGCCACGTCACAGTCTTTTTCACTATCACATGTATACATACCACTGGGATCAGCAGAGTTAACCGGATCGTTGCCGACATAAGCATAAAGATTGATCTGGTCCTCATAGCCGATCGGATCGGTCTGCAGGAACCGGCCCAATGTCGGCGAGTAGATGCGGGCCTTGTAATGGTACATGCCAAGATCCTCAAGCCAGGCCTGGCCCGTATACTGGAACCGCCCGATATTGCCTGAGCCTGGAATGCCATATTCGTCATAGCGGTTGATCGCGATAGTGTTGCCCCAGCCATCGGCGACCGCAGTGACCGATCCCTGGTGGTTGGTGAACAGATAGCGGCGGACGGAGGCAGAGGTGCCCGCGCCCTCGAACCACACCTGCGGCGTATCCGCGCCTTGCCCATGGACATAGCGCCGCAGCATGTTGCCCGATGCATCATATTCCGCCACCAGCGCATCGCCATCGTACACGAACCGCGTCGTCCCGCTCGGACCACCGCTCACCTGCCACAGACGGCCCAGCGCATCATAAGCCAGGCTGACGTTGCGCGCACCGAAGGTTGCAAACCTGCCCCCATCTCATAAGTTAAAGCCCCCCGCCCCATCGCGGCGCATCGTGGCTCGTCCATCGAGGAGCCAATGACCATGCCTGCAAAATCCAAGGCGCAGCAGAAGGCGGCGGGGGCCGCGCTCGCGGCCAAGCGCGGGGACGCGCCCAAGAAGAGCCTCAAGGGCGCATCGAAGCAGATGGAGGAGTCCATGTCCGAAAAGGAGCTGGAGGACATGGCCTCGACCAAGCGCAAGAAGCTGCCCGAGCGCAAGTCCTGAGCGGGCCGGGCATGCAGGCCGACATCACCCGCCAGCACCACGACGCCGCGTCCGGCGCGACGCCGGACATGCAGCGCTGGAGCATCTGGCGCAAATATGCCTATGGCTGGCTGACCTTGCTGTTCTTCGCGGTCTCGCTGGGGCTGCACTGGTATTTCGGCTGGCGCGCGTTCGAGAACGAGGCGCTGCAGCACGGCCAGGCGCCCGACATGTCCGGCTATCTCGACGAGATGATGCGCGACACGTTCGAGAACTGGCAGTCCGAATTCCTCCAGCTGATCTGGCAGGTCGTAGGCCTCGCCTATTTCCTTTATGTCAGCTCGCCCAGCTCCAAGGAGAATGACGACCGGCTGGAGGCCAAGGTCGATGCGCTGCTGCGGCTGCAGGGGGGTGAGCAGGCCGAGACCATCATCCGCAGCATCGATGCGCGCTATCTGCGCGATGCGGGCCATGCCGAGCCGCACAGCTGACCTGCAGCCCGCCGCCCCCGCCGGGCATCCGGGCGCGGAGCTAAACTATGTGGTTTCGCACCCCCCTGCCCAGCGCCGAAATGCGCGCACCGTCTCGCCCGACCCCGGGCGCAGGCGCATTTTCCCGATGGAGGTCCCCCAATGGCCAGCTATGACAATGACATCTCGCTCCTCAACTCGCTGATCGCGACCACGCTCGACAGCGTCGAGGGCTATCGCGAATCGGCCAAGGATGCCGAGAACCCGCAGCTCAAGTCGAACTTCGGCGAGCGCGCGACCGAACGCACGCAGGTGGTGGCGATGCTGCGCGACCAGGTCCGCACGCTTGGTGGCACGCCCGAGGATGACGGCACCGTGCTCGGCGGTGCGCACCGCATGTTCGTGAACCTGAAATCCATGATCGTCTCGCGCGACGACAAGGCGGTGCTGGAGGAAGTCCAGCGCGGCGAGACCTATCTGATGGAAAAGTTCGAGACCGCGCTCAACGATCGCAACGCCTCGCCCGAAACGCTGCGCGTGATCGAGCAGGCGCACAGCCAGATCGCCTCGGGCAGCAGCGCGATGCAGGGCCTGGGATCGACCACCACCGGCTATTGACGCTGCGCCAGTCCGCGCGACCAGGGAAAGAGGGGCCATCCGTGCCCCTCTTTTTTGGCGCGCACGCGGCGACAATCAGGCCGAAGCCTGATCTCATGTCGCTGCAAGATATCGGAAAAACTGGAGCGGGTGAAGGGATCACCACAAACAACTATAAATGAACAATATTTTTTGCTATAATCACCCACACAGAACCTACACAGGTACGGCAGATCAAGCAGTTAGGTCGCCAATCTGCACAGTTTCTGCACAGTGGGAAGCGAAGAGATGCGTTTCATCATCGACAAAGAGCAGATCAAGCCCGGCCTGATCATCTTCCGACGCGGCGATGTCGGGCACGACAATTTCTACTGCCGCGTGCGCATCCAGAACGAGGATCGCTACAAAACCATCTCTCTCAAAACGTCGGATCGGAACACGGCGCGCGATCGCGCGCTGGACGAGGATGCCGACATCCGCTTCCGCGTGAAGCACGATGTGCCGGTGTTCAACCGCCCCTTCTCGCAGGTAGCGGAGGAATATGCCGAGGCACAGCAGCGCCGGGCCAATGCGGGCGAAATTAGCCAGGCGCGCGCGATGAACGTGAAGAACAAGGTCAATGGTCCGCTCAATGCGTATGTGGGCAGCACGCAAGTGCACCTGGTGACGCAGGATCGCTGGGCGGAGTATCCGCTCTGGCGGCGCGAGAACGGCCTCGGTCGCCGCAATGCCATCATCAGCGATTCCACCATCCGCATCGAGATGAGCATCTTCGCGGCCATCATGAACTATGCCGTCGCGAAGCGGTATGTGCCCGCGCATCACCGCTTCGAGGGCATGCCGAAACTGAAGACCAACCGGCGCGATGAATTCACGCTGGAGGAATACCGCAAGCTGCACACCAAGGGCCGCAAGTGGATGCGCGAAGCCACCACGCCGCAGGGCGTCTGGTATCGGCAGATGTGCTACAATTTCATTCTGATCATGTGCAACACGGGCATGCGCCCGCCCGAGGCGAAGAACCTTCGCTGGCGCGACATCACCACCGCCAAGGACAAAGACGGTCAGGAAATCCTCGTTCTCTATGTTCAGGGCAAGGGCAAAACCCGCAAGCTGATCGCGCCGACCAGCGTCGGCAAATATCTGGATCGCGTGCGCGAGCTGTCAAAAGCAACCAAGCCGGACGATGCGGTGTTTACCATCATCAACGGCAAACCCGCCAAATGGCTCTACCGCGACACGGTCGAGGAGCTGCTAAAATACACCGAACTGCGCGAGGGTCCGAGCGGCATTCCCCGCACCACCTATTGCTTCCGCCATACCTATGCCACGCTGCGGCTCTCCGCCGGGGTGGATGTTTACATTCTCGCCCAGCAGATGGGCACATCGGTCAAAATGATCGAGCAGCATTATGGCCATGTGAACACCATTAAGCATGCCGACCGCGTGCTGATGGGCATCGGCGGATGGGACGCCATGCATGCGGACATGGACGCCGAAATTGAGAAACAGGAAGCCAAGGCGAAAGCCGCCGCCTCCATCAAGGCGAAGCAGCCTGCGAAGCCCCCTCGCTCTAAACGCTAGCGCCGCATCGCCGATGCTTTCGGGGCGTTCGCGTTCTCGCCGAGCTTGCCCGACGCACCGCTGGTGCTCACCGGTCGGGCAACCGGCCCAGCGGGGCTGTGGAATAAGGTGCGCCGAGCCTCAAGCACCCCATGGGCCCGCGTCTTGTGCTGATGCCATCCCCTGCGCCGCTGGCGCTCTGACAGGGGAAGGAATCCGCACCACTTCCCTCGATTCCCTTCGAAACGCTGGCGGGTAAACATGCAATCCTGCATCATCGCGCGATGAGAACGTTCGTCCTGCCACCCGACATTGCCGAACTGATTGCCGCGCGGAACAAGGTGCGCGACCACTACACGCGAAAGCTCCGCGAGCTGGGCAGTACGGCCGAATTGTCGTTCACGCTAGACGGTAATCTGATCGGCGATCTTGGCGAGGCGCTGGCGGTCGACCTGTTCGGTATTCAATTGGTGGAAACCAAGTCGCACGAAGCCATCGACGGCTTTGCGCCTGACGGTCGATCGGTCCAGGTAAAGGCGACCGGCACCGGGCGCGGTCCAGCTTTCCGGCTAACCGAGACACGGGCGGACCACTTGATCTTCCTGGACCTCGACCTGGAACGGTCGATCGGCGAAGTCGTCTACAACGGCCCCGAGCATTACGCCGTCGCCATGCTGCCGACCGTGTTCACTGGCCAACGCTCACTGACGCGCAGCCAGATCCGTGCAGCCGATGGAATGGTCCGCCCTGAAGAGCGCCTGCCGCTGCGACAAGCGTTTCCGGTGCCGAGCGCCGATTAGCGCCGACTTTCTGTAGAGTGACGGCCTGACATCCTAACCCGTGGAAGGGGCTGGGCCGCTGCCTGTCCCTCCTTCCGCCATCCCTGAGATTGATCCGCGAATTTGGCCGGGTGCGTCCCCCGGGTCAACAGGCTGCCCGCTCCATTCCCCCGGCATGCGCCGGGGTCCCGTGTTGCCTGTTCCGCCTGCGGCTGACCATGTGCCTATGCCCTCCGGCCTTTTCCTTCGCGTCCTCAGGAACAGCGAAAGGAGATCAGGACATGCGCAGCACCAGCACTTCCCGAACCGATGTCTACGAAGCCATCACCAACCAGATCATCACCGCCATCGAGGCCGGGGCAGGCTCCGGCAAGGTCCTGCTTCCCTGGCACCGCAGCGGGGCATCCATCACCCGCCCGGTGAACATTGCCAGCAGGAACCCCTATCGCGGGGTGAACACCATCGCCCTCTGGGCCGCCGCCGATGCGCACGGCTACGCGCACGGCATCTGGGGCACCTACCGCCAGTGGAAGGAGCGCGGAGCCCAGGTCCGCAAGGGTGAGAAATCCTCCCTCATCGTCTTCTACAAGCAGTTCGACCGCGAGGACGACGCAGCCACCGACGCCGGGGGTGACGACGATGCCAACGGCCAGCGCCGCTTCATGGCGCGGGCGTCCTACGTCTTCAATGCCGCCCAGGTGGATGGCTACCAGCCGGACGCCACCGCGCCCGAAGCAGCGCCCATCGACCCCATCGCCGAGGCCGACCGGCTGATTGCCGCCAGCGGGGCCACCATCCGCATTGGCGGCGAGGAAGCCTACTTCGCCCCCAAGGCTGACTACATCGCCATGCCCGCGCAGCACCGCTTCACCGGCACCCCCACCAGCAGCGCCACCGAAGGGTGGTATTCCACCCTATTGCACGAGCTGACCCACTGGAGCGGCCATGAATCCCGCCTCGCGCGGGAGTTCGGCAAGCGCTTCGGCGACGATGCCTACGCCATGGAAGAGCTTGTGGCCGAGCTTGGAGCCGCCTTCCTCTGCGGCGATCTCGGCATCACTGCCGAGCCACGGCCCGACCACGCGGCCTATATCGGCCACTGGCTGCGCATCCTGAAGGGCGACCGCAAGGCGATCTTCACCGCCGCCAGCGCCGCCAACAAGGCAGCAGAATATCTGCGGGGGTTAGATGGGCAATTTGTCAGATCGATTGCTTCTGATCACTGAAAACAACGAAAACACCAAAACCATACTGCGCTCACACAAATCTAGCCCGTAACCCTTTAAAACACTTCTCTAAAGACAGGCATGCAGTTTTTGTTTGATGACGTAAGTGCATATGTTGCATTAGCGCCACTGGCTGTGTTCGCTGCACCTGTCGAGCATATATTCCAACGTCCAGCCACAACCTTCCCGGAAGCAGGTCTACCGTCGTCAATTTTACTGTCGATGTTCCATAGCTCTTCTGCGCGCATTAAAGGGCTATTCGGGTCTAACGGGGCATTAGTGCCCGCAAGTAGCATTAATATATGATTATATGTGCCATCAAAAAGGTAAGGATCTCCAATGAGGTTGCCGCGATACAAGGCCAACCATGCACCGTTATTATCAAATCTACTCTTCGGCATATTGCATCCCGCCAGATATGCAGTGGTTGTCGCGCAAATACTGTTACCAGCAAAGTTTGTTGGGCTGCCAGTATATTTGCCTTCGATGAGTCCTGCATTTTCTAAATGCTTCCAAAATAAATAGGTCTCATATGTATTGACGCTATTATTTAGCGGCTCGATCTGCCCATCGCCATTACCATTGCAAGTAGCAATCGCTGGCTGTTCTGCTCTACAATCAGCGTTTCTACCATCATTTCCATCAAATGCTCCCCAGAATCCAGACGCGTTCGTCATGTCACCGGGCAGCGCAAAATACTTATCTTGAAATGTGCGTGTCGCCGTAATCCAGCGATTGTACTCAGTGGGCACCGCCCGCAGCTCCGCCGCGCGGATGAGCGACTGCCCAGCAAGAATACCGCCGGTCAACAGGCCGAGGATCACAAGGACGATGGAGAGCTCGACGAGAGAGAAGCCAGACTGCGAACGCGTGGGGACCATCCGCTTCACAGTCTACCATGCTGGAACAGAATGGGAACTGATATATTCTCATAGCTCGAATCAGCGTTGCTGATCGGTGGCTTGGCGGAGCAAGTTGCCACCTACGACCGCCGTTGCTGATCGAGCGCACGCAGCTTGCCGTACCGCCAGCGCTGCCAACAAGGCAGCGGAGTATCTTCGGGGATTGGGAGGAGGGTAAAAATCGGGATCAGTTCCGCACGCAGATTCTGTCGATATGGCAATCTGAGTTCATTGAAACTGAAAATATAGATGACAGCTTCTTCTGGACGTAGACAGCATATAAGTATCGCTAATTGACTCTACAGGAAAGGTGCCTGTGATGCACCCCTGCTGCTCTCCATGTGAATTTGTTGCTGTCACGATACCATTCGCCGCCAAGCCATCATCGATTTTAATATCGATATTATACGCTTCATCTGATCGTATATTTGCAGTCCTTCCGAATTCGCATGCAAAGCTAGACCATCTGGGCTGACCTAAGATGAACATGTTTTTGGCCCCTCTGCCGAAGTTGCCGCGATCAGTATGGCATGGGAGCCAGCCCACATTCCCGCCCAGCTTTGATGCAGGATAGTCTCTTCCAGAAACCCAAGTTGTAGCGTCAAACGGCATATAAATAAAACGCCCCTCAATGAGACCGGCGCGAGATAGATGGTTCCAGTACGTGTGGGCCTCATCGATCACGGTTACTTCATTCAATATTCCATCTCCATTGCCATTACATGTGCCCGTGGTGGTGGAACCCCGCATTGCCGTGCGGCATGCGGTATCACGTCCTGTGCCGCCAGCTGTCGTCCAGAAGGAGGTCGCGTTGGGCATGTCGCCAGGAAGCGCGAAATACTTATCGCGGAAAGTCTGTGTTGCCGTAATCCAGCGATTGTACTCAGTAGGCACCGCCCTCAGCTCTGCCGCGCGGATGAGTGATTGGCCTGCCAGAATCCCGCCGGTCAGCAGCCCGAGAATGACGAGCACAATCGAAAGCTCGACGAGGGAGAAGCCAAACTGCGAACGCGGAGGGACCATCCGCTTTCAGTCTATCATTCTGGAACAGAATGGGAACTGATTTATCCTCATAGCTCGAATCAGGATCGCTCATTGGCAGGTCGGTTCGATCCATCGGCGACCTACGACCGACGTCGCTGGTCGAGGGCGCGCAGCTTGCCGCGCCGCCAGCGGGCCCCTCCAGCCCGTCACGCCGACTACATCGGCCAGTGGTTGCGCATCCTGAAGGGCGACCGCAAGCCGATCTTCACCGCCGCCAGCGCCCAACAAGGCAGCGGAGTATCTGCGAGGGCCGGGAGGGGGGTAAACTTAATTTAGCACGAAATACAAATGACACGAGGAAATGTCGCGGTTCAATTCATACTGCGATGATATAGTTTCGAGTGAAAAATTATCTGTAAGGCAATCTGTTTGCGCATTAAAAGAGTTCATTGCCGTCATAATTCCGGTCGTTGCCAAGCCGTCATCCATTTTCGTATCAATACCCCACGCTTCAGGAGCGCTGATCCCGGCCGTTAAACCACCACTGCAAGCGGCGGTAGTCCATGGTGCCGAAGTAAGTATGAACATATTGCGTGCGGGACGACCAAAACTGCCTCTTGTAGTATGACATGCGAACCAACCCGCTTGATTACCAATTTTCGAGGATGGGACGTGGACCCCCGTGACAGCATTGTTGTTACTAAACGACCATGGATAAAACGCTCCCTCGACAAGTCCACTCAGGCGCAAATGCTCCCAGAATAGTCGCGCATCTCCCGCGCCATTATGCTCTAAAATCGATGTTCCATCTCCTCTGCATGTGCCTGTATGTCCTTCGATTACGACAGCTGTTCTGCATGCATTGTGGCCAACGCTTCCATCGCCACCAGCAACACCCCAAAAATCTGTCGCATTGGTCATATCGCCAGGTAGCATGAAGTACTTGTCACGGAAGGTTTGTACCGCGGTCGTATATCGACTGTATTCGGTGCTCACCGCCCGCAATTCCGCCGCGCGGATGAGCGACTGCCCGGCGAGGATACCGCCAGTGAGCAGCCCGAGAATGACGAGCACGATCGATAGCTCGACGAGGGAGAAGCCAGACTGCGGACGCGCTGAGATCATTCCCAATCAGTCTATCGATTTAGAACAGAATGGGAACTGATATATTCTCATAGCTCGAATTAGCGTTGCTGATCATGCCGTCGTAGCTGGCATCCGCCACCTACGACCGTCTGCGCTGATCGAGCGCGCGCAGCTTGCCGCGCCGCCAGCGGGCGGCCTCGGCCCGGCGGTAACAGGCGAGGCTGAGGCGCATCGTCGCGGTGATGAGGATGGCGGCAATCGCGTCCAGAAGGCGGTGGATGATGGTCATGGTCTTCTCCCTTTCTGCCGCGCGGCATGCGCGACAATCGGGGAGTGGAGGAGGCAGACCAGCCCGGCAGGCCGGTCACAGGCCATAGCCCCGCAAGGGGGATGAAGCTGCACGCCAGGAAGCAAGTCGCCTTGACCGGCCTGCATGGTCTGCCAGGCCCAATTCCCTGTCGCGCCCATGCCGCCGCAGGAAGGGGAAGCCTGACCCGTCAGTGTAGCCTTGAAGACGCGGTGCCCATCGGCATCGCACCGCTGCCGACCTAGCGCCCGGCCGCCGGTTCGCCGCCGATCCGCCGAATGGCCGTGATGACCGGCCCCGGCGGGCGGGCGGGCCAGGTGGTGGCGTTATACTCTTGAATGACCGTCACCATGCCATGCTGGAGACGATCGACCAGATCATCCAGCCCGTCGCCCTCGATCACGAAATGTCGGGTCCCAAAATCCAGCGCCACCATGCGCGGCCCGACATATTCAACGGCGTTGAGGGTGGGGTAGCTGAGCGCCCAGCCCTGCCACATGCCCGAGCGGGGCTCAAACCGCCTCATATGCAGCAGCATGGTCGGGCGGCCCCGGCCGCGCTGGAGCACCCAGGGCTTGTAGTCGGCCTGGTCGAGCGCCCGGACGTCCAGCTCCGCTGACTCATCGGGCTCTGGGCTCGGCGGCCCGCCGACCGACCGGCCAGCCCCCCTTCCGGGTTGCTGCTGCTCAAACATGTCGGTCCATTTGCCGGTCATCTAGCGCTCCATATCCAGGCCGTGATCGGCATCGGGTGAGGGGTGATCCGGCCCACCACGCCCAGAGCCCGGATCGAGGCGGTCCAGCTGCCGGTCGAACCAGCTGAAGAACCGGTCGGTGATGGCCGCCGAATCCGCCGCGCTGGTCATGGGCGCGCTGGCGGTCCGGAAGGACTTTTGCGCCGCCTGTTCCACCGCGCGGTAATGTCGCGCGAATTGGAACTGCCCGAAGCGCTCCTTCATCACGCCGTACAGGTCGTTGAGGTAGTAGGCCAGCCGCAGCGCCGGTTCGGGTAGGCGCGCGATGCCGCGCGCCAGCAGGCTCCGCCGGTCGATCCGTTCGGCCGACCCGGCCCGCTCCAGGGCGGCATTGGCGATATGCTCCCAATCCTCCCGGCACTGCTCAAAATAGACCGTCGAGTTCCAGCTGTCGGCATTGGACTCGACCATCACCGGCCTGCCGTCCGGGTGGGTCCGGCCCGAGGGATCCGGCACCCAGTCGTGCCGGGACTTCGGCCCGAACCCGGTTTCGGTCAGGGGCCGCATGGTGAGCATCACATGGGCGTGAGGCTGCTCCAGCCCGTCCGAGGCGACCTTGTTGTGCCAGGCAACATCGGCCACCATGCCCTTGGCCACAAAGCTCTTGCGCACATAGTCCCGGATGACCGTGATCCGGTCGGCCGGGTCCAGCTCACGCGGGATCATGATCCGCAGCTCGCGCGCGGTCTGGGCGTCCTTGCGTTTCTCGCCCGCCTCGACCGCGTTCCACAACGCTTCCCGCCCGATGCCCCGAACCCAGTCGGGCGCATCGTCCGGCAGAAGCAGGTCCGTGTGCTCCACGCCCGTGCGGTTGCGATAGTCATGGGTGAGGTTCTGACGGTCGTCGTGCAACCGCTCCCCGGCCCGGTAGGCCGAGGCGGCGATGGCGGATCGACCCGCACTGCGTTTAATCACCTGCATCGACCAGCTAAACAGCGCCATAACGCGAGCCCCCAGTCGGCTGGGTGCCCATCCCTCGTTCGTTGGTGCCGTGATCTGCCTGCCGGCGGCTAAGTGTGCACTTATACGTTGCAAGCAACGTGCACCCCTGCCGGAGGCTGTTCCACGTTCCACGATACAAGGTTATGGTTAAGAAATCGCTAATGGATGGCTCTGGCTCTGCGGGGGCAGAGGGTCGAGCAGGGCATCCGGTCCTTTGCCCGGGCGCTTGGCAGGGGCGCTCCCACCCACCCGAAAACCCCGCGCCAGCCAAGCGAGAATGCAACCGGCGATTGCTGTCAGTCGTCATGGTCGAGCACCTGCCAGCAATGGGGCGGGAGCGCCCCATAGGCCTGTTGCATACCGGGGACCCGCAGGAGCGGATGCGTGACGCAGACGGCGACGGGGGTCGCCTTGCGTGCCCGTTTGGCGGGGGAGCCCCGGCGCAACAAAGCGCGCATCCCCGCAAACAGGGCAAAGGCAAGAAGGGCCAGCAGGGCAATGCCCGCGACCTGGCCTGACGCGAGCTGGCCCTCATAGGCAAGGAAGCCGAGCAGCACACCGGCCGCAATCAGCAGGTCCAGCCAGCGCGGGCGCTTGGTGCGTTGCCGGGGTGGCAGGTCATCCATGCTGTCCCACTCCTGTTTCCAGGCCTGGTATTCCCGCATGGCGTCATGCGCGCGGCTGACCTGCTGCATGGCCAGCACGGCTCCGATCGTCAGCCAGAAGGTCGAGGGCTGGATGATCGCGCCATAGCCGGTGAGGGCCAGCAGGCCGAACGTGCCGACGAAGGTGATCGGGTGGCCGAGCAGGCGGGTCTTGAGGCCGGGCTCCCTCATTGCTGGAACTCCGCCAGGAGGGCGTTGCCGCCAGAAGCCGCGAAACGGCGGCCCGCCTGAAACCAGATGGCCGACACCCGCTTGCCGTGGGCCGGGCCGCCCGTTTTGAGCATCCGGGCGAACTCGCCGGGCTCGATCATGTAATCCATGGTCTCGCTGGTACCCCAGCTGCGCGAGCTGTTGGTCCCGTAGCCCCGGTTGCGCCCCCGGTTGTCATGGCCGCCCTCGCTCGTGCCCGAGCTGACGCTGCTGCCGTAGGAGCCGCCCTGGGGACCGCCGCTGTAGCTGCTGCCGCTGCTGCTGTTGCTGCCCCAGGTGGTGCCGTCGCCGAGGTTCAGGCCGTAATTGCTGTTCGTGCCTTCGCCATGGCTCGTATTGGCGCGCGACTGTAGGGTGCGCCCGAGGGTCTTGGCGGCCCATTCGTTCGTCTCCGCGCAGGCATTGTTGTGCCAGATGCGCGTCGCAAAATTGCCCAGCAGATGGTGGACGCGGTCATGGCCGCCATCCCCGCCCAGCTTGGCATAGTAGGTGGGCAGCGACTGCGAGAGATACACCGTGCAGGCCAGCGAGCCCCGGCAGGTGGACTGGTACTCCGCATCAAACGAGTTCACGAAATACTGCGCTTCATCGGCCCACAGGAACACCGGCCGCGCCCGCTGGCCCGGGTCCAGGCCGTTGCGCGCCAGCACGGACCGCTGCCACATGTATTTGAACAGCTGCTGCGCGATGATGCCGTCCTCATTGCGCGTCAGCGCGGGCATGTTGAGCAGGAGGATCGCCCCGTGAAAGCTCAGCTCCGGCACGAGGGTGGTCGGCCCGCAGAAGGCCTGGGCCAGCCAGCCGTGATTGAAGCGGTCCAGTGCCGTCGTCAGCGAGATGACGATATTGCCGCGCGTTTTGGCATCGAGCGTCGCGAAATCGTTGCGCCAGTAGGACACCAGCCGCTCGCCGGTCGCATCGTCCAGATAGGCCCGCGCCGCCTGAAACATCTCGAAGAAGAAAGAACTGCGCTGCCAGTTGGGATCGGCCATCTGCGCGGGCGCAATCGGTGCCGACCGCACAAAGCGGAGAATATCCGCCACCCGCACGGTGCCGGTCGCCGCATAGAGCGTTGGGATCGTGTTGCGCAGCACCTGCCGCTGCGTGTCGATCCAGAAGGCCTCGCCCGCGCGGGACTGCATGGGGCTCGCCAGGGCAGCAATCTCGACCACCCGCATCATGGTCTCGACCACGCTGTTGATGCCGTCGCCGCCCTGGCGGGCCAGCTCGTAGTTCAGGAAGTTAAAGCCGGGCGTTGTGCCGTCCCATTCGACCAGCGAAGCGCTGCGGCCGTGCTGGGCGCAGTAACGCCGCCACAGCTCGGCTTCCTCGGGCTTGGCGCAGAGCACCAGCCCGCCCATGCCCGCCCGCAGATAGGCACCGGCCAGCGCCGCGCCCGATCCCGTGGTCTTGCCGCTGCCGATGCCGCCGAGGACGGCGACGCCCTGCACGGCATCACGCACGGTAAAATGGTCCGACTTGCTCAGCCGCAGCAGCGGCTGGTCGAGCAGATTGCCCGGCATCATCCTTCTCCTGATTAGCGGTCGCGACCGATCTCATGCTCCCGGCCATAGAAATCGGCGGCCGGATCGCGGTCGGGTTCGCTGGGTTGGTGATGGCTGGGAGAAGGCCCGGCATGCTTTCGCCCGAACCAGGCCTCCTCGATCATCTTCTGGCGGGCATCGGCAACCGCATCGCCGAACGCCGCAAGGAACCAGTCAGTCATTGAACTGGGCTCCGCAGTCCGCGCACACCCACTTCATGCGGATGAAGTTGAGGATGCGCACGCTGGCCAGGCTGGTCAGCAGGTCCGCCGCCGACTGGCGCGCGCCAAGATCGCGCAGCAGGCGGGCCGAGCGCGCCGCCTCCCGGAACGGCCCCTCGTCGATGTGGTTGCACACGAAGTTACCCGAACCGCAATTGGGGCAGATCGTGATCCGCTCCGCATCGGGCAGGTCTTCAAGGGTCGGGCGGGCGGCATGCGCCGTGTGCGGGCGGCTCATGAGAACAGATTCCCGCAGGCCGGGCACTTCCACGCATGCCGGAAGTGATTGACTGCCTCGACCCCGGCCCAGACCAGCAGCATGCCGACGGCATGCGCGGGTTTGCCGGACTGGCGGGCGGTGAGCGCTCCGCCAGCCACATGGTCGAAAGGCACATTCTTGAACTTATTGGGCACGCAATGGGGCGTGCCGCAACGCGGACACTGGCACATGGTGTTGCTCCTTTGGATGAGTTCAGGAAAATTCGTGGCCGCAGTCGGTGCAGCGCTTCCGGCCGCCGCCGGGGACGCGCTGGTAGACAAAGTTGCCCACGGTGATCGCCGTGCTGAGCATGGCCAGCAGCGGGTGCGCATGGCCGGTCATGTGACCGGCCGCGAACTGCTTCAGGTGGCGATTGCCGTAGGCGACAGTGTCGTCTTCGGCCGATTCAACCTTGCCACCGCATTTGGGACACGGAAAATGGAGCATCGTGCTATTCCTTGCAGCCACCGGCGTGAGTGCCGGTGGGGTCAAGGGATGCACCAGTTCGCCGATTAGGCTCAGGGAAGGAACCGGAAGGAACCGGAAGGACGTTCGTCCTTTCCGGGTTAAGTAAGGGGTAGGCAACCACGGTGGCGAGGCGTTGGAGATCGAGCGACCCCTATCCCGTGGGCGCGTCATTCGAGGACCTGCTCGAATGGCATCTGACCGTATGGGGGACCAACCCCCGATGCAGCCCCCACAAACGCCATAGACCATGGGTCCTGCGTAACTTCGCAACGGCGGTTCATTCCGGGCTTCCGGACGGTAAGGACGAGACCAGCCCGGACCGCAAATTGTGGAACTGGCGCAATGGGATCGATCTTCCGAAGCTAATTCACGACCATCGCATCTTAGAGGTGCTGTTCGGCGACAATGCCGACCTGACCAATTGGCGAAAGGACCTTGAAGACGCTTTGGAGGCGGCGCGAGCTGCAAAGCGGAAAAAAGCGACCGGTGCGCCAAGGACTACCTTTGCGAAGACCCGCCCCATTGCTCCGCCGACTGCCTATTTCATGGGGAGAGACGAGGAGATTGCCACGCTGGCCAGCAGGCTGGCCAGCGCGACCGACCTCGGTCCCATGCTGATCCAAGGCGGTCCTGGCATTGGAAAAACTGAGCTGACCCGAGCCATCGCTCATCAAGAGGCCGTGGTCGCGCGCTTCGCAGATCGGCGCTATTTTGTTCCGCTGGATCACTCAGTAGATGCCGAAAGCATGCAGCATGCCATCATGCGCGCGGTCGGCTTTGAGCCCCGATATGGCTTCGCAGCGATGTTGAACGCGCTGCGCGAGCAAGAGACGTTGTTGGTCCTCGATAATCTTGAGACGCCTTGGCAATCGCAATACGGTCCGACAGAGGAGGTGTTGGCCGAACTCGCCACAATTCCGCAGGTTGCCGTCCTCGCATCGTTCCGAGGTCGGGAAGCTGTCGGCGGCGCGCGATGGCATCAGTACGCGCTTGAAGCCCTCCCATATCACTCTTCCTGCGATCTTTTCTGTTCAATTGCCGGTCAGAAATTCCTTTCCGATCCACTTCTCGAGCGGTTCCTCACCGCCTTGTCTGGCAACCCGCTGGCGATATCGTTGGTGGCCCAGCGGGCATATGGCCGAGCCAGCCTCGATCCACTTTGGCGCGAATGGCTGCAAAACGGCACAAGGTTCATCGAAGAGCCCCAGGATATGGGCGATGGAATCACCTCATTTGCCGCTTCGGTCGATCGAACTTTCCAGTCCCATCAAATGACAAGAGATGCCCTTCGTTTTCTTCAAATCGCGACTCTCTTTCCGTTCGGCCTGGGTCGGCGAGAAGCGAAGATAATCATGGGCGACGGCGCATTTGCTGCTGCCGAAGCGGTCGTTCGACTTGGGCTGACAGCCGAGGCAGGACACAAAAGCGGAAGCGGAGTTTACACCTACTTGAAGGTGCCGGAACTGATATTGACGCATGTCCGGACCTTCTATCCTATCAATGACGCAGACCAACTGCTTGTAGACCAGTTTCGTCAAACAGCCGCAGCCCTGTGGAAGGATGTGGCGGCATGCCGCCGAGCTACAATCGATGAAGTTGCCCGGTTCTATGACGCAGAAGATGATTGGGGACCATGACACGGGGCTTGGATCTCTCACGTGGTGTCCCGTTGCGACCTCCCTACAGCTTCAGCGGAACCATCACGGCTTCTGATCGGTGAGCGTGATGACCCACGCCCGGCGACAATCAACCCAGCTCGCTTCCGCGCCTGCGGCTTGTGCAGCTCCGCTCCCTGCGGGCGCACATGCGTGCGGGGTGTGACCGCCGCCTCAATGGCGCGGGTCCTTTGCTCCCCATGAAGCCGCGGGATGGTCCCGCGGCGGAAATGAAGGAGCAGACCATGACCACCCAGACCAAATTCCCCGGCCGCAAGCCGACCCACCGCATCTACCGCGTCGTCGGCGAAGGCAAAGCCTCGACCTGGACGCCCATAGGGGCAGCCTGGCCAAATCAAGACGGCCAGGGCTTCTCGATCAGCTGCGATGCCGTTCCCCTCCAGGGGCGCATCGTCATGCGCGTGATCACGGAGCGCGCAGCGAGGGAGGCGGTCTCATGACCGCCTCGCGCATCGCGCCAAAGTCCATGCGCGAGCCCATCTTTTCTCTTGCCGTAGCTATCCCGGACGGCCATTTTCGATCCCGGCAGCTCCGGCGCCCTCTCTGTCATCGCGGCCCATGTGCGAATTCGACAAGGCGTGCGGATTGCCGCCATGCCATTGGAATTGCACCGTACGATGAACGCCGTTGAAATCGAAGAAGCAGTATCTGCCTTGGCCGAACGCCCGTTCGACCGGGAGGAGTTCCCGTATCAGTTCCTCGAAGCCTTCGGCAACAAAGCCACCACCATCAAGCGGCTACGCACGGGCGCGTCCAACAAGTCTGATGTGGGCGGCGTGCTGCAAACCAGCAACATCCATTTGGCAGTCGCCGACCCCGGCGAAGTCGCCGCCATGCTTGGCGCTCTGCGTAGCAGCCCCGCCACCACGCGTGGTAAGGCCAAGTTCATTCTGGCTACCGACGGCGACACGTTCGAGGCCGAGGATTTGGAATCGGGCGAGACGGTTGCCTGCGCATTCACCGACTTCCCGGAGCATTTTGGGTTTTTCCTGCCCCTGGCAGGCATCACCACCGTCAAACAGGTGCGCGACAGTGCCTTTGACATCCGCGCCACCAGCCGACTCAACCGGCTCTATGTTGAGCTCCTGAAAGACAATCCCGACTGGAGCACCGCCGAGCGCCGACCGGACATGAACCATTTCATGGCACGGCTGATCTTTTGCTTCTTTGCCGAGGATACCGACATCTTCCACGGCAGCGGTCTGTTCACCGCCACCGTCGATCAGATGAGTGCCAAAGACTCATCCAACACCCATGAGGTCATCGCTGAAATCTTCCGGGCGATGAATACCGCGATCAAGGATCGTGAGGCAGCAGGCATACGCAGCTGGGCCAACGGTTTTCCCTACGTGAACGGCGGTCTGTTCTCCGGCAGTCTCGACGTACCGAAATTCAGCCGCATCGCCCGGTCCTACCTGCTGCATATCGGCCACCTGAAATGGACCCAGATCAACCCCGACATCTTCGGGTCGATGATCCAGGCCGTGGCCGACGATGAAGAGCGCGGTGCGCTGGGTATGCACTACACCAGCCGACCCAACATCCTGAAGGTGCTCAACCCGCTCTTTCTCGATAGCTTGCGCGAGCAGCTTGCCGAGGCTGGCGACAACCCCCGCAAGCTTTTGAACCTGCGCAACCGCATGGCGCGCATCCGCGTCTTTGATCCGGCCTGCGGCAGCGGCAATTTCCTGGTGATTGCCTATAAGGAAATGCGTGAGATCGAGGCGGAGATTAACCGCCGCCGTGGTGAGGCCGAACGCGCATCCGACATCCCCCTGACCAATTTTCGGGGCATTGAGCTTCGCGACTTCCCGGCAGAGATTGCGCGGCTGGCGCTCATCATCGCCGAATTCCAATGCGATGCGCTCTACCGGGGACAGAAGCTGGCTCTCGCCGAGTTTCTGCCGCTCAATGCCGAAAACTGGATCACCTGCGGCAATGCGCTGCGGCTGGATTGGCTAAGCATATGTGAGCCTTCTGGGAAAAGCGGGGGGAAAATCTATGCTGATGACTTGTTTGGCGCTCCGCTGGATCAAGCCAAAGTAGATTTCGAGAATGAAGGTGGCGAAACTTATATTTGTGGTAACCCGCCGTATAGCGGTCAATCTGAAATGAGCGACCGCGAAAAGGATGATCTATCTAACGTCTTTGGTACGTCAGGTGTTACTTGGAAGTCATTGGACTATGTTTTCGGCTGGTTTCAAAAAGCCATCGAGGTTTGCAAACACGGAAACACCTCATGCGCGTTCGTTGCTACAAATTCAGTCTGTCAGGGGCAGCAAGTACCAGCATTCTGGCGTGCCGCACTAACGGGTCAAACTCGTATCCACTTCGCTCGAACATCGTTCAAATGGAAAAATTTGGCGCGAAATAATGCAGGTGTCACTGTGGTCGTCGTTGGCTTGTCGAATATGTCTCAAAAGGCGAGGCTCTATCTCGAAAGTCCCAGCGATGATCCTCTTGAAAGAACGGTTGATTACATCGGGCCTTATCTGGTTCCTAACTGCGAAACCATCGTCGATAAAGTCGCCTCGCCGCTGAACGGGCTGTCCCCCATGGATTATGGCAGCAAACCTGCCGACGGCGGCGGCCTTATCATCAAGATGAGCGATTATGCTGCCATCTCTGACGGCGGTCCAAAATCCTTCATCAAGCCTTACCTCGGAAGCGACGAATATATTGATGGTAAACTAAGGTACTGTATTTGGCTTACCGCTGATAATTTGCATGACGCTCTGAAGTACGAATTCATTCGGGCTCGGATCGAATTAGTTCGCAATTTTCGTAGTAGTAGTAGCAAATCAAAAACGCGCGAACAGGCAGAAACTCCATATGCGTTTTCTGAGATTCGGCATGGCAAATCCTCCCTTGGGGGGATACCTCTTATCATTCCCATCCATTCGAGTGAGAATAGACCATATTTGCCGGTTGGCGCTTTAGAGCGAGGGGCAGTTGTATCTAATGCTGCGTTCGCTCTCTATGACGCTCCGCTGTGGAGTCTAGCTATAATAGCGTCTCGATTGCACCTTGTGTGGATTGCTACGATCTGCGGCAAATTGGAAACGCGCTATCGTTACTCCAACACGCTCGGTTGGAATACTTTCCCGCTGCCGACGCTGACAGAGAAGAACAAGGCTGATCTGACGCGTTGCGCTGAGGATATATTGCTAGCGCGAGAGGCGCACTTCCCGGCCACCATCGCTGAGCTTTATGACGCGGAAAACATGCCTGCAAACCTGCGCGAGGCGCATGAACGTAACGACGAGGCGCTGGAGCGCATCTACATTGGTCGCCGCTTCAAGAACGACACCGAGCGGCTGGAGAAGCTATTTGAGCTTTATGCCAAAATGACCGCTGGCGCGGGAGCAACTAAGAAACGGAAGACGGGGGCCGCTGCATGACCATCGACAAAAACAACATCCCTTCGGTTTCCGTATCGTATGCCCGCAACCGCAATTCCACAAAGTCCAATGCCCTGGGCATGCGCGCCATGCAGGAGCGCGCCTACGAAAAGCGCGGTGAGCAATATCTGCTGATCAAATCTCCGCCTGCGTCGGGCAAGAGCCGTGCGCTGATGTTCATCGCACTCGATAAGCTGGCTAACCAAGGCCTGAAACAGGCCGTCATTGTGGTGCCCGAAAAATCCATTGGCTCCAGCTTCGCCGACGAGCCATTGAGCAAATACGGGTTCTGGGCGGACTGGACGGTGCAGCCGAAATGGAACCTGTGCAACGCGCCGGGCGAAGACGGCGGCAAGGTCAATTCCGTCGGCAGCTTCCTCGCCAGCGAAGACACGGTGCTGGTCTGCACTCATGCGACGTTCCGCTTCGCGGTGGAGCGTTTCGGGATCGAGGCATTCGACAACCGATTAATCGCGGTGGACGAGTTCCACCACGTCTCCGCCAACCCGGACAATGTGCTGGGTAAGCACCTGGGCGAATTCATCGCCCGCGATAAGGTGCATATCGTCGCCATGACCGGCAGCTATTTCCGGGGCGATGCAGAGGCCGTGCTCGCCCCCGGCGACGAAGCCAAATTCGATACCGTCACCTACACCTACTACGAGCAGCTCAATGGCTATGAGCATCTGAAGCAGCTCGACATCGGCTATTTCTTCTACTCCGGCTCCTACACCGACGACATTCTCGCCGTGCTCAATCCGGCAGAGAAGACCATCATCCACATCCCAAACGTTAATTCGCGCGAGAGCACGAAGGACAAAATCCGCGAGGTGGAACACATCATCGAGGAGCTGGGCGACTGGCAGGGCACCGATCCTGTGACCGGTTTCCAGCTGGTGAAGGCGGCAGACGGAAAGATTCTGCGCATAGCGGACCTGGTGGACGATGACCCCACCAAGCGTGACCGCGTTTCCGCTGCGCTGAAAGACTCTGCGCAAAAGAACAACCGCGACCATGTGGACATCATCATTGCCCTAGGCATGGCCAAAGAGGGCTTTGACTGGATTTGGTGCGAGCATGCGTTGACAGTCGGCTACCGCGCTAGCCTGACCGAAATCGTGCAGATTATCGGCCGCGCCACCCGCGATGCCCCTGGCAAAGCTCGTGCCCGTTTCACCAATCTGATCGCCGAGCCAGATGCCTCGGAATCGGCGGTGGCAGAAGCTGTCAACGATACGCTGAAAGCTATCGCCGCCAGCTTGTTGATGGAGCAGGTGCTGGCACCGCGTTTCAACTTCACACCGAAGAACCCGCAAAGCGGCCCTACGCCTGGCTTTGACTACGGGGAAGAAGGCTACAAGCCTGACCAGTGTAATGTTGGTTTCAACGAGCAGACTGGCCAGTTCCAGATCGAGATCAAGGGCCTCGCCGAGCCCAAAAGCAAGGAAGCCGCCCGTATCTGCAAGGAGGATTTGAACGAGGTGATTGCTACCTTTGTGCAGGACAAGCGCACGATCGAGCGCGGTCTGTTCGAGGGCGAGCACGCAGGCGGCGACCTTGTTGCGGAGGAGCTCACGCAACTGCGCTTAGGCAGGATCATCAAAGACAAATACCCAGAGCTGGACGACGAGGATCAGGAAGCAGTCCGACAGCACGCGATTGCTGCCCTGAACCTGACTCAACAGGCTGCCCGGATCGCCATGGGCGATGAAGGCAGGCAGGCGAAGAGTGGCGACGACGAGCCCAGCGCCAACACGGCGCTAATCGACGGTGTGCGCAAGTTTGCCATGGACGTGCGGGAACTCGACATCGACCTGATCGACCGCATCAACCCCTTCCAGCAGGCCTATGCCATTCTGGCCAAAACCATGAGCGAAGCTAGCCTGAAGCAGGTGGCAGCCGCCATTGCGGGGAAAAGGACCACCTTCACCCCCGACGAAGCCAAGGATTATGCCGTGCGCGCCGCGCGCTTCATCAAAGAGCGCCAGCGGCTACCCTCCATCACTGCTGCCGATGCCTATGAACGCAAGCTGGCGGAAGGCGCAGCCGCATTCATGCGCTACAAGAAAGAGGGCCGCTATGACGGATGAACTCGATCTTGATGCGCTTGCCGAGCAGTTGGCGGATTTTGCTCCGCCCGAGAAAAAGACTGGTCGAAGCGCCCGCGAAGAGCGCATCATCGCTGGATTTGAGGAGATCCAGCGATTTGTCGATGAGCACGGCCATGCCCCACGGCATGGGGAAGAGCGTGACATCTTCGAACGGCTTTATGCAACGCGCCTTGATAGACTTCGCGCGCAGGAAGATTGCCGCGCAATCCTAGCGCCGCTGGATCGCCAAGGCCTGCTTGGTCCCAGTGCCATCGCCGTAATGGACGATCCTGCCAACCTGGATACCGATGCGCTGCTTGCGGAACTGGAGGGGGCATTGGGAACCCCAGAAATCACCGAACTGAGGCATGTCCGCACGGCGGAAGAAAAGCGCGCCGCTGAGGAGATTGCCAATCGCGAGCGTTGCGCTGACTTCGCGACCTTCAGGCCGAGATTTGAGCAGTTGCAGCGTGACCTCGATAGCGGTGCGCGCATCACACAGCCTATTCGCAAAGACGCTGGCTTTTTGAAGACCGACATTCGTACTGGTGAGTTTTTCATCCTAGGCGGCCAGATCGCCCACGTTGCCGAAGTCGGGGACACGTTCAAAGCGCCGAATGGCGAAAGCGATGCTCGCCTTCGCGTCATTTATTCCAACGGGACGGAAAGCAACCTTCTGCTGCGTTCACTGCAACGGGCGCTTTACAAAGACGAAACCAGCCGACGTATCTCAGAACCCAGCGCAGGCCCCTTGTTCGTCCGCGAAGAACCTTCACCGTTTTCCAGTGAACCACAGGAAGATGACCTGGCAAGCGGGACGATCTATGTGCTGCGTAGCAAATCTGAGCATCCCCTTGTCGCCGCCAACCGGGAAGTGCTGCACAAGATCGGCGTGACTGGTGGCGATGTGCAAAAACGCATCGCCAACGCGAAGCTGGACGCGACCTTCCTTCTCGCGGATGTGGAAGTGGTCGCCACCTACACCCTCTACAACATCAACCGCACCAAGCTGGAAAATCTGATCCACCGTGTCTTTGAACCAGCGCGCCTGAACATCGAAATCAAGGATCGCTTCGGCAATCCGGTCACGCCGCGCGAGTGGTTTCTTGTCCCGCGCTTTGTCATTGATGATGTAGTAGATCGCATCAAGGATGGCACAATCAGCAATTACTTTTATGATGTAAGCCACGCTTCTCTTGTTGAAACACGGCCAACAAACCCAAAACAAACCTGAGGGCACCATGCGCTGGGACCATGACCATATTGTTCACGTTGGTGGTGAAACTTCGACGCCAGTGGACCCAGCAAAGGAAATCAGCCACTGGCGCAAGCGCATAGAGCCATGGCTTTCCGCAGTATTTCAAGCCGAGCATCTCTCTCTTCTTGTCGGCAACGGCTTCACTACCGGACTAGCCAGCTACGTCGGCGGAAAGCCCACGAGCATGACCGGCGCAGGTTTTGTCGGCTGCCCGCACGAGGATCGCGTGAGCGCGAAGGCGAAGGAACTGGCCACGGCCATTGGAAGGGGCAGCGCCAATATTGAAGACGAACTGTCCGCTGCGCTGTCATTGCTCAGCGGGCTGCAAATCCTTGGGCACACAGATGCCGCTATCTGGGAAGCGGCAATCGACAAGGTTCTCAGTGGCTTCATCAGTGACGTGCTCGCCACTGAGGCGAGCATTCGGGATGCTCTCGAGGAAGCGCCAACGGACGGAAGTCCGTCTGGCCGTGAAATTCTCGTTTCTTTCCTTATGAGTTTCGCCAGCCGCGCCGCGTCTCGGGAACGGCTTCATGTCTTCACAACAAACTACGACCGTGTGCTAGAGCGCGGCTGCGATTATGCTGGTCTTCGCATTATTGATCGCTTCATCGGTGCCATAGAGCCCGAATTCCGGTCGTCCAGGCTGCGGATCGACATGCACTACACACCGCCGGGCATTCGGGGCGAGCCCCGGCATCTGGAAGGAGTTGTGCACCTTACCAAGCTCCACGGCTCACTCGACTGGCGCTACGAGAAACCAAGGCTTTATCGAACCGGATTGCCTTTTGGTGCCCACGCCCAACACCCTTCTGTCCCGACGAGTCCACGTAACTCGGTAATGATTTATCCAAATTCGGCAAAAGATTTGGAAACTGCTGCATATCCCTATGCAGATTTATTCCGAGATCTTTCATCGGCTATTTGCCAACCCAATAACGTACTCGTCACTTACGGCTACGGCTTTGGCGACGACCACATTAACCGTATCATCGCTGACATGCTCACTCTGCCCTCCACGCATCTGGTCATCTTGGGGTGGAGTATGAAGCCTCACGAACGAATTGCGTCTTTTGTCTCCCACGTTGGCAGACCGCAACAGCTTACCTTGTTGCTCGGCACCCACTTTGGCGACTTGAAAATGCTAGTGGAGCATTACTTACCCAAACCGGCGATCGACCCGCTGACAATCCGAATGAGCGAGCTTGTGGAGCGGCGCGGCAGAAGCTCATCTTCGGAAATCGGTGAAGGTGACGGAGTGGTATGACCACAATCGTTGATCGTATCGGTTCGCTGACCGTCGGGCGCGTCGAGAACGTTACCGCTGAGGAGCTGAACGTCGTCCTATTCAACGAAACTCCGCAGGCTACGGCTCTCAACACCGGCAGCCCGACCGGCTTTCCCCGCGTCAACGCCTATGTCCTGATTCCTAACGAGACAGGTGCCGTCGTGGCTGTCATTAAGGGCATCTCGATCATCCGCGCCAAAGGTGACGCGGGATCGAAAGATGATGCGCTTGTCGATCTACCATTTCCTGCGCGCACCATCACGGCCATTCCATTTGGCACGCTCATACTCGAAGGAAATGACGCTGAGCGTCAGCCGGTCTACTGTCTGGAGCGCGGCGTACCGGTGCTACCCTCTGTTGGCGATCCAGTCTTACTTCCGACATCGGTCCAACTCCGTTCAATTGTAGAGGCCCGGAACGCCGACAGGGTGATTGAGGTTGGGACGGCCCCGTTTGCTGGCAACGCCAGAGTTTGGGTCCACCCCGATAAGCTCTTTGGTCGCCACCTTGCCATTCTCGGCAACACCGGCAGCGGAAAGTCGTGCTCCGTTGCTGGAATTGTCCGTTGGTCACTGGAAAGCGTGGCACAACAGGCGCAAGGTGCGGAGCCGCACTCAGATGCGCCGCCCGCCAATGCCCGTTTCATTATCCTCGATCCCAACGGAGAGTACTCGCAAGCCTTTGAGGACGGCACAATACCTGTCCGGCGGTTCGCCGTCGGAGGCAGGGACGGGGCGCGAGCGCTTACCGTTCCGGGCTGGCTTTGGAACGGCCAGGAATGGGCTGCCTTTACGTCCGCACAGCCCGGCGTTCAACGACCGCTCTTGCTGAGGGCACTTCGGCAGTTACGGAACGCAGGGTCATCCGCCGTTACCGCCAGATCGCAGGCAGTAAGGCGATACAATGGTTACGTTCGGCAGCTTGAACAGCTCTATTCCGATTTGCCGCAGAGCGTCGCAGGATTTCCGCGCAATCGCGACTTCGGTTCCTTGCTGGAAGGCCTCATAAGTCTGACCCAATCCGATGAGAACAACTTAACCACCTACGGCAATGATGCCATTGATTTGCGTGATGCGATTGTCGCTATCCGTCCCGTTGTGCAGGGTGTTCACGACGCTCGGCATTACATTTGGCAGGGCAATCCGAGATTTAACGACTTTCAACCGCAGGACCTAGAAGCAGTCTTGGCTGCACTGCGAAGTATCACCGACGCTTTCCCGACGGCCTCCACGCACGGTGAGATTAGCGAGGACGCGCCGGTCCGCTTTAATGTTGACGAGCTTCCGGACCGCATCCATGAGGTAGCGATGGCGACCGGCGGTCAAGCCGTGAACAATGTTGAACCCCTGATCAATCGGATCCAGGTCAACCTTGGAGACGCAGGATTGCGCCCCGTCATCGATACGGATGGCGCGGAGTCTCTGACGGCTTGGCTGAGTGCGCTTCTCGGCCCTGGAGAGAATGCACCGGAACCGCTGGCCATTCTCGACCTGTCGCTTGTTCCATCCGATGTTGTGCACATCGCGGTTGCGGTGATTTCACGGCTTATCTTTGAGGCCTTGCAGCGTCACATTCAGGCAGGGAATGCAGCCTTGCCGACCGTCATGGTTCTTGAGGAAGCCCATACATTTGTCCGGAAAGACGCCGACGCTGGCGCGAGCACGCAGGCTGCTGAACTCTGCCGTCAGACCTTTGAGCGCATCGCGCGGGAAGGCCGCAAATTTGGACTGGGCTTGGTTTTAGCATCCCAGCGACCGTCTGAGCTTTCACCTACGGTATTGGCTCAATGCAATTCATTCCTCCTCCATCGCATTGTCAACGATGTCGACCAAAACCTTGTTCGCCGACTTGTTCCAGATGCGCTCGGGAGTTTACTCGGCGAGTTGCCAACCCTTCCATCTCAACAGGCTATTCTACTAGGTTGGGCGGTCCCAACGCCTGTTCTCCTCCGAGTACGTAACCTCGAAAAGCCTCAGCGCCCACGATCTGACGATCCAAAATTCTGGGAGACTTGGCTAAATCACGCAGGCGTTGTGCCGAATTGGCCTGCCGTAGCTGCGTCATGGGAGCAGCCCGACGTTGGGGAAACAGACCCGCCCGATGAATCATGAAAAGTCATCTACTCCATTGCAAGGCGTCCCATTTACGCGACCGTAGCACGCGCGAAAGACGCCCACGCTCGGGGTCAATTTTGGCATTTGTGCGATCATAGGGGCCTGTTGCGTGACCCCCACCGCCACACGCTTAAAGCTTCGTCTTGATGAACGCCATGCGTGGTTCCGCAATCAGTGGTTCTTCAAATGGCACCATATCGGCGGTGAACAGACGGTAGAGATCGACCTGTTCGATGGCAGACATGCCTACTACGCTGGTATCTGCTACTCTGGCAGTCCTCAAACAGTCTACTGGGATGCGGTCGCACGCGGGGTCCGGAAAGAAATCATTGAACAGTTTGCTTGGATCGAAGAGGCCATCCGACCTTATGCGCGGGAAGTCGCGCTACAGGCGCTTGATGAGTGTAGTGGACAGCTTATCAGCTTTGCTCACAGGATTCGGCGCACTGCTGTCGAAAAGGACCGCATCCTTCGCGGAGATGGGGTGAGGTTTCCCGAGCCATATGATGCCGGTCTTTGGGACGGTGCCGAAGCCCAAGACATCAATGCTCAGGCACAGGGCCTCAAACGGGCGCTATTCCCGATTGCTGAACCGAGAACCACGGAGACACCCTTGAACGTTCCATCCCCCTCGACGAACCGCGCCTACCAGGTCGCTCTTTCTTTTGCGGGCGAGCAACGAGACTATGTTGACGAAGTCGCAAGATGGCTCGCCGCGAAACGCATCGCTGTATTCTACGACAAGTTTGAAGCCGTAAATCTCTGGGGTAAGGACGGCGTGGAGCACTTTCATCAAGTGTTTGCGCAGGATGCACAATATGTCGTCATGTTCATCTCAGCGGAATATGTTGCCAAAAGCTGGACGCGGCATGAGCGCCGCGCTGCGCTTAGCCGACAGATCGCTGAAGATTCCGAATATGTCTTGCCAGTGCGGTTTGATGCAACTGAGGTTCCGGGCATTCCATCGACCCTTCAGTATCTCGATGCCAAATCATTGACCCCAGCTGAGCTGGCAGCACTGATTGCTCAAAAGGTGGGACATGGCCCATCGGCTGGCAAAGCTTCTGATATGCCACCACCCACATCACAAGCGGTGGCTGGTGAGGTCACCTTTGACTACAGCGCGCATGATGGCAGGTTCATCATTGGTAGCGGGCCATGCGTATTCGAGACCATGTGGTCTAAGGCGAGCAACGAAAGCATCCATCTGTACAATGACCCGCCATCAATCCATGGCATCGCCATTGCAAAGGGGATTAGCGATATTGATGCCATCGACGATGCATCTAACTTCGATTTCAGCTCAAGGTGCCGAACGCCCCAGCTGGGCGAGATAGCCATATTGCGCAATGCCAGTGGCTTCTATGCCGCCGTCCAAGTTATCAAGGTGGACGACGACACTCGGGGCGCAGCCGCCGACGCACTTACCATACGCTACCAGATACAGACCAACGGCTCAGCGAAGTTCAAAGCAGGGACCTAGCCTCGATCAGGCGAAAGCGATTTCGACATCAGCAAGAGGGACTTGGACGCATCTGTGGCAAAAGCGGATGATGCGCAGGGCGCAGTTCAAATCCTAAAGTTTTTCTACACAGTTCCTACACAGGCAAAAACCTGGGGAAAATCCCCAGGTTTTTCAGTAACCTATTGGAATCCGAAGATTTGGAGCGGGCGAAGGGATTCGAACCCTCGACCCCAACCTTGGCAAAGTATCTGGGTATCACGAAGCGAACCGCCAAGGACCGCCTTCTTTTCTATGATTGCCGCGATTCCAATGGTTTATATAAAGTCGGGCTTGTCATTAGCCGCCGATAGCCGCTATCATCGCGAAACGTGCTGGATACTAATTGGATACGAGCGTACTATTCTGGGTACGCAAATGTTGGTCCAGCGGGGCGAAGCAAGGAGGGCATCCGTGGCTGAGACTTATCGCCTCACAAAGAAAATGGTCGTTGATGCCAAACCCGCCATTGGGCGGCCGCTCTTCATCTGGGACAAGGAACTGAGAGGGTTTGGCTGCAAGATCGAGGCCGGAGGCACAAAGTCGTTTATCGTCCAATATCGCAATGCTGAGGGGAGGAAGCGTCGCCTTGTGCTTGGTCGCTTCGGGGTGATGACGGTCGAACAAGCGCGCGATGAGGCGCGGATCAAGTTGGGCGACGTTGCGCGTGGTCTTGACCCTGCCGACCAGAAGACTGCAACGAAAAACGGCCTTACCGTTGGCGGGCTATGCGACTGGTATCTTACCGAAGCAGAGACGGGTCGATTGCTTGGACGCAAGCGTGCTCCAATCAAGGCGTCCACCCTCGCGATGGATCGCAGCCGCATAGAGACTCACATTCGACCCCTGATCGGTAGTCGCAAGGTGGCGGCAATCCGTCTGCCAGATGTCGAGGCCATGCAGCACGATATCGCTGCGGGAAAAACCGCTCGGGCGCGGAGTGGAGGTCGTGGAGGGCTCGCAAGCGGTGGCAAAGGTGTGGCCTCCCGTTCAGTAACGACGTTGCATAGCATTTTTGCCCATGCGAAGCGGGCTGGCCTGATCGAGGTCAACCCCGCCCTCGGGGTTCGCAAGTTTCCAGATGTAAGGCGGACAAGGCGATTGAGCCGGGACGAATTGCGGAGTCTTGGCCGTGCTCTTCATGAGCATGCCGGCACAGAGCACCCGGTCGGCCTCGCCATCATACGCTTGCTGGCGTTGACAGGCCTTCGACTGAATGAAGCCCAATCGATGCGGCACGACTGGATTTCACAAGATGGATACATTGCGTTCGCTGATACGAAGTCAGGCGCTCAGATCAGAGTTATTGGAAGTCCGGCACTGGCTCTTCTCCGTATCCAGAACATCCAGGAAAATGCTCCTTATGTGTTCCCATCAGACGGTGGACGAACCCATTTCGTTGCAGCGGACGGCGTACTCGGTCGATTATGCAAGCGGATGGGTTGGACGGATGTCACAGCCCATACATTGCGCCATACCTTCGGAAGTATTGCTGGTGAGCTTGGCTATTCCGAACTGACGATTGCGGCGATGTTGGGTCACGCAGCGGGATCAGTTACCGGACGGTATGTTCACATTGACGATGCCGTCAAATCTGCGGTCGAGAAGGTGTCCCAACAGATTGCCTCACTTCTAGACGGCCCGCAGGTATAGCGTCTGGCTGATTGCTCTGCCGCCTGATAACTGGACCATTTGCGGGTAGAGTTTTTCGCCGAAGGTTTCCTTGTCTGGGCAAGGAGGTTTGGCGTGAAAGCATCAAAGTTCACTGACGCGCAGAAGGCGTTCGTGATCAAGCAGAGCGAGGAAGGCACGCCAGTGGCTGAAATCTGCCGCAAGGCGGGGATCAGCCAGGCGACATACTTCAACTGGAAGAAGAAATACGCGGGGTTGATGCCGTCAGAGATGCGGCGGCTGCGCGAGCTGGAAGACGAGAACAGCCGGCTGAAGCGGATCGTGGCTGTGGCAGTGCAAACTGGGCGCAGGCTCTACTTATAGTTGGTAGAAACCCCGGGCTCAGACCAATCACCATACCGACGACGCCTAAGGATGCCCGCCGTCGCTTGCCCAAGGGAGCACATAGAGCAAATCACTCACCCGCGAAGACTTGAGTTTGAGCGCGCGAGCTACCAGGCCGTAAGTGGTTGCATCAGTTGATGATACTCATGGCGAAATCGCCGCTCCGTTCAAGTCGTCGCGGAGAGCCAATACCAACTCGATGACAACTGCGGCACCATCGGGCAACTCAGCGACACCCATGGACGATCGAGCATGCTGTCCAATGACATTTCCGAATACTTCGTGCAGCAATGCGGAAGCGCCGTCAACCACTGCGGGAAGTCGCAAGAACCCTGGCGCCACGTTGACAAAACCGACCAGTTTAATCACTCGTTCAACGTGATCGAGAGATCCAATTTCACGTCTCAGCGACAAAAGGCATTGCACAACGCAAAGTCGTGCAGCCTCTTGAGCCTTTGGAAAATCGATATCGTCCCCAACCTTGCCTGCGACGGCGAGGGTGCCATCAATCTTGGGGGCGTGGCCACTGACATAAGCCATCGCTCCGTGGCGAACGACCAGTTGATACAATCCACTTGGCTTTGCCAATTTTCGCCCCGCGACAGGCCGGCCCAAAATCTTCTGAAACCGGCCGTCGGGCGCCGAGTCATCAAGCTTCATGCGACGCAACGCGGTCAATTATGGACTTAAACACGTCCGCATCGACATTACCGCCCGAACAAACGACAGCTACTGTTTTTCCCCGACAATCGAGCTTGCGGGACAGCACTGCAGCTAGGCCAACCGCACCACCGGGCTCAACAACGATTTTCAACTCGTCGTACGCTAATGCGACCGCGTCCAGCGCCTCGGCATCACTGACTGCCAGTCCGCCGGCCAGCAATCGCAAGTTTACTGGAAACGTCAGTTCCCCCGGCTTATCAACCAAAACTGCATCGCAGACTGAGGTAGGGCCAGGCACATTGGCCACGCGCTCCCGTGCAACCAAAGAACGTGCGGTATCGTCGAAACCTTCTGGCTCAACCGAATATATGGCTGTTGACGGGCTGTCAGCCTCCATGGCAAGCGCACATCCAGCCGTCAACCCGCCACCTGAGCAACACACGAGCAGCGCATCGATTTTCGCGCCCATTTCAGCGGCCTGCCGTGCGACTTCAAGCCCAACAGTACCCTGACCCGCCATGACGTAGGGATCATCATAGGGGGGTACAAGCGTCAGTCCCCTTTCCGCAGCCAAGCGAATTCCGACAGCGGCGCGATCATCTTTGTAGCGATCATAGAAGACAACTTCGCCACCGTATGCGAGAGTTTTGGCCACTTTGACGCGAGGAGCGTCGGTTGGCATCACAATAACTGCCGTCGTATCGAAAAGCCGAGCCGCCAGCGCTAGAGCCTGTGCGTGATTACCCGACGAATATGCGACGACACCGCCGGAGCGCTCTTCTTCGGTCAACTGCATTAACCGGTTGACGGCCCCGCGAAACTTGAAGGAGCCGGTTTGCTGCAGGTTCTCCGCCTTCACTAGCACGCGCCCACCGACGAGTTCATTCAACGTCAAAGACTCCAGCAATGGCGTAACGGTTGCATGCCTGGCAATGCGTTTCGCCGCAGCCCGTATATCGCGAATGTCAGGCACTTTCACCAGCGATTTGGAAGGTTCGATGATCGACATGGGATTCCTTGTTTTGAGGTTGTGCTATTTGTCGCAAACGCATCAAGTCGGACGAATGTATCTGATTTCTAAATGAGATTTCGATCGACTGTGAATGGGCTGAAGGTCTGCTGTGTCGGCATCAGCTCGATTGTATTGATATTGACATGCCGGGCTTGGCGAAGCACGAACTCTACACTCGCGGCGACATCTTCGGCGCTCAATGGCGTCATGCCGGCATAGACCTTGCCTGCCCCGGCCGCATCGCCACCGAACCTTACCAATGAGAACTCCGTCTCGCACATCCCCGGCTCGATTGATGTCACACGAAGGCCGGTCCCGAGCAAATCAGCGCGAAGATTGAGCGAAAACTGACGCACGAACGCCTTAGTCGCGCCGTACACGTTTCCACCGGGATACGGGTAGGTCGCCGCAACGGAAGACATGTTGACGATGTCGCCACTTCCCCGCGCCACCATGTCGGGAAGTAAGGCATGGGTGACGGCGACCAAACCCGACACATTTGTCGCGATCATGTCATTCCAAGCCTGCAAATCTGCATCCTGCGCGCTACAGAGGCCGAGGGCGAGCCCCGCATTATTAAAGACGATATCAATGTCCTTAAAGCTTGCCGGCCGCCTGCTTAGCGCGTCTGGTATGGCAGCGGTGTCCCGAAGGTCCAGCGTGAGCGTCGAAATCCGCTCGCGACCGAGTTCGCAAACTAAGGCCTCAAGACGCTCGCGTCGGCGGCCAACCGCGACAACCTTGCCACCGCCAGCATGAATCCGGCGTGCCACTGCCGCGCCGATGCCCGACGTCGCTCCGGATACAAGCGCAATCCGCCCTTCCGCCCACATCAGTAGTCGACCTTCTGCACGGAATCGAGGACCGCAGCAGCATATCGTTCGCCGATAATGTTCAACACGAGCCAAACTGCCAGATCAAGGGCCGACAAACATCCGTCGCCGGTCGCGATCGTGTTGTGGTTGACGATCGAGCACCGATCAGTTCGAATGCCATTTTCTTGACTTCGCCGAACACGCTAGGATAAGTCTTCGCCAGCAGGCCATCGAGAAAGCCGAGCTTGGCGAGGATCAGTACTCCGGCATCGATCGCAGCAACGAATTGCCGCCCCTGATCAATCTGCAACGCCTCCGAGAACGCCGGATCGATGATCTCAATGCGACTAGCGGGTCTGCTAAAGATAAAAATTGCGTCGGCTTCGTGCGGCCATTTCAAAAGGCCGTGCGCATCAGTTCGAGGGCCGGAGCAAGACGTCGCGCGCGCAGTGTCGGCGCAGATGCCGACCCGCCGCTCGCCCTGATAGTTCGCATAACGGGCGTCTGTCACGCGGAACTGCAGATCCCACGTCCTGAACGAAGCGACGTCGGTGAATGCGTTGGAGGCAAGAATAATGTTATGCACGTGAGAGCTCCTCGGTTAAGCTCTCATGGCTGAGCCGCTCAAAAATCTGTATACACAGATGTAAATCGTTTATGGCATACAGATGCGGTCTAGAATGCCTCTCTATAGATCGATCGCCGCGCGTTTGCGGGCCGCCATCGAGCAAGGCGCGTACGTGCCAGGCCAAAAAGTGTCTTCAGCGCGCAAGATCGCCCAACGCGAGGGCGTCAGTTTGACCACGGCGGTCGACGCCTTACGTGTCCTGGAGAGCGAGGGTCTTCTCCTCGCACGCCCGCGCTCCGGATTCTTCGTGGTAGATAAACGTGCACCAGAGCCAGTTCCGTCCCGCCCGTCAAAGTATCCGCAATTTGTTACAAGCGCAGCAATTGCGCGCAGCATCTTTCTCACTCGGCCTGATATCATCTTCCCCCTTGGCGCGGCGCTTCCAGATCCAGCATGGCTACCGCTGAGGGATCTTCAGCGCGCCTTGACCGCGGCCGGCCGTAGACTCGGTCCTGCGGCCCAGACCTACAGCATGCCGCCGGGGCGCGCAGACCTGCGCCGCCAAATCTCCGCACGTGCAGTAAACTGGGGCGCAACCTTTGGACCCGACGAAGTCGTGATCACGAGTGGCGAGACACAGGCCATGCGTCTCGCCCTCAAAGTGACCTGCAAGGCAGGCGATGTGGTTGCGGTGGAATCTCCGACCTATTTCGGCGCCCTCATGCTTCTTGAGACACTCGGGCTTCGGGCTCTAGAAATCCCGACAGATCCGCGCACCGGCCTGAGCATAGACGCGCTGGAGCGCGCGCTCACGACCCGCAAGATCGCGGCGGTGTTAGCATCGCCGAACGTGCAGAACCCGCTTGGCGCCTCGATGCCGCTCAACCAGAAGAAGCGACTTGTCACGCTTTTGCAGACGCACCAGGTCCCGTTGATTGAGGACGACGTCTACGGCGATCTAGTCTCGCAACCAGGTATTCGAGCCGGGTGCAAGGCCTTCGATACTGATGGACTGGTTCTGTACTGCTCCTCAGCCTCCAAAACCCTGGCGCCTGGCTGGCGCATCGGCTGGATAGCCGCTGGGCGCTACGTCGACGCCGTGCTGCGGGCTCGGCTGGAGGAAAGTCTCGCTGGCTCCCCGCTTATCGAGGCTGCGCTTGCGGACTTTCTGTCGAGCGGCGACTACGAGCGGCATCTGAGGCGCTTCCAATCCCGCGTGGAGGGCGGGATAAGGGCGATAGCCGCGCGCATCGAAGACAGTTTTCCGGCAGGCACTAGGTTCTCCCGCCCCGCCAACGGCTATCTTCTTTGGGTCGAGCTACCCAAATCAGTAGACGCGCTCGAGGTGCACAGACAGGCCCTGGGTGTAGGAATTGGCATCAGCCCAGGGCCGCTCTTCTCCCCGCAGACCGGCTTTCAGCACCACCTTCGGCTCAACTGCGCGAACGAGCCGTCGGCGGGCTTGCTTCAAGCAATTGATCGGCTGGGAGCGATATGCGCCTCGCTAGCTGAAGCGGTTCACCGATAAGCTCGTGGGAAGACTGATCGCCAGGATCGTGATTTGGCGAGACATAATAATCCATCACGATTTGCAATTCGTGAGGCCTAAAGCGATTGAGGAGCACCGAGCGCGCTTGCGCGACCGCCGCTGCGGTGAAGCTCTGACGACCACTAACCTTGATTAGCGCGGGTGGCCGGAGTCGAACCGGCACTGCTTTCGTAACTGGATTTTGAATCCAGCGCGTCTAATTTTCTTTCCCCGGTTGGTCCCCTGATCTGATTTAGAATCTGCGCTAACCAAGAAGCAGACGAATGAGAAAGGGCAGCTTTTTCGAGGAACATATAATGAGAATTATCAAGGAGCAGGATTCTGGACTGCCGGTGGTAGTGGTTTCCCACAAGCACGGCCACAGCGCGACAACGATTTTGAACTAAAAAGGCGAATTAATCTAGCCTAGCATTACTTTGGCAGAAGTGCATTTTCCGGATTCACAGGAGTCTCTCATCGTGATTCAATATCGTCGGCTTTTGGAGGCTGAACCGCCCCGGCTTTCCCGGAGACTCCTAGCTGTGATGAGGAGCCACGAAGAGCAATATGAGGAACAATTTCTCGCCTAAGTTTTGCGACCAGGCGGTGCGGATGGTGGCGGAGCACCGAGGGGCTACTCATCGGAGTGGGCAGCGCTGACGTCGATTGTCGGGAAGGTCGGCTGCAAGACCGAGACGCTGCGCCGCTGGTGCCGCGTTGAGTCATCCGCCTATGCGAGGCAATAAGCCCGAGGTTCAACTGACCAAGCCAGGCCAGTCTTGAGATTGCGCACTCACACCTTCTGCCTCGAAACTGGCAACTGGATATGCGCAGTAATCTGCGGCATAATACGCGCTGGGGCGAAGGTTTCCCGATGCCCCTATTCCACCGAAAGGCATTGATCCGGTAGCGCCAGTGGTCGGGCGGTTCCAATTGAGCACGCCCGCTCGGGCGCGGCGGGCATAAACATGCCAAAGGCGTCTGTCCTGTGTAAGCAGGCCTGCAGCAAGGCCGAAGCGGGTGGCATTAGCCGCAGCAATGGCGGCATCGAAATCCGCCACCCGCACGATCTGGAGCAAAGGCGCGAAAATCTCCTCATCGGGTACCGAGATGCCGGTCGCGTCGAACAGGGCGGGGGTGACGAAGGCATTGCCGCGCCCGACCGGGGTCGCCAGCGGCTTCAGCACACGGGCGCCCAGCTCTGCCAGCTCTGCCGCTGCTGCGCGGGCACGGTCGGCAGCGGCCATGCTCACCAGCGGGCCGATGGCGGGCTCGGGCCGCTCGTCCCATGCTCCGATGCAAATCCGGTCCATAAAGGCCAGCAGTGCATCAATGATAGCCTGTCCACGCGCGCCATCGGGCACGATCAGCCGCCGGGCACAGCTGCACCGCTGGCCCGCCGAGATAAAGGCCGATTGCGCGATGATCGACGCCATGGCCGCCGGGTCTCCATCCCAAGCGATGAGCGGATTGTTGCCGCCCAGTTCGAGCGCCAGGATGACCTCGGGCCGTTCGGCGAACAGGCGGCGCAGATACATGCCGGTCTGCGCCGATCCGGTGAACAACAGGCCATCGATAGCGCCGCCCGCCAGCGCCACGCCTGTCTCCCGCCCGCCCTGCACGATATTCAGCACGCCATCAGGAAGGCCCGCATCCTGCCAGAAGCGCGCCATCATCGCGCCAGTGCCGGGGGTTTCCTCGGACGGCTTGAACACCACGGCATCGCCTGCGAGCAGGGCGGGCACGATATGGCCATTGGGCAGATGCGCGGGGAAATTGTACGGACCCAGCACCGCGAACACACCGTGCGGGCGATGGCGCAGCACCGCTCGGCCAAAGGGCATGGCCTGGCTGCGTTCGCCCGCACGTTCGGCCTGTGCGGCAATCGAGATGTCGATCTTGCCGATGACCGATCCGACCTCCTGCGCGGCCTCCCAAAGGGGCTTGCCGGTTTCGCGCGCGATCATCGCGGCGAATTCATCGCGCGCGGCGGTGACGCGCGCGGCAAAGGCGCGCACGATGGCGATCCGCGCATCCAGTGCCAGATCGGCCCAGCCGGGCTGCGCGACGCGCGCGCGGGTGAGCGCGCCGGCGACGGTAGCAGCATCGGCGATATCGCCCTGCCACACGGCATCGCCCGTTGCCGGATTGCGCGATATGAGCACGCCGGTCATGCGACCGCCGGGCAGGTCATCGCAACACAGGCCGCGCCGGTGCGCTCGACAATCATGTCGATTTCCTCTGCCGTCACCGTCAGCGGCGGCAGCAGGCGCACGATATTGTCGCCGCCGCCCGCCAGCAGCAGGTGCTGTGCGCGCGCCGCCGCGATGAACGCGCGGTTGTTGGGCGCGAGCTTCAGCCCGACCAGCAGCCCCTTGCCGCGAATGTCGATGATGATATCGGGATGGCGCGCGCGCAGCGCAGCCAGCCCCTCGCGCAGCCGCTGCGCCATGGCGCGGGCATGCGCTAGCGTGGCGGGATCGGCGATGATGTCGAACGCGGCGCCAGCCACCGCCATGGCCAGCGGATTGCCGCCGAAGGTGGAGCCATGGCTTCCGGCGGTCATGCCGGATGCGGCATCGGCGGTGGCCAAGCACGCACCGACCGGAAAGCCGCCGCCCAGCGCCTTGGCGATGGCCATGATATCGGGCGCGCTGCCTTCCGCCCAGTGATGCGCGAACAGCCGCCCGGTGCGGCCCATGCCGCACTGCACCTCGTCATGGATCAGCAGCACGCCATGCGCGCTGCACAGCCGCCGCAGCCGCAACAGGTCATCGGCTGAAAGCGCGCGCGCGCCGCCTTCGCCCTGCACCGGTTCGACGATCACCGCCGCCACGTCCGGTCGTGCAACGGCGCGCGCAAAGCCGTCATGGTCATCGAGATCGCAATGCACGAAGCCGGGCAGCAGCGGGCCGCAGCCTTGCAGATAGGCGGCATTGCCCGATGCGTTGATCGCCGCATAGGTGCGCCCGTGGAACGATCCGTGAAAGCCGATAATAACGCTGCGCTGCGGCGCGCCGCTTGCCGCATGATAGCGCCGCGCGGTCTTGATCGCGCATTCGACCGCCTCGGTCCCCGAGTTGGAGAAAAAGGCGAGATCGGCAAAACAGGCGGCGGTGAGCTTTTCCGCCAGCGCGCGCTGGCCGGGAATGACCAGCGCGTTGGAGACATGCCAGAGCGTTTCGGCCTGGTGCGACAACGCCGCGACCAGCGCCGGATGGCAATGGCCCAGTGCATTGGTGGCGATGCCGCCGATACAATCGATCCACGCAGTTCCATCGGCCTCGTAAAGCCACAGGCCTTTACCGGAAACCGGCGTGACGGGCGCAGGAGCATAAACGGGCATGACGGCATGGGGCATGGTGGTATCTCCAACAGAACCCGGCCCTATTGACACCGCTGAATTCGAAACCAAAACGAATGCTTCAAGCTTGCATATGAATGGATGGAATGAACGATAGCAACCGCCGCCTGTTGCCGCCGATGGCAATGCTGCAGAGTTTCGCCGCCGCCGCACGGCTTGGCAGCTTTTCGCGCGCTGCTGGCGAGCTGGCGCTCACCCAAGGCGCGGTCAGCAGGCAGGTTGCCGCGCTGGAGGATTGGCTGGGCCAGACGCTGTTCGACCGACATGGGCGGCGCGTGACGCTGAACGCGGCGGGTCGAGCCTATGCCGATGCCATTGCTCCGGCGCTGGGCGATATCCGCCGTGCAACGCGGTCCGTGTTAACACCTGGTGCGGCGCGCGCACTCGAACTGGCGACGCTGCCTGGCTTCGGCATGCGTTGGCTGGCCCCGCGCCTGCCGCGGTTCAGCGCCGCGCATCCCGATGTCAGCGTCAACCTGACCGCGCAGAACGAAGACATCGATCTGGGCAGCAGCGATTTCGATGCCGTCATCCATTTCGGCGCGCCCGACAGGGTGGGCGGTGAGCACCATCTGCTGTTTCACGAGCAGGTCGGGCCAGTGCTGGCGCCGGAATTTGCCGCTGCGGTGCGCTGCCCCGCCGATCTGCTGTCGGTGCCGCTGCTCACGCTGCGCAGCCGTCCCGATGCCTGGCATGACTGGTTCGCGCTAGCCGGGATAACCGATGCGCGCGTGCGCGTGCGCGCCGCACACAGCCAGTTTCTGCTGCTGGTGCAGGAAGTGGCGGCGGGCGGCGGGGCGGCGCTGATTCCCGGCTTCCTGATAGAGAGCGAGCTGGCGACAGGCGCGCTGGTCCAGCCTTTCCCGATCCATCTCACCAGCAGCCATGGCTATTATCTGGTCCACCGGCCCGGCCCGGTCTGCGATGCGCTGGCGCGCTTTCGGGGCTGGTTGCAACAGGAGATCAACGCGCCGGGCTGACCTGCGGGCGGGCTAGCGGACGTGCGCAGGTTTCCGGCAATATCCACCACAACAGGCCTGCCCCCGCAAATGCCGCAGCCGCCAGCGCCATGACCGGGGTCAAGCCGATCTGCGCGGCCAGCGCGCCGCTTGCCAGCGGGGCGAGCAGGCTGGCGCAGCGGCCCCATTGAAAGATGGCGGTGGCTGAGGCTCGCAGATGCGGCGGATACAGCTCCGCCAGCCATGGGCCGAGCGTCACGATGGTGGAAAATCCGCAACCGAACAGGAACGCGCCCAGCTGCCGCATCCATAAGGGACCAGGCAGGAACAGGAAAAGCAGGACGCAAAAGGCCGCTGCCAGCATGCCGAACCGTCCCGCCCGCCTGCCGAAACGGTCGGCAGCCCAGCCCCAGATAAAGCACCCGGTGATGCTGCCGCCATATTTCGCGGTCAGCGTCGCTGCGATGGCCGCCTCGCCATAGCCTTGGACCTCGGTCAGATAGGTGGTGAGCCAGCCAGAAAATATCTGGTGACCCGAGGCGTTGAGCGTGATCATGCCGACCAGGCCCAGGGTGCGCGGCGCAAGCCCCGGCGCGAACAGCGCGGCGGCCCCCTGCGGCCGCGCAGATCGATGTTCGGGCCGATGCGGCAGCGCGATCCCATGTGCCGCGAGCACCAGCAAGGCAAAGCCAATGGCGGGCGGCCAGAACATCAGCGGCCAGTTGCCCGGCAGGAATGCGGCGCTGGCCCAGCCCAATGCGATAACCGCGACGAAATAGGTGCCATCAACCAGGCTGGAGAGCCGCCCGCGCTGGTGCGCCGGAAACAGATCGACCACGATGCCGACGGTCGCGGGAAACACTGCGCCCATGAACAGCCCCAGGCACAGACGCTGCGCGATCAGCCCGGTCAGTGTCGCCACCCAGGCTCCAGCAAGCAAAGCCGCACCGCATCCGCCCGCGATCAGCATCAGCGCCGCGCGCCGCCCGATGCGGTGCTCGATCCGCCCGGCCACGAGCGCACCGGCCAGCGCGCCTATGACCTGCGCGGAATAGGCCGATCCAGCCTCTGCCAGCGTGAGGCCGTAAAGCGTCCTGAAATAGGGCCGCAGGATATCGCTGCTGCTCCACGCCCACGCGTAGAAAAACTGGAGCGCCAGCAAATAGCCAAAGGTGATGGCGCGCGGCAGGGGCGGCATGGCCGTCATCGGATCGGGCCGACCGGAACGGTCAGCCGCGATAGGCCTGAACCAGCACGCCAATCTCGTCGAACACCGTCCATTCCTCGACGATCAGCGGCCCGGCAAAGCGGAAATGCGAAGATCCCATGATTGCTACTGGCCGCCCGGTCGGAACATCGCCAAGCAGGCCACCGGGCCGCGTCGTGCCCTCCAGCGTCCAGCGCACCGCGACGATCAGCCCGTCGGTCTCTTCCGACCAGCAGACATTCTCGACCCGTACCGTTCCCGTCGGCAGGCTGGCGAGCAGGCTGATGAGCAGCGCCGAATAGTTGCGGCGGCCATGGGCGGTGCGTCCGCCTGCCCAGTGCGCGATGATTCCGGGGGCGTAATGTTCCGCCAGCCGGTCAAGCCTGCGCATGTTCCAAAGCTGGCTGAAATGGTTCTCAAACCAGCCTTGCGGTGTATCGACCGGGCCGGCATAGCCCGTGCGGATCGCCTGGCCCTCCAGCCGGGTGGGCACGCACAGCACCGGGCTTTCCGGAGCAGGCGTTGCCGCCAGCCGCCGCGCCACCTCGTGCGGATCGAACCCCATCTGGCGCACCGCCGCGCCATTGTCCCGCATCAGCCATTCGGTATGGATGCGGTTGTCCCGGCTGATGCAATCGGCGACGAAGAAGCGCCCGATGCGTCGCCCGGTAGCGGGGCCGAACATTGTCGCCCCGCTATTGGTCGAATGCGCAAAGCCCAGATGGGACGTGTAGAAGCCCTGCACGTTATCGCCGCTCCACGCAATATTGAGATGGTGCGATTCGCCATCCGGCGTGGCGTTGATGCCTTGAAGCGTCGAGACCACGACATCTTCCACCGACCGCACCACGCCCATGGCGGAATAGACCACGCAACTGGCATCATAGGTATCGTAGATGCGCCCGATACCCCGATCGACCCAGATCTGCTCGGTAATCCGCAATATGTAATCGACGATATCGGTGAAATCGTCCTCGAAGCCGTTCAGCGACTGGGTGCGGGTGCCGCTGGGCCGGCGAAGTTCGGACGTATGCCGGTGCCTTATCCGGGTGACTTTATCGCGTTCGGGCAGAATGAAGGGATAGCTGCTCATGGCGATGGCCTTGTTTCTCGGACGGGGCACCGGTACGGACGACGCGCGGTCAGAACTTGAAGCCTGCAGCGATGCCCCAGGTGCGCGGTACCGCATAATTGACCAGCATCGCGCGCTGTGCGGCGAAGGCGGTGCGCGTGATGACCGCACTGTTTTCGACATTGTTGACGAACGCCTGCAGACGGAAGCGCTCGTCGGCGGTCTGGTAGGTCAGCCGCAGGTCGGTGCGGGTAAAGGCGGACTGTTCACCCAGACGGGGCGCGATGACCGAAAGCAGATAGGAGCTGCTGAAAAAGGTCTGCACTTCGGGGGTCAGCGACCCGTTGTCACCAAGGCTGATGCGGTGCGAAACACCCGCCTGCCAGGTATATCTGGGCTGGAAGGCATCGGGTGACGACACTCTGCTGCCGTCCCGCAGACGCCCGGCGATCACATAGCGGAATTGCGGCACGCCGCCCACCACCACCTGGTTGCCATCAGGCCCCAGCAAAGGCACGAACCGGTTGGGATCGGTGCGCACATTGGGGAAGGGCGAGCCTTGCAGGCCGTTCTGCTCGCTGGAACCCGGCACGCAATTGGGGGTGATACCGCACAGATTCTGGGCACCGCCATTGGCAAAAACGTTGAGCGGATAATCCTGGAGTTTGGAATCCAGATAGTTGAACGCCAGGTTGAACGTCCAGTCGGGATGCGGCCGGATAACCGCCTCGACATCCAGACCAAAGGCCCTGCTCTTGGCGACGTTGAAGGTCTGCGCCACCACGGAGGTCTGCGGGTTGGCGGGATTGGGGATTGACGATTGCGCCTGAAGATTGCTGAACTTGTTGAGGAATGCAGCCACGTTCAGCGTCAGCTTGCCGTCCATGAAGCTGTTCTTGGTGCCGATTTCATAGGCATCGACATATTCGGGCTCGAAGGTCAGCAAACGCTGTACCCCGTTAATCGCCACGGGAGTCTGGTTGAAGCCACCCGAATGCGCACCGGTGGAAAAGCTGGCATATAAAAGGTTGTCCGGCGTCAGCTTGAAGTCGACCGCCGCTCGATAGGTCACGAAATCCTGCTTGATCTTGCTGCAGACGAACTGCCGGGCATTGGCGATGGACGCGGCATTGGCATTTGAATTGGGGGCCGCAGCGATGAAGCCGCCACACCTGAAATCAACAGGCTGGTTGATATCGAAAATATAGAATGACGAGCCGGTTCCACCCTGGGCGAAATTGGAATTGATCGGTGCCATGAACGCCTTGCGATCCTGCGTATAGCGGATACCACCGGTCAGCGTCAGCCTGTCGCCGAAGGTATAGGACATCTGACCATATCCGGCATAGGATTTGGTCCGGTTCTCGAACGCGCTGATAAAGTCGTTGAACGTCGCATTGCTGAAAGGCGTACCTGCCGGGCGGAATTCCAGTCCGAAGAAGAAATAGGGCGTGGGGGTAAGCCGCACAGTGTTTGTGACATTGATCTCGGTGACCCGGTCGTCGAAATAATAGGCACCGGCGATCCACTGGAACGGGCTGGACGTATCGTTCGAGAGGATCTGGAGTTCCTGCGTGAACGTCTGTGCTGCGCCCTTGATGAAAGAGAAATCCAGCTGGACCGGCAGCAGCGAGTTGCCAGTGCGGATATTCTTGAAATCGGTATAGCTGGTGATCGATCGCAGCCGCACTGGCCCTGCATCATAATTGATCACGCCACTGAACGCATAGGTATCGGCACGGCGAAAATTGCGACCGGCGAAATTGACGCGATAGGGATCGGGATCGACCGGAATGCCGACATCAGCCCCGTTGATGTCCGGAATGCCATCGCGAAAGCGTGGATCAAACGGCACCTGGATACCAGTGAAGCTCGATCCGTTATAACCGTTGGGAAAGCTGTAGTTGATGCCGTTGACGTTCACCGAACCGCCTGGTGCCCTGATCAGCGAAGGATCGACCAGCGTGCCGAGGATCTTGTAACCGAAACCGCCCTGGCCCGCTCCATCCTGCGCCAGATAGGAGCCTCGCAGCAGAATCTCGAGCCGGCCATCCAGGCTCTCCGGCGCGATGCGCAGCGACCCGCGGATATAGTGCTGGTCTTCATCGGCAAAATCATTGCCCAGCGGATTGATGTTCTTCACATAGCCGTCGGCTTTTTCATACATGCCTGCAAGCCGGAGGGCCACGCCCGAAGTGATCGGCACGTTGAGCGCGGCATCGACGCGGATGCGGTCATATTTACCATAGATGGCATCGACAAAGCCCTCGAACCGATCGGTCGGATCGGCCGAGAAGAACGCGATATTGCCGCCATAGCTGTTGCGCCCATAGAGAGTGCCTTGCGGACCTTTCTGCACCTCGACCCGCGCGAGGTCGACGATCGGCGGAATCTGGCTCGGGCGCGACTGATATATGTCATCGACATAGATGCCGAAGCGCGGATCGCTGTTCGCGCCGACAAACTCGGTATAGGTGCCGCGCATCGCGGGGCGCAGATCGGCGCCGGATCGGCCGATCCGGATGCCAGGCACAATTTGTTCAAGCCGTTCAGCCGTCGTGACCGCCGCATTGCGAAGCGTATCGGAGGTGACCACCGAGACCGAGAGCGGCACATCCTGCAAGCGCTCTTCGCGGCGCTGCGCGGTTACCACGATCTGGTCCGGGCGCACGTCGTCGCCCGCTGCTGTATCCTCCGCCACGGCCTCCTGGGCCATTGCGGCTGGCGCTGCGGTCACGGCGAACACACAACTGCCCAAAAGCAGCCATCCCTTTAGGCGATCCGTGCGGTTGATCTTTCTCATCATCGGCCCCTTTCCCGAATCCCTTTGGCTCGAATTGTTGCATGCGAATGCAACATTGGAGACGAATAATGTCAAGCCTTGAATGCAAATTGACACAAAATTGTCTGTAAAGCGCCATCAACTACGCACATCTGGGCGCGACATCGAATTCAATATTGCCGCTGGCTCCTCGCGCCTCGGCATCACCAAAGCGACGACTCAGGCCGGTTCGGGCGGTGCGTCGGGCATATCGCGCTGTGCAGCCAGCGCCGCCCTGGTCGCGTCATAGCTTTGCCGTGTCACCCGCAACATGCCATAGAATATTCCCGCGATAAGGCCTGGAATGCTCGACAATGCAAAGGCCGCGGCCAGTCCCATCAGCACCGGCTCGGCGACCTCGCCGGGCCTGGCATTGGTGGGAAACGCGATATAGGTCAGCACCCATCCCGCAAGCGCGGTGCCCAGTGCCTGATCGACCCGCGCAAAAAAGGTGCGCGTGGCATACAGCACGCCTTCCTGTCGCATGCCGTATTTCAGCTCGTTCTCATCGGCAATATCTGCGAGCGCCGATGTCACCGTGGTGATCATCAGACTGTAGGGCAGGTGCTGCAGGATCGAGAAGGCGATCAGGATATAGAGTATGCCTGGCGTCTGCGCATCGAGCACGCCGACATAACCGAGCGCCAGCGGAATGGCCGGGCCGATACTGTAGAGCAGCAGCGCGGCCATGCCGGTCCAACGCTTGTCGAACCGCGCATGCAGGCGTTTAACGGCAAAGGCAGCGAAGACATAGCCGGAAAAGCTGCCGATGACGAACAGGCTGATCTGGTTGTTGGTCAACTGCCAGAAAAAGGTCGCAGAATAGAGCCAGAGGCCAAGGCGGATACCGGTCATCATGGACAGGAAGAACAGCCCGATCAGCAGGACCACATAATTGCGATTGGTGAGCGCACGGCCGATATCGCGGAACAGTTCGCGCGGGCTGAACCCGCTGTCATCGGCAGCCGGTTGCGGGAGATAGGGGATACGGTTGCGCGTCGACCAGCTCGAATAGGCAAGGATCAGCAGCACCAGCGCTGCCACGGTCGTGGAGAATAACGGCCAGCGCGCCGGATCGAGTGCACCATTGGGATATTCCGCGCTGGCGGCAAAGAATATGCGGAAGCACAGCAGCCAGCCAAGCGTATCGCCCATCCAAAGGCAGAAGGTATTGTAGGACATCACGCTGGTGCGCCCGAGATAGCTGTCGGACAGTTCACCGCCCAAAGCCAGATGGGGCGTATGGTACAGCGTCATCGCCTGGAGCAGCAGCGTGTTGGTGACGCCCAGCCAGATCAACTGGCCAAGCGTGCCGATATCGGGCGGGTTGAATACGGCGTAGAACAGGGCGGCAGCAGGCAGGATCGAGCCGAACATGAACGGATGACGCCGCCCCCAGCGGCTGCGTGTGCGGTCAGACCACGACCCGACCATTGGATCAAACACGGCGTTGACGATCAGCCCTGCGGCCAGCGCGATGCCGATATAATGCGCCGGCAGGCCCTGGACCTGATTGTAGAACAGCATGAGAAAGCTGGAAGTGGTGGTGAAAACCATGGCCTCTGCCGTGCTGCCCAGACCGTAGGAGACCTTGTCCCTGACGGTGAGTGACGGCGCGATCATGCGGTTTTCCCTGCGCTGGAAGGAACAGACTTGCCCCGCTCGGCGGTACCGCTCCGGCATAATTTTATCCAGGCCTGCATGACTCTCCCCTTTCCCGCTCTGGGAAACTGCATGCGAAACCAAACAATCGCAAGCAAAACTTTATATGCTCGCATTCCATGACCTGAAATGGCGATCATTCCCGAGGATAGTTCCCCCCCCAATGGCTATGTTCAAAGCGAATCACACGCCACTGGATCATTATTGACTTCGAATGCATATCTGCTAAGCGGAGACGATGGAGAATTCGCAACCCGTCATCCGGCCCGTGCGGCTGTGCGACACCGAAGCTGTGCTGGCGCTAGCGGTCAAGGGCGGCGATGGGCTGACCAATCTGCCGCCGCAGCATGATGCAATCGCAAGCCGTATCGCCGCTGCGGTCGAAGCCATGGATGATGCGGATGCGCGCGAGCGCGGCGCCGCGATCATGCTGGTGGCCGAACTTTGCGGCGAGATCGTTGCCACGGGCATGATCTTTGCTAGGGTCGGCGCGGAATGGCCGTTCTACAGCTATCGCATTACGCGCCAGTCCGCCGTATCGCGCGCGCTGGGCCGGGCCAAGGCGCAACGGCTGCTCAATCTGGTCAACGATTTCGACGGCGAGACGGAAGTCGGCGGGCTGTTCGTCGATCCTGCACGACGGGGGCTGGCGCTCGGCCGGCTGATGGCCCGCTCGCGCTATATGTTCATTGCGCAGCACCGCGATTGGTTCGGCGCGCGGGTGATGGCCGAATTGCGCGGCTATCAGGATGGGAATGGCCGCTCGCCGGTTTGGGACGCGCTCGGCCGCCATTTCTACGATATGGAGTTCCACGAGGCTGACCGCACCGGTGCCATCCAGGGCAATCAGTTCATCGCTGATCTGGGGCCGCGTTATCCCATCTATATCTCGATGCTGCCCGAGGCGGCGCAGGCGGCGCTCGGTCGTCCGCATGACGATGGCCGCGCCGCGCACGCGATGCTGCTCGACGAGGGCTTTCGCGACGATGGCTATGTCGATATTTTCGATGGTGGCCCCACGCTCGTCGCGCCCATCGATGCGGTGCGCACGGTGCGCGCCTGCCGCCGCTGCACGCTCGCACATATCGGCGAGACCGCGCCGGGCGGGGCGCAGGCAGCGCTGGTCGGTAGCGGCAGCGGCGGCGATTTTCGCGTCGCCGCCGGGCAGGTGCATATTGATGACGATGGCCACGCAGCCATCGCGCGCACGCTTGCGGCTGCGCTCTCGCTGGGCGAGGGTGATGCCATCACCATAGCACCGGATTGAGCCATGACCCTGCCTGACAGCCTGCCCTTCGATCTTCCCGCCCGCCCGCCGGTAACGCTGCTGCGCCACCAGGATGCGCGCGCGCTTCGCCAGGCTCCGGTAGCAGAGCTGGGCCAGCTGCTGCCGGGTTTCGAGCCGCGCTTCACCGATATCGTCGATTACATCGTGCGGATTACCGACGAGATCTGGATGGATCGCGCCGTCGGCTATATCTACGACACCTATGACGCCAGCTGCGTCATCTATTCTTCCTATGGCATCGTCCGGTCGGTCGAGGAGGTGATCGCCTCGACTGTGGCGACGCTCAACGCCTATCCCGATGGCGAGATCCATCATCTCAACGTGGCCTGGAGCGGCGATGCGACGAGCGGATACTATACCTCGCATCTGGGGCATAGCCGCTCGACCAATGTCGGGCGCACGGCCTGGGGTCCGGGCACCGGCAAGCGCACCTCGATCCGCTTCGTCGCCGATTGCATCAGCCGCGACAACCGTATCCATACCGAATGGCTCGTCCGCGACAACGGCGCGGCGGTGCGCCAGCTGGGGTTCGATCCACACGCCATCGCCCGGCGCATCTCTGAAAGCGGTACGCCGGAGAATTTCATCGTCTCGCCTGAAACTAGGCTGGACGGCCAGGCACCGCGCGGGCCGATCGATGTCGACCGGCGCAGCGTGGATGGCTGGGCGCGCGCACTTTTCCATGAGGTCTGGAACCTGCGGCGGCTCGACTGGCTGGCGCGTCATTATGCCCCCGATATCACTGCGCATTCAGGCGGCGGGCGCACCGCGCAGGGGCTGCGCAACTATCAGTCGCTGATACTGCATGTCCTCACCGCCATTCCCGATGGGCATATGCGTGTCGACAACGTGTGCTGGTCGCAAGAGGCCGATGGTGTGATCGTCGCGGTACGCTGGACGTTGGAAGGGCGCAGCGCGCCGGGCGGCGTGCTGGGCGAATGTCCGCCGGGAAGGCCCGTGTTCATGATGGGGATGAGCCATTTGCGGCTGACCGGCGGCAGGATCGTGGAGGAATGGATGCTGTTCGATGAGCTGGGCGTGCTCGCCCAGACCTATCGGTGACGACGCGGCGGTCAGTATCGTCAACGCAGGCGGTGCCGTTGCTGCTGCCCGGCAACATGTGCGATGCAAGACTATGGCCATCTGAGCTGCGCGCCAGCCTTCCTGGCGCGCGCGAAGTTTCGTTCCTCGCCGAGACCAGTATCGATGCGATGGCACACACCGCGCTGGCTGCCGCAGATGGCCCTTTGCTCCCGGTCGGATTTTCGATGGGCGGCATCGTCGCGCTGGCGATGGCGCGGCTCGCGCCCGAACGCATCGCGGCGCTGGTGCTGATCGATACCAACGCCTCGGCCGATCTGCCCGAGCGCGCCGCCGTTCGTCCGCGCCAGCAGGCTGATGTGCGCGCAGGGCTGCTGGATCGTATCGTCGTCGAGGAACTGAAACCCAATTATCTGGCGGCGGCGCGGCGCGGCGATCGCGAGATTCTCGACCTGTTGCGCGATATGGCGCTGACGCTGGGCGACGCGACGTTCATCGCGCAGAGCGAGGCACTGCGCACCCGGCCGGACCAGCGCCATGTTCTTGCGGGGCTGGATGTGCCGGTGCTGATCGCCTGCGGGGAGGAGGACCGGCTGTGCCCGCCCGACTGGCACCGCGCCCTGGCCGCATCGGCGCGCGAGGCCAGCCTGCATGTCATCGAGGGTGCCGGGCATATGTTGCCGCTGGAACAGCCCGCCGCGCTCGCCGCTGCCATAACCGCCTGGAGAGAGAGATGATTGCCACCACCCATGTCGGCTCGCTGCCGCGTTCTGCCGCTGTGACCGAGCTTGTCTTTGCACAGGAGCGGGGCGAAGCGGTCGACCCCACCCGATTCGACGAGGTGATAGAAGATGCCGTGACCGAGGCGGTCCGGCGTCAACACGAGGCGGGGATCGGCATCGTATCCGACGGCGAGATGGCCAAGATCAGCTATGCCACCTACATCAAGGACAGGATTACGGGCTTTGATGGTGATTCGCCGCGCACTCCGCCTGCCGATCTGGAGGCTTATCCCGGCTTTCTGGAGCGCCAGAGCAAGGGGGGCGGCACCCCCACCTATCGCCGCCCGCGCTGCGTGGGCGAGATACGCCCGCACACGCTCGCCCCGCTGCACGATGACCTGCGGCGTTTCGCCAGCGCGCGCAACACCTGCGGCAATCTTACAGGGTTCATGAACGCCGCCTCGCCCGGCGTGATCGCGCTGTTCCAGCCCAATGATCATTATCCCGATGACGATGCCTATCTCGAGGCGATAGCAGAGGCGATGCGTCCCGAATATGAGGCCATCGCCGCTGCCGGGCTGATCCTCCAGATCGACAGCCCCGATCTAGGACTCGGGCGGCACATGATGTACAAGGACCGCAGCGATGCGGACTATCTGATGCGGATCGGGCGCCATGTCGCCGTCCTCAACCATGCGCTGCGCAACATCGCGCCTGCCCAGCTGCGAATGCATGTGTGTTGGGGCAATTATGAGGGTCCGCACCACTGTGATGTCGAGATGGAAACGATCCTGCCCGTGCTGCTCGGGGTGCGGGCTGCGGGCCTGTTGTTCGAGACCGCCAACCCGCGTCATCAGCACGATATCGAGGCGTTCGAGGCGCATGCCGCACTGATCCCCGAGGACAAGGTGCTGATCCCCGGCGTGATCGATTCGACCACCAATTTTGTCGAGCATCCCAAGGTGGTGCGCAACCGGATTGAGGCTTTTGTCAGCCGCTTCGGGCAGGACCGGGTGATCGCGGGAACCGATTGCGGCTTTTCCACCTTTGCCGGGTTCGGTGCGGTCGATCCCGATATCGTCTGGGCCAAGCTGGCGACATTGACCGAAGGTGCGGCCATGGTGCGGGCATGATGCTGAAACAGCGCCTTGCGGCGGGTGATGTACTGCTCGGGACGTTCGTCAAGACCCCCAACCCGGTCATCGTCGAAGTGCTGGCAGGCTGCGGGCTCGATCTGGTCTGTCTTGATGCCGAACATGCGCCTTTTGACCGGGGCACGCTCGATGCGTGCATATTCGCGGCGCGTGCCTGCAATCTGGCAGTGCTGGTGCGCCCGCCGACGCATGCCGCCGAACACATTCTGAACGCGCTCGATTGCGGGGCCGATGGTGTGCTGCTGCCGCATATCCGCAGCGCAGCCGATGCCGCAGAGGCGGTGCGCGCGGCGCATTACCGGCCTGGCGGGCGCGGCTATGCCGGATCGAGCCGGGCGGCGGGCTATGGCCTGACGGCGATGGCGGAACACCGGCGGGCGAGCGCGGAACGCACCTGCGTCATCGCGCAGATCGAGGATGTCGAGGCGCTCGATGCCATCGAGGCGATTGCGGCGGTGCCGGGGCTGGCCGCGCTGTTCGTCGGGCGGATCGACCTTACCGTCGCGCTCGATGCCGCTTCGCCCGATGCGCCTGAGGTGATCGCCGCGGTCGAGCGCATTCTCGCTGCCGCTGCCGCCGCCCATCTGCCATGCGGCATGTTCGTGCCCGCCAATGGCGACGTGCCCGGTTGGCGCGCGCGTGGCGCGCGGCTGTTCCTTCAATCGTCGGACCATGGGCTGATCCGCAGCGGCGCGGTCCAGTTGCGCGCGGCCTTCGGGGGCTGATCGGCGCCGCTCAGGGCGTGCCCTGCACCATGATGATCTCCGCGCCGTCGGCACTGACATAGCGGCGGACCGAGCCTTTTGGCACGGTCATCGTATCGCCCGCGTCCAGCCGTATCTGTGCACCGTCGCAATGGACATCGACCGCACCGCGCCGGATGAAGACGACCTCGGCCTGATCGCTCGTCCTGTCGGCGGTGCTTTCGCCCGAGCCCAAAACCAGCCGCGACAGGGTGAAGCCCTGGGTCGGCGGCAGGACGCCCTGCGGCCCGATAATGCAGGTTTCTCCGCTCCGGACGTCGATGTCCGCTCTCGCAATGATCTCAGGCTCGTCCTCGGCCCGCATCACGCGCAAATCGACGACCGCCTCGCGGCTGGTGACTGGCATCGGTGCCACACCTTCTGGCACCTCCTGACCTGCGACCGTATCGACGAGCGCCCCGTTTTCCAACAGCACCAAACCGTGCTCGCGTGCCAGTTCGAATACCTGTGGCGCCCATAGCACGCGGCCCGGATCGTCGCCGCCCAGCACCGACCAGAGAAAGCCTGCATCGGTGCCGACATTCCGGAAACCGCGAAAGGTGCGCACCGGAAAGGACACGATATCACCGGGACCGGCAAACACCTGCGCATCATCGCCATGTTCGCCAAAATCGAAACGCCATTGGCCGCTATGCACGACGAACACCTCTGCGGTATCATGGCTGTGCTGCGAATTCACGCAATCGGGCGGCTGGCGCGCGCCGCCGATGTTGAACCCGTGCGGCTCGGCAATGTGCACATGCTGGTCGGGATTTTCGGAGACGCCCGGCCCGATGATGGTGAAATTCTCCTTCGCGTCAGACCCCGGCGTGCGCGAATCGACAAAGGCGTTGAAGCAGGGCACGAGATCGCCATAGCGCACCACGCGCGCCTCCAGCGCGGCGGCATCGCGGTGCTGCTGCACCAAAATGGTAGTTTCCTTCGTCATCTTCTGTCCTCCAGGCCATAGCAGCTTGTATTCGAATGCATTCGCAGTCAATATAGCGCGGTATTATTTTATCAAGGAGTCGAACTGTGGCGGAATGGTTGAAACGGGGTGCAACGGCGCAGACGCGCGCCGACAATGACCGTAAGGTGCGCGATACGGTCGAGGGGCTGCTGGCGGATATCGAGGCGCGCGGCGATATTGCGGTGCGCGAGCTGTCGGTGAAGTTCGATGGCTGGGACCGCGACGATTACCGGCTGACGCCTGCCGAAATCCAGGACTGTATCGACCAGCTGACCGGCCAGGACCTGAAGGATATCGAATTCGCGCAGACCCAGGTGCGCAATTTCGCGCAGATCCAGCGCGACAGCATGAAGGAGGTCGAGGTCGAGACGCTGCCCGGCGTGGTATTGGGCCACAAGCACATTCCGGTCAACGGCGCGGGCTGCTATGTGCCCGGCGGCAAATATCCCTTGCTCGCCAGCGCGCATATGAGCGTCATCACCGCCAAGGTGGCGGGCGTGCCGCGCGTCATCACCTGCGCGCCGCCGTTCGAGGGCAAGCCCGCGCCCGCCATTGTCGCGGCACAGGCGATGGCCGGGGCGGATGAAATCTATGCGCTTGGCGGTATTCAGGCGATCGGCGCGATGGCCATCGGCACCGCCAGTATCGCGCCGGTCGATATTCTCGTCGGGCCGGGCAATGCCTTTGTTGCCGAGGCGAAGCGGCAGCTGTTCGGGCGGGTGGGCATCGATCTGTTCGCCGGCCCCACCGAAACCATGGTCATTGCCGATGACAGCGTGGACGGTGAAATCTGCGCCACTGACCTGCTGGGCCAGGCCGAACACGGGCCGGACAGCCCCGCCATCCTGATCACCAATTCGCGCAAGCTGGCGCTCGATACGATGCGCGAGGTAGAGCGTCTGCTGGAAATCTTGCCGACAGCCGCCATCGCGCGCCGGGCGTGGGAAGCCTATGGCGAGGTGATCGTATGCGAAAGCTATGAGGAGATGCTGGCCGTCGCCGATGATTATGCCAACGAGCATGTGCAGGTGATGACCCGCGACCCCGATTATTTCCTCGCCAACATGACCAATTACGGCGCGCTGTTCCTGGGGCCGCGCACCAACGTGGCCTTTGGCGACAAGGTGATCGGCACCAACCACACCTTGCCGACGCGCAAGGCGGCGCGCTATACCGGCGGCCTGTGGGTAGGCAAGTTCCTCAAGACCTGCACCTATCAGCGTGTCACCACCGACGAGGCCTCCGCGATGATCGGCGAATATTGTTCGCGGCTGTGCGCTCTGGAAGGCTTTGCCGGGCATGGCGAACAGGCCAATGTGCGTGTGCGCCGTTATGGCGGCCGCAACGTGCCCTATGCCGGGGCCGCAGCGCCGCTGGAAGCGGTGTGAGCGATCTGCCGCGCACGCCTTCGCTGCGGCTGGATGGCAGGCGTGCGCTGGTCACCGGCGCGGGGCGCGGTATCGGCATGGCCGCAGCCGCCGCGCTGGCAGAAGCGGGCGCATCGGTTACCCTGGTCGCCCGCACCGCAGCCGAAATCGACGCGGCGGCAGCGGCGCTGGCCGAGCGCGGCGACGATGCACAGGGCGCGGTGCTCGATGTCAGCGATATCGCGGCGGTGCAGGCCTTTTTCCGTGACCGGCCCGCCTTCGACATCCTGGTCAACAATGCCGGAACCAACCGGCCCCGGCCGATGCAGGATGTGACCGAGCAGGATTATGACGCGGTGCTCGATCTGAACGTGAAAAGCGCCTATTTCGTCGCGCAGGCTGCCGCGCGGGCGCTGATCGCGGCGGGCAGGCCCGGCAGCCTGATCCATATGGGATCGCAAATGGGGCATGTCGGCGGGCCGAACCGCTCGCTTTACTGCGCCTCGAAATGGGCGCTGGAAGGCATGAACAAGGCCTTTGCGCTCGATCTGGCGCGCTATTCCATCCGCTCGAATACCATCGCCCCCACCTTTATCGACACACCGCTGACCCGTCCGTTTTTCGAGGATACGGGCTTTCGCGATTCGGTGCTGGAGCGGATCAAGCTGGGGCGGCTGGGCACGGTGGAGGATCTGATGGGGGCGGTGCTGTTCCTCGCCAGCGATGCCTCGGCGCTGATGACCGGCTCCAGCCTGGTCGTGGATGGCGGCTGGACCGCCGACTGATCGAGAGCGAAAATGCCGCGTCCATGCGGCGTGATGCATGACTTGGCACTGCCCGCAATTGCATCGCACGCCGCTTTTCCGCCGAAAAAGCTTGTGATGCGGCATTCCGCCGCTACAGTTTTTTGCATGAAAAAACCGCAGTCAACCGCTGCCAACATGGCCGGTCGCCGCCCCACATCCTATGACGTGGCGCGGCTGGCCGGGGTGTCGCAATCGGCGGTGTCGCGCTGCTTCCGGCCCGGCAACAGCATTTCGGCGGAAAAGCGCAAGCGCATCCTCAAGGCGGCGGCGCAGCTTGGTTACCAGCCCAATGCCATCGCCTCGGGGTTGATCACCAAGCGTTCCAACTTGGTGGCGGTGCTGATTTCCAGCCTGACCAACCTTTATTATCCGCAGGTGCTGGCCGAACTCACCCAGCGGCTGGATGCGCAGGGCATTCGCGTGCTGCTGTTCGCGCTTCAGGCGGAAAGCGATGTCGGCACCGCGCTGGAGCATGTCTGGCGTTATCGCGTCGATGGCGCGATAGCGGCGGCGCGGCTGTCGTCCGCGCAATTGCAGCTGTTCGAGCGGCACCATGTTCCGGTGGTGCTCTACAACCGCCATAGCGAGGGCGAATCGGTGCCCAGTGTCTGCTGCGATTCCATCGGCGGCGAGCGGCTGCTGGTCGACCGGCTGGTCGAGGCGGGGCATCGCGATTTCGCCATTATCTCTGGCCCCGATGACAGCTATGTCAGCAACGAGCGGGTGGAGGGCGCACGCGCGCGGCTGGAGCATCACGGGCTCATAGCGCACATCATCCCCGGCCAGTTCGATCATGACAGCGGCGCGGCGGGCGCGCGCGCGCTGCTGACCGCAGACCGGCGGCCCGATGCGATCATCTGCGCCAACGACCTGATGGCCATCGGCGCCATCGATACCGCGCGCGATGAATTTGGCCTCGATATTCCGGCTGACATCTCGATTGTCGGCTTTGACGGGGTGGAGCCTGCGGCCTGGCCGAGCTACCGGCTGACCACCATCCGCCAGCCTGTGCGGAGGATGACTGATGCTGCGGTCACGATGTTGCTCGAGCGGATCGAAAATCCGGCGCTGCCCCCAGAAGTACGCAGCTTTACCGGCGCGCTGATCAAGGGCCACTCCGCCCGGCTGGGCTGATCCGGCCGCACCGACCGCACCGGCGCATTTGTCGGCAATTATGCGTGCGTAACGCTTGTGCTGCCGCCGAATGCTGTTATGCATCCGAATGCAAAACTTGACGGGGATATGCGATGAGCAACCAACCGGCGAGCGGCGATGTGCCGTTCATGTTGCCCGAACGGCCTGTGGCCAGCCGTATCCGGCAGGTCGACAAGGCGGCGCTGCTGTCACCTCAGGGCGAGCGCACAATGTCGATGGCGGGCTTCGAGGACAAGTTCGTGGATATCGTCGATTATATCGTGCGGATCACCGAGGAGATCTGGACCGACCGCGCCATCGGCCGGATCTACGATACCTATGATGCCAGTTGCACGGTCTATTCGTCTTATGGCGTGGTGCGCTCGGTCGACGAGGTGATTGCCGCGACCATCGGCACGATGGCGGCCTTTCCGGAAGAAGAGGCGCATCATCTCAACATCGCGTGGAGCGGTGACGAGCAGCAGGGCTTCTACACCAGCCATCTCGGCTGGACGCGGATGATCAATCGCGGCGCATCGGTCTGGGGGCCTGCCACCGGACGCAGCGTCGGGCGACGCTTCGCCGCCGATTGCATCAGCCGCGACAACCGCATCCATACCGAATGGCTGGTGCATGATGCTGGCGCGCTGGTGCGCCAGCTGGGCCTGACGGTGGAGCAGGCGGCCGGGATCATCGCCGCGCAGCCCCGGCGCGAGACCGCGTTTCTCGCCCCTGCACCCGGCGTGCCGGGCAATGCGCCGCCTGCGGTGGACGCGAGCGCGCGCGATACGCCCGAAGGGTGGATGCGCGGCCATTTTCACGATGTCTGGATGTTGAAGCGGCTCGACCGGCTGCGCGCCACCTACATGCCCGAAGCCGTGGCGCACTGGGCCGGAGGCCGGGTGGCGAGCGGACCACACAATATCGGTACGCTGATCATCGACACGATGGCGGCGCTGCCCGATGCGGTGATGGAGGTGCATAACGTCTGCTGGTCGGACGAGACCGACGGGGTCATCGTCGCGGTGCGCTGGCAGCTTACCGGCCTGTCGCGGCGCGGCGGCATATTGGGCGACATTCTGCCCGAGGGGCGGCTGATCGCCATTCCGGGCATCAGCCATTTCCGTTTCAGCCGCGGCCTGATCGCCGAGGAATGGACGGTGTTCGACGAGGTGACGGCCATCGCGCAGGCGCTTGACCCCCGGCCGGCGGTGCGCGATGACCGCGAGGCAGTCCAATGACCAAGAGCGATCCGACCAACGATTTTCAGACGGAAAAGGCGCTGGTGCGCGCCTTTTATGACGAACTTGACCGTGCCGAACCGGCGCAGGTCGATAGCGTGCTGGCGCGTTACACATCGCCCGACTGGCACTGGCGCGGCATGCATCCGTTCAATGAGCAGCGCGGCCCGGAGGCGGTCGGGCGCATCTTCTGGGCACCGCTCAAGACCGCGATCCGCCCGTTGCAACGCCGTCCGGACATCTTCATCGCCGGGCTGAACGAGATTGACGGCTTTAAGGGCCGTTGGGTGGTCGAGATGGGCCATCTCATGGGTCTGTTCGACCGGCCCTGGCTGGGCATCCGCCACACATTGCGCATCGTGATGCTGCGCTATTGCGAATTCAACCGGGTCGAGAACGGCAAGATCGTCGAGACCGCGATGTTCTGCGACATTCCGCACCTAATGATGCAGGCCGGGCAGAACCCGTTTCCACCGCAGACCGGGGCAATGCTGGTACAGCCGGGGCCGCGCACGCATACTGGGTTGTGCTACGAGCCGCAGGACCCGGCGCGTGGCGTGGCGACACTCGCGGCGATCAACGCGCTGCTCAACAATCCCGGTGCCAAGTTCCACAACAAGGACGAGGCGACGCGGCTGGCGCGGGTATGGCACGATGACATGATCTGGTGGGGCCCGGCAGGAATCGGTGCGACCTATACCATCGAGCGCTATATCCGCCAGCACAGCATCCCCTTCGACAAGGCGCTGTCGGTCGGGTACCGCTATAACGGCCATCTCGCACGGCTTGCGGAAAGCGATTTCGGCGGGTTTTTTGGCTGGGCCAATCTCACGCTGCGCAATTCGGGCGGGTATTTGGGCATGACCGCAGGTCCCGGACCTAGCGAGATGCGCGTGGTCGATATGTATCGTGTCCAAGACGGCAAGCTGGCTGAAAACTGGATATTCATCGACATCCTGCACTATCTGGCAGTGCAAGGTCTGGACGTGCTGGCGCGGATGGACGCGGTGCAATCGGGCGGCGGCTGACCGCCGCCCGGCTTGCGTTCTTCCGCTTTCAGAACTTGCGCCCGATGCGCAGGCCCATGGTCGCAGGCTGGATATAGATGCGATAGACCTGCCCCACCGGATCGGCAGTGGATGGCCCGCAAATGTTGATGTTGCACCGCGCCGCCCGGCTTTGCTGGCCGCGCGCATCGGTCATGTTACGACCATAGACTTCGATCTCCCAGTCATCCCAGCGATAGCCGACCGAAAAATCGAGCGTCGCATATTCGGGCAGCACCCCGGTCTTGGCCAGATCGCTGGTGGTGATAACCGGGTTGCGCTGGCCGATATAGGCCCCGGCCAGTTGGAGATGCGCGGTGCCATCGCCCACGCCCGCCTCGTAGCGCGCGATGACATTGCCCTTGAAACGAGGGGTCAGCGGCAGGCGCTGGCCGGCCGGGGCCGTTTCCCGCCCGAACAATATGAAGGGCTCGCGCAGCGAAGCATCGATATAGGTGCCTGCCGCAGTCAGCGTGAAGCCATCGAGCGGACGCCAGGCGATATCGGCCTCTATGCCCTTGGAGCGCGCGCTGCCGACATTGCCGATCAGCACTACGCCGCTGCCGCCGGGCGGCTGGAAAGTCACCTGCACGTCTTTCCAGTCAGCCAGAAAGGCGGTGACGTTCAGCGTCAGGCGGCCATCGGCAAAGGTGTTTTTCGTGCCGATCTCGTAATTCTGCAATTCGTCAGCATCGAACGGCTCGGCAGTCCCCGCGCGGTTGATGCCGCCGGGGCGAAAGCCGGTGGAGAAGGTCGCGAACACCAGATTGTCCGGCGTGAAGCGATAGGTGGCATTGGCGCGATAGGTAAAGCCGTCGCCCTTCGAGCGCTTGGGCGAGATGCTGCCATCGGCATTCAGTACGCCCAGATTGGTGCAGGGGCTGCCCGGCACCACCGCAATGCCGACGCCGAACGGTCCGCCGCCCTGCGCCCGGCCCAGGCACTGGCGCACGCCGGTGCCGAAGAAAGTGGTGTTCACCCCGAAAAAGCCGACCAGGCTGTTGTCGAACTTATAGGCGCGCACCCCGCCGGTGAGCAGCAGCTTGTCGGTCACGTCGAAATCTGCCTGGGCAAAGGCGGCATAATCGCGGTCGATACGGTCCTGAAGCGTCAGCCACACCTGGCCGGGACGACCGGGCACCGAAAGCCGGTCGGCAAAACCCGGCGTCAGGTAATTATTCTCGTCACGCTGGAACTGGCGCTGGTAGAATAATCCGAACTGTCCGCGAATCCGCTTGTCCTGCGGCGTGGAGATGCGCAGTTCCTGGCTCAGCTTGTTGAGGCGGAAGCGGTTGGTGTTGATCTGCGAGGGATCGATCAGCCGTCCGGCATTGTCGACCACGCCCGCGCCCGAACCGGCAACAAGATCGTAGAAAAAGCCGTAATCCGAATAATCGTTCTGCGTGTCGACGCGGCGATCCATATAATAGCCGGCATAGACGATATCGAAATCGGAGATGCGACCGTTGATCGTCAGCCCCGCCTGATACCATTCGTCCTCGCCGAATTCCGGATAATAATGCGCGACATTGAGTTCACCGGCATTGTCGTCATCGGACTGGAAGCTGCCCTGCCATTCGGTGCGCTGGGCGATAACCGACGGCGTGACCGTCCAGTTGTCGTCCAGCTCGATGCCAAGCTGCGCGCGCAGTCCGATCTTGTCGACCGGATTGTGATCCTCCTCGACCAGCGCATCGTTGCGCTGCGTGATGCGCGAGGTGGCGAAAGTGCGCACGCCGAGCACATTGTCGATAAAGCCGCCGGTGCGCTCATACCAGCCGACCAGCCGCAGCGCGCCGCGCCCGTCCAGCACCGGCAGGTTGACGAAACCCTCGATCTGCCCGCCCCAGTCGCCGTTGCGGATGCGGTTGACCTCCAGATCCATGCGCGCGCTGAACGCATCGGGATCGGGCTTGTTGGTGATGATCCGCACCACGCCGGCCTGGCTGGATGCGCCATAGAGCGTGCCCTGCGGCCCGGCCAGGGCCTCGACCCGCGCGATATCATAGACATGGATATCGACCGTGCCGAGAATCGAAGTGATCGGCTGTTCGTCGAGATAGGAGCCGACCGTGGGCAGCGTGCCCGAAGTGACCAGCCCGCCGCCGGTGGTGATGCCGCGAAACGAGATGGATGTGTTGCCCGGCACGCCGGTGCTGCCGGTGGTGAAGCTGGCGCTGGGCAGATAGGCAATATAATCGACGAAATTGCGGACCTGCAGATTCTCCAGTGTCTCGTTGGTCAGCGCCACCACGCTGGCGGGCACATCCTGCAGATTTTCCTCACGGCGCTGCGCGGTGACGATGATCACGCCATTATCGCCTGCCTCGCTTGCTGCCTCTTGCGCTGCGGCGTTTGTTGATAGCGAAGTCATTGCGGTAGATGCCAGGGCAAGCATCACCAGCCGACGCCTCATGCCGCATTTCTTTATCATTTTCTCCCCTTTCGCATCTTTTGACGGCTGAGCCGCGCGAATCTTGCGAGAAAATGATGCATCGTTTTGAATGCGAATGCAATCACCAAGTCAGGCGTCGCGGCAATCGGCGGGATAGCGCCCAATGGCAGGCGCCAGCGCGGTTTCCAGCGCGCCCAGCCATAGCCGGTAATCGTGCCAGCTGCGGTCAGGCGCGGACGCGATGGGCTGGCGCACCTGTTCGGAACTGGCGGTGCGCACCGGCCGCTGCGTGCGATGCGGCATCAGGCAGGCCGGTTCGAAATCCAGCCCGATATGCGCCAGCATCGCGCGGACCTCGCCTTCCGGATCGGCCAGCAGCCTCTCGTGATAGACGCGGTGAACCCGGCCCGGCAACACCTTGTCGATATGCGCCATCAGTGCCTCGTAATCGCACCAATAGCGGGCAAGGTCATCCAGATCATAGGTAAAGCCCTGGCCGCGCGAGAAATGCTGCCTATAGGCTGAAAAGCAGCTGGCGACCGGGTGACGGCGCGCATCGATGATCACCGCTTGCGGCAGGATGCAATGGATCAGCCCGATATGCTGAAAGTTGTTCGGCATCTTGTCGATATAGCGGGGCCGCTTACTCTGGCGCTGGATGCGCGTGCCATCGAGATAACGCTGGCCCAGCGCACGCCGCTCGTCTGGCGAGAGCGCAAGCAGTGCGGTCAGATACCCGCCCTGTTCGTCTTCATCGCCACTGCCGCTGCGCAGACCAGCGGCGATGGTGCCGATATCAGGCAGTTCCATCGTCCCCTCGATCTGCGAATGCGAGGCGAGAATCTGCTCGATCAGCGTCGACCCAGCACGCGGCAGCCCGACGATGAAGATCGGCGCGTTCGACGGATGCCCGCCCGTGCCGCGCTCTGCCAGCGCTTCGCGACTTAGCAACGCCGTGCTCGCCGCGACATGCGCGCTGGTCCAGTCGGCGCGATAGGGCAGTTCCTTGCGCCGCAGCCGGTTGCCTTCAGCATAATGGCGGAAGGATTCGGCGAATTGGCGATGCTGTTCCAGCGCCCGGCCAAGCGCGAAATGCAGGTGATAAAGGTCAGCCCGTGCGGAGGTGCGGGCCAGCGCCGCTTGCATGGCCGCGATATCCTCCGCGGCAAAGCGCAGGGTTTTCAGATTGGCAAGGCTCCACCAGGCATCGCCTAATGTCGGCTCATGGCTGATCGCGGTGCGATAGGCCTGCACCGCCGCTGCGCTGTCACCGATGGTCTTGAGCACATGGCCGCAGCTGATCCACAGGCGCGGCTGGTCCGGATGCAGCGCGAGCAGGGTGCGATAATCGTCGAGCGCCGCCGCATAGGCCCCGGTGCGCACCCGCACCGCCGCACGCAGGGCGAGATGGCCCGGTTCGCCCGGATCATCGGCGATCACCCGCTCGGCCTCGACCAGCGCCTCGGCAAACTTGCTCTGCCGGTGCAGCACGGTCACCAGATTGGCGCGCGCCGCGTGAAAGCCGGGCGCCAGTTCCAGCGCGCGCACCAGCAGCGCCTCGGCATCGCGATAACGCCCGATCCGGCCCGCCAGCTCGGCCAGCATCCGCATCGCGACGATATCGGCAGGGTCATCGCGCAGCCGGGTGCGCAGCGCGCGCTCGGCAACGTCGAGCTGCCCCTTGCGCAGCGCCAGCGCGGCTGCGACCATCCGGGGGTCCGCCTGCGCCCCGGCGATGCGGGCGGCGAGCGTGCCGGTCATGCGGTGCCGCTTGCGGGCAGGGCCGGGGCAGCGGCATCGGTACGCCGGGTTTCGGGCATCGCGAACCACAAGGCCGCGCCGATGCCGTAGACCAGAGCCGCCAGCGCCATGGTCGGCACCAGCCCCAGCGAGGTGGAAAAATGCGCGGCGAGCAGCGGCGAGCCAAGCGCCAATATGTGCCCGGCATGGAATAGCGCCACCCCGTGCGAGCGCAGCTGCGGCGGGAACATCTCGGCAAACCAAGCGCCCCAGGCGGTGGTGCAGGCGACGCCCAGGCCAAAGGCGAAACCGATGACTGACATGCCGGTCTGGCCAAGGCCAGGCTGCACGAACAGCAGCACCATCGCCGCTGCCAGACCATAGCCGACCAGCGGCAGGCGGCGGCCATAGCGATCAGCAATCGCCGCCCAGAAAAAATTGCCGATAAATGCGCCGGTGCTGACAAAGGCGATAATCGCCCCCATGGCCGCAGCAGACATGCCGCGCTCGCTATGGATATAGAGCGTGAGAAACCCCTGAAACAGCTGATAGGCGTTGAAATCGATTCCGGACAATGCGACGCAGCCCAAAGTCAGCCAGCGCAGTTGCGGCGTGAACATTTCGCGCCAGCGGCCCTTGGCAGCCTCGCTCTCCTCGTTGTCGCCATAAGCGATATAGCTGCTGTCGTGCGGGATCGCGATATAGAGCAGCACCGCGATCGGCAGGGGCGCAGCGGCAATCCACAGCAATATCTGCCACTGGCTTTCACCCAGCCAGCCGCCGAGCAGCCCGATCAGGATGTTAGCGCTGGGATACATGGCCGAATTGAGCGCGACCAGCTTGGCGCGGCTGGTCTCCGGGAACAGCGCGACGACAAGGCTGGTCGCGACGACATAATAGCCGCCGAGCAGCGCATCCATCACCAACCGCCCGGATATCCAGATGCCCAGAATCTGCTGCGAGGCCTGGATGATCGCCATGGTGCCGATGCCCGCCGCGATGATCACCGCTGTGGTCCGCCTGCCGAAGCGCGAGATGAACCCCGCCCACAGGATCGCGCCCAGCGTGACGCCGATATTGCCCGCGATGTTGATCAGCGCGGTATCGGCAACGGTGAAACCGAAATCCTTGATCAGGAACGGACGCGCATAGCCCACCACGATGAAATTGTAGCAATAAAAGACATAGCCCAGCAGCACGCACAGATAGGTTGCGATCCGTGCGGCAAGGCTGATGTCGCTGGCATGACGCATGATCTCTTCCCGTCGAACAACCTTTATCTCGCTGCCACCGATGGGGCATGGCCAACCTGTCGCGACATGCATTCGCAGTCAACAACAAAAGCCTACCGGTTGCGCCGCTGGCGGTTCCCGGCAAGTGCGCTGATCATCACCGATCACCCGATCTGTGCCAGCCTGACTCACAAGGGTGTTCCGTTCAGCCGTTCTGTTCCGCGCTGCGCACAGGGATGGATCGGCCATCGTATTTGACGTGGCTGCGGGCAGAACGGGACCCAGAATCAAATCGCCAGTCGACATCAGCAGCAGGACTGGAAACCAGAAAAAAGTAGGCGCTCGCGTTGGGGCGCGATTCTCGGCTGGATGCAACAGCTTGTGGCGCACAAGTTCGCAGGCTGACGAAACAAGTTGGCATCCAACTGGCTATCAGGCATCCTCTGCACATGAAGGGTCCAAGCAATCCCTCTGTTAGGTCCGAGGCAGAACAAGCCATGATCCAGGCCTCGTGGCAGCGCTGCGTGGCTAAGCATCAATTGTCCCGTGATGCGGCTCGACCCATCATGCGCTTGCTAACATCGGAGGTCGTACCGCGTCGACAGTCCTTCGTTGATCGGCTTTCAGGCAATCTCAGCGAAATCCAGTGGCTGAGCGATATGTCCCGTCGAGCAGGACATTATGCCGTCGTCGCGGATGATGAATGTGTCCTTGTGATGCGCGATCTCGGGCAAAACGCAGGATCGGACTTCGAGCAGGCAGGCATTGTTGACGGGGGATGCTGGACGGAGCAGATCGCGGCAACCAATGGCGTCGCCATGGCCCTGCGCCATCGTCGGACCATGACTGTCACAGGCGCTGATCATTATTATGCGCTGCTTTCGCGGTTTATGTGCACCGCGACTCCGATTTTCGACCATGATGACCAGCCGATCGGAGCCATAAACGTGTCCGCCTTCGATCGGGGCGACATGCGAGATCGCAGCTTTGCGGAGCACATCTTACGGATGGCAACCAGCCGCATCCAGGCCCGGCTGTTTCACGAGCGGTTTGCCGACCATGTCCGTACGCAGGTTTTGTCCTCTCAAGGAGGCTTGATCGATGAGGCATGGAATACGCTTCTCGCGGTCGACAGCGACGGAGTTATACGCGGCGCAACCCAGGCAGCCGCTCGTGAACTCGGCCTCGATAGTGCTCTGCCGCTGGTAGGGCGAAAGCTTGATGCCGTGGTGGGCACAACGATCGATCGGCTTGTTGGGACGCGTGGTCAGCCCCTGGAAGTCGAGGGCGGAAGTCGGCCTGTCACTTTAACGACAGTACTACCAAAGCCTCGGAAGCTTGCGCTTTACCCGACGGTAACACCCCGCGAAACCGGTCAATCCAGGACAGGGCGCATCACGCTCGCAGACCTCGAAGGCTTTGCGGAGGATCAGCGAGCGCTGATTCGCCGGACACGAGAGCTCTACCGTATGGGGCTGCCTTTGCTGATAACGGGAGCGACAGGGACTGGTAAGCGTGCCCTGGTAGAGGCGCTCCACTTCGACGCCGAACTCGGACAGAGCCCGTTGATCATGATCGATGCCACCGATCTGGGCGCGGCGAGTGACGCACTCAGGGTTTCCCACTGTCTTGAACATGCGCGCGCATTTGGGCAGGCCGGTGCGGATTTGCCGACGGCTACGCTCTACCTGAAAGATCCGGGCGCAATGCCGGAGGCCGTGCAGTATCAGATTGCTCGTTTCCTGGCTGACCTTGAAGCAGGTGAGCTTGGCGATCCAAGCGGTCCGCGGCTCCGCGTCATAGCTTCAATGAATGGACTCCAGGAGCAGCGGCTGTTGCCGGAACTCCGGTCTCACGTGGCAGGCGACATCGTCAGGCTTACGCCGCTGTCGCAGAGAAGCGACTTGGCCATGCTCATTAAACGCATGCAGTGCCGGGTAGATAGCCGGGGTCGAATGATCAGTGCTCCGGCTATGGAGAGCCTCACGAAGCATGACTGGCCCGGCAACTTCCGCGAGCTAAAGCTCGTTCTGCGCCGCGCTTCACTGGTTTCGGCAGGCTCCGAAATTGGGCTTCACGATCTGCCCGACAGACTCTTTACGGCGCTGCCGCCATCAACCGCCAGGATTGAGTCCCGGAATACCGAAACCGAACGCGCGTGGCTGGAAGATGCGCTCGCCAGTACGAACTGGAATATGAGCGCGGCAGCGCGTCGGTGCGGGATCAGCCGGGCGACGATGCATCGGCGGGTTACGGCACTGGCGATTACCCGACCCAGTGATGGTCGCCGGTCAGTGCTAGGTTCGCGCAAAGCCCCCCACTAGCTCAAAATAGGTGGGTCGGAGACCAGCGAGGATTTCTCGCACCTTGGCGCTAGGATCGCCATAGACCGTGACATCGACCGACTCGGCCAAGCCGAGAAACCGTTCCCCGAAATTGGCAATGAAGCCATCGACATGCGTGTCGCAGGCATCGCGGTCGGCATAGCGCTCGTGAATATGCCAGGTTCCGCGCGCTGCATCGGCATACCACTCGTAGAGGACGGTGCAGGGCTCAGTCTCGGTCGATGAGATCATCTCGGTCATCAGCGATCGCCACGCTGCTTCTTGGTCAGCTGCAACGACAAGTTTCAGCAGAATTTGGATCGCGCTGTTCATGCCACGCCTCCTATATCCATCGCGCGGTCGAGATGCTGCCGTGTTGCGCGATGAACGCGGCGATAAGCCACTTCCATCGGCAATCGACGATATTCTTCGCTGAGGATTTCATTGCCCCAAGGGCCGTCATAGCCTGTTGCCGCCACAGCCTTGATGAAGCCGATCACATCATAATCGCCTTCGCCGGGAATACGGCGCATGTTGCAGGTCATTTCGATAAAGCCGGGCGCGCCGATCTTGGAGAATGCGCGATGATCGTGCTCGTCGAACGCAAGGCCGTCGTCGAGTTCGACGCCGACCAATGCGTCGGCCGGAATGCTGGCCAGATCCGCATAGCTGATGGTCGGGATGTTGTTGATGTGCCAAGTATCGAGGAAGAGGCCGCCGTTGGGATGCCCTCCGGCCCATGCAAGCGCGTCGGCAATCGTGCGGGAGTTGGCATCGGGAGGAAGGATTTCCATTCCGATCATCGCACCAGTGCTAGCGGCTTCGGCGCACAGACCCCCAAAAGTCTCACGTAGATAGTCAACGTCGAACGGGGTTCCGTCGATATTGCCGACCTTGATGTGCCGCGCTCCGAGTTCACTCGCTGCTGCCATCAGCAATTCGCGGATCGGCTGCTCGCCGTCGCGTCTCGGGTGGCCGACGGGATAGACCCAGCCGGTCAGAAACTCGAGTTCGACGATGCTGATGCCATTGTCGTCCAGAATGCGCTTCATCCAGCGCAGCCGCTCTTGCTGCGTGGTGCCCTCGGCCTCGCGGTCCAGAACATTAGCGAGGTCGTCATGGAAGAGGCCAATGCCGGCAAAGCCGACCCTGCCCAACTCTTGCACGCGCGACCGGAAGCTCCAACTGCTCCACATGCGGCCGGCAAATGGAATGCAGGGACCGGCGTGCATCCATTCGGATGCGATCTGATCCTTGTTTGCCATTTCTCACCTCTCCTTAGGTTGGCCATCCGTCCGTGCGGATGGCGACAACAGTCATGATTGAGTTCTTCTTTCGTGCGTCTGTGACCATCACTGGCCAGCGTGCGGTCTGAGAGGCCATGCGCCCCATTTGTCCCAGTAGTGGCCTCATGCCGCCATCTCTGAAGCCAGGTTGTTCCCCGCAAGGTGCACTAACAAGCGGTTGGCGAGGCGTGCTGGGGTCAACGCATAATCGCAAAGGGCCTCGGCAGCGTTGACGTGCGCGTCCGCACGAAGCCCCGTTGTCTGGCCAAGGCTGCTGAGAAAGTCATTCGTCGCCGCCACGCCGACTTCGATATCCTCATCGACCAATATCAGTGCATGCGCGAGGACGAGGGTGTGAACGCCCTTTCGGCGGCGACGCTGGGCCGTTCCTGCGAGCTTGCGGCCATTAATGACGATGTTGAACGCGCCATCGCAAAAGGCCGAGTCGACAGACCCGTACGTCCCGCCGAGCACGGCGCGGATCGGATCGCAGATAGCTGCGTAGCCCTGAATGATCGAGCTTCCCTGACCTCCTTCTTCCACCCATGCGAGTGAGACGTTCAGGGTGCCAGGACCCTGTGGCACGACGTCGCCTCCGGTCTGGCGCATGAAAACTGGCCAGCCAGCCTCTCGGCTTCGGGCCATTGCTTCCGACAGACCCGGTCGACGCGCAAAACTGCGCGGCACAACAAGTGACTTCTGCCCCTGCCACATTAGCCATTGGCGCATGCCCGCTTTTGGCGGCATGCTTTCGAACAAGGCCTCTTCTGCGGCGAGAGCAGCCGAAATGTCTGGAAACCAGTTCAGGCTCACGACCAGGTCTCATCCGTTTCGATGATGTTACACAGGTCTGTGAGGAAGTCTGCAGCCGGCGCGCCATCGATTGCGCGATGATCGAAGGTGAGCGAAAGCCCCACGCCTGATCCCCAGGTGATCTCGCCGTCCTCGCCCCGGACAGGGCGTTCGACAAGTCGTCCAATTCCGAGGATTGCGATCTGCGGGCTGGCAATGATCGGAGTGAAGTGCTCGACCCTCGTCAACCCTAAATTGCTTACCGTGAAGGTCCCGCCGGTCATCTCCGTTACACTGAGTTTGTTCGCACGGGCGCGAGCGGCAAGGTCGCGTCTCGCCTCACGAAGCTGCGCGACAGACTTGTCCTGGGCATCGAAGATCGCGGGCGCGACCAGTAAGTTTCCCGGTAATGCAATTGCGACGCCGAGATGAATGGCACCGGAGAGATGCACCTCCTTGCCCTCGACTTTGCCGTTGATTCCTGGATGACGCCGCAGCGCTGATACTGTGCGGGCCATCAGCAGATCTTCGATCGATAGCTTCGTACCTGCAGCTTCCGCAGCGGCCTTCGTCGCTGCAAGCTGGCTGGCATCCGCAGTCGCGTGGTGCGTCAGTTGCGCCGCCTCCTGCAGGCTCTTGACCATGCGGTCGGCGATCATGCCGCGCATGCCGCGAAGAGGGACAACTTGGTCGGTCGGCATCACCCGATCGTTCCGATCACATCGCCTTTGGAAACGACATCGTCAACCTGGCGGCTAATCGAAAGCGTTCCACTGGCGGGTGCCAGAAGTTCATGCTGGACCTTTTCGACCATGATCTCAGCGATCAATGCGCCTTCGTCGATGGCAGCACCGTCGGATGCGAGCCAGCTGGTGATTACGGCCTCGCTGTCCTCTTCCCAGAGGTCGCTCGGAATGACGATTTCGGTTGCCATGTTTTTCTCCGTTCAGGCGTTGGTAACCGCCACATCGCGCCCAAGCATTGTTTCGGCAGCAGTGACGATCTTGTCGGGATTGGGCAGGCAGAACTGTTCCATCACACGAGCAAAGGGGATCGGCACATCGGGGAAGGCGATCCGGACAGGCGGTGCCTTGAGCACTGAGAGGTCATGTTCGACGACTGTCGCGATGATCTCGCCGGTAACGCCATAGCTGTGATAGTCTTCGTCGACGACGATCAGGCGGCCAGTCTTCGCAACCGATGCGCAGATCGTTGCGCGGTCAAGTGGCACCAGCGACCGGATGTCGACGACCTCCGCTTCGATGCCTCGTTCCGAGAGACGCTGCGCTGCCTTGAGCGCGTGGTGGACCCCAATGCCAAGAGAGACAATGGTGAGGTCGCGTCCGGATCGGATCACGGCCGCGCTGCCGATCTCAATGGTGTAGCTTTCCTCCGGCACATGAACGGTGGCGGCCGGCTCGGTGCCGAGCCACCCCATGCCTTGAAGTGCCTTGTGGTACATGAAGACGACCGGATTATCGTCGCGGATGGCGGCGGCCATCAGGCCCTTTGCATCATAGGCGTTGGACGGGGCCACCACCTTCATGCCCGGTAAATGGGCGAAGGTGCCGTAGACGCACTGCGAATGCTGTCCCCCGTCAGAATATCCGCCACCGGTGGAGGTCATCAGAACCATGGGCACTTTGAAGGTTCCACCCGAGAAATAGATGTTCTTTGCCATCAGATTGTAGATTGCGTCGAAGCAGACACCGAAGAAGTCGACGAACATCAGTTCGACGACGGGGCGCATTCCATCTTGGGCGGCACCAACTGCCGCACCGATGAACGCTGTCTCCGAAATCGGGGTGTCTCGCACGCGCTCTGCACCGAACTCCGCCAGAAGGCCGCGTGTGTTGCCGTAGACCCCGCCAAGTTCGCCTATGTCCTCGCCCATGACGAAGACCTTAGGATCGATTCGCATTTCCTGCGCGACCGCTTCGGCCATGGCACGGGCGATGGTCAGCTTTCTTTCGTTCTTGCGGATGGGGGTTGAATCAGCCATTTTCTTGTCTCCGAAGATAATAGTCAGACGAACACGCTGGTCAGCGCATCTGCTGGGTCTGGGTCGGGACTGTTTCGAGCGTAGGCGATCGCGTCGTCGACTTCGCTCTGTGCTGTGGTTTCGATTTGATCAAGGGCCGCTTCGTCGGCATCGCCATCGGCCAGCAGCCGAGCGCGTAGGCGGGGGATAGGGTCGCGCGCGGAGAGACCGTCCTTCTCGCCCTTGGGACGATAGCCTTCCGCATCTCCCATGAAGTGACCGGCGAGCCGCATCGTTTCGATCTCGATCAGCGATGGACCCCCGCAGTTGCGCGCGGCGGCGATCGCCTCGCCTGCAATCGCAAAGATTGCGTAGGGATCGTTATCACGCACCAAATGACCCGGCATGCCGTAGGCTGCGGCACGAACATGGTTTTCAGGCACTGCGGTCGAGGCCGCCTTTGCTACCGATATGCCCCATGCGTTGTCTTCGATGATGAAGACAACCGGAAGCTTCCAAACCGCCGCCAGGTTGAGGCTTTCATGAAAAGCGCCCTGATTGGCAGCGCCTTCGCCGATATAGGCGATCGCGACACCTGGCTTGCCCTGCATTTTGCGAGAAAGTGCCGCGCCGACAGCAGGTCCCATCCCTTGCGCGATGATGCCGGAACAGGCGAAGTTCACCGCCGAGTCGAACAGATGCATATGTCCACCGCGTCCGCCGGACAGCCCTGTCGCTTTGCCGAAGATTTCGGCCGCCATTCGCTTCAAGTCCACACCCTTCGCGATTGCCTGATGGTGCGGGCGATGCGTTGCGGTGACGATATCGTAAGGCTGAAGATGGGCGCAGACCCCGACCGCGCAGGGCTCTTGTCCGTCGGAGAGGTGCATTTCTCCGGGTATAGGCCCGTTGGCCATGTTGAAGACCGGCTTCTTGCCCTCGAAATAGATGGCGGCGATCGCTTCCTCGAAACGGCGGCTGATGACCATCTTCTCATACATCCAGAGCTTCTGCTCACGGCTTGGGATCATGCTATCTGCTCCGACAGGGATTGAGGTTTAGGAGGGGGAAAGCCGGCATCGCGCAGTGCTTGCACGACCCGCTCAAAGGTTTCCGGGTCATCCAGCGTCGGCGGTAAGGGACAGGGCTCGCCATCGGCGATGCGCCGCATGGCTGATCGGAGCACCTTTCCCGAACGCGTCTTTGGCAAGGCCTGCACGACGATCGCGGACTTGAATGACGCCACCGGCCCGATCTCGCGTCGCACGAGGGCAACGAGTTCGTCGGCGAGAACCTCCGCACCCGTTTCGATACCGCGTTTCGGAACGACCAGCGCGACAGGAACCTGCCCCTTTAGGGGATCTGCAGCGCCTATGACCGCGCATTCGGCGATCTGCGGGTGAGTTGCGAGAACCTGCTCGATACCACCGGTCGAAAGTCGATGACCCGCGACGTTGATGATGTCATCAACGCGGCTCATTACATGGACGAACCCGTCTTCATCGATGAAGCCCGCATCACCTGTTGCATAATAGCCGGGATGCCGGTCGAGATAGCTCTCGCGAAAACCGCTCTCGTTCTGCCAGAGCGTCGGCAAGCAGCCCGGCGGGAGCGGGAGCTCGATAGCAATGTCGCCAACGGCGCCCGGCTCAAGCGATTGGCCCGCGTCATCCAGAACTGCAAAGCGATAGCCCGGAACGGGGCGACCGGCACTGCCGGGTCGTGCCTCCCGATCACCCAGACCGAGGCACGTTGCAAGTGCTGGCCAGCCCAGTTCGGTCTGCCACCAGTGATCGATTACTGGGACGTTAAGATGTGCCGACGCCCAGGCGATGGTTTCGGGATCGGCACGTTCTCCAGCGAGGAAAAGAGCGCGCAGCGTTGCGATGTCGCGGCCCGCGAGAAGCGACGCCAAAGGGTCTTCGCGGCGGATCGCTCGGATTGCCGTCGGTGCGGTGAAGAGGATGTTTACGCCATGCTGCTCAATGACCCGCCATGTCACGCCTGCGTCAGGGGTGCCGACCGGTTTGCCCTCATAAAGGACGGTCGTGCAGCCGGCGAGTAACGGCGCATAGACGATGTAGCTGTGCCCGACGACCCAACCAATATCGGAAGCAGCCCAGAAAATGTCGCCTGCTGCAGCGCCGTAGATGGCGGACATCGTCCAGCAGAGCGCGACGGCATGTCCGCCATTGTCGCGAACGACACCCTTAGGGACCCCCGTTGTTCCGCTCGTGTACAGGATGTACAGCGGATCGGTCGCGGCGACACTGACACAGGGCTCGGCGCGCGCGTTGGCCACCGATACTGCCCAGTCCAGGTCGCGTCCCGGCTGCAGCTCTGCCTGCAATTGCGGTCGTTGGAGAACGATAACGTGCCTCACCGGCGTCCTGGCTAGAGCAAGAGCCGCATCGACCAGCGGCTTGTACGCTACGACGCGGCCGGGCTCGAGGCCACAAGATGCGGTCAGCACCAGCTTGGGAGCTGCGTCGTCAATCCGTTTCGCAAGCTCCTGGGCGGCAAAGCCACCGAACACGACCGAATGGATGGCGCCGATCCTCGCGCACGCCAGCATGGCCACGACGGCTTGTGGGATCATCGGCATGTAAATGATTGCGCGGTCACCCTTGCCGACACCGCAGGCTTTGATCATTCCGGCCGTGGTGGCGACGAGCTGCTGCAGATCTCTATACGTGAACTGCTCTACCGAACTTGTCATCGCACTGTTGTAAATTAGCGCTAACGCGTCGCCGCGGCCGTCCAGAACGTGACGATCAACTGCGTTGTGACAGGTATTGAGCGCCGCGCCCTCGAACCAGCGGCCCGATGTCCCAAGCGCTGCGCTCGGGGGTACATCCCAATCGATGGCAGCCGTCGCTGCTAGCCAATGGCTCTCGGAATCCTCTGAAGCCTTTTGCTGGATCATGTTTCGGCATTGACCGGTCATTATTCGCTCGCACGGTTCGAAACGGGTCGGCTCGAACGCGTCGAGCCGACCATAGACAGTCAGAAGCTGACGCGGACTTCGGCACCGATCACGCGTGGATCGGGGAAGGATTGCTCTCGGAACCCCAGCGCGCCACCAGAGAGATCGAAGGCGTAGTTGGGCTTCTTGTTGTTGGTGATATTGCGTGAGAACAGCGCAAATTGGACGCTGCTACCATTGGGAACAAACGCGATGCGGGCATTGGCGTTTAGCGCCGCCGGCAACAATGTGATCGGTGAATTCTGCAGCTGCGCAAACTGGCTTCCTGTATAAGTCCCATTGAAGGTTGCCTCCAACTGACCGATCGGAAGATCGAAGGATTTGGCTACCGAAAAGGTATATGCCCAGTTGGGTGATTGCGCCGTGCGCCGGGATGCTACCAGATTTGGCAGTGGAACATTTTCGACACGGGTGTTGAGGAATAGAGCAGACCCATTGAGCGTCCAGCCACGGCCGGGCCTGACAGTTACCTCAACTTCGCCGCCATAGACCCGCGCCGGACTGTTGAAGACGGTAAAAAGGAGACCGCGCTGATCGAATGCTTGATAGCTTTCGAAATCATAATAAAACAGCGCAGAGTTGATCCGGAGACGTCTGTCCAGAAGGTCCCATTTTTCACCCAGCTCGAACGCATTCACTCGCTCGCCGTCGAAGCGTATCCGATCGATAGGCGTGGCTCCCGCGAATGCCTCATTGTAGTTGAAGGCCTTGTAGCCGCGGTTGTAGCTTGCATAGATCAGAAGGTCGTCAACAGGCGTCCAATTGATTTGTGCCCTGCCCGCAAATCCGCGCTCTGTGTGCGTGTCGCGGTAAGTCGGATTGTTGATGAGTGCAAGCGGGTCCGTAGAGGCGAATGTGTTGGCACATCCGGCAGTGGCCGGGTTAGTGACAAACGACCCGAATGTCGCTGGAATGGTCGTGCAACTATAGTCGATCCCGAAATCCTTATGATCGACGATGAAACGACCACCGGCAATCAGCGTGACCTGAGGGGACATATCATATTCGATCTGACCGAAAACTGACCCCGAGTCCGTGCGTAGGAAGTAGTCAGACCGGGTAATTGCCCCCAGGCCACGCAGTTCGAAGTTCTGGATGTAATCGCCGCGGACCCTCAGATAGAAGGCGCCTGCCGTCCATCGGAATCGTCCATCGCTTTCAACGAGGCGAACTTCCTGCGTGAAGTTCTTGCTTTCGTTGAAGACCTGATAGATCGAAAAGTTGAGTGGTGAGAGATCGTTGTCCTCTGCGTAATCGGTCTTGGCATCCTGGTAATAGGTTTGCGCGATCAGCGTGACGGTATCTGAGAGCGCGTAGTCAACCTTGAAACCGGCGTCCCAAACCTTTTGACCGTGGAACCCCGGATAGTCGACTGCGATAGTAAACGGATCGCCGTCTGCATCGCGATAGCCAAAGAAGGTCGTGGTGTTCGGACCGGTCAGGACGCCCAAGCCTTCGGGGGACAAAGGTAAAGCCGGAGTGGCTAGAGCCTGTCCGCCGCTTTTGGCAAACTGGTTATAGTAGCTGCCCCGCAGGTTCAGTGTCAGGCGATCATTCGCCTCGATCTTGATCTTGCCGCGGATGCCAAAAGCGTCCTCATCGCCGAGGTTCCGAACATTGGGAACCTGATTGCGATAGGCGCCATCAAAATGGTTGCGATAAGCAGCAATCCTGCCTGCGACCGTGTCGCTGATCGGGAGATTGACTGCGCCCTCGGCGCGAACCTCGCCGCGCGATGCAAGCCCGACCTGAGCATAACCGCTGAATTCGTTGACCGGGTCGTTGGTGATGACGTTCACGAGGCCGCCATTGGCGTTGCGGCCGAACAATGTCCCCTGCGGCCCCTTCAGGGTCTCGACGCGTGCAACGTCATAAAGGCCTTGGCTGTTAGTCGATGACAGCACCTGGTAATTGTCGTCGACATAGTAAGCGTTGGTCGACTCCAGTTGACCCGCGTAGTTGCTCTGGGAAATGCCGCGGATAGCTATCAGCGCGGGCTGTCCGGGTGTGACGAGGGTAATGGCCAATCCCGGCGTGATCGCGGCTAGGTCGGTCGTGGCCAGCACACCGCTTCGTGTAAGCGTTTCGCCGGAATAAGCCGAAACCGCGATGCCGATGGACTGCGTGCGCTGTTCTCTTCGCGTCGCGGTGACGACGATATCGCCGCCTACTGCGTCATCAGATTGGCTTTGTGCGGCGGCTTCGGGCGAGGCAGGCTGTGCTGCCTCCGGAGAAGTCTCGGTTTGCGCGAACGCAGGAAAACTGGACAACAAGGCGATCACCGACAGGCCGGTCGAAAGCGATGCGATGAGCGATCTGTGGCGGGTGCCACTCAGACATTTGACCATTACACTCTCCCCATATTTTTTGTGCGGAGAGGATGGTCAGGTTTTTCCGTGCAGGAACACAAGTTTGTCGGAACTGCGAGAATTGCAGCTCAAAATTGTCTCATGTGTATCGGTGAGACAGTGTGCATCTTCGCTCAGGCGCGGCTTAGGTAGCTCGCTAGTCTGCCTGCTAATCCTGAAGCTCGGCCTGCCGCTTGTATTGTTCGCCCCAGTTCCGCATGTGAAGCAGAAGCGGCTCCAGAGACCGTCCCATGGCAGTCAGTTCGTACTCGACACGGGGCGGCACCTCGGCGAAGACATGTCGCGCGACCACCCCGTCCGCCTCCAACTCACGCAGTTGTAAGGTGATCATCCGCTGCGTGGCATTGGGAGTCATACGGCACAGATCGCTGAATCGCTTGCGGCCATCGAGAAGATGGAACAGCAAAACCGGCTTCCAGCGCCCACCCACAACAGCAAGGGTCGCTTCCACATCGCAGCCTGTTTTCCAATTGCATTTGCGTGCCATCAAATCGGTCTTCCATGATCGTTACGGACAAAAATGTGCCCTAATACTTACAAAAATGTGGGTACTTGCACAATATACGGCTTGCACGAATATCGCGGCGACATCCGTTCTCAAAAATTGGAGAATCCCATGAAAGCTTACGAAATCATCGGAGGAACCGACATCGATTCGATTGCCATAGTCGATCGTCCAGTTCCAGCTCCCGGACCAGTTGAGGTTGCCATCGATGTTAAGGCGTGTTCGCTGAACTACCGCGATATCCTTGTGATCTCTGGCACATATGCCGTCGGGGACAAGGTGACGGGCGTTGTGCCCCTGTCTGATGGCGCAGGCGTGGTATCGGCGGTCGGAGCCGGCGTTACCCGCTTCAAGGTCGGTGACCGTGTAGCCGCTGCGTTCATGCCGAACTGGCTGGACGGCCCTCTCACTGCGGAACTTCAAGCGGGCTCGCTCGGCGGGGCAGTCGACGGCATGTTGGCCGAGCAGGTTGTCCTGCCCGCAAGCGGTGTAGTTCATATTCCCGACCATCTCAGTTTCGAGGAAGCTTCCACCTTGCCATGTGCTGGTGTGACGGCGTGGTATGCGCAATTCGTCGGAGCGGATATCGGACCGGGCGACACGGTGTTGTTGCTTGGCACAGGCGGGGTGTCGATCTTCGCACTCCAGTTCGCCAAACTCGCGGGCGCGCGAGTGATCATCACGAGCTCCGATGACGCCAAGCTCGAACGTGCAAGAGCGCTTGGGGCGGACCATGTCATCAACTACCAGAGCAATCCGGAGTGGCAGCACGAGGTACTAGCGCTAACCGATGGCCGCGGCGTCGACCATGCCGTAGAGGTGGGCGGGCCTGGCACTCTCAACAAGACGCTCGAAGCCGTCCGCTTCGGTGGGTCGATCTCCCTAATGGGTGTGCTGACCGGCTTAGCTGACGCCGTGGCGACCGGCCTGATTCTGCATAAAAACATCAAGATCCAGGGCACCTATGTCGGCTCGGTAGCGATGTTCGAAGCGATGAATCGTGCCATCGCTCTTCACAAGATGAAGCCTGTCGTTGACCGGGTTTTTCCGTTCGAAGAAGCTGTAGACGCGCTTCGTCTGCTGAAGGCTGGCGGGCACTTAGGAAAAATCGTCGTATCGCTTGAATGAGCCAAGCGGTGCCGTTCGATATCCGTCAGCTTCGATACGCGATTGCGGCAGCAGACCACGGGAGTTTCTATCGTGCCGCCCGGGCACTTGAGGTGGAGCAATCGACGCTTAGCCGAGCGGTCGTGAAACTGGAGCGATCGCTCGGCGCGCCGATTTTTGAGCGATCCCGGTCAGGTTTGGTGTTGACGACGGCTGGCGGTGCCTTTTTGGGCGGTGCGCGGCCTATGGTTGCGACCGCCGAAAAGCTGACTTCCATGATGCGGGACGCCGGGCAAGGGCGCGCTGGGATTCTCCGCCTTGGATTGAACAGCGCCATCTCCGCAGGCAATCTTCGTGCAACGACGTTCGCCTGGCGCGATGCGCACCCTGAGGTGGACGTCCAATGCGTCGAAGCAGATCGCCGGGTACTGTTTGCCGGTCTTGATAGCGCAGAGGTGGATATAGCCATCCTGATGGGTACCGCGCCGTCAGGCAGCCTCCGGGCTGAGCCACTCTGGAGCGAGCGGATTCTTGTCGCGGTTCCGGCGTGTCATCGCCTCGCCGAACATCAGGTGGTTCATTGGACTGATCTCCAAGCTGAACAAATCTTGCTAACGACGGCCGATCCCGGCTCCGACATTCGCGATCTGGTTTTGGGCAAACTGGCGCTTAACGGGCGAAAGCCGAACATCCGCTTATGTCATTGCAGCCGCGAAACGATCCTCAGCGTGCTCGGCAACTATTGTAGCATTAGCATCGTATGTGAAGGTGCAACCGGTGCACTTTACCCAGATGTGGTTTATCGACCGATACACGGGGAACAGGGTCCTGCCCTTGTCGGCTACTGCGGCTATTGGCGGCCGGATAATCGCAACCCCGCGGTGATGCGGTTCCTTTCATTTGTTCGGCAGCGATATGCGCTTTCATTTGCGCTTTCCGAGGCCTCCAGTGTGCAGGAAAAAGAGGGACCGGCAAATGGCGAAAACTAAGCTTCTGGTTGCTGCAGTCATGCTGCTGATCGTCGGTTTCACGTTGGGGATCTTATTACGACCAGTCGTGTTACCTTTGCCCCCAGCAGCGATCACGGTTACTCCAAACACCAGTGGCTTAGTCCAGCACTCAGCTCGCAGCGTGCAGTTCTTCGAAGCGAATGTTGACGAGGCGCGTCGGGTCTCCGCTGCTGGCCGGGAAAGCACCTTTCGGGGTGACGAGTGTGCCAACGCGGAGACTGCAGTAACGGAGGCTGATTCCAAGTAGCGCTTTCGAAAGTTCCGCGAAGATCGCTAAATCTCACCCATGGCTGCGGCTCCGCCGCCCGCGCACAAATCCCCGATCGCTCGCCATGAACCGGGCAAGCATTGGCGCGATCAGCTTTTCTGGCGTTACTACCTCGCCACCATTCTCGGCCGCCAGGGCAGCCCCATAGGCGACGAGATCGCGATGGACGGCGGCAGGCATCTCCACGGTCAGTTTGACGGGCCGATCGTCGGATAATGGCCCCAGCTTCAGTTTCGTCATCGCTGTCCTCCAATCGGTTCGAGCACCAGATCGCGCGTGATGACGACACGCAGCGGATGCCCCGGTCGGATGGTAAGCGTCGGCTGGACGTTCAATTGCCGCCCAACGATTTGCTGCCCGGCCTGATTGATGGTGTCCTGCGATCCCCGCCGCAGCGCACGGACAAGATCGTTCTCGCTGTCTGCGCCAAGCTCGACGCCAACGCCGAGCAGCGTGGAGATCGCAGCAGCCTTGAGGAGATTGCCCCAATGCTGGTTCACGCGATCCTGCAGCCCCGCAAACCCGGCACCGTCAGCGCCGGGCTGGCGCTCGAGAGTGATCGAGCGGCCGTCCGGCATGATGAGCCGATCCCATGCGAGCAGCACGCGGGTCTGCCCGGCCGTGACCTCGCTGTCATACTCGCCGATCAACCTTGCTCCCTGTGGAATGAGCAGGATACGGCCTGTGGGGCTGTCATAGACGTTGACCGTCACCTGCGCGGTGATCTGGCCTGGCAGGTCCGAACGGATACCGGTGATGAGCGCGGCCGGGATGACGGCACCGGCCTGCACGATATTGGGCGAAGCCAGCGGAACCAGCCGTTCGGCGCTGACCGTACGCTGGCTCGACGCCTGCGCCAGAAAAGCTCGCTTGGCGGCCTGGTCGCCCTGCGCCGCCATCGCCTGATGCGGTTGCTGCTGGGCGGCCGGTTCGGGCAGCGCGAGCGACGTCGCCGCGGCAGTTCCGCCAACATTGGCCGAACTGGCGCCGAGGAACACGCCGCTCATGCGGGCGGCGTCGCGCTCTTGGCTGACCCGCTGGCGCGCGGCCTCGGCCGCCTGAGCGCGCGGATCTGGTTGCGCTGGCTGGGCGCCAATCTGCGGGAGCGGCACGTTCTCGCCGCGCTGCTGCGCCGAGACAATCGGGCCGCCAAGATCTCCGGGAAGCGGCGGCCCGAGCCTAGGCACCTGCGCGTAGTCGCGCGGGCCCGAGGCGATGTTTTCTGCGGCCCCGTTGCTCTCGGTGTTGTAGAGTTCCTGTGCGGCCTTTTCGCCCGCTGGTTGAAGCGCATAGATCAGCGAGCCGCCGATGCCGAGACCGACGGCTACGCCGACGACGGCTAACGCCTTGCGCGACAGGCGCATCACGCGCGGCGGCTCACCCCGAAGCTGGAAGGCTTGAGGATCGGAGCGTGGCGTGGCCGACTCTGCGGCCGGCGTGGCAACGGACTCGCTCACGGCCGCCCCCGCCGACGTTCAGTGCTTTCTTCGGCGTCGCGGACGATGCGGACACGCTGCTCGCTGCGGCGGTCGCCCAGGCGAAGCTCGGCGGCGCCGAACATGCGATCGACCACCATGTAGCGGCCCTGCACGCGATAGTTGATCAGCTCGGCGTCGCCAGCAGCGCCGATCACGAACAGCGGCGGCATCTCGCCTTGCGCAATTCCGGCCGGAAACTCGATGAACACCTGCCGCCCGTCATCGAACGCGCGGATTGGTCGCCACGGTGCCCGGTCACCGTCGATGCGGTAGCGGAAGTTGAGCGCCGATAGATCCAGGCCGGCCGCGACCGGCGTTATGGCTGCGGCTGCGGCATTGGCGCCGCGCAGCGCAATGAGCTGGTCCCGCGGATAGGTCCACGACACCGAGGCCATATAGGTCGCTGGCGTCGCGCGGAGTTCCACATGATAGGTGCGTCGGTCGGTGTTGATGACTAGGTTGGTGGCGAGGTCGGGCCGGGTGGGCTTCACCAGGATATGCACGCGCGCGGTCGCGCCGCTGCCGCTGATGGTGTCTCCGATGATCCAGCGCACGGTATCGCCGGCCGCGACCGGCCCCGTCCCCACGAGCTGCTCGCCCTCCTGCAAGGCGATGTCGGTGACCTGGCCGGGGGCGGTATAGACCTGATACAGTGCACCCGGAACCCAAGGATATTGCTGGATCGCGTTGATGAAGCCTTCGCGCACCGGCTGAACGCGCGCGGCGGCGTTGGCTGCCCCGACCCGGCGGCGCGGGTCGGCAGGCTCGGCCGGTGGCGCGGCCTCCACTAACGGCTTCAACTGGCCGGGCAGCGGAAGCGGCTCGGGGATCGTGACTACAGCGACGGGGCGTGGCGGCTCGGGCGCGGGCGTCGCCGCGATGGCGGGCGGCAGATCGTCAAAGGCGATGGCCGGCGGCTTCGCCGAGGTGCTGGCGCAGCCCGCAAGCGCGGACGCGGAGACGAGAAGCGCCGCGCCGGAGACGCGGCGGAGGGTATTGCCGGTCATTGCGACAGCTCCTTCGACCAGTTGAGGGCATTGACGAAGACGCCGAGCGGGTTCTTGCGCAGGGCGTCGGATGTGCGCGGCGGCTGCACGACGACCGTAAGGATCGCCGACCACCGCTCGGTAGCGGTGAGGCTGCCGTCCTGATAGCGGCGCTCGGTCCAGGCGACGCGGAAGCTGTCGGGCGACGCGCGGATCACGCTCGACACGTCCACCGCCACCTGCACCCTGCCGATGTTGGCGAACGGGTCGTTGGCGCGGGCATAGTCGTTGAGCGCAAGCGCGCCGCGGTCGGTCGTGAAGTCGTATGCTCTCAGCCAATTCTGGCGGACGATGACCGGATCAGCCGGGATCGCGCGCACCTGCTCGATAAACCGCGCCAGATGGAACGCCACCTGCGGATCGGTCGGGCGGTATCCGGCCTCGGCCGGAGCGACCGCCTGCGCTTCGCCGAGCCGATCGACCTGCACCACCCACGGCACGATATGGCCGCGTGCCGATTGCCAGATGAGGCCACCAGCGAGCCCCCCCGACAGTGCAAGCGCGCCGAAGAAGGCAAGCCGCCAGTTCTTCGCCTGCACGCGGGCCGAGCCGATACGGTCGTCCCAGACCTGCGCGGCGCGCTGATAGGGCGTGACCGGTTCGGGCGTCTGGCCGTAACGGATCGAGGGTCGTCGGAACATAAGCGTTAGTCCTTCTGGCTGAGATCGACCGACGAACCGCTGCCCCCGCCGTCGCCGGAGCGCAGCGTATGGGCGGCGATGGTCGCGCCGTGGGTCATGGATTGGCGTTGCTTCATCGCGGCCGCCCAAGCGGGCCCTCCGTCGGAGGCTGTCGGTTCGGATGGAGCACCGCCGGAGATGGTGCCGCCGGTCGCGGTCACCGCGGCGTGCCCGCCCGAACGGTAGCTATCTTTGAGCGAGGCGGCGGCCTTGCGTAGCGGCGACATGGCTGCGCCGACTGCCGCCTTGCCGACCGCACCAGCCCCGCCTGCGACTGCGGCCCCGCCGCTCTTTCCGGCCGAACCGAGGGCATAGGCGCTGTTGGCCGCGCCGCTGGCGAACGCCGTCCCGCGCGCCGCTCCGGCGACGGCACCCGCCGCCGCGCCTGCGC
>AYSC01000011.1 GCA_000503195.1 Blastomonas sp. CACIA14H2
GCCGGCGGGCACGGCGAGCGCGGCCATGTCGAGCAGGTTGACGAAATTGGTGTAGAAGCCGAGCGCGCTGTTGAGCGCGATCGGCGCGGCGAGCATTTCCTTCACGCGATAGGTCGTCCCGGCGGTCGGGAAGGCCATGACGTCGATGACCTCCCACAACTGGTCGGCATGGCGCTTGAGCTCGGCCAGGCGATAGATTCCGTTGAACAGGTCGACTGCCCTGGTCTCCAGCCCGGCGGCGACGATTTCGCGCACGGTAGGGTCGATGGCATCAGGATTGCTGATCAGCAGATCGCCCAAAGCGGCGGTGCGTTCGGCCACCCAGGGACCGCCATAGAGCAGTTGCGCAGCCTCCTGCAGTGGGGCGTAATCGATCTCGACGATCGTGCCGAGCCCCGCGAGTGTCTCGATTGCCTTGTCGTAAAGATATTCCGCCTCGCCATCGCCGAAGAACATCCGCTGGTCGCGGCGCGGCACGCCGATGGTGCGGGGGTCGCGCGGCATATCGGCAAGCGGCCGCGACCAGGCATCCGCAGGATCATAGCCCGCGACGATGGAGTCGATCAGCCGCGCATCGGCGGTATCGTCGGTGAACACGGTGATGCAGTCGATCGAGCGGCACGCCGGGACCAGTCCGCGGTTGCTCCAGCGGCCCTTGCTCGGCTTGAACCCGATGAGATGCTGGAAGGCGGCGGGCACGCGGCCCGAACCTGCGGTATCGGTGCCGAGCGCGAACGCGACCAGCCCCGCCGCGACCGCGCTGGCCGAACCCGAGCTCGACCCGCCGCTGACATAGGCCAGGTTATGCGCGTTGCGCGGCGCGCCATAGGGGCTGCGCGTCCCGTTGAGACCGGTGGCGAACTGATCGAGATTGGTCTTGCCGACGCACAAGGCTCCCGCCGCGAGCAGCTTCTCGACCACGCTGGCCGAAGTTTCGGGCCTATAGGCAAAGGCGGGGCACGCCGCCGACGTTTCGAAACCCGCAACGTCGATATTGTCCTTCACCGCGAACGGCACGCCGGCGAGCGGCAGCTGCTCGCCCGCCGCCACCCGCGCATCGATCGCGCGCGCGGCCTCAAACAGCGCCTCAGGCGATGCGCGGCTGATCCAGATCTGCGGCTGGACAGCATCGTACGCCGCGATCCGCGCCAGCGCGGCTTCAGCCTCAGCCACAGCGCTGCTCTGACCGGCCCGGACCGCCTGCGCGATGCCCGCAGCGCTGAGGCGGAACGGCGCGCTCATCCGTGCCTCGTCAGCGCCAGGATCGGCTCGCCCGGCTGCACCGATTGCCGCTCTTTCGCATAAAGGGCCGCGACCGTGCCCGCGCCGGGGCTGTCGACGCGGCACTCCATCTTCATCGCCTCGATGATCGCGATGGCATCGCCCGCCGCGACCTCGTCGCCGACATTGACCAGCATCTTCCAGACGCTGCCGCCGAACGGCGTTTCGATGAGATCGGCCCCTTCTGGCACCTCGACCGCCGCGCTCTCGGCGACCGCAATGTCCGCCGGATCGACCCGGTCGAACTCGCCCCGCCGCTGCCATTCGGCGCGCTCGGCATCGAACGCGGCCTGGCGGCTGGCCTCATAGGCGGCAATGGATTCGGCATTGTCCGCGAGGAAGGCGCGATAATCGGCGAGGCGGAATTCGGAGGGCTCGATGCGGATCGATCGCCTTCCGCTGGGGAAATCGCGTCGCCATTCGGCCAGTTCCTCGGCGCTCACCGGATAGAAGCGGATCTGGTCGAAGAAGCGCAGCAGCCAGGGCTTGCCCTCGGTGAAAGCCTCGGTCTGGCGATAGGTGTTCCACACCTGGATCGTGCGCCCGAACAGCTGGTATCCGCCCGGCCCCTCCATGCCGTAGATGCACATATACGCGCCGCCGATGCCAACGACATTGGGCGGAGTCCAGGTGCGCGCCGGGTTGTACTTGGTGGTCACCAGCCGGTGGCGCGGATCGACCGGGGTCGCGACCGGCGCGCCGAGATAGACATCGCCCAGGCCGAGCACGAGATAGTTGGTCTCGAAGATCAGATTCTCGACCGCCGCCGCATCGGGCAGGCCGTTGATGCGGCGGATGAACTCGATATTGTCCGGGCACCAGGGCGCATCGTCGCGCACTGTGCCCATATATTTCTCGATCGTCTCGATCGTCGCCGGGTCGCGCCAGCTCAAGGGCAGATGGACGATGCGCGAAGGGATGGTGAAATCCTCCAGATCGCCCAGCCGCTCCTCCGCCGCCATCAGCGCCGCGAGCGCCGCGCCCTGATTCATCGTGCTGCCGTCGAAATGGAATTGCAGCGAGCGAATGCCGGGGACGATGTCGATCACCCCGGGCAGCGCCATGCGCTCGAGCTCGGTGAGCAGCGCCTGCACGCGGATGCGCAGCTCGACATCGAGCACGATCGGGCCATATTCGACCAGGATGTTGCGGTCGCCCTGCTGGCGATAGACGGTACGCGGTCTGTTCGGACCTTCGGCGATGATGCCCAAGATCGGCGAGAGCGTCTCGATTGGGCGCGCGGGGCTCTGCATATGCCCCTCGCCGGTTGCGACCAGCCGCCGTTGCAGGCTGTCCGCCGCGAACGCATCATGCGCATTGACCGGCACGAAGCGCAGCCTGTCGCCGGGTGCGAGCTGGCCGATCTTCCAGCGATCCGCCGCGATCACCACGAACGGGCAGACGAACCCGCCGAGCGATGGCCCGTCCGGCCCCAGGATGATAGGCATGTCACCAGTAAAGTCGACCGCGCCGATCGCATAGGGATTGTCGTGGATGTTCGACGGGTGCAGCCCGGCCTCGCCGCCATCCTTGCGCGCCCATTGCGGCTTGGGGCCGACCAGGCGCACGCCGGTGCGGTTGGAATTGTAATGCACCTGCCAGTCGGCGGTGATCAGCGTGTCGATATCGTCCGGGGTGAAGAAATCGGGCGCGCCGTGCGGGCCGTAGAGCACCCGCAGCGTCCATTCGCTGCCGATCTCGGGCAGCGCGACCTGCGCCAGTGGCTCGGTCGTCGGGCCATGCGCCAGATGCAGCATATCGCCCGCGAGCAGCCGCCGCGCGGCATGGCCGCCGAACTGGCCGAGCTCGAAGGTGCTGGTGCTGCCGAGATAGGGCGCGATGTCGAGCCCGCCTGCGAACAGGATATAACCGCGCAGGCCTCCGCCGGTCGCGCGGCCGAGGCTCAGCGTCTGGCCTGCCGCCACATCGATCGGCGCGCCGCGTTCGACCGGAGCGCCATCCAATGTCGCGCCGAAATCCGCGCCCATCAGGCAGATGCGCGCGGGCGCGCTGAACAGCAGCGTGGGGCCGGTCAGCGTCAGTTCCAGCCCGGACGTACCCTCGGGATTGCCGAGCAGCCGGTTGCCCAGCCGGAACGACTGGTCGTCCATCGGCCCCGAGGGCGGCACGCCGACCGCCCAGAGCTTCTGCCGCCCCGGCCAGTCCTGCACCGTGGTCGCGGTGCCACCGCTCACCACCTGGATGCTTTGGGGCAAGTAGACCACGCTTTCGAGCGCGCGGGTCGAAACCTCGCCGGTGATGAACGCCGGCGCGCGCACCACCTCACGCAGCCAGCGCAGATTGCTCTCGATGCCATCGACGCGCGACTGGTCGAGCGCGGCCTGCATCGCGGCGACCGCAAGCTCGCGCGTCTCGGCATGCACGATCAGCTTGGCGAGCATGGGGTCGTACCAGCTGCTCACCGTGCTGCCCGCCATCACCCAGGTCTCGGTGCGAATGTCGTCCGGGAAGCGCACCGAAGTCAGCGTGCCCGAGGTCGGGCGATAGTCCTGTCCCGGGTCCTCGGCATAGAGGCGCACCTGGACCGAATGGCCGCTGGGCGCAGTCGGCGCGCTGTCGAGGAAGGCAAAATCGCCCTGCCCGCCGCGCACCATCCATTCGACCAGATCGATGCCGAACACCTCTTCGGTCACGCCATGCTCGACCTGGAGCCGGGTGTTCATTTCGAGGAAAAAGAACTCCTTGCGCTCGGCATCGTAGAGGAATTCGACAGTCCCGGCAGACCGATAGCGCGCCGCCTCGCCCAGACGGATCGCCGCGGCGTAAAGCTCGGCGCGGATCGTATCGGGCAGCAGCGGCGCGGGCGCTTCCTCGACCACCTTCTGGTTGCGGCGCTGCAACGAGCAGTCGCGCTCGCCCAGCGCGACGACGCGGCCCGCACCGTCGCCGAAAATCTGCACCTCGATATGCCGGGCGCGGCGGATGAAGCGCTCGAGGAACACCCCCGAATCGCCGAAATTGCCCTGGCCGAGCCGCGCCACGGTGGCAAAGCCCTCGCGAACATCTTCGGCCGTCTCGCACACGCGCATGCCGATGCCGCCGCCGCCCGCGGTCGCCTTGAGCATCACAGGAAAGCCAATGCGCTCCGCCGCCGCGACTGCCTCGGCCTCGTCGGTGAGCAGATCGGTGCCCGGCGCGAGCGGTACGTCATGCGCGGCGGCGAGCGCACGCGCGCTGTGCTTCAGCCCGAAAGTGCGGATATTGTCGGGATCGGGGCCGATGAACACGATGCCCGCCGCCGCGCAGGCCTCGGCAAATTCGGCGTTCTCGGCGAGGAAACCATAGCCCGGGTGGATCGCGCCTGCTCCTGTCGAGCGGGCCGCCTCCAGGATCGCCGCCACGTTGAGATAGCTCTCGCTCGCACGCGCCGGGCCGATGCACACTGCCTCGTCGGCGAGCGCGACATGCAGCGAATCCTCGTCGGCCTCCGAATAGACCGCGACCGAGCGCAGCCCCATCTTGCGCAGCGTGCGGATGATGCGCGTGGCGATCGCGCCGCGATTGGCGATGAGAACGGTGTCGTAACTCATGCGGTGACGATCATGCGCACGGGCGTGGGGTTGAAGCCGTTGCAGGGATTGTTGATCTGCGGGCAGTTGGAGACGACCACGGTCACGTCCATCTCGGCGCGCAGATCGACCGTCAGGCCCGGCGCGGAAATTCCGTCGACTATGCCCAGCGAGCCGTCGGCCTCGACCGGCACGTTCATGAAGAAGTTGATGTTCGAGACGATATCGCGCTTGCCGCGCCCTTCGACCAGGTTGGCCTCGAGGAAGTTCTCGACACAGGCATGTTCGGACTTGGTGTGATGACCATAGCGCAAGGTATTGGATTCGCACGAGCACGCACCGCCGATCGTGTCGTGATAATCGACCGCACTGGAGGTGATCGTCATCATCGCGCGGCCTTCGTTCGAGCGCAGCACGGTGCCTTCGCGCAGGAACAGATTGCCCTGCGCCGCGACGGTATCCTGCGCGCTGTAGCGTTCGGCATCGTCGGCGGTCGCATAGAGCAGGAAGTCGACAGCCTGATTGCCTTCCAGATCGACGATGCGCAGCGTCTGACCGGCGGCGATATGGTGCAGCCAGGGTGCGCGTGCAGGCACGATCTCGTCATGGACAACGGGGCCGGAAAGGCCTGCGATATGGGGATCGGCGCTCATTCGGGTGAAACTCCTGCGATCAGCGACGGAAATAGTCTTCGACGTTGAGAAAGGCGCGCTGGCCCTCGGGCGTCGCGTTGCGAATGGGGTCGGTTTCCGGCGTCACCTCTCCGCGCCAGGCGGTGACGCGCAAAGGCGTGACGGTGTATGCGGGGCGCGGATCGAGCACATGCGGCACGTTGGCGATCACCACGACCACGTCCATCTCGGCACGCAGCAGCACGCTGCGTCCGCCCTCGAAAGGACCGACATCGGGCACGATGCTGCCATCCTCGGATATGGTCGCGCCCTTGAACAGGTTGATGCAGGGATGGACGTCGCGCCGCCCCAACCCATGCTTGGCCGCGCCGAGCAGAAACCGTTCGCGGCCATTGGGATAGGGGCTGTAATTGGCACCCTCTCCATATTTCGCGGCATTGGTCGCGGCGTTGGAGGTGCCGCAAAAGGCATCGTGCGTGCCCGCATTGTCCTCGACGATGCTCATCAGCACGCGGCCCATGTCCGACAGCAGCAGCTTGCCCGCGCTTAGATAGGCGTTCCACTGCACCTTGACCGTATCGGCGACGTTGAGGCGCTCGGTCGGCATCTCCGCATTGAACAGCTGCAGCCCGGCACAGGCATCGCCCTTCAAGTCGATGAGCCGCAGCCGCGTGCCGCGCGCCAGCCTGCGCGTGGCATAGCCGCCGGGCGCGAGGGTCTCTTCCCAGAGCAGGTCCTCAGCCGCGACGCCCTCGGGCAGATCATCGGCAACCGGCGGCAGCACGGGCATCGATTCGACGCGCGTACCCGCCATGGCGCGGGCATGCGCGCGGGCGGCAGACGGATCGCTCAATACGGCGGTCATGCAGCGGCTCCCTTGGCATGGTCGCCCGCGTCCGGCTCGTAGAGCGGCGGCAGCAGGGCGGTGGTGGTGACGAGCTGCAGCTGGTGCACGCCGCGCACCCGGCGCAGCGCATCGCACAGCTCGTTGAGGCGGACGGCCGGCCCCTGGACCAGCAGCACCTCGAGCGACTGGTCGTCCTCGAGGAACACGTGCTGCGAGGAGATGACCTCCTTGAGATATTCGGCCTGGGTCTGCGCGAGCTGATGGCGCACCCGGCCCCGGTCGCCGCGATAGACGATGGTCAGCGTGCCCGCGAGCATCTCGTCCGGCCGCGTCGTCGCCTCGTGCGCCGCGAGCGCATGGCGGATCAGTTCGGCGATCAGCTGCGAGCGCGACGGCAGGCCGCGCTCCTCGACCATCATGTCGAGCTGGCGGAACAGCTCACTCGGCAGGCTCATCGATAACCTTGCGACACTGGTCGGCTCGGTTCCCATCATGCGTTCTCCTGGGTCTTGGCAATCTCCAGAACCGCCGGTTTTTCCGGGGCTTCCGGGTTGCTCTTCTTGTTGAGGGTGAGGTCGTAGACCGCGGTCGCGCCGAAGCGGTGCGGCGCGTGCGGATCGTGCCGGCGCTTGTCGAGCGCGAGCACGCGCGTGCCGAGCGTGAACGCCTCGCGAATGTCGTGCGTCACCATGATGATGGTCAGCGCATAGTCGCTCCACAGCTGCTGGATCAGCGCGTGCATGTCGGCGCGGATGCCAGGGTCGAGCGCGCCGAACGGCTCGTCGAGCAGCAGGATGCGCGGCCGCTTGATCAATGCCTGCGCGATGGCCAGCCGCTGCTGCATGCCGCCCGAAAGCTGCGCGGGATATTGGTGCATGCTGTCGGCCAGCCCCACTGCGACAAGCATCGCCTCGGCCTGCTCGCGCGCTGCCTTGCGCGCGGAGCCGAACAGCCGCGCTGTGAGCGGCGCCTGTTCGCATTCCAGCCCGAACACGACATTGCCGAGCGCGCTCAGGTGCGGGAAGACCGAATAGCGCTGGAACACCACGCCGCGATCGGGCCCGCATTCGGGCGCAAGCGGCTGGCCGTCGAGCTCGATCACCCCGCGCGTCGGGCGCTCCTGCCCCAGGATGACGCGTAACAGGCTCGACTTGCCCGCGCCCGAGGGGCCGACGATCGAGACGAACGAGCCGGGCTGGATGTCGAGATCGACCTTTTCCAGCACGATCTTGTCGCCATATTCGACCCAGACGTTCTGCAGGCTGAGGATCGGTTCTACGCTCATCGGCCCTGCCCTTCCGCCCAGGGAAAGGCCTTGCGGCTGGTGAGCGCGAGCGCCCAGTCCATCACGATCGCCAGCAGCGCGATCCACGCGACGTAGGGCAGAATCACGTCCATCGAGAGGTACCGGCGGACGAGGAAGATGCGATAGCCCAGCCCCACATCCGCCGCGATCGCCTCGGCCGAGATCAGGAACACCCAGGCCGGGCCGAGCGCCAGCCGCACGGCATGGATCAGCCGCGGCATCGCCTGGGGCAGCGCGACACGGATCATGATCTGCCACGAGCTTGCGCCCAGGGTCTGCGCCTTGATCACCTGTTCGGCAGGCAGCGCGGCGATATAAGCCGCGATGTCGCGGATCATCACCGGCGCGACACCGATGGCGATCAAAGCGATCTTGGCGGTCTCGCCCAGGCCCAGCGCAATGAACAGGATCGGTAGCAGCGCGATTGGCGGGATGACCGCGATGCCGGTGACCAGTGGGCCAAGGGTTGCGCGCACCGGCGGTAGCACGCCCAGCACCAAGCTGACGACCAACGCGGTCAGCGTCGCGATGCCGAGGCCCAGACCCAATCGGTAGAGGCTGGCCACCGTGTCTGCCCAGAAGGTGATCTGCCCGGTCAGCTGGTCCGCCTGGAACATCAGCGCGGACATGGCCTGCATCATCTGCCCGGGCAGCGGCAGGATCTTGTCCATCGGGTTGTCGGCATGGCGCTGCGCCGCGACGATCAGATAGGCGATCAGCAGCACCGCGACCGGCAGCGCGCCGAGCAGGATGCGCTCGCCCTTCTTCGGATGTCGGTTGACCCAGCGCATCGCCGTTCCCCTGCCCCGATCCGCGCTTACAGCTTGCCGTCCGCGGCGAGCTTCATGAAGGCATCGTCGAAGCGCAGCGTCACCCGCGCCGGATCGCCCAGTATCTTGCCGCCGGGGAACGCGATGCCCACGGCGTCGGCGCTCGCCGCGCCCTTGAACAGGCCCTTGGAGAAGCTGAAATCGCGCACCTGGGTCATCGTGGTGACCAGCGCCGGAGAGGTCGCCGCCGCAACCGCCGCCTTGGGATCGGCATAGAGAAAGGTGGTCTTGAGCTGGCTGTCGAACATTTCGGGGGTCGCACCCGAGAGCTTGGCCATCGCCGCGCGCGCGGCCTTGCCCTCGGCGTCGTCACGCTGCATCAGCGCCACCGTCTCGTACCAGATGCCCGCCAGCGCCTTGCCCAGGTTCGGATTGGCCTTGAGCGTCGCGGTGTCGACCACCATCAGGTCGAGAATCTCGCCCGGAATGTCGGCCGAGCTGAACACCTGCGTGACCCCGGGTTCGCCCTTCATCACCGAAAGCTGCGGGTTCCAGGCGACCGCGGCGTTGACATCCGCCGCGCCGAAGGCCGCGACGATGTCCGCGTCCGAGGTGTTCACCGTCTTGACGTCGGTGGACTTGAGCCCCGCCTTTTCGAGCGCGCGGGTGAGCAGATAGTGCGAGACCGACAGCTCGACCAGATAGACCTGCCGGCCCTTGATCGCCGTGAGGCTGTTCGCGCCCTTGAGCAGCACGCCGTCATTGCCGTTCGAATAGTCGCCGATGATGACCGCGGTGGTATCCTTGCCGCCTGCCGCCGGGATGGTCAGCGCGTCCATGTTGGCGACCGTCACGCCATCAAACTTGCCCGCCGTGTACTGGTTGACCGACTCGACATAGTCGTTGACCTGCACGAAGTTGATCTTGATGCCGTATTTGTCGGCCCATTTCTTCACGATGCCCGCCTGCTGCGCATAGGGCCAGGGCATCCAACCGGCATAGATCGACCAGCCGATATTGAACTCGGTCTTGGGCTTGGCAGGCTCGGGGGAACCGGAACAGGCAGTGAGCGCGAAGGCCCCCAGCATCGCCAGAAGGGTGGAAAGCCTGCGCAACAGCCTTGTCATGATTCGGTCCCCTTTCGCAGTGCAGCATCACGAGACCGGGCGAGCTTGTCCAGCAGAAAATATTACCATGAGTGAAAAACGTAATAACCGTTGGAGAGAGGATGCTTAAGGCGCTAGTTCGCGTTGCCGGGCTGCCACGCTTCGATCTTCCAAGCGCTCGACCTCGCAAAGCCCGGAAAATCGGACCCGCTTAGCGAACAGTGATTCGCGCGGCCCAGCGATACCCGTGGCCAGCGAGTGATTCGCCGGCATGAAGCGGCGCTCGCTCGCGAAGCATTTCTGCGTAAGAGGCGGCTTCGCCGATCGGCCATCAAACCGCGTCAATCCCGTGATTTTTTGCAGTGCAGCACAAAATGTCGTTCATACTGAGCAAGTGCAAAATTATTACGCTTGACGCATTCCGTAATATCCATACCGTATCGGGTGTCGCTGGCACATCGCCAGCGGCACTATCGACTGTTCGCAAGCGAGGGTCCGTGGATCGAAAGCCGGCCTGTTCGGATATCAGACAAGGCGCTGCGCACCGCGCAGACGGCACGATCACCCTACGCAAAGCGATATCTACCCCCGCAGGCCAAACCGCCGCGCGACGTGCAATGGCGCGCGCGCAGACAAGGCGGCGCGTGTGGGTAGGTTCAGGGAGAACAGGCCGGAAAACTGGCGATCAAGGGGTCGGCATCGCCAGAACCCCAGGGGAGACGGGTGTCATTTGAAAAGGCTCACCAAGAATTGGGGGTCTGAAGATGACGAACAAGCTGTTCCGCGCCACCTTGCTGGGCGCTACCATGTTGATGGGCATGGGCACCGCGCCTGCCTTCGCGCAGGACACGGCGGATGATGCCGCACAGGACACCGAGCAGGAAGGCGGCAGCAACGTCATCGTCGTGACCGCGACCCGCCGCGCGACCTCGATCCAGGACGTTCCGATCAACATCAGCGCGATCGGCGACGAACAGCTCGCCCGCCAGCGCATCGACGATGTGCGCGACATTGCCGATTTCACCCCAGGCCTGACCATCTCCGACACCGGCCCCGGATCGACCGGAACCATCGTGCTGCGCGGCCTCAACGCTTCGGACACCAGCGCGACCGGCGCCTCGTTCGACGACGCGCTCGGCCTGTATCTGGGCGAAGTGCCGCTCTATTACGACTTCAAGCTGCTCGACATCGCGCGCGTCGAGGTGCTGCTCGGCCCGCAAGGCACGCTCTATGGCCTCGGCACGCTGGCAGGCGCGATCCGCAACATTCCCAACCGCCCCAATCTCGAAAGCTTCGAAGGCGAGGTGCACGGCCGTTTCTACGCCAAGCAGCACAGCAGCAAGCTGGGCTATCAGGCCGATGGCGTCATCAACATCCCGATCATCAAGGATCATCTCGCCTTCCGCAGCGCCACCGGCTATTTCTACGACCCCGGCTTTATCGACTACACGCTGCTGCTTCAGACGCCGGGCCGATCGCTGCCCCAGCCCAACGGGCCCAACACGATCACCGCAGCGGGCTATGCCGCCAACCTGCGCCGCGACAATGACGTCAATTTCGAAAAGACGATCAGCACGCGCAACCAACTGCTCTATCAGGCGAGCGAGGATTTCAAGCTCAACATCACCTATGCCTATCAGCGCACCAAGACCGATGGCGGCCAGTATAACAGCGACTTCGTGTTCGGAACCGGGCGCTACGAGAGCGCCTCGCGCTTCCTCGAGCCGGTCGATCGCCGCGCGCATCTGATCAGCGCCGAGATCAACGCCAATATCGGCAATATCGCCGATCTGGTCGCGACCACCGCGCATACCGACGTGAAGAACGAGCGGGTCGGCGACAATACCGACCTGCTGCTCGACCTCGATTACGGCTATGAATCCTTCCCGGCCTTTTCGAGCTTCAACGAGAGCACCAACCGCCGTAAGCAGTTCAACCAGGAAGTGCGCTTCGTCTCGCGCCATGGTGGGCCGTTCAACTGGGTGCTCGGCGCGTTTTACAACCGCCGCACGTTGCAGAACGACTATCGCGAACGGCTGCCGAACCACCCGTTCGTCGCCTTCGGCACGCTGCCCAACCCGCTCGAGCTCGAATATGTCTCGTTCAACCGTTCGCGGGTGACCGAGCGCGCGGTGTTCGGCGAGGGCACCTTCCGCATCACGCCCGAATGGCAGGTGACCGCCGGGGCGCGCTATTTCGGCTATCGCTCCGAAGTGTCGGGCCGCGCGGTGCTGCCGCTGCTCGGCGATCCCCTCAGCCCCTATGACCTGCCCTCGGCCGGCGGCGTGGCCAAGAAGAGCGGCTGGGTGTGGAAGTTCAACAGCTCGTACAACATCACGCCCGATGTCATGGTCTATGCGACCTATTCGAAGGGCTATCGCCTCGGCGGGCCCAACACGGTCGCGCCGTGCGTGCTGCCGCTCAACCCGAACCAGCAGAATGTCTGTGCGCTGCCCAACGAGCAGCAGTTCGGCCCGGATACGACAAAGAACCTCGAGCTGGGCATCCGCACCGAGCTGTTCGACAACATGCTGACGTTCAATTTCAACGTCTTCCAGATCAAGTGGAACGGCATCCAGGTCGCTTCGGCCACGGTCAACGGCGTGGTCGGCATCACCGTCAATGGCGGCACCGGCAAGTCCGAAGGCTTCGAAACCTCGTTCCAGCTGCGTCCGCTGCCCCGCTTCACCATCCAGGGCAATTTCTCCTATCTCGACGCGCGGCTGACCCAGGACGTACCGGGGATCATCGCGGTCAACAGCCCGGCGGGCATCTATCCCAGCCGTCCGATCCAGCTCGACGCGCTGTCGGGCGACCGGCTGCCCGGTTCCGCCAAGACCAGCGGCGCGCTGGGCGCGACCTATACCGCGCCGTTCATGGACGGGAACATCGTCGCCGACTGGACCGCGACCTATCGCGGCAATGTCGTCACCCGGCTGGGCTGGGATCGCGCGTTCGGCGACAAGCTGCCCGGCTTCACCACGCACCGCGCCTCGGTCTTCTACGAGACCGACCGCTACAGCTTTGGCGTGTGGGCCAACAACATCTTCGACAAATATGCGGTCAACGCGGTGTCGAACGATCGCTCTCGCGTCGGCCTGAACGACAATGTCCGGCTGCGCTATCTGCGCAACAGCGTCATCAACCCGATGACCCTGGGTCTGGAGGCACGGTTCAGGTTCTGATCGCCAGCTTGGGCGCGGGGCTGGTTGGGCAAGGCCGGTCCCGCCCCATGCGACCTGCCATCAAGGGGGCCAGATGATGAGAGCAATAGGCCGAATTCTCGGAGCTGCAGGGCTCATGATGGGGCTGGCGACCTCCGGCTCGCTTGCCGCCGCACCCGCTGCCCCCCTACCCCGGCTGTTCGCCGAACGCTGGATCGACGGCACCAACGGCGCCGAGCCCGTCGCGCAGGTGCAGGCGCTCGACGCCGACACGTTCGTCATCCGCCAATCGGTCAAGACCAATTTCGAAGCGCCGTTCCTCTATCTGCTGTTCGGGCGCGACAAGGCGCTGCTGATCGATACCGGGGCGCAAGGTGGCGTCATCCGCCCGGTGGTCGACCGGGTGATCGCAGACTGGCTCGCCGCGCATGGCCGCACATCGATCCCGCTGGTCGTCGCGCACAGCCATGCGCATGGCGACCATATCGCGGGCGATGCCGCGTTTCGCGATCGGCCCGAGACTACGCTGGTCGGTCTGAAACCGGCCGATGTCGCCGCCTATTTCGGCATCCAGCCCTGGCCCAGCGATATCGCGACCTTCGATCTGGGCGGCCGGGCGCTGTCGATCATCCCGACGCCGGGCCACCAGGCCGCCGCCATGATGGTCTATGACCCGCGCCTGAAGATCCTGCTCTCGGGCGACACGCTCTATCCCGGACGGCTCTACGTGCCGGTCAATTTCCTCGCCGACAACTGCGCCAGCATCGATCGATTGAGCGCTTTCGCGCGCACGCACCCGATCCGCGCCGTGCTCGGCGCGCATATCGAGATGACCCGCGAGCCGGGGCGCGACTATGCGCACGAGGTGCTCGAGCACCCGAACGAGCATCCGCTCGAGCTGCCCGCGAGCGAGATCGCCGAACTGCGCCAGGGGCTCAGGGCGAAGCTCGACACGCCGGGCCAGTCGCAGGTCCATGACCGCTTCATAATCGTTCCGGTGCCGGCCCGTGACGAATGACCGCATAGATCAGGTCTATGGGAACTATTGGCCGATGCTGTCTGGCGTGATGGCCGGGATTTTACAACGCTCTTTCCACTGCGAACCTCAACCGTCCCGCGTGCAGCGCTGCCGCATCATGGCAGCCCGGGACCGAAACGCGAGTACAGGCACATGAACGGAGTCCGCGTCGGCAACCGCATCATCGGAGCAGATTCACCCGTCACCATCGGCTGGGAAAATGTACCCAGGGTGGAGGGCGGGCCGTTCAAGCGGCTGTTCTTCACCTGGTTCCAGCCTGCCGTGCTCTTTTCGATGATCCTGTTCTGGTATTATGCGCCCAACTCGATCGCCAAGGCCTCGACCGCGATCGGCATCGGCATCGCGTTTCGCGCGCTGCTGCTCGCCCTCGAATGGGTCAACCCGCGCCACAAGAGCTGGGAGCTGACCTGGAAGGAATGCGTGACCGACCTGTTCTATGTGGGCCTGGGCTATACCATCCTCAATCTGGTCGACAATTTCATCGGCAGCGACGTGCTGATCGAGAACCTGCTGAGCAGCTTCGACTGGGACAAGTTCGCCTGGTTCACCGGCCTGCCGCTGCTGGTCCAGGCGTTCCTGATCCTGTTCATCTTCGATTTCGGCCAGTACTGGATGCACCGCGGCATGCACAACTGGTACCCGCTCTGGCTCACCCATTCGGTGCACCATTACATCACCCAGCTCAACATCAACAAGGGCGCGGTCGGCAACCCGGTCGAGCTGTTCCTGATCGGGCTGGGCATTGGCGGGCTGTTCGACTTCCTCCCGCGCGCCGCGCTGCTGGCAGGCGCGATCGGCATGTCGATCGGCGTCTATCAGCATATCAATGTGCGCTTCAACACCCCCGCCTGGTGGCGCTTCCTGTTCAACACCACCGAGCATCACAGCCTGCACCATTCGCTCGATTTCGAGGCGACGCGCAGCAACTATGCCAGCAATTTCATCTTCATCGACCGCATGTTCGGCACCTGTGTCGATGGCGAGGCCGAATTGCTCGGCATGGAAGGCGGCCGCCGCATGTCGATCCGCGAGCAGATGACCTACCCGTTCACCGAAGGCTGGAAGACGATGAAGCAGAAGTTCGGCAAGCCCGACGACACCCACGCGGTGCCCGCAGAATGACCGGCCAGGCCCCCAGCATGGATGGCGACCGCCTTCCCGCCATCGCACCGAGCGGCGACGCCCGTTCGTGGATGCGGCTGATCGACTGGATCTGGACAGTGCGCGGCGAACTGCCGCTGCCGGCCGGACAGAGCGCAGCCGAGGCCTTTGCCCGGCTCGAACCGTTCTTCCGCGAACCCGGCACCAGCTTCGACCAGGCCGAGGGCAGCCTGACCTTCACCAAGAAGGATCCGCTCGCGCAGGACCGGATGTCGATCTACGACGCGGGCGAACTGCGCGTCGAGAGCCAGCCGGGCGGCGGCGTGCTGCGCTACTGGATGACGAGCAAGTCGCTGCTGTTCTGCTTCCTCGCGCCCTTGCTGTTCGTCGCCTTCGGCCAGATCATCGTCGGGGTCGGCATATTGGCCAAGCCCGATACCGAACAGGCGGACAAGAAGAAGAAGGACGAGAAGGACAAGGTCCGCGAGCTGCACTGGATCGACCAGATGCTCGGCGCGCCCGCGCCCGAAAAGCCCAAGAAGGACGAGAAGGAAAAGAAGAAGGAAGAGGGCGGCAAGGACCGCTTCTCGCCGACCTCGGCCTATGTGTTCGCCGGGCTGTTCGCGCTGCTCTACGTCATCGGTCGCATCCTCGAGGATCGGCTGATCCGCAGGCGCTTCCTGCGCAGCCTTTCGGGAGGCTGAGCCTGACCGATCGGGTTGCGATTGCCGATCGAGCCGGCGCACCCTAAGTCGTCCCGCATGAGCACATGGCAATTCGACGCGCAGACCGATGATATCCGCCCGCTGCTGATGGCGGCGCACGCATCAGGCTCACCGTTCGCAATCGCCACGCTGGTCGAGACCTCCGGCCCCGCCCCGCGCGAACTGGGCGCGCAGATGCTGATCACGGGCGACCAGCACTGGGGCTATCTTTCCGGCGGCTGCATCGAGGCCGATGTCGCGCGGCACGCCCGCGAAGCGATGGCCGAGGGAAAGCCGAGGCTGCTGCGCTATGGCGAGGGCAGCCCGTGGATCGACATCCGCCTCGCCTGCGGCACCGGCATTTCGGTGCTGGTCGAGCCGCTGCGCGGCAATGACCCGGCGGTGTCCGCGCTACTCGATGGCTTTCAGTTGCGCTTTCCCGTTGCATGGACCAGCGACGGCGCGGCGCGCGAAGCGGTTGCGTGCGACGATGCCCCCGTTTTTGCCTGGGACGCAACCCGCTACACGAAGCGGTTCGACCCGCTGCTGCGACTGGTGCTGATCGGCGAGGATGCGACCGTGCTCGCCTGCGCCACGCTCGGCCGGGCCATGGGGATGGAGGTGGCGCTGGTCACCCCCAACGGCCCCGAAGCCGCGCCGGTTCCCGGCATCGCCTATCATCGCACCAAAGCCCCCGCCGCGCTCGAGGCGATCGGGCTCGACCGCTGGACTGCCGTCGCCGTGCTGTCGCACGACCGCGAGGATGACGAGGCCGGCCTCGCCACCGCGCTCGCCTCTCCTGCCTTCTATGTCGGCGCGATCGGCGCGCGCGTACGGCTCGACGGACGGATTGCGCTGTTGCGCGGCCATGGCGTGCGCGAGGCGGACATCGCGCGGCTGCACGCGCCGATCGGGCTTCAAGGCTTCGGCAAGGCCCCGCGCGATATCGCGCTGTCGGTGGTCGCCGATGTCGCGCGCGCCTTCCACGCGCGCTCGGCCAGCGCCAGCGAGGCGGCATCGTCGATATCGAGCAGCGCGCCGCCATCGTCGGTATCCAGATAGGCGAGCGGTCTGCCTTTGAGGACATCGCCAGCGCCGCGATCGCCCGAAAGCTGCATCAGATCGGGCAAGGCGGAACGCACGAAGCAGACCGGATGGCCGGGCTTGCCGTCGACCCTCGGCCGCGCGGCATAGCCCGAGCGCTGCGCGAGCCGCGCCAGTTCGCCGCACAAGGCGACCGGCACCAGCGGCATGTCGCCGAGGAACAGGAACGCCCCCTCGCCCTCGTCCGGCAGGCCAGCGATGCCAGCGCGGATCGAAGCGGAGATGCCCTGCTGCCAGTTGGCGGCCTCGAGCAGATGGCAGTCGAGCCCGGCCAGCGCGTCGCCGATGGCACGGCCATGCTCGCCGACCACGATCCGCACCTCATCGAAACCCTCGGCTGTCACCACCTCGGCGGTGCGGCGGATCATCGGGACTCCATCGAATGGCGCAAGCAGCTTGGCACCGCCAAAGCGGCGGCCCGCGCCTGCGGCCAGGATGACCGCGCGCCAGCCGGCCAGCGCCATTGCGCGCGCGGCGCTCAGGCCTTGGCCTGATCGCGCAGCGGCAGCGTGCGGATGCGCTTGCCGGTCGCGGCGTACAGCGCATTGGCGAGCGCGGGCGTCGCGGGCGGCAGACCGGGCTCGCCGATGCCGCCGATCTTCGCGCCGCTTTCGATGAAGTGCACATCGATCTGCGGCGGCGCATCGGCCAGCTTGATCAGCTCGTAATCGTTGAAATTGCCCTGCACCACCGCGCCCTTGTCGATGGTGATTTCCTCGCCGATCGCCGAAGACAGCCCCATGATCAGCCCGCCCGCAATCTGCGCCTCGGCGTTGAGCGGGTTCACCGTCGTGCCGCAATCGACCACCGCCCAGGCCTTGAGCACCTTGGGACGGCCATCTTCCTTGACCGTCGCCTCGACCACCTCGGCGACGATGGTCCCGAAGCTCTCGACAATCGCGATGCCGCGTCCGGTGCCTTCGGGCAGCGGCGTGCCCCAGCCCGAACGCTTGGCGACCATGTCGAGCACCGCGCGGTGGCGCGATCCTTCGGCCAGGTGCTTGCGGCGGAACTGGTACGGGTCCTCGCCCGCAGCCTTCGCCAGCTCGTCCATGAAGCTTTCGTTGTAGAAGCCGAACTGGGTCGAGTTGACCGAGCGCCACGGCCCATCATTCTGGTTCGACTGATATTTGAAATGGCGGCGCGAGACGGCGGGAATGTCGTAGATGAAGGTGACCTCGCCCTCGGCGGTGTCGCTCTGCACATAATCCGCGCGCCAGCCGGTGATCCTGCCATCGTTGCCGAGCGATGCCTTGAACTGGCTCGACGATTGCGGGCGATAGGTGCCGTGGCGCACCTCTTCCTCGCGGCTCCAGACCAGCTTGACCGGATAGGGCACCTGCTTGGCGATGACGGCGACCTGATCGATGATCTCGGTGACATTGGGGAAACGCCGCCCGAAACCACCGCCCATGATCATCGGGTTGAACACGATATCGTCGATATCCAGCCCCGAAGCCTTGGCGGCACGGTCGCGAGTCGTCAGCGGGTCCTGCAACCCGCCCCAGAGCGTCAGCTTGCCGTTCTTGTAATGGCCGGTCAGCGCGAACGGCTCCATCATCGCATGGTGCAAGAAGGGCACGCGGTAATCGGCGGTGACGAGCTTGGCCCCCGGCGCACCGAACGCCGCATCGACATCGCCATCGCCCGCCTCGCCCTCGGGCTCGCCGGTCTGACACAGCTTGACCTGCGCGGCATGGATCGTCTCGCTGGTCAGATTACCGTGCCCGCCATCGGAGAATTTGGGCGTGAGCGCCTGCAGGCCCTTGAGCGCCTGCCAGTAACGCTTGGCGACGACCACCACGGCGTCGTCCAGCTTGATCACCTTCTCGACGCCGGCCACGGCCAACGCGGGCTTTTCATCGACCGAGACCAGCTTGCCGCCGCGCACCGGCGCCGCCGCAATGGTGGCGACGCGCATGTCGGGCAGTACCAGATCGATGCCGTATTTGGCGCTGCCATCGACCTTGGAAGGAATGTCGATGCGCGGAACGGGCTTGCCGATCAGCTTGTAGTCCTTGGCCGACTTGAGCTCGGGCGAGCCGGTCAACGAACGCTCCGCCGCACCGGCGGCCAGCTCGCCATAGCGCAGCGACTTGCCCGACTTGGCGTGGACGACCTTGCTGTCTGCCGTGGTCAGCTCGCTCGCCGGAACGCCGAGCCGATCGGCGGCTTCCTCGATCAGAGCGAGCCGCCCCGAAGCCCCCACCACGCGCATGCCGACCTGGCCGGTAAAGCGCACCGCCGACGAGCCGCCGGTGATCTGCAGCGGCATCGAGCGCGCCAGCATCGCCATGACCGCATTGGGCAGCGCGTTGATCACGCCCGGCATCGACGAATCGCTCAGCAGGAAACCGCGGCCCAGCGCGGCATTGGCGAAGGACAGGTCTGCCGGGGCCTGCTCGACCTTCACCTTGGACCAGTCGGCGTCCAGTTCGTCGGCGAGCATCTGCCCCATCGCGGTGTGCGTGCCCTGACCGAAATCGATATGCGGCGAATAGACGGTGACCGTGTCGTCCTCGGCGATCTTCATCCAGCTGAGGAAATTGTGATCGTTGCCGGTCTCGGTTAGCGCCTTGGCGCGGGCATTGGCCGAACGGTCGGACCAGTAGACGCCGAACACGCCGCCGCCAACGAGCAGCGCGCCACCGACCAGAAAAGCGCGGCGCACGATGCCGCGCTTCTTCTTCACCGGGGTCGCAGGCTCCATCACGTCCATGTCGGGATTGGGATTGTCCGCCATCATGCTTCTCCCATCGCCGGTGCAGCGGCAGGCGCGCTCGCAGCCGCCGCCTTGCCCGTCGCGGCGAGGATCGCCTTGCGGATGCGCGGATAGGTGCCGCAGCGACAGATATTGGTCATCGTCTCGTCGATCTGCTCGTCGCTGGGGCTGCCGGTGCGCTCGATCAGCGCCACCGCCGCCATGATCTGTCCCGACTGGCAATAGCCGCATTGCGGCACCTGTGCCTCGATCCAGGCCTGCTGCACCGCATGCAGCGTGCCGTCGGCGCTCTTGAGCCCCTCGATCGTGGTGACCGACTTGCCCGCTATGTCGGCAAGCGGCACGCTGCACGAGCGCGTCAACTCGCCATCGACATGCACCGAACACGCACCACAAGCCGCGATGCCGCAGCCGAATTTGGTGCCGGTGAGCTCGAGCTCTTCGCGCAGCACCCAGAGCAGAGGCGTATCGGCCTCCGCCTCGACGCTGACCGGCTTGCCATTCACCTTCAAGTCGATCGCCACCCGCATGCTCCCCGCAATATTATCCCATGTTGCATAGCAGCAATGGGCCGCTTTCGCCAAGCGAAACCCTCGGAAAACACGGGGCGAGAGAGCAAAAAAGTCAGGGAATTTTCGTCTTGCCGTCGGCGGTCAGCTCGACCAGGCCCATGGCGTTTCCGGCAGGATCGGTGAACAGGCCGAGCACCACCACCCCGGGCACCTCGAATCGCGGCGCGACGGTCTTGCCGCCATGCGCCTCGATCTCGGTCAGCGTCGCGGCGACATCGGGCACGCCGATATAGATCACCTTCTGCGCCGAGTCGGTGCGCAGCGTTCCGGCGAGCACCGGGCCGCTCACCGGCACCGCGACCACGCCGCCCGGGCCTGCGGTCCAGCCGAACACCTTTTCGTAAAAAGCGGCCTGTCCGGCATCGGCGGGACCGGCAATATCGAAATAGACGATGGGAGCGGGCATGCGCTTCGGTGCCTCCTGTGCCGTGGCGGTCAAGGGGAGCGTGACAGCGGCGAGCGCGCTCGCGAGTACTAAGCGGAACGGAAAACGTGAAACGATCATGCCATCACCTCCTGGTGCCTGGGGTCTGCCACGGCCCGCCCGGCCTGGCTTGGAAAAACCGGCGCACGCGGGGCCATGGTCGGCGCGGTGTCGAGCCCTTCGACCTCGCGCCGCTTCTGATAGGCCGAGGGCGGCATCCCTGCGAGCAGGCGGAACTCGCGCGCCAGATGCGCCTGATCGGCAAAGCCGAACGCGGCGGCGGTATCGGCGAGCGTCTCGCGCCCATGCTGGAAGCCGCGATCGCCAAGCACCGCCGAAAGCCGGTGCAGCCGCAGCCAGTATTTGGGCGAGCAGCCGATCGTTCGGGCGAAATGGCGGCGCATGTCGCGGTCGGTCCAGCCGAGCAGCTGGCTCAGCTGCTGCGCGCGCCAGGGCTCGGAGGGCGCGGCCCGCAACCCCGGCGCCGCGCTCGGCAATCGCCTCGCCAGCCAGGCCTGCAGCGCCGCGATCCGCGCATCGGCATCGGGCAGTTCCCCCAACCGGTCGCGCAGGGCGTGAAATTCCGGGCCGATCACATCCTCGGCGAGGAGCGGCGGGGCCCCGTCGCCGAGCGGCAACGGGCCGAACAGCAATCGTGCGGCATCGGGGTGCAATCGCGCGGCGACGAAGCGCGTCTGTCCCAGTGATCGCGAAAAGCGCGGACCGGTCTGGATCGGCGTGATCCATCCGCCAGCAAAGGGCGTCGCATGCTCGCCCGCGCTCCACCAATGACCATCGCCGAGGCTGATCACCAGCTCGACATAAGGCTTGGGAATGGCCGCGGCCTCGCCCAGCAAATGCCCCTCCAGATGCCAGAAGGCCTTGATCGCCCAGCGGAGCGCCTGGTCCGGCCTGCGTTCGAAATAGGCGATCATCGCGCACACCCCCCTTGGGAGCAGCCAGCTTGCCATGCGCATGCGCGACGTCAAGCACCGCATCGACAGCGTTCCCCAGCTGCCGGCGCATCCTCTGCCATGCACCGCGCGTATCGACTTGATACATCCCTCTCTCTTCTCTTGCGGCCTCGCGGGGTCCATAGGCTGGCGATGGAACAGACGACCCGACTCTACCAGGACCTGCAGCGCCGCTCCGCCGACGACAGCGGCTGGGCCCAGATCTACGACCGCTTCGTCGCGCGGCTGACCGCGCTCGAGGCGGGGCATTCCGCTCCGTGCGTCGGAACACCCTTCCCAGATTTGAAGCTGCCCGACCATCGGGGCCAGTATCAAAGCCTGGCCGCGCTCCGCGCCGACCGCCCGATGATCTTGAGCTTCGTTCGCGGCCGCTGGTGCCCCTATTGCCGGGGCGAGCTGGACCAGTGGCGCGATCAGATGCCTGCGCTCGCCGCAGCTGGCGGGCGACTGGTGGTCGTGGTCGGCGAGGTCGCGGGCGGTGCGGACCGCATCCATGCCCTGCTCGGCGGGGATGCGATCGTGCTTTGCGATATCGATCATGGCGCGGCGCTCGATCTGGGACTGGCGCACCATGCCGGCGCCGATCTGCTGCAAAGCTATCGCCATGCCGGGCTCGACCTGACCGACGTCTATGGCACCGCCAGCGGCATCCTCCCGATTCCGGCAACCTTCCTGATCGATTCGGTCGGCCAGGTGCGCGAGGCCTTTGTCGAACCGGATTTCCGCATCCGTGCAGACCCCAAGGCGATGGTGACCGCGCTGACCCGGCTGTGAAACGCCCGCTTGCGGCAGTTTTCCGCGCGTTCATGCACAACACGCATCGAATCCATACCCGTTTGATACGTTCACGAGGCCACGGCACCCGGCGATAAACGGTCATCCGAACGCGGCATTTCCCGCGTCGGGCCGGAGACCGACCATGGCCCCTGAAAGCCCTACCGCTGCCGTATCCACCCTCGCTTGTGCCCAGGACGAATGGGGTCGATTGATGGCGGCGGCGCTGGCGGGGCACAAGGGCGCGTACAACCGGCTGCTGGGCGAAATCCAGCCCTGGCTCGAGCGCTATTTCATGCGCCGCCTGCCGATGAGCATTGCCGAGGACCTGGCGCAGGAATGCCTGATCGCGGTCCACCAGAAGCGCCACACCTATGAGCCCGGGCGCCCCTTCCGCCCCTGGCTGGCGACGATCGCGCGTTACAAGTGGATCGACCGGCTGCGCGCGATGGGACGCCGGCCGACGGTGTCGATCGAGGACGAGCTGGTCGAACCGCAGGTCGACGACCACGAGTTCAGCGTCACCAGCGCGGTCGTGCTGGAAGAGCTGCTGGCGAGGCTGCGTCCGGCGCAGACGGCGGTCATCCGCCTGGTCAAGCTCAAGGGCTACAGCATCGAGGAAGCCGCCGCGATGACCGGTCAGTCGGAATCGCTGGTCAAGGTGAACATCCATCGCGGGCTTGCGAGGCTCGCAGGCTTTGCCTCCGCGCCTGCGGACTGAATCCCGGCGGGGATCGGCCGTTCAGAGCGCGAAACAGGCCAGGTCGCCGGCAACCACCATCGGTCCCAGATATTGCCGGCGGATCGCCGCTTCGCCCTCGGGCTGGTGCACCAGCGCGCGCTGCATGTTGTGCGAAAGGACCAGCAGCTTCGGATCGATCGCGGCCGCCATCTCGCCGATGGAGGCCGGCGGCCGGTGCAGCCCGCGCGGCTGACCCTCGCCCTCGGGGATGACATTGTGCGCCACCAGAATGTCGGGCCTGCGCCCCGCGAGCGCTTCGACAAAGCGCTGGCTCATCGCATTCTGGTCGCCCGCAAAGACGATGGTCCTGCCGCGAATCTCGACCAGATAGGCGAGCGCCGGAACGACGCCATGCTCGACGGGAATGGCTGTCACCTTCACCTGCTGCGTGACATCCTCGAACACGACGCTCGCGGCATCGACGGCCGCCTCGACCGGCACCAGCCTGGCCTTGCCGTCGCTGCCGTCGAGATAGCCCGAAAGATAGCGGAAAGCGCCGGTCTGCGGGTCGAGCAGCGCGTGCAGATGATCGCGCAATCCGGGGAAATAATCGCTGCCCCCCGGACCGATCACCGGCAACGGCGCGATCCGTTCGGAAAAGCCGCCGCTGTTAAGGATCGCATCGAGATCGGCCGCATGATCGGCATGGAAATGAGTGATCGCGATCGCGAGATGGTCCTCGAACCGCACCCCCGCCTCGCCATAGCGGACAAAGGCTCCGCTTCCCGCATCGACCAGCAGCACTGCCTTGCCATCGAGCCAGACGATCGCCGAGGATCCGGCGCGCTCTCCTTCGGCGATCGGACCGCCCGAACCCAGGATCTGCAGCGCCACCGGACTTCCGCACGCGGCGTCGGCGGGCGGCGGCGTCAGCAGGATTGCGGCCGTCAGGGCAGCGCCTGCCCAGCGCCAATGTTTCCGCATCTCGATCCCCTTCAGCAAGAGCACGCATGCGGCAGCCTGGCCACGAGGGATTCGGGGGGAACGAAATGGCCGATGCTGCCGCATGATGGACCGTAACTTGCCAACGGACCATGATGCTGTTTTCGCTCAAGTCATTGCCAGGGTTACGCGCCAAACGGGTGAATGGAGCAAATATTGCGCACAAAATTGTAACCGCCGCTCGCCCGGTCGCGTAGCAGGCCCCATGGCGCATGCCGTGGCGCGCATCCGCAATCCTGCGATGCCTTTTGGACCCAGCACAGACACATGAACCAGGCCGCACTTATCGAGGCGCTATGCCAGGACCTGACGCCGGTGCCACCGGTTCCCGCTGCGCAGGTCATCGCCAGAGGTACGCTGATCGGCGGAGGCGTTTCGCTGCTCGCCGTGCTGGCGGCCTGGGGCGTGCAGCCTGGCATTGGCCATGGCACCGCACTGCCGGCATTGCTGCTCAAGGCCGCAGCGATGATCGCGCTCGCGGGATTGGCGTTACGCAGCCTGGCAGCGTTGTCGCGACCGGGCCTGCCACCTGCTGCGCTGCTGCCGGGGCTGGGCGCTGTCGTTGCGGCACTCGGCTTTGTCGCGCTCGGCCAGATGCTGGTTGCGCATCAGGCGGGTGCGGAACGCATGCTGTTCGGAACGACATGGCAAGCCTGCCCTTGGCGCATATTCGCGCTGTCGCTCCCGCTGCTCGGAGGCATTTTTCGCAGCTTGCGCGGGCAGGCACCGGTGCATCTGCGGCAAACCGGCGCAGCGGCGGGCCTGCTGGCCGGATCGATCGCAGCGGCGCTCTATGCGCTGGCCTGCACCGAGCAATCGGCGGCATTCGTGCTGTGCTGGTACGGGCTTGGCATCGGCGGCGCGACCCTGGCGGGTGCGCTCTGCGGACCGCGCTTTTTGCGCTGGTAACCGGGGCCGCGCTGTAACCGATCCGGCCGGGGCCGCGAACGGAAGAGTGCCAGACCGGCACCGAAACGACCCATTCCCGGAGACACGATCATGAACACCGCTCAAAAGACCATCAGCCTTGCCGCCACCGCCGCGATGCTCGCCATGACCGGCCTCGGCATCAGCGCCCAGGCCGCCGAAAAGGCCAAGCCCAAGGATCTGGTGCACTGCTATGGCATCAACACCTGCAAGGGCACCTCGGACTGCGCCACCGCCAAGACCTCGTGCAAGGGCCAGAATTCGTGCAAGGGCAGCGGCTTCATCGCGACCACGGCCAAGGAATGCGCCGCCAAGGGTGGCAGCCTGACCGAACCCAAGTAACCGCCCCAACGATCCAGGCAGGCCCGGCAACGCACAAGCGAGGCCGGGCATTGTCCGCCTGGCCGAGCAACCGCTCCTGGTCCTCAGACGCAAAGCCCCGTTCATGATCCAGCCCCCGCTTCCCTCGTTCGCCGGCTTTGGCCTGGGCATGCGCACCGAGCATTATGACGCGTTTCTGAGCGGCAGCGCGCCGGTCGATTTCGTCGAGATCATCTCGGAGAATTTCATGGGCGATGGCGGCCGCCCGCTCCACCTGCTCGACCAGGTGCGCAGGAACTATCCGGTCGCGATGCACGGCGTATCGATGTCGATCGGATCCGCCGACGGGCTCAAGGCCGACTATCTCGGCCGGTTGAAGCGCCTGGCCGACCGCATCGATCCGCTCTGGGTCTCCGACCATCTGTGCTGGACCGGTATCCATGGCTTCAATTCGCACGACCTGCTGCCGCTGCCTTATACGCGCGAGGCGCTCGACATCGCGTCCGCCAATGTCGCGCTGGCGCAGGACCTGCTCGATCGTCCGCTGCTGATCGAAAACCCGTCAAGCTATATCCATTTTGTCGACGATGCGATGTCCGAATGGGAATTCCTGTCCGAACTGACGCGCCGCACCGGCTGCTATCTGCTGCTCGACATCAACAATATCTATGTCAGCGCCACCAACCATGGCCATGACCCGCTCGCCTATCTTGCAGGCATCCCGCTCGATCGCGTGCGCCAGATCCATCTCGCCGGGCACAGCGCCGGGCAGCATGGCCTGCTGATCGACACCCACGATCATCCCGTGCCCGATCCGGTCTGGGCGCTCTTTGCCGAGGCGATGACGAGGCTCGGCGAGGTCGCGGTGATGATCGAACGCGACGACGACATTCCGCCGCTCGAAGCGCTGCTGGGTGAACTGGCCATGGCGCGGCGACTGGCGAACCAGAGCGAGAGCCTAGCGGCATGAACCTGCGCCAGCTTCAGGACGATTTCTGCAGCTATCTGCGCAGCGACGGCGCAGTGACGCTCGCCAGCGTTGCCCCGGCGGCGCAGCGGGGCCTGGGCGTCTATCATTTCGCGCATCGCGCGACGCTGGGTGCGGCGCTCGGCGACGTGTTCGAACGCACCCATGCCTGGCTCGGCGATGCGCGCTTCGATCATGCCGCCGCGCGGCATATCGCGCTTCATCCGCCCGCGAGCTGGACGCTGGCCGATTATGGCGCGGGTTTCGAAGAGACGCTGGCCGGGCTGTATCCCGACCATCCCGAAGTCGCCGAGCTCGCCTGGCTCGACTGGACGCTGCGCGTGGCGTTCAACGGCCCCGATTGTCCGGACCTGGACTTCGCCAGCCTCGCCGGGGTCGATTGGGACAGCGCCCGGCTGGTGATCAACCCCACGCTGGCCTACCGCCCCATCGTCACCAATGTCGCGCTGATCTGGCAGGCGCTCGACGATGGCGAGCCCGACCCGCCGCCGGCCGGGCGGCTTCCGACCCCGGCGGTGCTCACCGTCTGGCGGCAGGGGCTGATGCCGCGCTTCCAGACGATCGAGGCCCTCGAGCACGAGGCGCTGGCCGTGGCGATGCGCGGCGGCAGCCTTGGCGAGATATGCTCGATCCTCGCCAAGGGTCCGACCGGCTCCGACGCGGCGGCGACGCAGGCCGGCGCGATGCTGCAGCGCTGGATGTCCGAAGCCGTGCTCGTCGCGCTCGCGTGACAGCCTCGCCGGTCATGACCGCTTGGTATCGAACCCATGCGCGCCGCGCCCATTTGCAAATGATCGGGCACGGTGCATGATCCTGCGAATGAGCCCGCCACTCGAGCCTGAACCCAACTCGCCTCCCGCCGGGCAGGACCCCTGGGCCCGACCGACGGACGATCTGATCGCGCGGCTATGCCAGTCCGGCGCCGGATCGCGCGCTCCCAGGATCGGCGATCGTTTCGCCGATTTCGCGTTGCCCGATTCGCATGGCCATCCGGTCGCACTGCACCAGTTGCTCGATCGGGGGCCGCTGGTGCTCGGCTTCCTGCGCGGCCGCTGGTGCCCCTATTGCGCGCGCGAACTCGGCACCTGGCACGACGCGATGCCCCGGCTCGAGGCGGCGGGCGGAAGGTTCGTCGCGATCAGCGCCGAGACGGGCGGCAGGGCCGAGGACTTCCGGCGCGAGATCGCGCCGGCAGCGACCATGTTGTGCGATGTCGATCACGGGCTGGCGCTGCTTCTGGGGCTCGCCTTTCCGATCGGCGAGGGCCTGAGGCGGCGCTATGCCGCGGCCGGGCTCGATCTGGGCGCGATCTACGGCAATTCGGGCCAGCTGCTGCCGATCACCGCGACCTTTGTCCTCGACCGGGCCGGGATCGTGCGCTTTGCCAATGTCGATCCCGATTTCCGCCGACGCGCCGACCCGAATGCCGTGATCGCGGTGGTCGAAGCGCTGGCCCGATCGGGCAGCTGAACGCACTCAGCCCCAGGCCCTCGCCCGGACCGCCCGGACGAGCGCATCGGTCGCGACCGACCGCTTGCGGCCCGATACCGTCGCGAAAACCGTCGTGCGCATCATCGCGATGCCCTCGACCGCAAGTGGCCGGACCCGGTCGGGCAAGGCCAGGCTCGCAGGCACCCAGGCACAGCCGAGACCATTGGCGACCAGCTCGACCAGGTCACTTTCCAGATTGGCGCTGTGCCGAAATTCCGGGCGCAGCCCCGCCTCGGCGCACAAGGCGGTGAACTGTGCGGTGACATGCGCATCCCCCTCGATCCAGGCGAGCCGCGCGAGATCGGGAAGCTGCACCGCCTGCTGCTGCGCCACCGGGCAGTCGCTCGGGGCGACGATGGTCAGCTCCTGGCGCGACAGCAGGATCGTGTCGAGCCGCTCGGGCGGATCGGCAGGCTCGGGGAGCACCGCAGCGTCCACCTCGCCCTTGAACAGGCTTTGCAACAGGCTCGTCGAGTCCGCCTTGACCAACGACAGTTGAAATCCGGGCAGGCCCTGCATGACCTGGGAGAGCGCATCGCCGAGCTGATCCGATACCGGCCCCGCCACCCCCAGCGTGACCGGCGCGTGCACCTGCTTGCCGATGCCCCTGGCGAGCAGCTTGGCCGCCTGCGCGGCATCATAGGTGCGCTGAAGATGCGGCACCATCTGACGGCCCAGTTCGGTCAGATGCGTCAATGACCGTTCGCGCCGGAACAGCTGGCCGCCGAATTCCTCTTCCAGCTTCTGGATCGCGCGCGTCAGCGAGGGCTGGGTGACATTGCACTCCTCCGCCGCGCGGGTAAAATTGAGCGTCCGCGCCGCCGCCAGAAAATATCGGACCTGATGCATTTCCATCAAAGGCGCTCCGGGCGGTGCACGCAGAAAACCCCCGTTTTCTTCCGCAAAGCCCCTGTCTCTCGCAGCGCCGGGCACAGTGATCTAACGACAAACAGGCGTCAATTGCGACAATCCGACTATCATTTAGTCCCAGTCAGAATTAATCTGTACTGCGCCGTTCCGGCCCCTGCCCTTTTGAGCGAAACCCCATGGCCGATATCGCGATCTGGATGAAAAGCTTTGCCGCGGTGACCGACGCGGGCAGCTTTTCCGCTGCAGCGGCGCGGCTCGGCAGCAGCCAGTCGACGCTGTCCAAGCATGTCGCCGCGCTCGAGGCGCATCTCAAGACGCGGCTATTCAACCGGACCACGCGATCGCTGACGCTGACCACCGATGGCGCGCGGTTCTATGAGAAAGCGATGAGCGCGCTCGATACGATCGAGGCAGCCGAGGCCTCGGTGGGGCTCGAGGGGGGCGCCGAAGGCATCGTCCGCGTGACCGCGCCGCTGACGCTCGCCGAGAACCGGCTGATCGCGATGCTGACGCAGTTCATGGCCGAAAATCCGCGGATCGAGATCGATTTCACCGCGTCGGACCATGCGCTTAATCTCGTCGCGGACAATCTGGACATGGCGGTGCGCGTCGGCCAGCTCGCCGACAGCCGCCTGATCGCGCGCCGGATCGGCGTGGCGCGGCGGATCGCGGTCGCCGCACCCGGCTATCTCGCGCGCGCCGGGCGTCCGCTATTGCCTGCCGATCTCGCGCAGCATCAGTGCATCGTCTATTCGCTGCTCGGCACCGGATCGCGCTGGGCATTCGAGGATGGCTCGTCGGTCGAGATCCGTGGCAGCTTTCGCGCCGACAGTCCGCATCTCGTCCGCGCCGCCGCCGTGGCCGGACTGGGCGTCGCGGTCAACGCGCGCTGGCTGTTCGAGGACGCGATCGCGGCAGGGCAGCTCGAACAGATCCTGCACGATCATGAGCCGGTGCGCATGCCGATCCATATCGTCCTGCCCCCCGGTCGCTATGTCCCGGCGCGCACGCGCAGCCTGATCGATTTCCTCAGCCGCGCCTTTGCCGCCGATCCGCTGCTCGCACCCGACGCGCCGGTGTCCGCTGGAACGACTTGACATCTCCGCGACGGCGACAAATCTCCAGCCGCCGTCGCGCCTGGTGTAACTCGAGGCCTGGGTCCAACGAAAGGCCCGGCGCCTGGAGCGCTCTTGGTTCCCCGCGAAAGACAGACGATGCCCGCCCTGCCGCTTGATCACCTGACCATCTTGAGCCGCGATGCCGAGGCGAGCGCGGCCTGGTATGGCGCGCTGCTGCCGAAGCTCGGCTTCGAGCGCACCAAGCCCGGAATCTGGCGCAATGCCAACGGTCTGTACCTGCAGTTCCGCACCGCGAGGACCGAAACCCGCCCCTATGAGCGCTATGGCGCCGGCCTCAACCATCTGGGCTTCACCGCGCCCGATCCGGCTTTTGTCGAGGCGCTGGCCGCATACATGACCGATCTGGGGCACGAGGCGCGTCTGCAGCGTTTCGGCGATGGCATCGTGGCGCTGTTCATGCCCGATCCCGACGGGTTGCGCGTCGAGGTTTCCTGGTATCCGGAAGGGGTGCCGCCGGTCGATTGACCGCCTTCGGCCGCCCGACCTTCAATGCTCGGCGAGCAACCGGCCGAGCCCTTCGATCCGGTCCTCGATGCCGCAGGCGCGCAGCGCGTGCCAATAGGTCGCGGTGTTGATCGCGACCACCGGCTTGCTGCGGGCCGCCTCCTGCTCGGCGGCGAGATCGACCATCGACAGGTTGGTACCGACCTGCACCACCGCATCGACCTCGGGGCCGTCGAGATGGTCGATCACCTCGCGCAGCCGCTCGGGCGTCACCTTGGCGATATCGGTCCAGCGGCGGCATTGCAGCGGCACGTCGCGCACCACCTCGAAGCCCGATTCCTCAAGGAAACGCCGCACCTCGGCATTGGCGACCGGATAATAAGGCGAGACGAAGCTGACGGTCCGCACATTGCCATAGGCCTTGAGCGCTGCCGCGATCGATTCCGCGCCGGTGCTCGCGCCGACGCCCGCCGCCGTTTCGACCTTGCGCTTGAAATCGACCGATCCCTGCACGCCGCCATAGAAGGTGATCGCCGACATGCCGAGCACCAGATAGTCGGGGCGGCAGGTCATGACCGAGCGCACCGCATCCATCGTGTTCTCGGCGATCGCGGTGGTCCCGGCGATGAAATCCTCGTTGGAGAGCGCAACCGGATCCTCGACAAAGATGCGCGAGAAATGGTTGGTCACGCCCTCTGGGCGCATCCGCTCCATGTCCGGCTGCACCACGGTGTTGGTCGAAGGCGCAATCACGCCCAGCAGCTTGCGCCAGCCCAGCACATCACCCATTGCTCGCACTCCCCGATAGTGGTGGTCAGTTGATCGCGCGCGCCTTTTCCAGGCTCTCGAACATCGCCTGTTTGAGCAGATAGGCGCGGCGGCGCTCATCATCGTCGCGGATCGCCATCATCGCGGCGCGGCGGCGCTTGTGCCCCTCGCCCGCCCCGCCGCGGATGAACTCCATGTTCTCGATCGTCTGCGCCTGGGTGAAAGCGTGGGTGACCTGCCGCCGCTGCCGGTCGAACAGTTCGAGCGAACCATTGGGCTTGCCACTCCTGAGCGCCGGCTGCAGCTTCTCGAACAGGTTGAATGCATCGTGCAGGCCGGAATTCATGCCGAAGCCGCCGAGCGGATTGTTAAGATGTGCGGCATCGCCGATCAGCATCACCCGCCCCTCGAGGAACGACTTGGCCACCCGCTGGTGCACCCGGTAGAGCGTGCGGTGGAAGGTCTTCACCTCCGCACCCTTGCCAATCAGCCGCTCGAAGATCGCGTTCTTGCGTTCGTCGGAGCGCAGGTCATCGTCGCTCGCCGCGCCGTCGGTGGGCAGCAGTACGCGCCAGACCGAGGGCACTTTCAGCAGCACCAGCCATTCTTCCGGATCGGACACATAGTTCACATAGGCGAGATTCTCGAGATACGCTGTCAGGTCCTCGTCGGTCGAGAGGCACAGGAAGCGTTCGGGATAGGTGAAGCCATCAAATTCGATGCCCAGCCATTTGCGCACCACGCTGTTCGCGCCATCGGCGGCGATCAGGAAGTCGCAGCGGATTTCCTGGATCGCGGTCGGGCTTTCGGCGAACACGGTGACGCCCTGCTCGTCCTGTTCGAACGACAGCAGCCGGTGGTTGAAGCGCACCTGCGCGCTCGGATAGCGCGACAGACCTTCGGCCAGCGCGCGCGACAGATGGTATTGCTCGCACTGGATGCGGAAGGGATAGCGCGTGACATCGGCAATCTCGCTGAGGTCGAAGCTGATGACGTCGCCCGACTGCCGATCACGCCAGTGATAGACCGGGGCCTTGAGCCCGCGCGCCAGCAGCATCGGCGTCACGTCCACCTCGTCGAGCATTTCCAGCGTCGGCGGGTGAAAGGTGGAGGCGCGCAGATCCTGGGCGCAATCCTCGTTCGCCTCGAGCACGATCACATCTGCGCCCTGTTTGGCCAGCAAGGTCGCCATGGTCGTGCCTACCGGCCCGGCCCCGACAATCACCACCTGGCAACGTTCCTTTGCGGACATGCGTCCAGTCCCTCGTCTCATCTGCGTTCTGGCTAGAAAACCGGCGGGTTCGCCGATGCGGGCTTGGCCCAAACTATCCACCGTGCGACCATCGCGTCGCGGGCGGGCGGCTTCCGATCATGTGTCCATCGGGCCGTGCCCGGTCTTCCAGATCAGCATCACGCGGGTGAACTCGCACACCACCTCGCCGCGCTGGTTCCTGCCGATGGTCTTGACGGTGACGATGCCCTGGGCCGGGCGCGTGTCGCTCTCGCGCTTCTCGAGCACCTCGGATTCGGAATAGAGCGTGTCGCCCGCGAAGACCGGCTTGAGCAGACGTATGTCCTTCCAGCCGAGATTGGCGACCGCCTTCTGGCTGACATCGGAGACGCTCTGCCCGGTCATGAGCGCGACGGTCAGCGGCGATGCGACCAGCGGCTTGCCGAATTCGGTCTTCGCGGCGAAGCTCGCATCGCAATGCGCCGGATGCTGGTTCATCGTCAGCAGCGAGAACCAGATATTGTCGGTCTCGGTGATCGTCCGTCCGGGGCGGTGTTCATAGACATCGCCGACGACGAACTGCTCGAAATATCGACCATAGGTCTCGCGGTAACGCTGCGGCCCCAGTTCGGTCACGCCGTCACGCATCGATCATTCCCCTGCCAAAGTGCTGCCCGCCTTCGGGCCAGTGCCCCTTGGTGGCACCGGGGCGCCAAGTGCAGCGGGCTCGCATCCGGCTATCCGCTGTGCGGCCAGCGCGGGGCAATGGTCCGCGAATGGCGGCGCATCGCGCTATCCCCGGGGGCATGCGCATCACCCGCCATTATCTCACGCTAGGCCAGCGCCGCGTGCATTACCGGATGTGCGGTGACGGTCCGCCGCTGCTGCTGATCCACCAGAGCCCGCGCTCTTCGGCCGAGTACGAGACGGTAATGCGGACATGGGGGACACGCTTCACCTGCATCGCGCCCGATTCGCCGGGCTTCGGCCAGTCCGACCCGCTGGCGATCGAGCGCCCGGCGACCGAGGATTTCGCCGATGCGATCCTGGCGTTCGCCGGAGCTGTCGGCTTCGAAAAGATCGCCACCTATGGCTTTCACTCGGGCGGCATCTTCCTGATGAATGCGCTGAAGCGGCACCCCGGGCGGTTCGCGGCGCTGGCGGTGGGTGGCTATCCCTGCTTCCTTCCGCACGAACGCGACGATGTCGGCGAGGCCTATCTGCCGCCGCTTGTCCCGCAGCCCTATGGCGAGCATCTGCTCTGGGCCTGGAACCGGATGCTCGAGCAGAGCTGGTATTTCCCCTGGTACAAGCCCGAACAGGCGCGGCGCCTACCCGCGCCGCATGCCGATCCGGCCGCGCTGCACGCGCAGGTGATGGACCTGCTCGTCTCGGGCGATGCCTATCGCCATGGCTATCGCGCCGCGCTCTCCGCCGGGTTCGACGTCCCCCCTGCCGATGCTGATGTGCCGCCGGCCTTTCTGTCGAGCTACACGTCTGATCCCATGACCGCGCATATCGCTCGATTTCCGCCGCTGCCCGCGGGTTGGGAAACCGCTGTGCAGCCCGGTCCGGCCGCGCACTATGCCGCCGCTGCCGACTGGCTTGCCCGCCACCCCGCACTGCAGTTTGCGCCGGCGCAGGATGAAGACGCAGGCTTTCTGGAGATCGACGCAGGCGGTTTTGACGGGCTGATCCATTGGCGCGGGACCGGCGACGCGCTGCACCTTCACGCGCCGGGGCGTTCGCTCGACCTGCTCGGAGGAAACGGGCTGGCGATCGACCTGCCGGGCCATGGCCTGTCCGATCGCTGGCCTGGCGAGCCGCCGATCGACTGGGCCGCCTGGCAGGCCGTGATCGACGCGGCAGCAGACCGACTGGGCGCGAGCACGGTCACGCACGAGCCGCTGCTCGAAGGTGACCCCAGGCAACTGTTCCCCGACCTGACGCCCGATCGCTATGGAAACCACCTGACCAACGCCTGGGCGCTGCTGCGCGCCGGGCATGGCTTTGCCCCGCGCTATGCGGTGTCGCCCGCCACGATGATCCCGCTCGGCCAGGGCGCGATGGACCCGGAGCAGCTGGCGCGCGAGCATCTGGCGCTGATCCGCGCGAGCGCGGCACAGGCGCTCCACCGCGCGCGACTATCCACCAGGTGAACATCGCCGCCGTTTTGCGCTGGTGCTCCAGCCGACCACCGGCATAGTGTGGCGACGCAATCGCTGGAGGTCCGCCCAATGCCGCATCCGTTCATCACCGGCACCCGCCGCACGTTCCTGTTCGGGGCGAGCGCGCTGATCGGAACTTCGGCCTTTGCCAGGACGGCCAAGGGCGGCGGACAACCCGAAAAGCTCGACGTGATCGTCGTCGGCGCGGGGCTCGCCGGCCTCAATGCGGCGCACATCCTGGAAAGCCAGGGCCTCAAGGTCGCGGTGGTCGAAGCCAATGACCGGGTCGGCGGACGATTGCGGACCGGGCGCGCCGAAGGCTATAGCGCGGAACTCGGCGGCAGCGAGGTCGGCCCGCTCTATGGCCGCGTGCGCAATGCCTGCGCGCAGTTCGAGGTCGGGCTGGTCGATCAGGCGATGAAGCCGACCCCCTTCGTGCTGAACATCGAGGGCCAGATGATCCTGCCCAAGGACTGGGCGAATTCGGCTGCCAACCACACGATCGGTGCAGAGCGCGAGATCCTGCCCTTTCTTATCCAGAACAAGCTGTTCTTCGACTGGGTGCCGTTCGAGGACCCGGCCGAATGGCTCGACCCGAAATACTACGAGCATGACATGTCGGCAGCGGCCTATATGCGCGCGCGCGGCGTGTCCGAAGCGGCCATCAAGCTCGCCGATATCGATCTCAATGGCCCCAGCCTCCATTCGGTATCGGCGATGAGCATTTTCCGCGATCTCGCCCGCATCAAGGTCGAGGGCTTTCGCGACCCCAGCAAGCCGCAATATGGCGCAGGCGCGAATGCCAAGAGCCACGCGATCGAGGGCGGATCGGACATGCTTCCCAAGGCGATGGCCGCCGCGCTCAAGGGCCGGGTCATGCTGAACACCCCGGTCGCGGCGATCGACCAGACCGCAGACGAGGTCGAGGTGCGGCTGATGGGCGGCGAGCGATTGCGGGCGCGCTTTTGCGTCATGGCCGCGCCCTTCTCTGCGGTGCGCTATATCAACTTCACTCCCGGCCTGCCCCCGGCCCAGGCCAATGCGGTGGAAGGCGCGATCTATTCCGCCACCACCCAGTTCCATTTCCGCGTGCTCAAGCCTTTCTGGGAGGCCGACGGCCTGCCGCCCTCGATCTGGTCCGACCGCTATTTCGAGCGCGCCTTCGTGATGACCGGGCGCGGCGGCGAATACGGGTCGCTGATCGTGTGGATGAACGGCGATGGCGCGACGAAGCTCAATTCCATGCCCGTCGACGCGCAACGCGCCTTCATCATCGCCGAGCTGGTCGCGACCCGTCCGTCGATCCAGGGCGCGCTCGAGCCGCTGGTCGAGTATAGCTGGGAGAAGAACCCGTTTGTCGGCGGCAACAAGCATTGCTTTGCCGCAGGCCAGGTGAAGATGTTCGCCAAGGACATGGCGCTTCCGCACGGCCGCATCCATTTTGCGGGCGAGCACCTGCGGCGGCTGGAGCCGGGCATGGAATCGGCGATGGAGACCGCGGAAATCGCCGCGCTGGAAATCCTTGAGCGCGCGTAACGCCCTGGCTGCGCTGGCGCTGCTGGCGACGGCGGCCACGCCGGCGGACGATGCGACCTATCGCGCGCGTTTCGACGCGTTCATGGCCAACCCGGCGCAGTTCGATTACAGCCCTATGGAGCCGGTACCGGGTGCCCGCCGGGTCAGGCCGCTGGCGCAGCGCAAGGCGCCGACCATTGCGCCCGCCGCGCTCGACGAAGCGGCGCGCTATGCCGAGGCGAACCGATCCAGCGCGCTGCTTGTCTGGCGCGATGGCGCGCTCGAGAGCGCGCGCTATTTCGGCAGCACGACGCGCGACACGCCGCTGGTGTCCAAATCGCTCGCCAAGCCGCTGACCGCGATCGCGATTGGCCGCGCGATCATGCTGGGCAGCATCAGGGGGCTCGACCAGCCGATCGCGGATTTCCTCCCCGAACTGAAGGGCACGCCCAAGGCCGCGATCCTGGTGCGGCATCTGCTCGACATGCGTTCTGGGCTTCTCGACCAAGGCTATTCGCCCGATCCCGAGCATCCGTGGAACCGCGCCTATCTCGACCCCGACCACGGCCAGTATATCGTGCAGAGCTATCCGCTGACCGATGCGCCCGGCAGCCGCTATGCCTATGCCAACGCGCCGAGCGAGCTGATCGCGCTGGTGATCGAGCGCGCGACGGGACGGCGCTATTCCGAGTTCCTCAGCAAGGAGGTGCTCGGCCCGCTGGGTGCGGCGGGCGGCGAAATCTGGGTCAACCGGCCGCAGGGCCTGGCGCATTCGGGTTGCTGCATCAAGCTGCCCGCCGAAACCTGGCTGAAGCTGGGCATATTGCTGCTCGACGACGGGGTGGCGAACGGCAAGCGCCTGCTCCCCAGCGGCTATGTGCGCGAAATGCGCACCGGCACGCCGCAAAACCCCAATTTCGGCCTCGGCGTCTGGCTGGGCGAGCCCTATCGCGAGCGGCGCGGCTTCGGCGCCCCCGGCGCACCGGGCCCGCAGGTTCTCCATTCCGAACCCTATCTCGACCCGGATCTCTTCCTGTTCGACGGCAACAGCAACCAGACGGTGCATATCAGCCCGAAACACCGGCTGATCGTGCTGCGCATGGGCGAAACCCCGCCCAAGGCTCCCGAATGGGACAACAGCACTCTGCCCAATCTGCTGATCCGGGGGCTCGGCCGCTAGGTCCTATTTCTTGCGGCTATAGCCTTGCGTCTCGGGCGGAACCTGCTCGGCATAATGTTCCAGCGTGCCGATCACGCCCAGATCGGGACCGTCCTCGGGTTCCTCGAACAGGTCGGGCCGGTCGCGCTCGACGCGCTTGCGCACCGCCACCGGCACGTCATCCATGCCACCGGTAATCTTGTAGGTGTGCATCCGCCCCATCAGCACGCCGTCGACTCCGCTCTGGCCCATGCGCATCCACGGCCACCAGGGGGCCTGGCGCATGAAGCCGCCGGTATAGGGCGCGGAGACGATATCGCGATCGTCGATCGCGGCGCGCGGGGTGAACAGGGTGAAATGCTCGGACGGGTTGACCCGGCTGCCGGTCGACGCACTGGGCCAGCCTTCGGGCGTTACCGGATTGGTATATTCGTGCGCATAGTCCCAGCCGAGCAGATACTGGTCGCCGATCACCTGCCAGGGCAGGCGATAAGGCTCGCCCGCGCCGCCGCCCTTGCCCATGTCGTTGTTGACCGTCTCGCCATCGCCGACCTTGAAGACCTTGCGGGTGAGGCCCAGCGTGCCGCGGAACTTGTCGTTGAGGAAGTTGAACACCTCGACCCGCTCGCCCGTCCAGGGATTGTCCCAGTGATCGAGGATTTCGCCGGTCGCGAGATCGGTGAAATAGCCGCATTCCTTGCCGATCACGCGCACGCTGCCATCGGGCTGGATCGCGTTGCGGATATTGCCGAAGCCGCAATAGCCGAACACAGGCTTGGCGCGGTTGCTCCCGACGATCGCATATTGCACGCCCTGATAGCCCGAGAGCACCGCCTTGTCGCCGATCGTGCCCCACATCTTGGCAAAGCCGTACAGGTTCTCGCGCGGGTCCATGATGTCGAGCGGGCGGATATTGCCCTTGGCACGGCTGGCCAGCGCCGCGCCTGGGAGGGCCACCGCAGCGCCGACACCGGCAACGCCGCCCAGCAGCGAACGGCGCGAAACGCTCGCGCAAAGCTGTTCATAGATCATCGAGATACACCTTTCGGTCGGCGGTCAGACGACCGCGCAGACGGTTTTCCATTCGAGATAATTGTCGAGCGCGGCGCGCCCGCTGTCGCGGCCATGGCCCGATTGCTTGATCCCGCCGATCGGCAGTGCCGCGTCGTACATCAGGTGGCAGTTGATCCAGACCGTTCCCGCCTCCAGCGCATCGGCCATGCGGTGCGCGTGGCTGAGCGACTGGGTCCAGACGCTGGCGGCCAGGCCATAGTCGCTGTCATTGGCGGCGGCGATCACCGCATCGGCATCGTCGAAGCTCTGCGCGACCAGCACGGGGCCGAACACTTCCTCGCGGACGATCGCCATGTCGGGCGTGACATCGGCGACCACGGTCGGCTGCACGAAGGTGCCTGCGTCGCCGAAGCGTTCGCCGCCGGTGAGCACGCTCGCGCCCGCCGCCTTCGCTCCGGCGACGAAGCTTTCGACCCGCTCGGCCTGCAGCCGCGAGACGAGCGGCCCCATCTGCGTCGCCGGATCGAGCCCATGCCCGGCGGTGAGCCCGCGCGCATATTTCGCGACGCCTTCGAGCAGCTCGTCGCGGATCGCCGCATGCACATAGAGCCGCGAGCCCGCCACGCAGACCTGGCCGCCGTTGAAGAAGATCGCATTGGCAACGCCCGGGATTGCCAGCTCCAGATCGGCATCGGGCATCACGATCATCGGCGACTTGCCGCCGAGTTCCAGGCTGACACGCTTCAGATTGCCCTTGGCGGCATCGATGATCGCCCGGCCCGTCTGGGTCGATCCGGTGAACGCGATTTTGTCGACCTTCGGATGCGCCGCCAGCGCCGCGCCCGCCTCGCCGCCGAGCCCGGTGACGATGTTGAGCACGCCAGCAGGAACGCCCGCCTGCATCAGCAGTTCGCCCAGCCGCAGCGCCGAGAGCGAGGTGTTCTCTGCGGGCTTGAGCACGATGGTGCAGCCTGCGGCAAGCGCGGGCGCGAGCTTCATCGCGGTCAGCACCAGCGGCGAATTCCACGGCACGATCGCGCCGACCACGCCCACCGGCTCGCGCTTCGTCCAGGTCGCCATCTTCCTGCCCGCAGGCTGATAGTCGATCGACGATTCGATCACCTGCCCCTCGATCGCCATCGCCTGGCCGGCGAAGAAGCGGAACTGGTTGATCGCGCCCGGAATTTCCGCCCAGCGCCCGACGAAAAGCGGCTTGCCCTGGTCGAGCGTCTCGATCTCGGCGAGCTCGTCGATATGCGCCTCGATCAGGTCGGCGGCAGCCCAGAGGATCTTCGCGCGGTTGAGCGGCGTCGTCGCCTTCCAACCGGCGAGCGCGTGGCGCGCGGCGTCGACCGCCGCGTCGATTTCGGCCGCGCCACCGCGCGGCAGCACGCCGATCTCCTCGCCCAGCGCCGGATCGAGCGTCGCGAAGGTCTCGCCGCCCTCGCCGCTCCACTGCCCGTCGATCAGCAGCCCCGACCCCGGCCCCGGCGGGCGAGAAATTCGGTCACGGCGGGTGAGAGCGGCGGGCGGACAAGGGCCATGCTTTGGGTCTCCATCAATGCGGCAAGGCTAGGAATTCGCGTCCGCCATGTAATCATTTCGCGACCATCAACCGCAAGGCGGATAAATCGCGCTTGCCCGATACCCGGTGCGCGACGAACATGGTCGAACCGCGATCAGACGCAGCAGGAGCGGCAACAGGCGCATGGGGGACAGCATCGACGATCTGGCACACAGGCTGGCGGCAGCCCTGGGCGAAGCGCAGGTGATGACCGCGCCCGACCGGCTGGCCTTCTATGCGCATGACGTGTTCACGCGCGGGGCAGAGGCACTGTGCATCGTCCGTCCGCTCGATATCGCAGGCGTGCAGACGGCGGCGCGCCTTTGCGCTCAGGCCGGCGTGGCGATGGTGCCGCGCGGCGGCGGCGCGTCCTATTCGGACGGCTATGTCAGCGATCAGCCGCATGTGCTGTTCGACATGGGCGCGCTGCAATCGATCGAGATCGATGCGGACAACGCGCATGTCCGCGTCGGTGCGGGGGTGACCTGGGCCGCGCTCAAGGCCGCGCTCGATCCGCTGGGGCTGCGCACGCCCTTCTGGGGTCCATTCTCGGGCATCGTCGCGACCATCGGCGGCAGCATGAGCCAGAACACGATCAGCCATGGCAGCGGCGCGCACGGCATATCGGCGCAATCGCTGATCGGCATGGAGGTCGTGCTGGCCGATGGCACGCTGATGAATACGGGCATCAGCAACGCCACGCGGCATTATGGGCCGGACCTGACCGGCCTGTTCACCGGCGATTGCGGTGCGCTGGGCCTCAAGGTCGCGATCACGCTGCCGCTGATCGCCGCGCGCCCCGCGTTCGACACCGCGAGCTTCTCCTTCGCCGATTTCGCCAGTTACCATCGGTCGGCCAGCCAGCTGGCGCGCGAGGGGCTGGACGATTCGCATTTCAGCATCGACCAGGCGCTGTCGCAGGGCCAGATCGCGCGCTCGGAAGGCACGGCGGCGCGGCTCAATATCGCGCGCAACGTCATGCGCGCTGCGCCCAACCCGCTCTCGGGCGTGGTGCAGCTGGCCAAGATGGCGCTGGCGGGCGAAGGCGAGATGCGCGAGGCGCGCTATAGCTGCCATGTCATCGTCGAAGGCGTCGACAAGGCGGACGTCAACGCACGGCTCAACCGCATCCGCGCGATCATGACCGCCGAGGGACAGGAAATCGCCAACAGCGCCGCCGCGTTCGTCCGCTCGATGCCCTTTGCGCCGCTGTACAATGTGCTCGGCCCCAGGGGCGAGCGCTGGGTGCCGCTGCACGGCATCTTCACGCACAAGGCCGCGAACCGCTTTCACTCCGATTTCATCGCGCTGCTCGAAACCCGCCGTGCCGAGATGGAACGGCTGGGCGTGTGGACCGGGACGATGTTCAGCAGCATCGGCGGGCACGGTCTGCTCTACGAGATCGCGATCTACTGGCCCGATACGCTGACCCCCTATCACCGCGAGATTCTGGGCGCGGACTATCTCGCGGGCATCCCTGCCTATCCCGAAAGCCCCGAGGCGCGCGCCGCCGCGCATCAGCTCAAGGCCGATCTCGTCGACCTGATGCAGTGCCATGGCTCGGCGCATTTCCAGATCGGGCGCGCCTATCCCTATCTCGACCGGCTCGACCCGGCGGCGCGCGTGCTGGTCAGGGCCACCAAGGCAGCGCTCGACCCCCAGAACCTCATGAACCCCGGCGTGCTCGGGCTCTGACGCGCCCCCGCCAGTTGCAAAGGCAGACGATGGACTACGACTATATCCCGCTTCCGCAGCGCCAGCCGCTGAAATGGCCGAACGGGGCGCGCGTCGCGCTGATCCTCACGTTCAACCTGGAAACCTGGGACCTCACCAAGGATACCGACAAGCCCTATTATGCCGGCGGGCCCGCCATCCTGCCCGATGTGCTGCCCGGCAACACGCCCGATTTCCCCAATTTCACCTGGCGCGAGTACGGCCAGCGCGTCGGCATCTGGCGGCTGTTCGACCTGTTCGACCAGCTGGGCGCCAAGGCCAGTTGCACCGCCAATGCGGTGACCTTCCAGCGGCGCCGCGCGATGACCGACGCGGTGCTCGAACGCGGCTGGGAGCTGCTCACGCACAACTGGGAACAGGGCGAACTGCTCAGCAATTTCGCGCACGAGCCCGAAAGGGAGCGCGACATCATCCTGCGCTCGCTCGCCGAGTTCGAGAAGCATACCGGGCGCAAGTCGAAGGGCTGGCTGTCGAGCTCGCTGCGCGGGACGATGCAGACCGCCGACATTCTCGCCGAGCAGGGCTGCACCTTCTATTGCGACATCATGAACGACGATCAGCCCTATCTGCTGCGCACCCCGCACGGACCGATCGTCTCGGTGCCCTATTCGAACGAGATCAACGACTTCACCTTCATCACCCGCAAGAACTTCACCACAGACCAGTTCGCCCAGGCGCTGATCGAGGAGCTTGACGTGCTGTACGAGGAAGGCGCGGTCACCGGGCGGATCATGAATGTCGGGCTGCACCCGCATGTCTCGGGCCGCGCGCACCGCGTCCGCGCGATCCGCGAGTTCATCCAGCACGCGCAATCGCTGCCCGGCGTGTGGTGGGCGACGCGCGAGGAGATTGCCGACTGGTATCTGCAGAACCACGAAAGCCATATTCCGGGACAATTGCGATGAGCCGTCCGCGCATCCTGATCGCAGGCGGCGGCATCGGCGGGCTGACCGCTGCCGCCGCGCTCGCCCAGGCCGGGTTTCCGGTCGAGCTGCTCGAGGCCGCGCCCGAATTCGGCGAGATCGGCGCGGGCGTGACATTGTCGCCCAACGCCATGCGCGGCTTCGATTATATCGGCTGCATGGAAGAGGTCGCCGCCGCCGGGGTCGAACCGAAGCGCCAGCGCATCCAGCACTGGCAGGACGGCCGCGCGCTGCTGACGCTCGAACGCGCCGATGCCCGCGCCAAATACGGCGCGCCCTATGTCTATATCCACCGCGCCGACCTGCACGCGATCCTGGTCGAGACCGCGCGCGAGGCCGGCGTGACCTTGCGCGCCGGCGCGCAGGTGGTGTCCAGCGAAGGCACCACCGTGACGCTGGCGCATGGCGAGCAGGTGAACGGCGACGTGCTGGTCGGGGCGGATGGCCTCAAGTCCGCGATCCGCGACCGGTTCGAACCGGTCGCTGCGCATTTCACCGGCCATGTCGCCTGGCGCGCGGTGGTGCCGGTGAGCGATGCGCTGCGTCCCCTCGTGGACTGGCCCGGCATCCATATCGGCCCGGACAGGATGATCACCCGCTATCCGGTGCGCGGCTCCACCCTGCTCAACATGGTGTTCTTCGCGCGGCAGAACGGATGGCAGGACGATGGCTGGACCATCCCCGCCGTGCCCGGCGAGCTACGCGAGATCTATGCCGGTTGGGAGCCCGAGGTGCAGGCGATGATCGCCGCCGCCGAGGCGGTGCCCCATTTCCGCTGGGCGCTGAACGCGCGCCAGCCGCTGAAGAGCTGGATCGTCGATGGCCGCGTCACCCTGCTCGGCGATGCGGCGCATGCGATGACGCCGTTCCTCGGCCATGGCGCGGCCTGCGCGATCGAGGATGCGGTGGTATTGGCGCGCGCGCTCGCGGCCTCTGCCACGCCCGAAGAGGGGCTGCAGCGCTATCAGGACGCGCGGATCGAGCGCACCACCTTCATCCAGGCCGAATCCAACGCCAATGCTGACCGGATGCAGGGCCAGGAGACCGATCTGTTCGGCCTCACCGAGCTACGCAACGAGGAAACGCTCGGCCTGTTCGATTATGACTGCCGCACGGTCGCGGTGTAAGGACCCATGCTGATGAGCGTCTCTCCCCTGCCCTATGCCACGACCCCGTTCGACGGCCATCCGATCAGCGATGCGACGCGCGCCTTTCTGGCACGCGACCATCAGCTGTTCATCGATGGCCGCTGGGCGGCAGCTTTTGGCGGCGAGGTGATGGAGACGCGCGACCCCGCGACGGGCCTCGTCGTCGCGCGCTTTGCGGTTGGCGAAGCGGCGGACGTCAATGCGGCTGTGGTGGCCGCGCGCAACGCGTTCGATGGCGGCTGGGCGCGCTCGCAACCCGCCTATCGCGCCGCGCTGCTGCGCCGGCTCGCCGAGCTGATGCAGCGCGATGCGCAGATGCTCGCCGAGCTCGAGGTGATCGACAGCGGCATGCCGATGTTCATCGCCAGCCTGACGGTGAGCAACTGCGTCGAGATGCTGCATTATTATGCCGGGCTCGCCGGGACCATCGAAGGCACGACGACCACTCCGCCCGCGCATGTCAGCATGGAGGCCGAAGCGCTCACCTACACGCTGCGCGAACCGGTCGGCGTCGCCGCGCATATCATCCCGTGGAACGTGCCGCTGTCGATGGCGATCCTGAAGCTCGCGCCAGCGCTTGCCGCAGGATGCACCAATATCGTCAAGCCCAGCGAGGAAACGCCGCTGACCGCGCTGGCGCTGGCCGACCTGATCGCCGAGGCCGGATTTCCCGCCGGTGTCGTGAACATCGTCAACGGCACCGGGCCAGGGGTCGGCGCGGCGCTCGCCGGGCATCCGGGTATCGACAAGGTGGCCTTTACCGGATCGACCGCGACCGGACGCCGCATCGTCGAGGCCGCGCTCGGCAACTTGAAGAAGGTCACGCTCGAACTCGGCGGCAAGTCGCCGGTGGTGGTGATGCCCGATGCCGACCTCGAGCTTGCGGTGCCCGGCGTGGCGATGGCGACCTATTTCCTGGGCGGACAGAACTGCATGGCGGGCACCCGCATCTTCGTGCACGACGATGTCTACGAGGCGATGATCGAAGGTCTGGTCGCGTTCTCGGAGAATCTGGTGGTCGATCACGGCCTCGCCCCCGGCTGCATGATCGGCCCGATGGTGTCGCAGGCGCATGCCGCCAAGGTGATGGGCTATATCGCGCGCGGCCTCAGCGAGGGAGCGACGCTGCGCACCGGCGGCCAGCGTCTCAACCGCGCAGGTCATTTCATCGCCCCGACGATCTTTACCGCCACGACCCCCGACATGGGGATCGTGCAGGACGAGATTTTCGGCCCCGTGATGGCAGTGCAGCGCTTCGACACGCTCGACCCGGACGAGATCGCGCGCATGGCGAACAATTCGCCCTATGGCCTGTCGGGCAGCGTGTGGACGCGCTCGCTTTCTGCAGCGCACAAGATCGCCGCGCGCATCCGCTCGGGCCATGTCTCGATCAACTGCCATGGCGCGGTCGCGCACAACATCCCGTTCGGCGGCTATGGCCAATCGGGCTGGGGCCGCGAATTCGGGCGCGAGAGCCTCGACAATTATCTCGAGACCAAGGCGGTCACCGCGCGGCTCTAGGCGGCCGCAACGGCCTCTGGTGACGCCCGGTCGAGCGACTCGCCGATCGCCTTGGCGGTGGCGAGCAGCTCGGGCAGATAGCTTTCGAGCGCATTCTCCAGCTTCAGCGCCGAGGCGAAGAAGACCAGCGTCATCGCCGCCTCGAACCGTCCCTGCTTGAAGATCGGCACCGCGATCGACGAGGTCTTGCCCGGCGTGTGGTTGAAATAGTTGCGCCCCTGCACCGCATAGCCGCGCGCGCGGATACCCTCCGCATTCAGCGCCAGCTCGGCCGCCGCGAGATAATTGGGGTCGATATCCTGGTCGGCGCGCATCCATTTGAGGATCTGCGCGCGCTCCTCGTCATCGGCATAGGCCATCGAGAGCTTGCCCGACGCGCTGTCGAGCAAGGGCAGCGTGAAGCCCGGATAATATTGCGCGAAGGTGAGCGAGGTGTTCGCGTGCGTCGAATCGCGCAGCATCATGTTCTTGCCGACGCGGATCGCGATCGAGACCGGCCAGCCGATCTTGCGGGTCAAGGCCACGATATGCGGCCGCGCCGCCTCGACCAGAACCCCGTCCTGCTGATAGCCGCTCGACAGGCTCTGCACCAGCAGCGTCGGGCGATAGCGCTTGCGCGCCGGTTCCTGCTCGATCAGGCCTTCGTACAGCAAGGTCTGCACGATGCGGTGCGCGGTCGGATAGGGCACGTTGGCCGCGCGCGAGATTTCCATCATCGTCATCGATCGGTTGCGGTTGATCGCCTTTAAGGCGGCGATCGCCCGGCTGAACGACTGGATCGGAACTCCCTTCATGGCCACAGCCCCCTTTTCGCTGCTGCGCCGCCCCATGACGGAGCCGGCGGCAGGCGAATGCTGCGTCAAACTATCCGGATGGTGGCAGACTTTCCAGATTTATCCGACAGGCGGATATTTGCGCGCCCAGATGCCGATGATGGCGGCCCCGATCAGCGTCAGGACCGGAGGGATCAGCCCGAAGGCCAGCCCGACCCCCAGCACCGCGCTTTCGCTCTGCGGCAGGCCCGCGACCGCGCGCGCGGCATCGAAGCCGAAAGCGGAAAGCACCAGGCCGGTGAGCAGCGTGCCCCCCAGCGCGAAGGCGATCTTGTCCGCCGCGATCCAGGCGGCCGAATAGAGGCCCGAATGGTCGGCATCGTCCGCCGCAATGTCAGCCAGCATCGAGAAGCCGATCACCGTCCAGCCCGAATTGCCGATCGCGGCGGTGAAGGCGAGCAGATAGGCGACCCAGATCGGCTGGTCGGCGAGCAGGAGCCAGACCATGTAGCTCAGCGCATAGATGACCGATCCGGCGATGAACGCGCGCGGCTTGCCGAAGCGTCCGGCCGCCCAGACCCAGAAGGGCTGCGCGGCGATGATCCCGGCACAGGCGCTCAGGATGATCACCCCGATCACCTGCAACGCGTCGGCGCGTCCCGACTGATAGGTGAGGAAATAGAGCATGGTCGCATAGCCCATGCCGCTGCCGGTAAGCTGCAAGAAATTGGCCGCGAACAGGCTAGCAAAGCGCCGCTGCGCAAACAGCCCGGCCATCGCGCCGAACCGGAGCGGCGGGGTCGCGAACGCGCCCTGAGCCCCATCGGCCTTGCGCCCTATCCCGAAGAACGCGAGCAGCAGCGAGGCCGAGGCGATGACCGACAGCACCACCGCCATCTGTCGATAGCCGTCTGCGCCGCCACCGAATTGCTCGACCAGTGCGGGCGCGACCGCGCCTGCGGTCAATACGCCCACCGCGGTGAACACGAGCCGCCACGCCATCAGCACCGTGCGCTGGCGCTCGTTCGAGGCCAGCTCTCCGGCAATCGCGAGATAGGGGACCGAAAAGGTCGCGAACACCACCATGTACAGGCTGAAGGTGACGATCACCCAGGCCGCGCGCTGCGCATTGTCGCCATCGGGCACGCGGAACAGCAGGGTGAGCGCGAGCGGAGCGAGCACCGCACCGACCAGCAGCCAGTAACGGCGCGGTACCCGTCCCTTCAGCCGGTCGGACAGCATGCCCACGGCGAAATCGCTGCCGACGCCGAAGACCAGCTTGGGCAGGAAGATCGCAGCCCCCGCCAGCGCGACATCCATGCCGACGACATTGGTGAGGAAGAACAGCAGCAGCAGCGAGGGGATGTCGCGAAAGATCTGCCCCGCAATCTGGCCGACGCCATAGCCGACCTGTCCGCCCAGCGTCAGCCGGGTCCGCTCGGACGGCGCGGAGGCCGCCAGCGCTGCTGCCTCCATGCTCACGGACGCGGCGGCATCGGCGGCAGCACGGGCGCTGCGGGCGGCTGCGGCGGGGTCCAGCCCGGCGGGACCGGCGCGGGCTTCTGCGTCATCTTGTAATTCTCGAGGCTCGAGAGCGACGGGCCGTAATCCTCGGTCGGCGCGGTCAGATAGCCCGGATCGATCTTGCGCGCGGCTTCTACCAGATCGGCGGGAAGGTCCGCGATGCCGTTGGTCATCGTGCCGAACGAGGCGAAATAGTTGATGAAGCCGGGGGCCTCGCCCATCAGCATCCAGGGCAGCCAGGGGGTGATGCGCGACCAGCTTCCGGTCACCGGCAGCGCGGTGAGCTTCGGGTTCTCGATGTCTTTCTTGTTCACGAAGAACAGGAAATGCTCGGACACGCGGTTGAAGGCGCCCGCCGATTCGCGCGGCCATTCCTTGGGCTGCAGCGAGGCGGGATAGAACAGGTCGATGCCCGTCTCCAGGATCAGCGTGTTGCCAGGGCCGTCGCTCCAGTTGAGCAGGAACGGTTCGGGCGGGCGGGTATCCTTGTTGAGCCCGCCATAGCTCGGCGGCTGCGGCTTGGTGTCGCGGATGTCGTAGTTGAACGGATCGTTGGCGATCGGCACCACCTTCACCGTCTCGCCGGTATAGGGATTCTTCCAGCTGTCCATGATCTTGCCGGTCTCGAGATCGCGGTAGAAGACCACCTCCTTGAGCACGCGCCGCCAGTTGCCATCGGGCAGGCGCAGCGTGCGGACGACCGAGAAACCGTCGATCTTGAACAGCGGGCGCACCTTTTCATTGTCGCGCACGCCATAGACGGTGCCGGTGATGCGGCTGACCTTCTGCTTCGAGGTGTCGAGCTCGCCATCGATCCGCGCATAGGTATCGCGGTTCCAGATCGGGCTCTTGGTGTCGATCCTGGTGACGAAGCTCGGCACCTTGGCCTTGGCCATGCCGGGCGTGGCGGCAAGCCCCGCCAATACGAGGCCGCTCGCGAGCAAACCCAGCGACCACCGTTTGACCATCTTCGAACCCTGCCCTGCCATCGCGTCCTCCTGTTGGCGCTGCGTCCTTGCTACAGATTGATGGCAATCGCGCCAGCCTCCGCGATGCTTCTGCATGTTTGTTCGCCTGTTGGATAAGATTGCCGGTCTTCGGACAAACGCTTGAGGACCAGCGAAATTTTACCCCTTCGCGTCCCATAAGGGCGCGAGGATCGCCGCAGGATCCTTCAGCACCTCGGGCTTGCGCGCCGCTGTCGCTTCGAGCCAGGCGGGCGGCAGCGAATCCGGATGTGCATTCTGGCGGCCAAATCCGCTGGCGGTGAGGTGGCCGGGGCGGTCGCCCATGCCCAGCCAGGGTCGCCACGATACGACATTGGTATAGCTGACCTCGGACGTCGCCCGCGTGGCGCCGGGCTTCATCAGGTCGCTCTTGCGCGCGTGCAGCACGCTGTTGTCCGAATAGCGGAACGGCCGGCTCGCGCCGGGAAACAGGCTCTCGGAGCGCATCTGCTCGCTCACCCACACATCATCGCCGCGGACGACGAACGGCAACACGTGATGCTCGATGGTCAGCCCCGGAATGGGCTTGGGCAAGGTGAAAGACAGGTCGCGCCCGAATATCGAGGCCGAAGGCTGGAAGCCGCCGCTCGGCACCTGGCAATCCTGGTTGGTATAGGGGTTGCGGAACCTGTCCATCGCCTTGCCGGTTACCGGATCGGTGAACCAGGCCAGCTCGAAGCTGACCGACCGATAGGTGCCATCGTCGAGCCGCCGGGTGCGCGAGAATACCGCCGACGATACGCCGAACAGCGGGGTCATCTCGTCTCCGACCACGCCGAAATAGCTGGCCTGCACCCAGTTGGTGGTCAGTTCCTCGTCGAGCGCGCAGCGCATCATCATGAAGGTCCGCTGCCGTCCCTCCGGGCTGGTCACGTCCAGCCCGCCATCGGCGGCGAGCAGCCGTGCGGGGAACGCGCCAGCAGCGCCTGTGGCAAGAAGTCCGGCTAGTGCCTCGCGGCGACCGATCATGGGGGCGGTCCTTCACATGTCAAAATGAGGGCGCGGCATCCGCCAGGATACCGCGCCCGGGATGCTATCAGAATTTCACCCCGGCGGTGATACCAAAGCGGCGCCGCTCGCCCAGATAGGCTTCGGGGATCGAAAAGGCCGACGGGAAGCCGGCGCGCGGCTGGTTGATCGAATTCTGCACATAGATTTCGTCGAGCAGGTTGTTGGCCCAGAGCGCGATCGAATAGCGGTCGCTTTCCAGCGCCAACCGCGCGTTGACCAGCGTGCGTTCGCCGAAGCTGATCGTGTTGATCAGGTTGTTGAACGCCGGACCGGTATAGTTGACATCGACACGCGCCTTGATCGCCCAGTCGTCCGACACCGGTACATTGGCCACCGCGTGGACGTTATACTGCGTCTTGACCGAGCGTTGCGCACGCAGGCCATCGAGCGACGGCACGAACTGGGTGCCGCCATTGGCGGTAGGCACCGCAATGATCGGCGGACAGCCCGGCGCATTGGTGAAGGTGGCAGGCGTCGTCCCGGCGCGGCATTGCGGAATCGTCGATCCGTCATAGGCGCCGGGGCGGAATTTCGGATCCGAATAGATGAAGCTGCCGCCGATCGAGAACATGTCGGTAATGTCCCAGTCGGCCTGCATCTCGAAGCCCTTGGCGCGGATCGCCCCCGCATTCTGCACGATGCGGACCGGGTTCACCGCCGTCGGGTTCTGGGTGAACGCGGAAACCTGCGCGTCCTTCCAGTCGACATAGAAGAACGAGCCGTTCAGCGTCACGCGCCGGTCGAACAACCGGCTCTTGAACCCGGCCTCATAGGTCCAGTTGGTTTCTTCCTCATAAGGCACCTCGCTGGCGAGGATGCCGGTCGCACTCACCGGATTGGCGGTGTTGAAGCCGCCCGAACGCACGCCCTTGGCGGCCGAGACGTAGAGCAGGATGTCTTCGACCGGACGATAGTCGAGCGTGAAGCGCGGGGTGAAGCTGTTGAAGGTGCGCTTGAAGATGGGGCCGATCACCGGGAAGGTGCCCGGTGCCGGAACGCTGGTGCCGGGGATCGGCTTGTTGACGCCGGGTGCCGAGGTGGGGTTGGAAATCGAGAACACCTGTGCCTGCTTCACGTCCGAATTGTAGCGCGCCTCGGCATTGAAGCGGAAATCGCCCAGTTCGTAGCCCACCGCGCCGAAGATCGAGAAGGTCTTAGTGCTGGCGCGCGAGTAGCTGCCGACAACCTGGGTCACGTTGCTGTCCGGCACCAGGAAGATATTCGCGGTGAAGTCATAAGGGCCGACTCCAGTCGCTGCAGGCGTCGCCAGCTGATTGACCTGGATCAGGCGCTCGTTGGCGGCGAGCCCACCACCATCGGCACCCAGGCCGGAAGCCGCGATCGGGATGCGCGAATTGAAGTAGAAGCCGCCGACGATCCACTGGAACGGCGATTCATTGTCCGACTGGATGCGAATTTCCTGGCTGAACGTGCGGACACGCTCGATATTGGTGACCGAGAGGTTGGCCCGGGTCAGCCGCGTATAGGGCGCGTTGGCAAAATTGCTGCCGCAACTGGGGTTGGTGGCATTGCCGAGCGTGCAGACACCGAACAGCGTTCCCGCCGAGGTGAGGTCGTAATCGCTGAAGCCGCGATTGCTGGCCCAGGTGAAGCCGGTCGTGCTGGTCGCCTTGACCCCGGCAATCCGTCCCTCGAGCAGCAGCGACACCTGCTGGTTTTCGGAGCGGGTATCGGGAATGCGCGCCGTCACGTCATTGACCCGCCGCGGCGGAAGCTCGCCGCAGAACAGCAATGGCAGACCGGTCGCGGCGTTGATGTTACCGCAGTTCAGGCTGCGCACCGGCAAGCCATAGACCGGCGAGATTTCCGCCTCGGAATGCGTGACGAAACCGGAGAGCAGCGCGCGGAAATGCTCGCTGGGCTCGAACTCCAGCGCGCCCGAAAGGGCGTATTTCTCGAACCCGCCGAGCTTGTCGTTGCGCGCACCGGCATTGGTTCCAAAGCCGTCATAGGTGACATAGCCGCCCGCGACACGCGCCCGCAGCGTATCGGAAATCGGCAGCGAAAGCGCACCGCGAATACGGTAATCCTCATCCACGCCCACAGTCGCCTGGAAGCTGCCGGAGAAATCGCGGCTGGGCTTGCCGGTGCTGATCGCCAGCGCGCCGGCAAAGGTCGAACGGCCGAACAGCGCGCTTTGCGGCCCCTTGGCGATTTCGATCTGGCCGACATCGAGCACGGACAGAATGTCGATCGTGTTGCGGCTGGTCTGGTAGATGCCGTCGATGAACACGCCGACATTCGCCTCGACGTTGAGATCGCCTGCCGTGTTGCCCGGCGCCAGGCCGCGAATGTAGATCGTCTGGGTGTTGCCGCCGGCAATGTTGTTCATCACGATGCCGGGCGTGGAATTGCCCAGATCGGCCAGGGTCTGGATGTTGCGCTCGGCCAGATCCTCCGCCGAATAGGCGTTGATGACGATCGGGACGGACTGGACATCTTCATCGCGCCTGCGCGCCGTGACCACGATTTCGGACCGGTCGCCCTCATCTTCGGCAGCCGTCGCTTCCTGTGCGCTGGCAGGCAGCGCGATCGTGATGCTGCTCAGCGCAACGCCGGAGAGGAGTACCGAACGGGCGAAGCCCAACGTGCTTAAAACCTTCATGATTTCTATCCCCCAATGGACACCTGGTCTGGTGACTTTTCCCTTCTGCTCCGGCAGGCGCCGCGTCGCGGTGCCCAAACCCGATGTCGCTGTCTGCCTCGTTGTCCGGACAGACTTGCTTCTGACGAGGGAATGAGCGCATGAACCCCTCCATTCATGCAAATCCGCGTTGACCGACTATCCACCAGGCGGTCAATAGCCGCCGATTCCTGCTGGCCACAGACCGCATGGCGGATAGATTGTTGCGCGTCACGGGCCAACCGAGGATCGCAACAGGGCAGCGCGCAGCTGTTTCGGCAACAAAGGAAGCGTCCAGCGGACGCCTTCGATCGTGCGCGCGCTGCCGGCTCGAAAGCCGCAGCCACCGCATAGTGCTCGCTACAAACGGTTGGGGCAGCGCCCTCCCCTGCCCGGTCAGCGCCTCAGTTCGACGAGTTCGTACCAGGTCTGCATATAGCCGCCGACACCGCCCTGGACGAAGATCGAATCGTCATCGGCGGTCACCCAGACCTGATAGGGCGGGTGCGCCTCGCCGCCGATCGACACCATGCTCGCGTCCTCATCGGAGAATTCGTACTTGAAGCAGTCGAAGGTCCCGGCCGCGACGGTAACGGTCTCCTGCCCCATATAGGCCAGATTGACCTCGGACTTGGCGATCAGCGGCGGGGTGGCGCCGCGATGGTCGGGCGACGGCAGGAAGCACGGGAACTTGCGCTTGTGCGGCCCCATCGAGCGGTCCATCTTGCGGGTAATATAGGCATCGGCGACGATCGGGTGCGTGCCGAAGCCGTCGAACGGCGCGTCGATCGCCATGGTCTGGGACACCCGTCCGATCGACGGGCCATAGCTTTCGCACTCGACCCGATCGGGATGGATGATGAACAGCCCCGCACCCATGAATTGATCGCCGATCACCAGCCGCACGAAACAGTCCATCGGATGGTCGTTCTCGTCGAGGCTGTAGACGATATCGCGGTGCACGGTGGGTGCGGGTTCGTCGATCTCGCAGCGCGCGCGCAGGCTGCGCTTGCCGTCGCTATGGTGCGTCCAGGTGAACTCCTCGCGCCCTCGCTCCTGCCCTTCGCGACCGGGCTTGCGCGAGGTGTAGAGAATCTTGCCGGAAATGGTGCGGTGCTGTTGCAACAATATGCTCCCTTCGAGTCAGGTTGGACGGTCAAGCCTTGCGCTGCCGCGCGCCGCCGCTCAGCCCTCCGTCCGGAAGAAGCTGTCGAACGCGGCCTTGCGTGCAGTGCGGAAATCCGCCGCATCGACGCGCGGAAGTTCGACGAAGCGGCCGTTCGGCAGATGGGTTTCGAGCTTTTTGGTTGTCGCGATCAGCGGATCGTCGGCCGCGGCGGTCAGCAAGGTCCGACACGCGATCAGCGGCAGGCGTCGGTCCGCAGCCCATCGGAACGCCGCCAGATAGTTGAGATGATAGGTGCTGTTCGCCTTCATCACCTCGACCACCCAGGCGTGGAGATCGGCCGCATTGCCTATCCCGCTGTCGCGGCGGCTCTCGCGCGTCCGGCGGTACCAGGGGAAGAAGAGATACTGGTCGCGGCAGAACTGGAACAGTCGGATCAGATACGCCCCGTCGAGATCGGGTTCGAAAGGCCGGGCATAATGGTCCAGCACGTCCTGCAGCTCGTCACCCTCGAACAGACTGACGCCGTCCAGCACCAGCGCGGGGACGCGATGGGGCGCAAGGATCGCCAGCTCTGCGGCAATGGCAGCGCCCGTGTGCGAACCATAGACACGAACCTTGGACAGGCCCATGGCATCCAGAAACGCGAGCATCGCTGCCGCGAGCCCCGCCACGGTCGGTTCGGTCTCTGCCAGCGCCTCGCTGTCGCCATTGCCCGGCGTGTCGGGGGCGAAGACGCGGTGATCGGACGCGAAATCCTCGATGAGCCGGACCAATTGTCGCGAGCTGCCCGGAGAGGCATGCAGCAGGAGCAGCGGCTCGCCCCGATCCCCGGCATGCCGGTAATGCATCTGGCCATGCGCCAGATCGACAAAGCCGCGCCGTATTGCGATCGGTTCGGTCACAGAACATCTCCCGAAGCCTGCGCCATCGGTGCGGGACGGGCGGTCGCCGGGTCCCGATCGACGGCGACATGCAGAGCGGTTTCCATCAAGCGCCTCCGATTTCCCCGCTCCCGCAACGGACCGGACAAGGTCCGGATGCGCAACCTAGGCCAGGCGCAAGCGCCTGCCCGCGCCGGCCTGAAGAGCATCCGACTGGCGATCATGCCCGGCAAGGCGCGCGCAGTTTCCCGGAACGCTGCAATGCTCGCGCGACACAGGAGGCCGATCATGAAACCGCCAGCGGATACCCTGCCACCGATCGACGAGACGCGTGTGCCAAAAGATCCCGCGACCGAATATGATGGTCCGCCCGACCACCGGGTCATTGATCGCCACGCGGTCTATCCGGAGACCAGCCATGACGAGATCGAACGGATCATCTTCCTCGCGCAGATGAACCGGCATCTAGCAGCGCGTGTCGTGCCCGGGATCAGGGCCGCGTTCGAAGCGCGCGGCGCGCCGGTTTTCGAGGCGCGCCATGGCAGGCCGATGGCTGACCGCCATGAGGCGCGGCGGGCGCTGCTGGACGATACCGATGATCATGGCCGCAAGGCCGCATGGCACGTGATAGGAGCGGTCGCATGAGCTTTGCCGAAGCCCTGGCAGGCGCGGGCGCGAAACCAGCCGGCAAGCGCCCCTATTTCCTCGAACCCCAGGCCGAACGTGTACTCGCGATCACCATGGCGCTGGCGCAGGCGCTGGCGAGCGAACAATGATCCCCGATTTCGAACATGTCATCCCCGTGCTGGTGGTGGGCGGCGGCGCTTGCGGCAGCATCGCGGCGCTGGCCGCGCGGCAGGCCGGCGCGCAGGTGCTGGTGGTCGAGCAGAACGAGCGCCCGATGGGCAGCACCGGCATGTCGCAGGGGCTGATCTGCGCAGCGGGGACGCGGGCCCAGGCGACGTTGGGAATAGAAGACAGCGCCGACGGCTATTTCGCCGACATCATGGCCAAGACGCGCGGCCAGGCGGACCCCGTGCTCGCCCGCGCCATTGCCGATCATGCAGGACCGACTGTCGACTGGATGGTCGAGGCGCTCGACATGCCCTGGGAGCTCGATACCGGCTTTCGCCCCGCCTATGGCAACTCGACCTTTCGCGTGCATGGCTGGCGCGGGCATGGCGGCCAGGACATGGTCGATCTGCTGCACCGGCGCATGGACGATGCCGGGATCGACGTGCTGCTGGGTACCCGGCTGGCCGACGTCCACGCCGATTCCACAGGCCGCATCCACGGTGTCACGCTGGAGCGGCGCGACCGCGGGCGCGAGCAGGTCGGGTGCGAGACGCTGATCCTCGCTTGTGGCGGGTTCGCGGCCAACCACGCGCTTGTCGCGCAGCACATTCCGGAGATGGCGCATGCGCGTAACAATGGCCATGAAGGCAGCCAGGGAACCGGCATCGCCATCGCCAGCAAGCTCGGGGCAGCGCTTGGCGACATGGGGGCTTATCAGGGCTATGGCATGCTCACCGAACCCCAGGGGATCACGGTGCCGCCGGGCGTTACGGTCGAGGGCGGCATTCTGGTCAATGTCGCGGGTCGGCGGTTCGTCAACGAGGTGGAGGATATTGCCGGCATGGTGCGGCCGGTGCTCGCCCAGCCCGGCGGCCATGTCTGGGTGATCTTCGACGAACGCATCGAGGCGGCGAACGCGTACATTCCCGAAACGCAGCAGCTCATGGCGCTCAACGCGATGCGCAGGGCGGATAGCATCGAGCAACTCGCGGCGCAGACGGCCCTGCCCGCCGACGCGCTGGCCGCGACGCTTGCAGAGGCCCATGCCGCACAGGCGAGCGGCACGCCGGATGCCTTCGGTCGCGTCTGGGGCAGCGATCTCCCGCCGGCGCCTCCGTTCCGGGCGCTCAAGGTCGTCGGTGCCATCTACCATACGCAAGGCGGGCTGCAGATCGATGCCAGCGCCAGGGTGCTGCGACCGGATGGAACGCCGCTCCCCAACCTGTTCGCGGGCGGCGGCGCGGCGCGGTCGGTTTCGGGGCCTGCGCACTGGGGCTATCTGCCCGCCATGGGGCTTGCGACGGCGGTGACCTTCGGACGGCTCGCCGGGCAGGCGGCGGCTGCGCTGGCCTGCGCAAGCGACGATCGCTGACATCCCTCTCCGCCAGCCGGATAAAGCTGCGCCGACGTCGAAGCAGAGCGGACCGACTGGCGTATCGCTTGGCCGAAAATCCCGGCCATCCAGCAAGGAGTCGCCGGCAACCAGCGGAAGACCCGATATGTCGGACAGCATCAGCGTGCCCCCCCTCGCCACGCCAACCCCTGGCCTGCCCTTGCCCGATGACCTGCACGCCCGGTTCTCGGCGATCGTCGGTGCGGACCATGTCACGACCGACGATGCCTCGCTGCGCCTGTTCAGCGAGGATATCTGGGCCCGCTCCGAGCATGTCGTGCTGCTGTCGGTGGCTCCCGGCAACACGGCAGAGCTGGCCGCCGTGGTCAGCGAAGCGAACGCCGCCGGGGTGGATATCGCCCCGCGTGGCGCCGGGATGACCTATACCAGCAGCTATGTTCCGGTCACCGATCGCACGATCACGCTCGACATGCGCCGGATGGACCGTGTGCTGCGGATCAGCCCCGAGGACATGACGGTGACGGTCGAGGCGGGCTGCACCTGGCTGGCGCTGAACGAGGCGCTCAAGCCGCTCGGGCTGCGCACGCCGTTCTGGGGCCCGATGTCGGGCATCTATTCGACGATCGGCGGCGGGCTGTCGCAGCTGAACGCCATGTTCGGTGCGGGTCAGCACGGCACGTCGAGCGAAAGCGTCGTCGCGATCACCATGGTACTGGGCGATGGCCGCATCCTGCGCACCGGCGCGCGCGGCCCCGATGGCGACACCCCGCATTATCGCCATTACGGGCCGGACCTGGCGGGCCTGTTCATGGGCGACTCGGGCACGCTCGGCATCAAGGCAGAAATCACCTTTCGCCTGATCCGGGCCCCCGCGTTCGAGGATTCGGTCTCCTTCTCGTTCAAGACCGGCGAGGCGATGCTCGAGGCGCTGGCCGAAATGGCGCGGGCGGGGATCGCTGCGGAAAGCTGCGGCTTCGACCCCGGCCTCACGCGCGTGCGCATGAAGCGCATGTCGATGGCGAGCGACGTGAAGACGCTGGGCAAGGTCGTCGCCAAGGAAAAATCCATCGGCAAGGGCCTGCTCGCGGCGGCCAAGATCGCGATCGGCGGCCGAAACTTCATCCCCGAAGAGGAATATCCGCTGCATATCACGGCCGAGGGCCGGTGCCGCGAGGCGGTCGCTGCCGACATCGCTGCCGCGCGCGCAATTGCCGCACGGTTCGACGGCGCGGAGATCGAGAATTCGATCGCCAAGGTCATCCGTGCCATGCCCTTCCCTGCGCCCAATTCGATCCTGGGGCCCGAAGGCGAGAGCTGGGTTCCGGTGCACGGCCAGGCATCCTTGTCCACTGCAGCCGCCATGTTCGGGGAAATCCGCGCCTATTTCGATTCGATGCAGCCGGTCTTTGACCAGCACGGCATCTTCAACGGCTTCCTGTTCTCCTCGTTGTCGAGCACCGCGCTGGTGATCGAGCCCGTCTTCTTCTGGCCCGAGGGCTATCGGCCGATCCATGAAGCGCTGGTCGAACCGGCGCATCTGAAGAACCTCAAGCAATTCGGCCCCAATGCGGAAGCCACCGCCGTGGTGCACGAGGCGCGCGAGCAGGTGAAGGCGATCTGCAAGAGATACGGTGCCGCGCATTTCCAGATCGGGCGCGCCTATACCGCCTATCGCGAAAGCCGCGACGAGGCGTTCAAGGACGTGCTCGATGCGGTCAAGGCGGTGGTCGATCCGCGCGGCATGTTCAACCCCGGCTGTCTGGGCTTTCCGATCAGGCCCGCAGGAGAATGAGCGCGTGACGCCGCAGACCTATCGCGCGATCCGGCTTGAAAGGATCGCGCCTTCCTTCCGCGAGGGTGCCGAGATCGTCACCCTGCCGCTGGCCGAGCCGCAGCGCGGCGAGATTCGCGTGCGCAACCTGCATTGCGGGGTCAACGCGATCTTCGACACCCAGATCGCCCGCGACGCCGTGGACTATGTGAAGATCGCGCTGCCGACCTTCACGGGGGTGGAGGCGATCGGCGTGGTCGAGGCGGTGGGCGAAGCGGTAACCGGCTTTGCCATCGGCGATGCCGCAGTGACCGTGCGCTTTACCGGGGGCTATCGCGAGGCCAATACCGGCCCGGCGAGCGGCTTTGCCCCTGCCCCGGCGGCGACGCGCGACTATCTCGCTCTGGCGTCCACCGGCGTGTCGGCCCTGGTGGCGCTCGAACGCATCGGCGAGGTCAGGAGCGGCGAAACCGTGGCGATTTCCGCTGCCGCCGGCGGCCTGGGGCATCTGCTGGTGCAGCTCGCCTTGCTCAAGGGCTGCCGGGTCATCGGCGTGGCGGGCGGCGCCGAAAAATGCGCCTTTGTCTCTTCGCTGGGCGCCGAGCGCACCATCGACTATCGGACGGAAGACGTCGGCGCAGTGCTCTCGCGCGAATATCCGCGCGGGATCGATGTCGCGATCGATACCGTCAGCGGAACGATCTTCGACGCGTTCCTCGCCAATCTCGCCAACCATGGCAGGCTGGTGGTCGGCGGTGCCGCAGCCGATCTCGAAGGCAGGCCCGAGATTGTCGCCGCACCGCGCATCGCCAATGCCATCTATTACAAGGGCGCATCGGTGCGCGGGTTCATGAACGGCCTGCTGACCCCCTATTGGGACGACGCCCGCCGGCGGCTGTTCGATCTCTACCAGCGCGGCAAGCTCAAGGTGCATCTCGACAGCCAGCGCAAACAGGGCATCGAAGGCATTTTCGACGGGATCGAGCGACTGCTCTCCGGCCGATCGATGGGCAAGGTCGTGGTCGATCTGGCGCAACCGACGGAGTGATTTTGGCCGGGCGCACGACGCCCGCGCCGTCCGCCATGCCCATGAAAAAGGGGGCGCGACCCGAAGCGGCACGCCCCCTCTTCCCGCCTTTCAAGACGGCTTGCCGGGCTCAGAACGGCTTGACCGTGCCGAGGAAACAGATGCCCGAAATGGTGATCCAGTAGACATAGGCCATCATGCGGCCATAGCCGAATTCGCGCTCCAGCGCGGCTTCCTCTGCCGGATTGGGCCCCTCGGCAAGGCGGCGGAAGCGTATGGTCCACAAGCGCATGATCCAGCGCAGACCAAGGCCAATGCACAGCGCAAAGCCGTAGAGCGTCAGCTTGGTCGCATACCAGCGCGACCCCTCGCTGGCCTCGAGCGGGCCATGGCCCAGCAGCGAGGCGATGCCGACCACGAAGATGGCGGGAATGAGCACCCAGCGGATCTTCTCGTCGAGCTTGGTCAGCATCACGCCGGTATCGGTCTCGCGCTTGATGAAGGCGCTCCAGCAGAGCGCCATCCAGCCCGCGACGAAAACCCACATCGCGGTCAGATATCCCCCGCCATAAGGCTGAAGGCCGTAGATATGGCCCATGTGCAGGCCCAGCGGCAGCAGCAGGATGATCCCGGTGCGCGCCAGGATGTCGATGCGATAGGCGGTCTCCATGTGCCGCCTGCGCTCCTCCATCGACAGCTTGCGATTGATGACGTTGAAGCTCGTCTGGAAGACCCCCCATTCGCCGCCCAGCCAATAGACCATCGCGATGATATGGACCCATCGCAGCACCAGTACTTCCTCGAACAACGGCTTTCCCCTTTCTTCCTCGCGCTTTGTCCGCCGGAATTCTGGCAGCGCGGCCGCGGCGGGGCAGCGGCTTGTCGGCAATTGCCCGCATGACGGGCACAAGCAGAGCCGCCGCACGGCAGGCTATCGCGCCCGAGCCATTCGCAGCGGGCACCTTGACCAGGTGCCGCCTGTCCAAAACGCCGCTTGGCGGATAAGTCTGTCGCAATCCCGCCCGGCCCGGACGCGCCGGACTAGCGCTTGCCCCAAAAGGGCGGGCAGCGGTTCTGCCGCAATTGGCTTGCGACCGCTATCCGCCGGATCCACGCACAAGGAACTGATCGACATGGCCAACCCCATCCTGCGCGAAAAGCTGAATGCGGGCCGCTTCTTCGTGGTGCCCGGCCTTCAGGACATGATCGCCGCGGTCATCGCCAACAAGGTCGGCTTCGACATCGTCTATGGCACCGGCTACTGGCTGACCGCTTCGGCCTGGGGCCTGCCCGATGCCGGCATCGCCACCTATACCGAGATGCGCAACCGCATGGACACGCTCGTGCGCACCAGCAACGCCGCAGTGATAGCCGATGGCGACACCGGCTATGGCGGGCTGCTGAACGTCCACCATACGGTAAAGGGCTATGAGGCGAGCGGCGTCACCGCGATCCAGATCGAGGATCAGGAATTCCCGAAGAAATGCGGCCACACGCCCTTCAAACGCCTGATCTCCACCGAGGACATGGTCGACAAGATCAGGGTCGCGGTCGATGCGCGTACATCGGACGACTTTGTCGTCATCGCCCGCACCGACGCGCGCGAAAGCGAGGGGCTGGATGGCGTACTGCGTCGGATGGAAGCCTATTCCCGGGCCGGGGCCGACGTTCTCTTCCCCGAGGCGCTCCATTCCGAAGAGGAGATGCGCAAGGCGTGCGAAGTGCTCGACAAGCCGTGCATGGCGAACATGTCGAACCACGGCAAGACGCCGGTCCCGCCCGCGGACGTGCTGGCGCAGATCGGCTATGCCTATGCCATCTATCCTTCGCTCACCAGCCTGGCGGCCAGCGCCGCAATGGAGAAGGTGCTGCGTGACCTGAAGGAAAACGGGATTGGCCAGCCCGAGGGGCTGTTCGATTTCTCCGAATTCTGCTCGCTGATCGGGTTCGAGGACGTTTGGGCCTTCGAACGTAAATGGGGCCGTACGCCGGAATAGCGCGACAACCTGGCCGGTGCGTGCGCCTCAGCCGGGGCAGGCCGATGGGATGGAATCGTTGCGGTAACGGCCCAGCGTGGCGATCAGCACGACGACCAGCGACAGCACCAGCGCCGATCCCAGCAGCGCGGCATCATAGCCGCCCATCCCATCATGCGCTGCACCGAACAGCATCGGTCCCAGGCCCGCCCCCAGGCAGAAGATTCCCAGCACCCCGCCATAGGTCGCGCCGTAATTGGCCAGCGCGGCGTAACGCCCGGTGAAATAGGCGAGCATGTCGACCTCGGCACCTGCAGCGAGCCCCAGCATCAGCGCAGCGATCGTCACCGGGCCGCCGCCCCAGAGCAGCAGCGCCGCGACGACGGGCGAGAGCAGGAACAGCGCCGCCACATAGGGCGCGTGAAAGCGGTCGAACAGATAGCCCACGACCAGCCGCGCCGCCAGCACCGCGACCCCGACGATGGCGGCGGTCTGCGCGGCTTCGGTCGCGGCCATGCCGCGGTCGATGAGCAACGGCACGAGGTGGACGATCAGCCCTGCGACGATCAGGCCCAGAAGAAAGGCGATGAGCAGCAGCATGAGGGTCTGGCGGCTCGCCTCGAAACGCCCCCGGTGCCTCTCCCCCGGTGCGGGTCGGTCGGCGGTCCCGACCAGCAGGCTGGCGGGCAGCCCGATCGCCAGCGTCGCCCCCGCCATGACGACCAGGGCGGTGCGCCATCCGCTCTGCGCGAAAATTGGTCCGAGCAGCGCCGGTGCAAGGATCGCCGCCGTTCCCGTGCCCATCAGCATCAGCCCCAGGGCCAGGCCGCGCGCCGCATCGAAACGCAGCGACACGATCCGCGCCCAGATGGCGGGCGTGGTCCCTGCCCCGGCCAGCGACACGAGCAGCCACAGCGCATCCCATGCCGCAACCGAGGAGCCGACCCGCGACAGCGCGAGCAGCGCGAGAGGGGTGGCGACGAAGCTGGCGACTGCAATCGGCCTCGCCCCCCAGCGATCGGCCAGCCAGCCGACGAGCGGGGCGGAAAGGAAGATGCCGATCTGCTGGAAGGTCGCCGCCCCGGAGACCGAGGCGCGGCTCCAGCCATATTCGGCCTGGAGCGGCTGGACGAAAAGTCCCAGCGAATAGAAGCCGATGCCCATCGTTCCGACGCCGATGGCGAGCGCGGCGGCGAGCACGATCGGCCAGCCGTCCGCCAGTTCCCTTCGCGCCTGTTTGCTCAGTCGCATGCAGGCGTCTTCACCGCAAAGGGCCGCAGGATTGGCCGGTGCCTTGCGTCGTCGATTCAGCCCACCCCGGGCATGCGCGCGCGCAAAAATCGGAATCCTCCATCCGGGCCATTCCTTTGGGTTGGCGAAAAAGCTAGGCTGGAATGTGGCGGGACACCAAAAAATGTTCGCGGCGGGGCATGATGCTATCCGCCTTGCGGACAGCCATCCGCGCCAGGCCTTGCCGAAGCCGGGACAGAGGCATCATTCCGGTCCAGCCCCAGCGCGAAGCGGAGTCGCAGACATGCTCAATACCTTTCAGCAAGCCGATCACCCCGCCCTGCCCAAAGCCAGTGCCGACGAAGCTGCGAGACAGGAATTTGCCAAGAGCTTCAAGGGCTTCATCCAGTCGACCCTGCTTCCGGGCCTCACCCCGGTCTATCAGACCCGCGTCGCCCGCAAGTTCGAAAAAAAGCATGGCCGGTCGCCGCAGGACCGCCGTGACATCCGCGAAGGCATGGTCGAGGACATCTATTTCCAGCATTATGCCGCTGCCAATCGCATCGCCCAGGAATTGCTGTGGGAGTCGGTCAACGGCTCGGTCGATCGCCAGCTGCCCGAACTGATCGAGACAGCAAGGCGGCTCTCCGCAACCACGGCTGCCAGGCTGGAAATACCCGAAGGGTTCCAGCCACCGCGCTATGTCACCGCGCTGGATATCCATTGCATGCCGGGCGGCTATTGCAGCGAGGTGTGCGAGGACGATATCTCGGTCGGCGCGCTCTACGATCGCGGCGTGTATCTCTATTCGATGGGTTATACCGGCCCGAATAACGACGACATGGGCCGTTCGGTGGTCAATTACATCAAGCGCAAGATGCCCGACTTCGCGCCGCGCCGCATTCTCGACATGGGCTGCACCGTCGGCCACTCGACCCTGCCCTACAAGGAGCTGTTCCCCGAGGCTGAGGTCTGGGGCATCGATGTCGGCGGCCCTTGCGTGCGCTATGCGCATGCCCGCGCCGCAGGCATGGGGTTCGAAGTCAATTTCGCGCAGATGAATGCCGAGCAGACCACCTTCCCGGACGGTTATTTCGATCTGGTCGTCAGCCATATCCTGCTGCACGAGACCTCGGGCAAGGCGATGCCGCGGATCTTTGCCGAGGCGCACCGCGTGCTGGCTCCCGGCGGATGGATGATCCATGCCGATCTGCCGCCGTTCGACCTGATGGACCCGTTCACCCAGTTCATCCTCGACAACGAGACCTGGTACAATAACGAGCCCTTCTGGGGGGCGATGCGCGACATGGACCAGATCGCGCTGGCCGAAAGGGCGGGCTTCGAGCGGTCGGACGTCCGGTTCGATACCGCGCCGATGGCCGTGATGGAATTCGCCGCCGCTGCCGAAGGCTATAGCCAGGAAGCCAGCGAGGCCGTGGCTGAGCGCGAATTCACCGCGGGCGAGTTCGCGCCCGGGGGCGGCTGGGAAGTACTGATTGCGCACAAGCCGATGACGAGAAAGATGGTGGCATGACCGGAACCGGGACGATGACAGAAGAGCGCCCGCACACCATTCGCCATGCGCGCGGAAAGCGCCCGGAATTCTACGACACGCCGGGGCTCGACCATGCGATGTCGATGATCATGGTGCTGGCCAACGAATTGTCGGTGCTGCGCGATCGCCTCGACAGCGCCGAGCGCGTGGCCAAGGCATCGGGGCTGGACCTGGCCGCCGGGATCGAGACGCTGGTGCTCGATCAGGCCGCGCTGGAAGAGCGCGAGGAGCGCCGCCAGGACTTCATGCGCCGACTGTTCTATCTGCAGCTCAAGGATGCGGACGAGGCCGCGCAGGCGCAGACCGCCGAAGGCTTCAACCAGACGATCGCGGAAATCGCCAAGCGCGACTGAGGTCCGATAAAAACTATTTCCGCATCAGCCGGATCGGCAGCGCATCGGTGACCAGACGGTCCAGCCGCCTCGTCGCCGCGCGGTCGCCCCGGCCATACGCATCGACGAACAGCGCCGAAATCCGCGCCAGGTCGGCCAGCCGGTCGAGCTGTCTGGGCCCCGGCCTGTCATAGCGGCAGATCGCGCCGCCGAAATAATGGTCCACCCCTTCGAGCACCAGACCATAGCGATTTCCGCCTGATGCTGCGACCTCATAGGGCACCAGATGGCCGCGCCAGCCCTCGCCATCGGTGGCGGAGATGCCCGGAACGATGTCGAGCGTGCCGGTCTGGATCAGCGCGGGCACGGCGAGCGTGGCATAGCCTTCGGTCGTGCACAGGACCGGAACCGGCGCGGGCGGGCTCAGCGCCAGCACCGCCCGGGCATTCGGGTCGGAGAGCGGGCCGGTCACGCCATCGGGCGGGATCGCGGAGGCACCGCCGAGCGTCAGCGCCACCAGCCCGCCATAGGAATGTCCGGCGGCGATCCAGGGGCGCTGGCCGACATGCGCGGACAGCGCCCGCATGTCCTCGATCCGCGCCCGCCAGCTGGCCAGACCCGCGAATTCGCGGGTGCGCGGATGCTCGGTCGAATCGACATGGAGCGGGGCCAGGATGCGATAGCCCTTGGCGAGCCAGGGGCCGAAAAGTGCCTCGTAGTAACGCGGGGCAGAGCCTGCGCCATGGCTGAACAGCACGAGCGCCCGTGCCTTGCCGCGCGGGGCCCATTCGCTCACCCGGATCTCGCGACCATCCGGCGCGGCGAGGGTGAAGCTTCGCTCCGCCACCTCCGGCATGGCCAGCCCCCGCGTGCCCGTTGCAGCCATGCACGCACCGGCTCCGATCAGCAGTGAACGACGGTTGATCTGCAGCGCAGCCATCAGGAAACGGCCCGCTCACCCGATCGCGCGAACACGGCGATGGCCCGAATTGGCGCAGGAAATGTCAACATGACCGTCCCTTCCCTATGCTGGCGACGCGGTGCGCTGATATGGCCGCTCCCGGTCTATGCCATGGTTTCACCGGTCTGCCAGCGGACTCCGCGGCGTCCCGGGGCACAGGCTTGCCAAGATCGTGTTGAGCCGCCGCCCGAGCTCGTGCAGCAGGCAGGGCGCAAATGTCCACCTGTCGGTCATCGGTCACGGTGCTTTCAGACCGGTACGCATCTCGATTAGGCTGCGCGGATGGTCCTGCGTCTCCCTGCCCTTGCCCATCGCAGCATGGGTCTGACGCGCGCCTTCGCCATGGCGGTGGCTCTTTGTGCCGTCACGACGGCGAGCCCGGCAGGGGCGGGAGCGCAAGCAACCGACCCGGACGCGGTTTTCCCCGACGACAGCGTGATGCGCCAGCGCCATGCGCTGCCGCAATCGCGCTTTGTCATGATCGACGGCGAGACAGTCCATTATGTCGATGAAGGCCAAGGCCCTGCCATCCTGCTGCTGCACGGATCGTTTGCAAGCTTGCGCCAGTGGGATGCCATGGCCGAAGCGCTCAAGGCTCGCTATCGCGTTATCCGGTTCGACATGGCCCCTGCCGGCCTGTCCGGCCCGAGCCCGAAGCACGACTATTCGCTCGATCATGGCCTCGCGCAGATCGACGGTCTGATGGACAGGCTGGGCGTCCGGCGCTTTGTCATCGTCGGGACGTCGAGCGCGGGCCTTCCGACGACGGCCTATGCGGCCACGCGCCCCGAACGGATCAGCGGCATGGTGCTGATCAATATCGCCGTTGCGCAGCTGCGTTTCGATCCCGCGTCGCAGCCCCAGGCGTTGAAGGATGCGGTGACGGAGGATCGCCTGCATCCCGGTTTCCATCGCCCCGAATTCTGGCGGCAGATTCTGCTCGCCAATGTTGCCGGCAAGAGCCGGGTCACGCCCGAGCTTGTGCGCCAATGGACCGACCTCAACCACCGCGCACTGCGCGATCCCGCCATCGCCAGGGCGATAGCCGCACAACTCACCCCCTTCTCCCGATCGGCGGAGGACCTGGCGAAGACCAACGTGCCGACCCTGCTGCTCTGGGGCGCGGAAGACCATGAAACGACGGTCGCAGAACACGGCCTTCCCGCCTTTGCCGCTTCGGCGGCCGCGGACAAGGCGCTTGTGCTCGTTCCGGGCTGCGGACACATGATGCCGCTCGATTGTCCCGAGCAGGCGGTGGAGCGGATGCTGCCGTTCCTGCAACGGACAGCAGGGGAATAGGAACGGGCGATGCGCAAAGCCGAACGCAGGGAAGAAGAGGCTTCGGCCGACAGGACAAGGACCGCCAGGATGGTACCCCGCCGCCTCGCCGCCATGCTGATGAGCCTCCCCTTGCTGGCAGGCGCGCAACCGGCGGCCACGCCTGACCCGGCCGCCGAGATCGCGCGGCTGGCACCTCCCGCGCCCGACTATGCACTGGGCGAGAGCTGGGCATCGGGCATCGGCTCTTCCGGCCCGGCCGATGCGGTGCCCGCGGGTGCATCGCCCGCGGCTGTCGATCCGGGAGTGGACGTGTTCTTCGTCCATCCGACGACCGACATGAACCCGCAGCTGTGGAATGCCGATCCGCGCGATGCCACCGCCAATCGCTGGGTCGACGAAAGCAGCATCGCCCGGCAGGCCAGCGCGTTCAACGGCTGCTGCCGCGTCTATGCGCCGCGCTATCGCGCCGCGACCTACAAGGCCATTCGCGACCCGGCGCATGGCAAGGCGGCCTATGCGCTGGCCTATGGCGATGTGGAGCGCGCGTTCGACTGGTTCATCGCCCATGTCAGCAAGGGCCGCCCGTTCATCATCGCCGGGCACAGCCAGGGGGCCAAGCATGTCGCCGACCTGCTGGAACGGAGGATCGACAATGGCCCGCTGCATGCGCGCATGGTCGCTGCCTATATCATCGGCATCAACCTGGCCGAGGGCGATTTCGGGCGGAGGTTCAAGCATGCCCGGCCATGCGACCGGCCCGCCCAGACCGGCTGCGTGGTTCAGTGGAACGCGATTTCCGCCGATGCCGATCTCGCGCCGGTCGTCGCGGCCTTCGAGAAGACCTTCACCGATGTCCATGGCGACGTGCCGGGCAAGCAGATGCTGTGCGTGAACCCGGTGACGTTCGACCGCAGCCGCAGCCAGGCATCGTCCGAACAGGCCAGGGGTCTGGTGCCGGGCGATCCAGGCCCGGGACCGATGCAGCCGCTTCGCCCGCGCGCGGCGGCGGTGCGCTGCGAGCGCGGACTGGCGCTGGTCCGGACCTTGCCCGACGTGGTGGTCAAGGCGCTTCCAGGCGGCAGCCTGCATTACGCGGACATCGCGCTGTTCTATGAGGACATCCGCGCCAACACGCGGCTGCGCGTCCAGGCGTGGCAAGCGGCGCACCGCCGCCGCCGCTGACCATCGAAGCCACACAACCGCCCGTCAAGCGAACCTATCCGCCCAGCGGATGGCAAATGGCATGCTATGGGTTTGTTTCGGGCAACATGGTCGTGTGCTGCAGGGCGACAGAAGGACCGGGCATGCAGCAGACCTTGAACATGGACGCCGCCGGACAGGACGGTGAGTTCCGCCGCGGCTGGCCGATCCTGCTGGCGTCGCTGCTCGGCATCGGCTTCGGACTCGCCGCCGTCCCCTTCTATACAGCAGGCGTCTTCGCCCCGCATCTTGTCCACGAATTCGGCTGGTCGATCGGCCAGATCATGGGGGCGCTCACGCTGACCACGCTGGTGGTCATGATCGCTGCGCCGGTGGCGGGGATGATGTGCGACCGCTTCGGTACCCGGAAAGTCGCATCGCTGGCGCTCGCGGGCTTTGGCCTGTCGGTGCTGTCGCTCGCGGCGCTCGGACCATCGCTGATCCAGTTCTATCTCTGCTGGGGTCTGGCGGCAGCGCTGGGCGCGGGCACGCTGCCGATCACCTATACGCGGACGGTGAACCGGTGGTTCGACCGGCACAGGGGCCTGGCGCTCGGCTTCGCGATGACGGGCACCGGGCTGTTCGGCATGATCAGCAAGCCGCTGCTCGCCTGGGTGATTGCAGACCATGGCTGGCGCGGCGGCTATGCTGCGCTGGGCACGCTGACGCTGCTGGTCGCGCTGCCGGCGACGCTTCTGCTCTTCCGCGAACCAGAGGAACGATCCGCACCAGGCGGGGCGCCGGCGGCCCCGGTCACCCCGCCATCGCTGCCCGGATTCTCGCGGGCCGAGGCGCTGAAGCAATGGCGTTTCTGGCTGATCGCGCTGATCCTCCTGCCCATTTCGTTCGGTCTGGCGGGCGCCGTTCCGAACCTCGAGCCGATCCTGCTCGACAAGGGTTTGGACCAGGCGACCATCCTCACGCTCACGCCGCTGGTGGGCTTCGCATCGATCTGCGGGCGACTGGTCGGCGGTTGGCTGCTCGACCGATTCTGGGCTCCCGGGGTAGCGTTCGTCCTGCTGGGCCTGCCGGCGGTGTCGTGCGTCATACTGGCGGGGGGCGATGTCGATCCGGGCATGATCCGTCTTGCCATCCTGCTGCTGGGATTCGCGCTGGGAATCGAATATGACGTCGTCGCGTACCTCACCTCCCGCTATTTCGGAATGCGGGCCTATTCGGGGCTGTACGCGATCTTCTATGTCTGTTTTTCCACCGGCGCCGGGTTCGCGCCGCTGATCTTCGGCATCATCCGCGACGCGACCGGAGGATTTGCCGCTGCGCTCAACATTTCGGCGGTCCTGTTGCCGCTATGCGCTGCCTGTTTCCTGCTGCTGGGCAGATACCCGAAACTGGCTTGAGCCGCTTGTCCGGACCCAGCACCATTGCCATCGACCGACCATCTAGGAGCCTGATGTGAAAGCTTATCAACTCGGCCAGCAGAACGGGCTGGAATCGCTCACGCCGACGACGCGCCCGGACCCGGTGCCCGGGCCCGGCGAGGCGGTGCTCAAGGTCCGCCTTGTCTGTCTGAACAACCGCGACCTGCAGATCCTGCAAGGCCGCTATGGCGCGAAAAAGGCCGAGGACCGGATTCCGTTTTCCGAAGGTGTGGGCGAGGTTGTGGCGCTTGGCGAAGGCGCGACCGGTATCGCGATCGGCGACCGCGCGGTGCTGGCGCATTTCGTGTCCTGGATCGATGGCGCATTCGACATGCGCTATTTCGGCCCCGATCTTGGCACCAACCTCGATGGCTGGATGGCCGAATATGTGAAGGTCCCCGCCGCCGCGCTGGTCAGGGTGCCCGATTCCACGACCGACGAGCAGGCGGCGCCGCTGGCGGCCGCCACGCTGACGGCCTGGCACGCGGTGGTCGAGACCGGCCAGGTGCGCGCGGGCGATCTGGTGCTCGCGCTGGGCACCGGCGGCGTGGCGATGGCGGCGCTGCAGGTCGCCAAGGCGAACGGCGCGTTCGTCGCCATCACCTCGTCGAGCGATGCCAAGCTGGAGGCCGCGCGCAAGCTGGGCGCGGATTATGCCGTCAACTATGCCACCCACCCCGACTGGGCCGCCGAACTGCAGCGCCAGACCGGCGGGCGCGGCGCCGATATCGTGGTCGAGACCGGCGGGCAGCACACCCTGCCGCAATCGATCAACGCCTGTGCGGTGAACGCCCGCATCGTCATCATAGGCGTCGGCTCGGCCGATGGCCCGCTGCCCAATTATGGCAGCATCATCGGCAAGAACATCACGCTGAAGGGCATTGCGGAGGGCAGCCGGGCGATGCTGGTGCGGATGATCCGCGCGATGGAGGCGACGGGCTTTGCCCCCGTGATCGACCGCGTGTTCGATTTCGATCAGGCGCTTGAGGCATGCCGCTATCTCGAGTCCGGTTCGCATCTGGGCAAGGTGCTGATCCGGGTCGGGTGAGCCGGGCCCAGCGCGATCGTTTCGCCGTCCGGACGGGCTCGATGCCCTCCGGCGGCCTGCGCCTCAGCGCCAGAGCCAGGGCTGGGTCTGGCGCTGGCGGGCCTCGAAAGCTTCGATCGCCTCGCCGTCGCGTGCCAGGATCGATGCCGTCTCGTCCCAGCCGTTGAGCAGCGCCTGGCGCTGCGGCTCGGGAATGGCGAAGCCTACCGGCGCCGCTTCGCCCGCCTGCACTGTGCAGCCGTGCAGATCGACGGTGAAGACATTGCCTGCCTGCGCGCTCCGGTGCAGCCCTTCCACCGTCTCTCGGTCCAGCACCACCGGCAGCACGCCGTTGCGCAGGCAATTGCTCGCGAAGATCTCGCCAAAGCCCGGCGCGATCACGCAGCGCACGCCTGCCCCCAGCAGCGCCCAGACCGCCTGCTCGCGGCTCGACCCGCAGCCGAAATTCGCGCCTGCGACCAGCACCGGCGCGCCGCCCAGATCGAGCTTGCGATCTGCAAAGGCATAGGCCCCCAGCCCCTCGCGCGCGGTGATCGTCAAAAAGCGCGCGGGGTAGATGACATCGGTGTCGATATTATCCTCGTCCAGGCTGAATGCCGGACCGGTGACGCGGGTGAACGGCTCCATCAGCCCTGCCCCATCAGCGTGCGCACATCGGCAATATGCCCCGTGATCGCCGCGGCGGCGGCGCTCGCCGGGCTCATCAGATGCGTGCGCCCGCCCTGGCCCTGCCGTCCTTCGAAATTGCGGTTGCTGGTCGAGGCGCAGCGCTCGCCCGGAGCGAGCCGGTCGTCGTTCATCGCCACGCACATCGAGCAGCCCGCGTCGCGCCATTCGAACCCGGCGGCGCGGAAGATGTCGGCCAGCCCCTCGGCCTCGGCCTGGGCCCTGGTCGCAGCCGATCCGGGCACCACCATCGCGCGCACCCCGGGCGAGACCGTGCGGCCCGTTGCGACCCGTGCGGCGATGCGCAGATCCTCGATCCGCGAATTGGTGCACGATCCGATGAATACCCGGTCGATGGCGATCTCGAACAGCTTCATGCCGGGTTCGAGCCCCATATAGGCGAGCGCGCGGACGATGCGGTCGCGTTCTCCGGTTGCGGCGAGCGCGGGATCCGGCACGTGCTCGCCCACCGGCGCGCCCTGATCCGGGCTGGTGCCCCAGGTGACATGGGGATCAAGCGCCGAGACATCGAGCGTCTCGATGCGGTCGAATTCGGCGTCGCTATCGCTGGCAAGGCCCTTCCAGTGGCGAACCGCCTTGTCCCAGTCGACGCCCTTCGGCGTTCCGGGACGGCCTTCGAGATAGGCAAAGGTCACGTCATCGGGTGCGACCAGGCCGATGCGACTCCCGGCTTCGATGGTCATGTTGCACAAGGTCATGCGCCCGGCCATGTCCATCGCGGCGATCGCCGGCCCTGCATACTCGACCGCAAAGCCGCGCGCGCCGTCCGCTCCGATCCGCGCGATCAGCGCCAGCGCAACATCCTTGGCCGAGACCCAACCGGGCAGCGTCCCCACCAGCTCGACCCGCATGGTTTTCGCGCGCTTCTGCACCAGGCACTGGCTCGCCATGACGGTGCCGCATTCGCTCGCGCCGATGCCGAAGGCGAGCGCGCCGAACGCCCCATGCGTGGTGGTGTGGCTGTCGCCGCAGACCAGGGTGATGCCCGGTAGGGTAAAGCCCTGTTCGGGGCCGATGACATGGACGATGCCGTGCCCTTCGCCGGTCAGCGCATGATAGCGCACGCCGAAGTCGCGGGCATTGGCTTCGAGCTCTGCCACCTGCGCCGCTGCCACCGGATCGGTGGGCGCGCCATCGCGGCCCCGGGTGGGCACGGCATGATCCGCAACCGCGAGATGCGTTTCGGGTCGGCGCAGCCCCCTGCCCGCTTCGCCCAGTGCGCGAAAGGCCTGCGGGCTGCTGACCTCGTGCACCAGCTGCCGGTCGATATAGAGCAGGTCTTCGCCATTCTCGCCGGGGCGGACGATATGCGCATCCCACAGCTTGTCGTAGAGCGTGCCCCCCATTGCCGGGTCAGGGGGTCGGTTTCTTGAGATAGGCGATCAGCGCCTTGCGCTCCTCGGGCTTGGTGAGCCCGGCAAAGGCCATGGTCGTGCCCGGCACCACCGATTGCGGCCGCTGGAGCCATTTGTCGAGCGTCGCCTCGTTCCAGACGATATTCGCGCCCTTCATCGCGGGAGAGTAGCCGAAGCCGGCGACGCTGCCGGACTTGCGCCCGACAATCCCCTGAAGATGCGGGCCGACCTTGCCGGGGGCCTTGGCAGAGACCGTATGGCAGGCGGTGCAGCGCAGGAACAGGCGCTTGCCGAGCGCCGTATCATCCTTGGCCGGGGCGGCCAGGGCGGCATTGCTGGTGGCGGTAAGCGCCAGAAGGATCGCGGAACGAAGCAGGGCTTTCATCGAATATCTCGCATCGAAAATGGATGCCCCGTTGTTGCAACGACGGGGCATGCCGACAGTCCCCCGGTAACGGATTGACCACCAGTCGGACAATGGCCTCTTGCATCGGGCGGCCCCCGCTGCGCGGTCGTGCGGTGCGATGCCTATTTCAGGATCTGGTTCATCTCGATCAATGTGCCGTCGGGGTCGAAGAAATTGCACCCGCGCACCCGGATGACCGGCCCGCCGTTGCGACCGGGATATTCCTGCATGCGCGGCGGCGCGGTCATGGTGACGCCCGGGACCTTCGCAGCGGCGGCGCAGCGGCCGTCGACATCGTCGGTGTTCATCACGATGACATGCCCGCCCGGACCCATCCGTTTGGGATACGGCCCCGGATCGGGCAGCGGCGGATCGACCCATTGCATCAGCCCGATCCAGCCGATGAACGGATCGTTCGAATTGAGCAGCACCAGCCGCGCCTTGGCGCCCGGCTCGCCCGCGGGCAGCGCAACGCCGCTCGTCTCGACCACGGTATCGTAATTGACCCTGAGCCCCACGACATCGCGATAGAGCTTCAGCGAGGCCTCCATGTCGCGCACGATCAGCGTGACGCGGCGGATATCGGTGGGCAGGCGCTCGGAAGGCGCCTCGACGCCGGGCGCGCTGGTGGCGGGGCGGTCCTGCGCGTGGGCGGGGATGGTGGCAAGGACAGTGATCAGTGGAATGAGCCAGCCCGTTTTCCGGCGAAAGCCGGAATCCAGAGCAGCTGAGTGCAACCTCGCCCTGGACTCCGGCTTGCGCCGGAGAACGGTGAAGCTTGTTGTCTTGCCCATCACCCGTCTCCCTCGACCGCCCCGCTTTCGAGCAGCGCCGCAATCCGCGCCTCGTCATAGCCCAGCGCCGCCAGCACCGCCTTCGTATCCGCTCCGGCATTCGGCAGCACCGCCTCGCCGCCGGGGCGCGCACCACCCATCTCGATCGGCAGCGTCGGCAGCATGGTCGCGCGGCCATCGGCGAGCGTCACCGGCTCGAGCCCGCCGCTCGCGAGCAGATGCGGATCGTCGAACATGTCCTCGGGTCGTCCGATCGGCGCGAAGGGCAGACCCGTGCCCTCCAGCTTCGCGATCAGGTCGTCGCGCGTCCAGGTTTTCACCAGGTCGCGGATTTGCGGCATGATGCGGTCGCGCGCCAGCACGCGCGCGGTATTCTCGCGGATGCTCTCGTCCGCCCAGAGATCGTCGAGCCCGAACAGCGCGCAGAATTTCTCCCACAGCGCGTCGGTGACGACGCCGATGAAGATCGGCTTGTCGTCGGCGGTCTCGAACACGTCGTAGATCGCCCAGGCGCTGATCCGCGCGGGCATGGGGGCGGCCGGTTTTCCGGTCACCGCGAGCTGCGCCATGTGCTGGCCGATCAGGTAGATCGTCGTCTCGAACAGCGAGCTTTGCACCTTCTGCCCGCGACCGGTGCGGTGCCGTTCCTCGACCGCCGCGAGGATCGCGATCACGCCGAACATGCCGCCGGTGACATCGATGACGCTGGAACCTGCGCGCAAGGGGCGTCCCGGCGGACCGGTCATGTACGCAAGCCCCCCCATCATCTGCGCCACCTCGTCCAATGCGGTGCGCTCTTCATAGGGGCCGGGGAGGAAGCCCTTCTCGCTGCAATAGATCAGCCGCGGATTGGCCTCGCTCAGCGCCTCGTAGCCCAAGCCCAGCCGGTCCATCGCGCCAGGGCGATAATTCTCGATCAGGATATCGGCCCCGGCGGCCAGATCGCGCGCGACCGCCAGCCCATCCGCCGACTTGAGGTCGAGACAGATGCTCGCCTTGTGGCGGTTGTACATCGGGAAATAGCCCGCGCCCGATCCGATCAGCCGCCGCGTGCGGTCGCCGCCGATCGGCTCGACGCGCACCACTTCCGCGCCGAGCGAGGCGAGGATCGCGCCTACTGCCGGGCCCATCACCATATGCGTGAATTCGACGACCTTCAGGTTCTTGAGCGGTTGCGGGCCGGTCATGCTGCTTTCCCTTCAAATCCCAGCGGAAGCCCCGCATCGGGGGTGAAGCCGTAAAGCGGTTCGCCCGGCAGCGCCTCGGCCACGATGGCGCGCACCTCGAGCAAGGCCTCGAGATCGATTCCCGTATCCACCCCCATCGCCTCGAGCATGAACACCAGATCCTCGGTCACGATATTGCCCGAGGCCCCCGGCGCGAACGGACAGCCGCCCAGCCCGCCGAGCGAGGCATCGAGCGTGGTGATCCCCTCGTCGAGCCCAGCCAGCGCATTGGCGAGCCCGAGCCCGCGCGTGTTGTGGAGGTGCAGCGTCGTCATCTTGTCCGCGCCGACCTCGGCCTTCACCGCGCGCACCAGGCGCCGGACCTGCGCCGGATTGGCATAGCCGGTGGTGTCCGAAAGGCTGAATTCCTGCGCGCCCGCCTCGGCCGATGCGGCTGCGAGCCGCACGACCTGGTCCTCGTCGACCGGGCCTTCCATCGTGCAGCCGAACGCGGTCGAAAGCCCAACGGCGAAATGTACGCCCGCTTCCTTCGCGAGCCCGGCGATACCTGCGATCTCCTCGAGCATCTGGGCATGGCTCTTGCGCACATTCTTGAGGCTGTGCGTCTCTGACATCGAGAACGGGATCGAGATGGCATGCGCGCCCGCCTCGATGGCGCGTGCCGCGCCTTTGGCATTGGGCACCAAGGCGACGACATTGAGGCCCGGAATGGTGCGCGCAAAGGCCACGATCTCGGCGCTATCGGCCATTTGCGGCAACAGGCTGGGGGGCACGAAACTGCCTACCTCGATCTCGCGCACCCCGGCGGCGGCCTCGGCGGCGATCCAGCGCTTCTTGGCGTCGCTCGGCATCACCCGGTCGATGCTCTGCAACCCGTCGCGCGGGCCGACTTCGCTGATGAGAATGTCAGGCATGGGGATGCTCCAGATAGACCCAGGGGCGCTGCGCCCTGTCGCGCGCGTGGAAGGCGGCAATCGCGTCGCGGTGTTTCAATGTGAGGTCGATCGCATCGAGCCCTTCGAGCAGCATCGCCTTGGCCTCGGCCTCGATGGCGAAGGTCCAGCGTGCATCGCCGCAGCGCACCGTCTGCTCGGGCAGATCGACCTGCACCTCGTGCCCCGCCAGCGCCGCAATCGCCTCGCGGTCCAGCGCCACCGGCACGATGCCATTGCGGATGCAGTTGCCGTGGAAGATCGGCGCGAAGCTCTGGGCGATAATGCAGCGCACGCCATATTCGGCGAGCGCCCAGACGGCGTGCTCGCGGCTCGACCCGCAGCCGAAATTGACGCCCGAAGCCAGGATGCGCGCGCCTGAAAATTCGGGCTGGTTGAGCACGAAATCCGGATTGGGCAAGCGCGCCGCATCGAGATAGCGCCAGCCTGCGAACAGGCCTCCCGCAAGCCCGGTCTTCCCGGTGCTCTTCATCTCGCGCGAGGGGATGATCGCATCGGTATCGACATTGTCGCGCAGCAGCGGCGCGGCGATGGCGGTGAGCGTGGTGAACGGTTCAGCCATGCGCCCAGTCCCGTGCATCGGCGATCGCCCCCGCCAGCGCGCTTGCCGCCACCGTCTCGGGGCTGGCGATATGCGTCTTCACGCGCAGCCCCTGGCGGCTTTCGAAATTGCGGTTGGTCGAGGAGATGACGCGCGATCCCTCGGCAAAGCTTTCGCCGCCCGCGAAGAAGCACATCGAGCAGCCGCTTTCCCGCCATTCGAAGCCTGCATCGAGAAACACCCGGTCGAGCCCCTCGGCCTCGGCGGCGCGGCGGACCGCGCTCGATCCCGGCACGCAGATCGCGCGCAGCCCGGGCGCGACCTTGCGTCCCTTCAGCAAAGCCGCGGCGCGGCGCAGATCGGACAGGCGCGCATTGGTGCAGCTGCCGATAAAGGCGGCATCGATCGGCGTACCAATCAGCAGCGCGCCCGCCCGAAGCGCCATGTAATCGAGCATCGCGGGCGAAGCATCCGCAGGCACCGCGCCGGTGACGGCCACGCTCGCCTGCGGGCTGGTGCCCCAGCTGACCATCGGCGCGATGGTGCTCGCGTCGATCGCGATCTCGGCATCGAACGCGGCATCGGCGTCGGAGCGAAGCGTGCGCCATTGCGCCAGCGCGGCGTCCCAGCCAGTGCCCTCGGGCGCATAGCGGCGGCCCTTGAGCCATTCGAACGTCACCTCATCGGGCGCGATCAGCCCGGCAAAAGCGGAAAATTCGGTCGCCATGTTGCACAGCGTCATCCGGGCTTCCATGTCGAGCGCGGTCACCGCCGCGCCAGCGAACTCGACGACATGGCCAGCCCCGCCGCCCGCGCCGTGCGCGGCGATCAGCGCCAGCATCATGTCCTTGGCGGTGACGCCGGGGGCGAGCTGTCCGGCAAAGGTGACGCGCATCGATTTCGGCCGGGTGAGACGCAGCGTGCCGGTCGCCATCGCATGCTCGGCCTCGGACGATCCGATGCCCCAGGCGAGCGCGCCCAGCGCGCCTTGCGTGCAGGTGTGGCTGTCGGGCGCGATCAGCGTCAGGCCGGGCAGCACGATGCCGAGCTCGGGGCTGACCACGTGCATGATCCCCTGGTCGGGATGGCCCACATCGAACAAAATGATCCCCGCCGCCTCGGCCGCCGTGCGCGTTTCGGTGATGAACGCCTGGCCGCCGGGCATCAGCGTGCGGTCGGTGCGGCCGGGCAGCGTATCGACGATATGATCCATGATCGCGAAAACACGCGCCGGGTCCTGCACCTCGCGCCCTGCCTCGCGCAGCGCATTGAGCGCCGCGGCACCCGTACGCTCGTGCAGCAGCACCCGGTCGATCGCGATCAGCGCCGCGCCGCCATCGAGCGGCGCGACGACATGCGCGTCCCACAGCCGGTCGAACAGGGTGGTCACAGTCGTCCCTCTCCCTTGAAGGGAGAGGGTTGCGCAAACTTGCCAGCTTGCTGGCTAGTCGAAGCTGGGTGAGGGTGAATATGCGCAGCGCGCGAGGCTGCACGCGCCTTCACCCTCATCCAACTGCGCCTAGGCGACTGCGTCGCCAAGGCTGCGTATCCTTCTCCCTTCAAGGGAGAAGGTTTGGGGCGTGCAACCTCACTCCGCACCAGCGTTCATCTCCGCTTCGATCGCGCGCCAGTCCTTGCTCACCAGCGATTCCTGGATCGCGGTGCGCGTTTCCAGCTTGCCGTCGCGGATCCAGTGCCAGGTGCGGCAGCGCGACTTGCCGTCATCGGAAATCTGGATCATCTCGTAGAGATAGAGCGAGGGATCGCCCTGGCGCTGCCAGTAGAGCATCACGGTGCGGCTGTACTCGTCCAGGCCGACTTCCGCCGCCCAGCCGACGATCAGGTCATTGTCCCACCAGATGCGCTTGTCGCGATATTCGGCGGGGAATTCGCGGATTTCCTTGCGGCCGTCGGGCCAGCTATAATGGTTGGTCTGGTGGTACGGGAACGGGCCGTCGTCTGGAAAGCGGCAGAACAGGCGGCTGGCATGTTCGTCCACTTTTTCGCCGGCAGCGTTGTAATAGGTATAGACGCCGTCCCACACGCCCTCGTGCCGTGCCAGCAGCGGCATGTCCTCGCGAATACCCATGGCCTTGTCTCCTTATCGGTTGTTGATGGCTTGATAATAGGCCCGGGCGGCGCGCGCGCGCAGCAGTGCGCGGTGTTCGCCTGCCAGACATTCGGGGCGAATGGCACCGGGGTCAAAGGCAATCGCGTTGGCCGCGCCCACCGCATATTGGGGGCTGAAGAAATGCCGCGCGCGCACGATCTGCCAGGCGCGGATCAGATGCGTGCCATAGCGGTCGGGCGAGAGATCGGGGAAGAGCAGTTCCGCATCACCCTGCGGCACATCGGGCAGGCGGATGTCGGTCAGGCCGAATTGCGCCGCGACCGCATCGATCACCCGCTGCCATGCTGGCCAGTCGGTCGGTGCTTCGCCCGGCCAGCCGTCAGACAGGCCGTGCCCCGGCAGGTCGATGGCGAGCGCGTCTGCCCTGCCCCGCTCCAGCTCCCCGCCGGGCGCATGCACGATCAGCACGCCCGCACCGGGGTCGCCCTGCCAGTGGATCAGACCGGAAAATTCGGGCGTTTCGATGCGCACGAACCCGGCGTCGTGCGACTGGTCGGGCACCAGCGTATGGGCCTGGGGCAGGTCTTTCAGGAACGCGAGACTGAGCGCCTGGTGATCGGCGGGCGTCGCGCATTTCTCCGCGCGCCAGCCCTGGGGCATGGCGCCCAGCCGGTCGATATGCGCCTGGAGCGGGTCGCCGTCATAGGCGCTGATCAGCACCGGCGGCGTCACCGCATCGGCCGGCGGAATGTCGCGCGGCGCGCGTAGCACCGCGCCATAGCCCGCGCGATAGGCCGCGCCCGAATCGAGCATCTCGCGCACCGCCATGTCGATCCGCGCGACATCGGCATGCGCGCCCGGCAGCCGCGCCGCATCGCGCACATCGAACCAGGGGAAGAACCAGCTCTGCTCGAGCATCCGGTTCCACAGCCAGACGAGATGCTCGCCATAGGACGAAGGCTCGAACGGCGGCAGATAGCGCTCGCCGAACAGCGCCATTTCCTGCCGCGTCCATATCGCATAGCCGCCGATGGCAAGGCCGGTGAACCGCGCAGGGTGCCGCTTCAGCGCCGTGACCAGGATGATCCCGCCCGAATGGAAACCATAAGCCGGGCATGGCGGCAGGCCGAGCGCATCCATCGTCGCCACCAGCGCATCGGCGAAATCGTCGATCTCGGGCGCACCGGGCAGCGGATCGGACTGGCCGAAACCCGGCGTATCCGGCGCGATGCAGGTGAAATGCTCGGCCCAGCGCTCGATCAGCGGGGCATATTCGCCGCCGTTGCGCGGGCTCTGGTGAATCATGAGCAGCGGCGGCCCACTGCCCGCCTGTCGGTAATGCACGCGCCGCCGGCTTCCATCGCCTTGCGGCACATCGACATAGTGGCGGGTGATCCGGATCATGCCCTAATTTGTCCGGACAAATTCATCTCGACAAGCCCTTTTTTGCGATTATGGTTCGAATCGCTGCCTGACGGAGGAAATATGGAGATTATCGGCACACGGATGATCCGCGAGGACAAGACCGCGCGCGAGCTGTTCGAGGCGGTGATGGCCAATCCGGCGCGCAACAAGTTCGGCTTCGGCGAGAAGCTCGCGATCGTGAATGTCGACGTGCAGCAGGCCTATACCCGGATCGACATGTTCAAGACTGCGTACGAGACCGACCCCCGGCAGATCGAGCATATCAACACCATCTCGCGCCTGGCGCGCGCCAAGGGCATGCCGGTCATCTGGACGCGCGTCGCGTACAAGGACGATGCGGCGGACGCCGGCGTGTGGGGCACGCGCACCAATACCCCCGACAGCCTGCAGAACATCCGCTATGACAGCGAGCGCCACGCCTATGACCCGCGGTGCGAATTCGGGCCCGACGACCTGCATTATACCAAGCGAATGCCGAGCGCGTTCTTCGAAACGCCGCTGGCGAGCTATCTCACCTTCCACCGCGTCGACACCGTCGTGGTCACGGGCGGCAGCACTTCGGGCTGCGTCCGCGCGACCGCGGTCGACGCGCTCAGCCATGGCTATCGCACCATCGTCCCAATCGAGACCTGCGCCGACAAGCACGAGAGCTATCATTTCGCCAACCTCACCGACCTGCAGCTCAAATATGCCGATGTGGAGCCTGTGCAGACGGTGATCGACTGGCTGGAGCAGAGGTGATGGGGGTTGCTGTCGCAATACCTTCCCCCCTGGAGGGGAAGGATACGAAGCCTTGGCGACGCAGTCGCCTAGGCGCAGTTGGATGAGGGGGAAGATGCGAGGAGCGACCCTTGCCCTGCACCCGCTTCACCCTCACCCAGCTACGCCTAGCTTCGCTTCGCTCATCAAGGCTCCGCAACCCTCTCCCCTCAAGGGAGAGGGATATGAGGGGCGAAAGCCATGACCCCCGACCCCCAACTCTATACCTTCTCCGCCTGGCGCGGGCGGCGCAAAATCCGCTGGCCCGAGGGCAAGAGCTGCGCGGTCTGGGTCGCGCCGAATCTCGAATATTACGAGCTCGACCCGCCCGCCAACCCGCACCGCAAGAGCTGGGCGAAGCCGCATCCCGATGTGGTCGGCTATGCCCATCGCGACCATGCCAACCGCGTCGGGCACTGGCGCATGGCGGACGTGATGACGCGGCACGGCTTTCCCGGTTCGGTCAGCCTGTCGGTCGCCTTGTGCGATCATATCCCGGAGGTGGTCGAGGACGCGCGCCAGCGCGGCTGGGAGTTCTTCAGTCACGGCATCTACAACACCCGCTACAGCTACGGCATGGACGAGGCGCAGGAGCGCGCGATCATCGAGGACAGCATCGCCACGGTCGAGCGCGCCACCGGGCAGCGCATCCGCGGCTGGCTCGCCCCTGCGCTGACGCACACGCCGCGCACGCTCGATCTGATCGCCGAATACGGGCTCGACTATACCTGTGACCTCTATCACGACGACCAGCCGACCGATGTGAAGGTGAAATCTGGGCGGCTGACCGCGATCCCCTACAGCCTCGAGGTCAACGACCATTATGGCTTCTTCATCTACAACATGAGCCCGCGCGATTATGCCGACACGCTGATCCGCCAGTTCGAGCGGCTGGCGAGCGAGGGCGAGCGCGAGGATGGTCCGGGCGGCACCGTGATGTGCATTCCGCTGCACAGCTATCTCATCGGCCAGCCGCACCGCATCGGCCCGTTCGAGGAGGTGCTGCGCCACATCGCCGCCGACGGCCGCGCCTGGATCGCGACCGCGGGTGAGATCGTCGACGCCTGGCGGGAGCAGCAGGGATGAACGCGACCGCTGCCCTAACCTTCTCTCCCTCGAGGGGAGAGAATAGGAAGGCTTGGCGGCTTGCCCGCCTAGCCGGACTTAGAGAGGGTGGAGCGGGTGCACACTCGCTCTTGCACGATTTCACCCTCACCCAGCTTCGACTAGGCTCGCTTCGCTCGCCAAGTCTGCGCAACCCTCTCCCGTCAAGGGAGAGGGATTTGAAGAGCAGCCCGCAATGAGCCTCGACCCCAGCTATCTCGAATACCCCCATCGCCGCCTTGGCATGGACCATAAGCTGTACCCGTACAGCAACCTGTTCCAGCGCCCGCCGGTGCAATGGCCCGGCGAGAAGAGCGTCGCGATCTGGCCGGTGATCTGCCTCGAATGGTTCCCGATGGTGCCCAGCGACACGCCGTTCCGCGCGCCGGGGCACATGCAGACTGCCTATCCCGATTACCGCCATTATACCGCGCGCGAATATGGCACGCGGATCGGGCTGTTCCGGCTCCTCGATGCGTTCGAGGCGGTCGGCGCACGCATCTCGGTCGCGTGCAACGGCGCGATCGCGGACCGCTATCCCGCGATCATCGAGGCGTTGGTGAAGGGCGGGCACGAGATCGTCGCGCATTCGACCGACATGAACGGCACCATCGCCTCGGGCCTGGCAGAAGCCGACGAGCGCGCGCTGATCGCCGCTTCGCTCGACGCGCTGGAAAAGGCGAGCGGCACGCGCCCGCGCGGCTGGCTGTCGATCGCAAGGTCGCAGTCGTTCGCCACCCCGCACCTGCTTGCCGAGGCCGGGCTCGATTACATGTGCGACTGGGTGAATGACGAGCTTCCCTATGCGATGACCACCGAGGCGGGCGGGATCGTCAATATGCCGCTCAACCACGAACTGTCAGACCGGCAGATCATCAACGTGCAGCAGCAATCGGTGGACAGCTATGCGACACAGATGCGCGATGCCTATGGCTGGCTGGCGCACGAAGCCGAAGCGCATAGCGGGCGGATGCTGCCGATGCACCTGACGCCGTACATCATGGGCCTGCCGTACCGCATCGACGCCTTCGAGGCGCTGGTGCGCTGGCTTGCCGAGCAGCCGGGGGCCTGGTTCGCCACCGGCAGCGAGATCCTCGACAGCTGGAGCGCGAGCACGTGAAGGTCATCAACCCGCGCACCGGCGAGGCCGATTATGCGATCGCCCCGCTCGATGCTGCGGCCGTGCAGACCGAGGCGGTGCGGCTGCGCGCCGCGCAACCGGCCTGGGCGGCGCTCGAGCCCGAGGCGCGCTCTGCCATCCTGCACCGCTGGGCCGATGCCGTGGTCACGCATCGCGAAGCCCTGCTCGACGCGCTGACGCGCGATACCGGGCGGCGGCGGATATCGGAGATCGAGGTCGATGGCCTGCCCATGACCATCCGCCGCTGGGCCGATCTGGCCCCGAAGCTGATCGCCGAACACAGCCGAAACGACCAGCCGAGTGCGCACCCGACGGTGCGCAATTCGACGCGGCTCGTCCCCTATCCGCTGTTCGGGGCGATCGCGCCGTGGAATTTCCCCATCGTGCTCTCGACCATCGACGCTATCCCTGCACTCGCCGCCGGATGCGCGGCGCTGGTCAAGCCGTCGGAAATCACCCCGCGCTTCATTGCCCCCTTGCGCGAAACCATAGCCCAGGTGCCAGAGCTCGCTGCGGTGCTCTCCTTCATCGAAGGCGATGCCGCGACCGGCCAGGCGCTGGTCGAGGCGGTCGATTATGTCTGCTTCACCGGATCGGTCGCGACCGGGCGCAAGGTGGCCGAGGCCGCAGCGCGCGCCTTCGTCCCCGCCAATCTGGAATTGGGTGGCAAGGACCCGATGATCGTGCTCGCCAGCGCCGATCCGGTGGCGGCCGCGCAACTCGCCCTGCGCGCGAGCATCGTCGCCACCGGCCAGGCCTGCCAGTCGATCGAGCGCATCTATGTCGCGCGCGCGATCTACCAGCCGTTTCTCGACGCGCTGGTCACAGCAGCGAACAAGGTGCGGCTCAACTATCCGGACATTTCCGCAGGCGAGATCGGCCCGTTCATCTTCGGCCCGCAGGGTGCAAAGGTGCAGGCGCAGATCGACGAGGCGGTCGCCATGGGCGCGAAGGTGCTCACCGGGGGCACGGTCGAGACGCTGGGCGGCGGGCAATATCTGAGGCCCACCGTCATCGCCGATGCGACTGCGGACATGGCGGTGGTGCGCGACGAGACCTTCGGCCCGGTGCTCCCGGTGATCGCGTTCGACGATGTCGAGCAGGCGATCACCCAGGCCAATGATAGCATCTACGGCCTGTCCGCCGCCGTGGTCGCCGCGAGTGCCGAGGAGGCCGAGGCGGTCGCGGGGCGGCTCGAGGCGGGCGCGGTGTCGATCAACGACGGCTCGCTCACCTCGATGGTCTGGGATGCGGAAAACAGCTCGTTCAAGCTCTCCGGCATGGGGCCCTCGCGCATGGGGGAAAGCGGCCTGCTGCGCTATTTCCGCAAGCAGGCGCTGATCCGCCAGACCGCCGCCCCCTTCCCCTTGCCGCCTATGCCGAGGATGCCCCGCGATGAGAGAGCTGCTTGCCCGCGAGATGCCTGCGCTGTTCGCGCATGAAGGACTATGGGACGGCACCTATCGGCATGTGGATGCCGATGGCACGCTGATCGACCAGCACCGCATGCGCACCCGCTGCGAATTCCCGGACTCGGGCGACTTTGCTTATATCCAACACAACCATCTGATCTGGCCCGATGGCCGCGAGCAGCGGCTGAGCTTTGGCGGCGTGTTCCGCGACGGGAAGCTGTGGTGGGATACCGACCGCTTCCATGGCCATGGCTGGGAGACGCTCGACAACGTGCTGATGCTGACGCTGCATCGCAAGGACGAGCCGGGCGTGCGCTTCACCGAAATGATCCAGATTTCCGACGACGGCGAGAGCCGCGCGCGAACCTGGCAATGGTTCCGCGACGGCGCGCCGTTCAAGCGGACCCTGTGCGACGAAAGGCGCGTCTCGCGCGATCCGGAGGCCGAACTGTGATTACCCCGCTGCTGATGATGGCCGCCGCGAGCGACGGCGCCTCGACCACCGCCCCTGCCTGCGATTCCCCCGTGGTGATGGTTGTCGCCGGTCCGACGCACGACCGCGAGCGCATGGCCGCCTATGGCAAGGCGATTGCCGACAGCAAATTGTACGAGAAGCTGGGGGGCTATTATATCAACATCCCCCGCCCACTCGCGACCTTCGAGGGCACGCCGCCCGCGGGGTACACGGTGCTGATGATTCGCTTTCCCTGCCTCGCCAACGCGCAGGCCTTCTGGAATTCGAAGGAATATCAGGAGAGGATCAAGCCGCTGCGGCTCGGGCCATCGGCGGGCGATTATGTCGTCACCGTCTATCCCGAAGCGCCCCTGCGCCCCGATATGCAGGGCAAGGTCGGCGACAATGGCTACACCGCGACGTTCGATCCGTCGGCAATCGAGCAGGTTGGGCCGAGGCCTTAGGATTGGCGCAGGCCGAGCCGGTCGTCGTCATCGACCAACTCCAGCCGTCCGTCCCAGACCCACAGGACGAGGTTCAGCGCGTCCGCCGGTGCGCCGCGCGCATAGCTGGGCACGACGATGCCCGCATAGCCCAGAGCAATCGCAGCCTCGGCGAGGTCTTGGGTGGGCACGCACTCGCCAGCCAGCATTCTGTCGCGCCAGCCGGGATCAGCGAGGTCTTGGGGCAACATTGCGAACGGCTGCAGCAACTTGGCGTCCCGCCCATCGAGTAGCGGCCCGATATCGGCGCGATACGCGACGAGCGTCACCGGCTGCAGCGTGCCGACCTGATTGGCCTCGCGCAGCGCCGTTTCGGGTGCCAGCGAAGTGTAGAGCGCGGGCCGTCCGATCCGGTTGAAGCGACCGCCGAATCGCGCCGCCCCCTCGCCCGACAGCGGCGCGCGCGACCAGACGGGGTTGTGGGCGCGATAGAGCAGCCCGGTAAAATGCATGACGATCAGGCGTGGACGCCGGCGTCGACCGCGTCGATATAGGCGAGCACGTCATCCGCCCGGTTCCCGTGCACCAGCTGCATCGCGGTCTGGCCGGAAAAGCCGGGCAGCGGCTCGGAGCGATACCAGGCATAGGCAAGCAGCGCCGAGCCGAAGCGCGGCTCGACCTTGTTCAGGATCTCGACCATCTGGCGGATGCGGCGCTGGGTGCGGTCCGACGCGATCCGGTCCTTGCGCTGGATCGCGTCCTTGCCGAGCCCGAGCGAACGCGCCAGCTCATCGCTGGTCGTGCGCAGCGTCTCGACGATCTTGCGCGGCGCGAACGCGCCATGTTCGGCATAGTTCTGGATCGCCATCACGAAACTCCGCAAATTCTGACGCTATATAACGTCAGAATGCGCGGCAATCAAGTCAGCGCTCCAATTCCACCAGTTCGTAGCGTGCCATCATGCCGCCATCGATCGCGCCATAGACGAACACCGAATCCACATCGGCCGTCACCCACATGTCATAGGTGGGGTGCGTCTTGCCGCCCATTCCGGGGCCGAGATCGTCGATATAGCGATAATGGCGGCAGGCGAAGGTGCCCGCGGCCACGGTCATCTCCTCCTCGCCGACATATTCGAGGCCGATCAGCACCTCGGCGATCAGCGGCGGGGTCGCGCCGCGATGGTCGGGCGACGGCAGGAAGCAGCGGACATTGCGCCGGTGCGGCCCCTTGCTCACGTCGATCACCCGGGTCATGAAACCGTCGCCCGCGATCGGGTGCGTGCCGAAGCCGTCGAAATGCCCGCCGACCGCAACCCGCTGCGACACGCGCCCGATCGACGGGCCGAAGCTTTCGCACTCGATCACGCCGGCGGCGGCATCGTGCCGCATCCAGCCCGATCCCATGAAGGTGTCGCCGACGGTCAGGTGGACATGCAGATGTTCGGGCACCATGTCCGGGCCGATGCCGTAGACGATGTCGCGCAGCACCTTGGGATCGGGCTCCTCGATCTCGCAGCGCGCGCGCATGATCGTGCGGCCATCGCCGTGATGCGTGAAGCTGAACCATTCGCGCCCGCGCTCCTGGTCCATGATCTCGGGCTTCTTGCTGGTATAGCGGATCTTGCCGCTGACGGTTTGGTGCTCCATCACAAATCCTTCAGTTCGCGGCTCAGGTCCTCGACCGGCTTGTCGTCGGCCTGCATCGCTTCCATCATCTGCTGCGGGCCGCGCATCACGCGTGCGATATAGTCGCGCACCATCACGCCGCGCTCGTACCCCGCCTCGCGATCGGGCCTGTAGCTTTCGATATCGGCGCGGCTGATCGTGCCCTTGGCATCGAGCAGCCGTTCGACCGTGTCGAGCCGCTCGCGCAGCACCGATACCTCGCCGATCACCGCCATCAGCATCGAGAGCATGCGTTCCTTGTCGGGATCGCCCAGGAAATCGGGGCGCTTGCCCTTGGCGCGCGCGTTGGCGCGGATCATCCAGTCGACGGGTTCGGTCACTTCATTCTCCAAATATCTCATCAGGTCCCCTGCGCAGGGAGGGGCCCATCACCTGCCGGTGCGTCGGTTGCATCGGCGCATCAGGGCGCCAGCCCTGGAGATGGGCCCCTGCCTTCGCAGGGGACCGGAATGTCACTCAGGCTTTCCGCCCTTCCAGGCGCCATAGGCGTGCCAGACGGCGGCGCGGCCGTGATCCTCTTCCTTCTCCTCGCCCGCCGAGGGGAAGATATCGGTATCGACCACCGCGCGCACCCCGGTGACGAACAGGTCTTCGGCGGCGAAACCGGCGTCCTTCATGATCGTCTTCAGGTCGAGCGCGTGCATCGCCGACCAGAAGGGCTCGTTGTTGTTGAACGCATCCCAGTCGCGGATGAATTGCTCGTAGAGCGGCATCGCGTCCGAATATTGCGGCTGTTCGAGGTGCAGCATCAGCCCGCCTGGCTTGAGCACGCGATAGCCCTCGCGGATGATGCGCGGCAGCGCGGTGCCGCTGGTCTCGTGCAGGAACATCGTCGTCTGCACCCAGTCGAAGCTCTCGTCGCCCCATCGGGCGAGGTCCTCGGCATTGGCCTGGACGAAGCGGATATTGGTCGCGCCCAGGGACTGCGCACGAGCGTGAGCATAGCGCAGCGAGGGCGCGGCGGTGTCGATCGCGATCACCTCACAATCCGGAAAGGCGAGCGCCAGCGGCACGATATTGTGCCCGACGGTGCAGCCGATATCGAGAATGCGCTGCGGCTGCCAGCCCGGCCGCTGCTCGCGGGCCCATTTGACCAGCGCCTGCCCGCCGCCATCGGACAATGCGCCCAGCCCGCCTGCAGTCGTCGCGAAGATGCCGCAGTCGTAATTTGCCCCGGCGGATACGTCGCCGGGCACTTCCTCGCCATGATAGCTGCCGGGCATGCAATGGATGTCGATCGCGCTCTGATAGCGCGGCACGGCGACGCCCGGATCGAGCTCGAGTGTATCGCGCCCCTCGTTAAACTGGCGCGCCTTGGCATTCAGCTCGTCGAGCTGGCGCAGCACCATCGCGCGGCCGTTCTGCTGGCGCATTTCCATGCTGTTGCGCTTGAGCGACGACCAGAAGCGGTGATGGGGATCGCGGTTCATCGCATGGCGGATCTCGAACCGGTCCTTGGGCTCGCGGCCATGTTCGGCGATAAAGCCGGGCAGCACGCGCGTATCATAGGCCAGCTTGTTGCCGGGGCCGAGCGTGCCCGAGAGGTACTTGTTGAGGTTCGCCAGAAAGTCGAACCGGGCCGCCTCGTCATGGCTTGGCTGCGGCGACACGCCGTGCAGCGCCACGGCGGTATAGGGCGGTGCGACATCGAATTTGTGCGTCATCCTGTTCCTCTTGTCTAAACCTCTCCGCGTTCCCGAGCGAAGTCGAGGGACAAACGGGAGAGGGTGGCTGGACAGCCAAGCTAGATCAGCCCGTCCTTCGCCATCCGCTCGATCACCTCTTCCTGCACGCGCCTGAAATAGTCGCGATCAGGCACCTTCACCGCCCCGCCCTCGAGCATGCCGTCCGCCGGATGCCGCACCTGGCCGCCATAGACCTGCGCAAACAATTCGAGCCGCTGGCGGGCGAGATAGTTGGTCATGCCGGGGGTCCGCCGCGCATGGCGCAGCGCGCCGAGATCGATCTCGGCAAAGGCGGTGAAGGTCTCGCCGCTGTTCGATTCGGCGAGCACCCGGCCCTTGTAGTCGATCACCTGGCTGTTGCCGTCGGCGCTGGCGAGCGGCAGGCCGGTGCCCTCGATCCCCGCGGTGTTGGCCGAGACGACATAGGCCATGTTCTCGAACGCGCGCGCGCGCCGGGCGATCGCCTTGTTGGTGTCGATCGGCGATCCGATCTCGGACGAGGAATGCAGGAAGATCTCCGCGCCGCGCAGCGCATGTGCGCGCGCGATCTCGGGATAGAGGATTTCCTCCGAGGCGATCGCGGCCAGATTGCCGATCTCGGTGCGCGCCACCGGGAACACGCCGTCGATGCCATAGACGTCGAGATATTTGCTCCACACGTCATGCGGTGTCGGCGCGAACATCGAGTTGAGGCGGCGATAGCGCAGGACGACATCGCCCGACGGCGCGATCAGGAAGCTCGCCTGGAAATACAGGCCGGGGAAATTCGGATCGACCTCATAGGCGTTGCCGGCGAGGTACAGCTTCAGATTCTGCGCGACCTTGCCCAGCGCGTCATATTCTTGGCCTTGCATCTCGAACGCGGCCAGAGCGGCGAAATCGGGGATCGAGATGCGCCCCGGATAGCTGGTGAACAGATATTCGGGCAGCACCGCGAGCTTCACCGGATGCCCGCCATATTGCTCGATGAAGATGCGCGCCGAGCGAATCTTGGCCTCGACCTCGCCGATCATGCCGAGCACCTGCGCGCGCGCGGCGGCGCGGTCGGGTGCGCGCTCGACCGAGCGGGCGGCGAGCTGCATCGCGACGGCGGCATAGGTCGGCGCATCAGCCATGGCGCGCGCCTCCGCGGCCAACGCCGCGTCGAGCGGCAAGGCGCTCGCGATCATCGCGGCCAGAATCGAGCGGCGTTCGATGTCCATCGGTGGTCATTCCAGTCCCAGGCTCCCGGGGTTCATCAGGCCTTGCGGGTCGACCGTACGCTTCAATGCGACCAGCATCTCCCAGGCGGCAGGATCGAGCGCGTCGCGCAGCGGATAGGTGCGCGCGATCTGCACATGCGTCGACCCCAGCGAACGGAAGATGCCGATGATACTTGCGCGCAACTCGCCCACGAGCGCGCGTGCTTCCGGGCCTTCGGGAAAGCCCTTGAGCTTCTTGAGGTGATCGGGCTCGACCGCCTGGCGGTGCAGCGGGTTCATCGCATCGGGCCAGAAGAAGACCGGCTCGATCAGGCAGCCCGAACGGCTGACAGCCGCGAGCATCGCGCCCGCGTTGACGTCGAGCCGCGCCATCGCCTCAGCATGGTCGGCATAAAGCGCCTCGATCCGCTCCCAGGCCTCGACCAGCCTGGAATGCGGCAGGAAGCCGTGCACCGGCACCCAGCGCTCGCCATCGGGGCCAAGCATCGAATTGGGCGGCGGGAACGGGTTGGCGCGCAGGATCTTGGGAATCGAATTCTCGACCGTGCTGCCGCCATGCGCCGCCACGATCTTTCCGATCTCGGCCATTTCGGCATCGACCGCTTGGCTGTGGCGGCCTTCGGCGATGGTGTGGAGCGAGAACGGCACGTCCTTGAGGAAAGAGCGGCCCGCTGCGACCACCTTGGCGCCCTCCTTGATCGCCTTCCAGGCAGAGCCTTGCGATTTCATCATGTTGAGCAGCGACTTGGCATCCTTGGCCAGGCTGTCGCGCTTCATCCGCTGCGATTGCAGATAGGGATCGAAGGCGAAGCTTTCCGAGGCCAGCCCTTCGCGCGCGATATCACTCATCGCGCCGAGCAGCCCCTTGTGGTCGGGCAGCGAGAACGAGCCATAGGCAAAGGCGGTCGCCTCCTTCACCAGCCGCAGCGTCACCCGCGCCTTGATGCCGAACGCGCCGGTATCGGCGGCGAACAGCCCGGTGAGATCGGGGCCGAACGGGCGGAAGAAATCGCTGCCGGTGCTGACGATGCGGCCATCGGCAAGAACGACGTCAAAGCTCAGCGCGCTGTCGACCACGGAGCCCTCGCGCGCGCCCCAGAAGATGCCGTTCTGACTCATCCCGCCGCCGATCGCCGCGCGCAGGCCGGAAAGCGTGCCCCAGCTTGGGCATCGGAGGCCGAGCGGTTTCAACGCTTCGTGCAGCTTCGCCCAGGTGCAGCCCGCCTCCACCGTCACGGTCATGTCGGTGGGGTTGATATCGACAATGGCATCGAGCGAGGTCGTATCGACGAGAATGAAATCGCCGCCCGAATAGAGATAGCCGCCGGTATAGCTCATGCCGCCACCGCGCGGGACGATGGCGAGCCCCTGTGCGGTCGCTGCCGCCACGCCGCGTGCGAGCTGATCGACCGTGGCGGGGCGCAGCACGGCGAGCGGCTGGCGCCCGGTCGCATAGACATCGTGCGAGAAGAAATCGCGCGTCGCCTCGTCGGTCAGCACCGCGTCGGCGCCCGCCGCCGCGATCACCGCGCCCATCGCGCCTGCATCAGCCTGGACCAAAGTTGCCATCACGCAGCCTCCATCGCCGGTTTGCCCTGAGGAGCGGGACCCGCTGCCTCGGTCAGCACGGGGTAGCGCCCCAGCAGCAGCAGCAGCGCACCGCCGATGACATAGCCGAAAATCGAATAGAACAGGATCGGATCATAGCTGCCGGTCGCGTCGCGCACCGAAGAATAGACGATCGGCGAGATCGCCGAGAATATCCCGAAGGGCATGTAGAGCATGCCATAGATCTTGCCGTAATGCGCCATGCCGAAATAGCGCCCGGTCAGATACGCGATCAGGTCGCTCTCCGCCCCGGCGGCAAAGCCGAGCAGGAAACCGGCGAGCGCCGCCAGCGCGAAGCCGGGCGCGGGATCGAGCAGGATCCAGCTCGACGCGGCGGGCAGGCAGAGCAGCGGAAAGGCGACGAACCCCGCCCAGAAGCGATCGAGCAGCAACCCGGTGATGATCCGCCCCGACAGGATGCCGAGGCCGAGAATGCCCATGACCGAGGCCGCACCCTGCGCGGGAATCCCCCGGTCGGCGAGCATCGCGGGCATGTTGATGAATGCCCCGCCAAAGGTCAGCGCGATGACCAGGATCGAGACCCAGATCAGCCAGAAGCGGTAATCGCGCACCGCCTGGCCCAGCGTCACGCCGGTCAGCGCGCCACTCGCGGTCTTGATCCCCGGCGGCTGTTCCTCGGGCCGGGGTTCGCGGAACAGCCAGAAGGCAAGCGGCAGCGCGACGAGCAGCGGCAGCATGCCGACGATGGCGAACATCGCGCGCCAGCCCCAGGATTCGATCGCGAACACCGCGAGCTTGGGCACCACGATCGCCGCAAGGCTGGTGCCCAGCAGCAACAGGCCGAGCGCGAGCCCGCGGCTCTTGTAGAACCACATGTTGATCGCGCGGCTCCACGTCACCGGGGTCGATCCGATGCCGACCAGCCCGACCAGCAGCCAGAGCAGATAATAGGCCCAGAGCACCGGCGGGGTGAGCGACAGCGCGGCAAAGGTCGCCCCGAACGCGAACAGCGACCACAAGGCAATCCGGCGCACGCCATAGGTATCGGCCAGCCAGCCGAAGACCGGCGCGAGCAAGGCGGCGACCACGCCGAAAATCGTGATCGGGGTGAGGATCTCGGTGGTCGTCCAGCCGAATTCCTTCGACAGCGGCGCGATGGTGAAGCCGATGACGTTGAAGGGAATCGGCGAGGCCCCGCAGGCGACGCCGATCACACCCGCCAGCAGCACCTTCCACCCGCCCGCAAATTCGCCGCGCGCCGGGGTCGCGATGCTTGCCGTCAGTTCGTCTGCCCTGCTTGCCAACGCGTCGCTCCCGTCAGTCCATCAAGAATGAAAAGCCTAGGTCGGAATGGAGCATCGCACAGAGTGACGCGATGCTCCATCCGCCTGATGGCCAGAAAGCGCGATCAGAAATTGTACCGCGCCCGCACCGTCCACATCATCGGCTGGTTGAGATAGCTGTAGTTGGACAGCGAGGACTGGATGAACTCCTCGTTGAAGCAGTTGGTGCACTCGACCGCCAGCTGCCAGCGATCCTCGGGTCCGTTGAGCGCCAGCCCTGCATTGACCAGCCAGGCGGCCGGGCTTTCCGATCCGGTGATGAACGCGCCATCGCCGAACGGATTGGCGGGTGTGGTGCGACCGCCGCGGGTCACCGGCTGGTTGTAGATCGACAGGTTGGCGATCGCGACCTCCTGCTTCGAGCGATAGCTGGCGTTGATCGTGGGAACGAGCGTCAGCCCGCTATCGCCGAGCGGCGCGCGATAGCTGCCGCCGATCGCGAGCGACCAGTCGGGCGTGCGCACCGGGGTGGCGATCGTGCCATTGGCGGTGACGATCCCTGCGGCGCAGGCGGGCGCGTTGTTGACCGGCTGGCCCGCCGGGGCCGAGTTGGCGCTGGCCGGGATCTGCCCGGCGGCCAGCTGCGCACGGCACGCTGCCAGCTGCGCCTGGACGTTCTGGATGCCGTAGATATCGTTGCCGGCGGGCGCATTGGGGACGCGGTAATTGTCGTCCTGATAGCCGACATTGGCATAGAGCGTGAGGCCGGTCACCGGCGCGACGGTCAGTTCCGCCTCGATGCCCTTGTTGCGATAATCGGCAAAGTTGCGCGTCAGGAAGGTGATCGCCCCGGTCGCCGGATTGAGCAGGCCCGCCAGGATCTGCAGATCGCTGACATCCATCCAGAACGCGGTGACGTTGGCGCGCACCTTGCGGTCGAAGAATTCGGTCTTGAAGCCCGCCTCGTAGCTCCACACCCGCTCCTCGTCGAAGGGCAGGAACTGGCTCGGGGCCGTCGCGCGCGCGTTCCAGCCGCCCGACTTGAACCCGCGCGTCGCCGAGGCGAACAGCAGGATGTCGTCATTGGGCTTGTAGTTGAGCGCGAAGCGCGGGGTCCAGATCTTCACATTCTGGCGGCGTGGAATGACCACGCCATTGGCCGCACGCAGGTTCTGATCGGCCATGCAGGTGGCCTCGACCGTGCCGTCGTTGCACGAGGCCCGGTTGTCGGTGATCGAGACGCGCTTGGTCTCGTCGGTATAGCGCACACCGGCAGTGAGCTTGAGCTGCTCGGTGATGTTGAGGTCGGCCTGGACATAGCCGGCATAGGCCTTGGTCGTGTTGCGGATGATGCGATCGCCCAGCAGCAGCGAGGTTGCCGGGGAGATCGAGAAGACATCGGCCAGGTTGGTGCGGTTGCGCTCGTCGATATAGAAGAAGCCCGCGACATAATCGACCAGACCATCGGCGAAGCTGCCGTCCAGCTTGATTTCCTGCGTGAACTGCTGGTGGCTGCCATCGTTGACGATGACGAAACCGCCGCGCGCATAGCGCTGGATGGCCGGGAACGGCACGCTGACCGAGGGACCGCCGCGGCCGTCGAAGAAGTCGAGCGCGAACTGCTGGTTGAGGTTCACATAGCCGGTGATGAGGCTGAGCGTCGTCTTGTCGGCGATGTCGAACGACAGGTTCGAGGTGATGAGGTCGGTCGCGGCCTTCTGGCCATTGCCATAGCTCGCCTTGCGGCCCTGGATCACCAGCGGCGCGAAGGGCGTTGCGGTCTGCGGGTTCTCGCTGAGCCCGGTGGTCGAGAAACGGCCCTTGCAGTCGGTCGGATTGGCCGGGTTGCAGGTGAAGTTGAGCGTGTTCTCGCCTTCGGAAACGATATGCGCATAGCTCGCGCGCCAGCGCGCCCAGGGGGCAAGCTCGCCCTTGACGCCGAGACGCACGCCCCAGCCGTCATCGTCGTTGAGCCGCTCGCCGGTGGTGACGTTCTTCACATAGCCGTCGTCATCCTGCCAATAGCCCGAGACCTTGATCGCCAGCGAGTCGGCCAGCGGCAGATCGATCGAGCCGCGCACCAGCTTGCGGTCGTAGCGGCCGTAGCCGACCTCCGCATAGCCGCCGATCGTGTCGCCGGGATCGGCCATGATGACGTTGATCGCGCCGCCGGTGGTGTTGCGCCCGAACAGCGTGCCCTGCGGCCCGCGCAGCACCTCGACCCGAGCGACATCGAACAGCGACAGGTTGTTGGCATTCTGGCGCGAGAGATAGATGTCGTCGACATAGGTGCCGACCGGCGGATCGAAGGTCGCGATCGTCTCGGTCGAGCCCAGACCGCGGAGGAAGTACGCGTTGGCCGAACCGATACCGGTGTTGTTCTGCGCCACCAGATTGGGGACATACTGGCCCAGCTGCAATGTATTGGACACGCCCTGGTCGCGCAGCTGCTCGGCAGTGAACGCGCTGATCGCGATCGGCACGTCCTGCACGCTTTCCTGGCGGCGCTGCGCGGTCACAATGATTTCAGAAAGACCCGGCTGCTCGTCGGAGTCGGTGGTGCCCGCCTGATCGGCATTCTGGGCATAGGCGGGCGTGGCAAGGGCAACTGCAAGCGCCGAGACGGTCGCTACCAAGCGTAAGTTGATCATCGTTGGTCTCCCTGAAAGTCCGGTTGTGTCGATCCGCCTGACGTTCATTTTTTTCTTGCAACTTGTCCGGACAAATCTGCATTGTCAATCGGCATAGTGCAAGATTCTGGCGGGAGACGCGGATTGGGCTGGACGGAAATTGCGTACCCTTCGCTGGTATATGTGCATCTCTTGCTGTTCGTCTTGTGGCTGGGGGCGGACGTCGGCGTGTTCCTGCTCGGCCAGCATTTCCGCAAGCGCGACCTCTACACGCTCGATCAGCGCATCGCGCTGCTCAAGCTGCTGGTGCTGGTGGACATGACCCCGCGCAGCGCCTGGGCGCTGATGGTGCCGGTGTCGCTTTCGGTTCTGAAGATGGGCGGCTGGTGGGACGTGCCGGGGGCGTTGCTGATCGCCGCCTGGATCATCGGCGGCGTGTGGCTGTGGCTGGTCTGGGATGCGCACAACCACGACCAGACCCCGCGCGCCAAACGCGACCGGTTCTACGAGAACGGCCTGAAATATGCGCTCACCGCCTTCTATCTCTGGCTGGGGGGCCAGTCGCTGCTCACCGGTGCGCCGCTGGCGCCTGGCTGGCTCGCGTGGAAGGCGCTGCTCTTCGGCGCGATCTTCGTCGCGGCGATCGGTATCGATGTCGCGTTCAAGCCGGTCGGGCCGCAGCTGGTGCGCCTGCTCACCGAAGGATCGAGCGATGCGACCGAGGTGCCACTGCGCCGGACGATGGACCGCACCCGCATCTGGGTGATGGCGATCTACATCCTGCTGGTGGTGACGTCGTGGCTGGGGGCAGTGAAGCCCGATTTCTGAACGCCAGCCCCGGAACCGGGGGTGTCGTATTCAAGCAACACAGGCCGTACAATTCGCGGTGCGGATAAAATTTGTCTGGACAACTTCGGGCCGTTCGGGCGATGTTGTCCGGACAAGGGAGAAACAAGAACCTGAGGGGGTTTTCACATGACACACAGCTTCAAGGCGTGCCTGCTTGCCGTTACCGCACTGACCAGCGTGCCCGTCATGGCGCAGGAGGCAGCGCCCGGCACCACCGCCAGCGACAGCGACGTGATCATCGTGACCGCCCGCAAGACCGAGGAAACGCTCCAGGAGGCGCCCACCACCGTCTCGGTGGTCACCGCCGCTGCGATCGACCGGCTGGGCCTCGACAATCTCACCGATGTCGCCAAGACCGTGCCGGGCCTGGTGTTCGACGACTCGCTCGGCCGCGATGCCAACCGCCCGGTGATCCGCGGCCAGGCCAATATCCTAGGCCAGTCGGGCGTCGCCTTCTTCATCGACGGCATCTATTATTCGGGTTCGCTCGCCGATTATGACGTCGACACCGTCGAGCGGTTCGAGGTGGTCAAGGGCCCGCAATCGGCGCTCTATGGCCGCAACACCTATTCAGGCGCGATCAACCTGATCTCGAAGATGCCGAGCACCGAATGGACCGGCCGCGTCCAGGTCGATCTGGCCGAAGACGACCGCTACGAGGCGACGGCCAACGTGCGCGGACCGCTCGCCGAGGGCCTCGGCATCGTGCTGGGCGGGCGCGTGCTCGACAATGCCGGGGCGTTCCGCAACGCGTTCGACGGCACCCGCATCGGCAAGCAGCAGAGCTATTCGGGCTATGGCGCGCTGCAGTTCAACAATGGCGGGCGCTTCCGCGCCTCGCTGCGCGCGAACTACAATGTCATTGATGACGGTCAGCCCGCGATCTTCGCGCAGAGCGCCAACGCGAACAACTGCTTCCCCGACAACGGCACGCTCTATCGCGGCCAGAGGCGCTATTTCTGCGGGGTCATCCAGCCGCAGCAGGTCAATACCGACTATCGCCGCCAGTTCGTCGATCCGGAAAATGCCGGGATCGAATCGAAGACGCTCAACGCCGGCTTCCGCATGGATTTCGACTTTACCGACGAGCTGACGCTGACCAGCCTGACCGGCTATAACCGGCGCACCGCGAACACCAAGACCGATGGCGACTATTCGCCCAACAGCTTCAACATGGTGATCTTCGCCTTTGGCGCGACCGGCCCTGCCCCCGCGCCGATCGTGCCGCCGCGCACGACGCGCTTCACCGCCTTTGCGACCTCGGTCCAGGATTTCACCTTCTCCAACCGCCAGGTCACCGACGACTGGTCGCAGGAATTGCGGCTCGCCTATGAGGGCGACCGGCTGCAGCTGATGCTGGGCGGCTATTATTTCGACCAAAGCGACGTGACGCGCGACACCCGCGTGGTGCCGCCGGGTTCGCTCGCGCGCGCGCAGGCCAATGCCAATGCGGCGACCACCTCGCTCTGCGCACAGCTGGCCAATTGCGGCATCTTCACGCCGATCACGGTCACGGCGGCGAACCTGCCCGAGTCGCGCAACGTCAACTCGTTCGATATCGAGAACAAGGCGATCTTCGGTTCGGCGACGTTCGACATCACCGATACGCTCTCCTTCTCCGCCGAGGGCCGCTATGCGGAAGAGAACATCCGCCAGTCGACGCGGACCTTCAACAACGGCCAGGCGATCCCCGCGCCGCGCGTGGTCCAGGCGACCTTCAAGGAATTCACCCCGCGCTTTACCCTGAGCTGGCAGGCGACACCCGAGAACCTGTTCTACGCGGTCTATGCCGAGGGCCAGAAGCCCGGCGGCTTCAACAGCAACCAGGCGATCGTCGCGGGCTTCCCAACCTTCCAGCCCGAAGACAACAAGACCTATGAAATCGGCACCAAGAACACGTTCTTCGACGGCAAGCTGACCGCGAACCTCGCGCTCTACCATACCGAGGTGAAGGGCTATCAGATCACCCAGAACGTCTCGGTCCCGCCGAACCAGGTCTCGCTCACCCGCAACGGCGGCGATGCGCGGATCAACGGTGCCGAGCTCGAGCTGCTGATCCGTCCGGTGCGCAATTTCACCGTCACCGCCAACTACAGCTATGTGAACGCCAAGTTCACGCGCGGTACCGACGAGAATCTGGGCCTGATCAACGACGTCGCCGACGATGGTCTCGTCAACTGCTCGCTGGGTGACGAATTCCCCGCGGTCACCGGCTGCCAGTCGCGCTATGGGGCGATCCGCGGCAAGCGCATCCCGCGCGCCCCCGAGCACACCGTGTTCGTCGATGTCGATTATCGCACCCCGATCAGCGACGACTGGAATTTCTTCGTCGGCAGCAACGTCAACATGGTCTCGACCAGCTTCGACCAGGTGCTGAACTTCGCCGAGACCGGCGGATCGGTGGTGGTTGATGCGCGGCTCGGCGTGCAGAGCGACCGCTACCGCGTGATGCTCTATGCACGCAACCTGTTCGACGAGGATGCGGTGTCGCAGATCCTACGCTATGCCGATGCCAATGCCGATCTGCGGCGCAATTTCGTTGCCGGCCTGCGTCCGCCCCGGCGCATCGGCATCCTGCTCACCGCCAGCTTCTGACGCCTTCCACAACGCCTGCGCCCTTCCTCGAAGGGAGGGCTCACAATCAACCCCCGGAAGCTCCAGGCTTCCGGGGGTCTTTTTTGCGCCGTGGCGCAGTGGAAATTTCGCAGGCTCAGTGCGATGCGGCAGGCTTGGTGCCGTCCTTCGCGCGCTGCGCCTCGATCTTCTTCTTGAACACTGTCCAGGTGGTCTCGTTCGGGCGGGTGTCATCGACCGGCGGCGGCGCGGTATAGCCGGGATAGTTGGTCGCAATCTCGCGCTTGATCACCTCGGGCAGCTCGTCGAAGCTGTTGAGCTTCACCCCCATGGCGTTGAACACCATCTGCCCGTCGCGGCCTTCCATCATCATCCACGGCATCCAGTCGGAAATGCGCACCCAGGCGACGGTGGGGTTGACCGAGGGCGTCGCAGTGTCGAGCGCCTTGACCGGCATCGAGAAGTCGAAAATCTCCATCGCGTGGTACTTGTTGCCGACATAGTCCTGATAGTCGCCCGCCAGCGGATTGACATAATAGAGCGGGGCCTCGACCGGCATCAGCATCGTGTCGCCCATGCGGGTGAGCGTGATCGAATAGGGCTTGCCATCGGCGCCGATCGGAAAGCTGGGGCGCGAATTGACCGGATCGTTGGCGATGTGCATCACCTCCACGGTCTTGCCGGTATAGGGGTTCTGCCAGGTGCGCAGCACCTCGTTCGTCTTGGGATCGAGATAGAGCGTGATCTCGCGGCTGACCATGCGATAGCCGGTGCCGCGCTGCGGATCGGTCACCGTCACGCACTGGCGGATGTTCATCCCTTCCATGTTGAACAGGTGCTTGTCGGGCTCGCCCTGGCGGCGGCTGTAGATGCGGCCCTGCCAGCGATAGACGGCGGGCACATTGTCCTTCACGCCGCATTGCGTGCGCTTCATGATCTCCAGCGCATCCTCGGGCTTGGCCGGATCGAGCGGCCTTGCCAGCGCCGGGCCGGCCAGGGTGGTGGCGGCCAGAAGCGCCGCGAGAGTCAGGGTACCGATACGCATAAACCTCTTCCCTTCATGATTATCCTGATTTGTGCTTGACTTTAGATTTGTCCGGACAAATTGTGAAGGGGAATTGTTCGTCGGCAAAGGGGTCCTGGGGAAAAATCATGTTCGCTGCCAGCAGCATCCTGTTCGTACCCGGCTCGCGCACCGACCGCATCGCCAAGGCGCTGGCGAGCGAAGCGGACCTTGTCTGCATCGACCTCGAAGACGCCGTTGCCGCGCCCGACAAGGACAGCGCGCGCGTGGCGGTGATGGCGGGTCTCGCCGATTGGGACCGCACGCGCCTCGCGGTGCGAATCAATGGCGTGATGACGCGTGCCGGCCTGAAGGACCTGATCGCGCTCACCGAATGCCCTGCTCCGCCGCCGCTGCTGTTCGTGCCGATGGTGGAACATGCCAGCGAGATCGTGCAGGTCGCGCGCATCCTCGACAATCCCGCCATCGGCCTGGTGCCGCTGGTCGAGACAATCAAGGGCCTGCGCGACGCGCATCGGATCGCGGCGCAGCCTCAGGTCGCCGCGATGATGTTCGGCGGTGGTGATTTCTCTGCGCAGATCGGCGTCGATCTGGCGTTCGATCCGCTGCTGGTGGCGCGCGGCCAGTTCGTCATGGCCTGCGCCGACGCGGGCGTGCCCGCGATCGACGTGCCCTTCATCCGGCTCGACGATGCTGCGGGGCTTGCCGACGAATGCCGCAAGGTGCGCGCGCTGGGCTTTGCCGCCAAGGCCGCGATCCACCCTGCCCAGGTCGATGCGATCAATGCCGGTTTCGGCGCGGATTCCGACGCGATTGCCGAAGCGCAGGACGCGATCGCAGCCTATGAGGCAGCGGGCGGTATGGCGATCCGCCACAAGGGAAAGATGCTCGAAGCGCCGATCGTGGCGCGGATGCGGGCCATGCTGGCGCGCGAGACGAGGCGAAACGAAAGGACCATGATTGATGCGTGAGGGAGCCAAGGAAGTTTCACAGGGGCGATATCGCGAGACCTTCGGACGCGCGTTCGAGGATTTCGTCGTCGGGCATATCTATGAGCACCGCCCCGGCCGCACGATTACCGATGCCGACAATGTGTGGTTCACGCTGCTGACGATGAACACGCACCCGGCGCATTTCGATTATGAATATGCCAAGAAAACCGAGTTCGGAAAGCCGCTGGTCTGCTCCCCGCTCACGGTCGCGCTGATGGTGGGGATGAGCGTCTCGGACGTCAGCCAGAAGGCGGTGGCCAATCTGGGCTGGGACAATATCCGCCTGACGAACCCCCTGTTCCCCGGCGACACGCTCTATGCCGAGAGCGAGGTAATCGACAAGCGCGAGTCCTCCTCGCGGCCCGAACAGGGCATTGTCACGGTCAAGACGATCGGAAAGAATCAGCATGGACAGGTGGTGTGCACGTTCAACCGCACCATGCTGATCTGGAAGCGCGGTTTCGGCCCATCGGACGATTGATCGCGAGAGCAGACCAGACGAATTGAACCTCGCCGCCCTATGGGGGGTGGAGAGCAGAATGACCGGAGTAGCCAGGATGGCAAGCCTGCCAAAGGAAGAACCGCGTACGATCGATGCGGACGAGGAAGCCGCCTTTCTCGATACGATCGATCGCTGGATCGAACGCGAAGTAAAACCCGTGGTGATGCACCACGACCACAAGGACATCTGGCCCGCCGAGCTGGTCGATCAGATGATCGAGATGGGCCTGTTCGGTGCGACCATCGGCCAGGAATATGGCGGGCTCGGCCTGCCTGCGACCACCTATGCCAAGATCGTCGCGCGCATTTCCTCCTACTGGATGGCGATCACCGGCATCTTCAATTCGCACCTGATCATGGCCTGCGCGGTCGAACGCTTCGGCACGCCTGCGCAAAAGGCCAAATGGCTGCCCAAATTCGCCAGCGGCGAGATCCGCGGCGGCCTGGCACTGACCGAGCCCAATGCGGGCACCGACCTGCAGGCTATCCGCACCACGGCGGTGCGCGATGGTGACCATTATGTCATCAACGGCACCAAGACGTGGATCTCGAACGCGATCCAGGGCAGCTGCTTTGCGCTGCTGGTCAAGACCGACCCCAAGGCGGATCCGCGCTACAAGGGCATGAGCCTGTTCATCGCGCCCAAGCAGGACGGCTTCACCGTCGGCAAGAAGTTCGACAAGCTGGGCTACAAGGCGATCGACAGCGCCGAGCTGATCTTCGACAATTACCGCATCCCGGCGGACAATCTGATCGGCGGCGTCGAGGGCCAGGGATTTTTCCAGGCCACCGGCGGGCTGGAGCTGGGCCGCATCAACGTCGCCGCGCGCGGTGTGGGCCTGGCCGAAGGGTCGCTGCGTCTCGCCACCGAATATGCGCAGCTGCGCCAGACCATGGGCAAGCCGATTGCCGACCATCAGGCGATCCAGCTCAAGATCGGCGAAATGGTCACCCGCGCCCGCGCCGCGCGGCTGCTCACGCTCGATGCCGCCGAAGCCTATGACCGCGGCGAGCGCTGCGACATGGAAGCGGGCATGGCCAAATATTTCGCTTCGGAAGCCGCGGTGCGCAATTCCGAAGAGGCGATGCGCATCCATGGCGGCTATGCCTATTCCAAGGAATACGAGATCGAGCGCTATTATCGCGACGCGCTGCTGATGTGCATCGGCGAAGGCACCAACGAGATGCAGCGGATGATCATTTCCAAGCAATGGGTAAAGCGGAACCCGGTGTGAGGGGGGAGCAACTGTCATGAGGCTGCCGCTCACCGGCTATCGCGTGCTGTCTGCCGAGCAATATGGCGCGGGGCCTTATGGCACGATGTTCCTGGCGCAGATGGGGGCGGAGGTCATCAAGATCGAGCCGCCCGGCAAGCCCGGCCAGCCGGGCGGCGATACCGCGCGGGCGGTGGGGCCGCATTTCCTGCGCGAGAACGAAAGCCTGTATTTCCAGGCGTTCAACCTCAACAAGAAATCGCTGACGCTCGACCTGCAGAGCGAGCGCGGGCGCGAGATCCTGCGCGCGCTCGCGGCGACCTCGCACGCGATGGTCAACAATCTGCGCGGCGATCTGCCCGCGCGGCTGGGGCTCGATTATGCGGCGCTCGCGGACATCAATCCGGGGATCGTCTGTGCGCACCTGTCCGCCTATGGCCGCGACAATGCCCGCGCCAAATGGCCGGGCTATGATTACCTGATGCAGGCCGAGGCCGGATTCCTCTCGCTAACCGGCGAACCCGATGGCCCGCCGGTGCGCTTCGGGCTGTCGATCGTCGATTTCATGACCGGCACGCAGATGGCGGTCGGTCTGCTCGCAGCGATGCTCGACGCGCAGCGATCGGGCACCGGCTGCGATGTCGATGTCGACCTGCTGTCGGTCGCGGCGCACCAGATGAGCTATCCGGCGGTCTGGTATCTTAACGAGGGCGACGTCACCCCGCGCGCGCCGCGCAGCGCGCATCCCTCGGTCACGCCCAGCCAGATGTTCCGGTCGGCCGATGGCTGGATGTTCGTGATGGCGCAGCTGCCCAAATTCTGGTCGATCCTCGTCGATGCGATCGGGCGCAGCGACCTGAAGGACGATCCGCGCTTCAGGACGCCCGCCGACCGGCTCGCCCATCGCGATGCGCTGACCCAGGTGCTCGATGCCGTGTTCGAAACGCAGCCGACGCAGCACTGGATCGAGCTGCTATCGGGCAAGGTCCCGGTCGCGCCGGTGCACGATCTGGCGAGCGCGATGGACAATCCGTACCTTCAGGAAACCGGCATGATGCAGACCGTTCAGCATCCCGACCGCGAAGCGTTGCGCGTGCTGGCCAGCCCGATCCGCGTCGATGGCGAGCGGCTGCCTTCGCGCGCCGGGCCGCTGCTGGGCGCGGACAACGACGAGGTGCTGGCCAGCATCGGACTGTCGGGCGGCGAGATCGAGACGCTCAAGCGCGACGGAATCATCTGAACCATGGGCAAGCTTTCCGGCATCCGGGTGATCGACCTGTCGCAGTTCCTGCCCGGGCCGATGCTCACGGTGATGATGGCAGACCAGGGCGCCGAGGTGATCAAGATCGAACCGCCGGCGGGCGATCCCGCGCGGGCCATGGCTCCGTTCGAGAACGGCCAGTCGGTCTGGTTCCGCAATCTCAACCGCGGCAAGACCAGCGAGGTGCTCGACCTCAAGAGCGAGGCCGGGCGCGCGCGCCTCACCGAACTGATCCGCACCGCCGATGTCTTCGTCGAAGGCTTTCGCCCCGGCGTGATGCAGCGGCTGGGCTTCGATTATGCTGCGGCCAGCGCGATCAACCCGGGCATCGTCTATTGCTCGGTGTCCGCCTTCGGGCAGGACGGGCCGATGGCGCATCACCCGGCGCACGACCTGGCGGTGCAGGCGCTGTCGGGCTTTCTTTCGGTCAATGACGGTCCCGATGGCACCCCGGTGGTGCCCGGCGTACCGTCCGCCGACATGGCCGCCGGGCTGACCGGGCTATCCGCCGTGCTGATGGCATTGATCGGGCGGCAGCGCACCGGCCGGGGCGATTATATCGACATCGCGATGTTCGACAGCCTGCTGCCCTGGTGCGCGCATATCGCGGGCAGCGCGATCGCGGGCGGCGAGGCTCCGCGCTCGGCAACGCAGCGATCGCTCGGCGGAGCGGGCTTCTACCAGGTCTATGCAACGCGTGACGGCCGCCATGTGGTTCTGGGCGGGCGCGAGCTGAAATTCGTGAAGGTGCTGCTCACCGCCCTGGGCCGCGAGGACCTGATCCCGCTCGGCGAGGCCGAGGCAGGGCCTGCGCAGGCCCCGCTCATCGCCTTCCTGCGCGAAACCTTCCTCACCCGCACCCGCGACGAGTGGGTGGAATGGTTCGAGGACAAGGACGTCGCCTTCTCGCCCGTGCTCGACTTTGCCGAGGGCCTTGCCAGCGAGCATATCGCGCATCGAGGGCTGCTGGTCGAGGCGGGCCACGCGCACCATATCGCCCCGCCGATCCGCTTTGCTTCGGAGCCGGAATGGCAGGCGATGGACGCGCCGGAGCTGGGCGCGTGAGCAAGCATGCCTCTCAAATCCTCCCCCTCAGGGG
>AYSC01000012.1 GCA_000503195.1 Blastomonas sp. CACIA14H2
CTCGACTTGCTCGACGGCTCGGCCATCGGATCGAGCGGCGGCGTGCCGCGCCACGGCGTCGAGCTCGAGGGCGGGGTGTTCCTGAACGGCATCGGCCTGCGCTTCACCGGCAATTACCAGAGCGGATCGCGCGTCGATGGCGGCGGGCTGCCGGGTTCGACCGACCTGCGCTTCAACGATATCGCGACCTTCGGCCTGCGCGCGTTCGTCAATTTCGACAACAAGCCCCAGCTCACCGAAGCGCTCCCGTTCCTCAAGGGATCGCGGTTGCGGCTGGGGGTCGACAACATCTTCAACGCGCAGCAGCGGGTGACCAACGAGGCGGGCGAAGTGCCGCTGCGTTACCAGCCGGGCTTCATCGATCCGCAAGGCCGGGTCGTTTCGCTGAGCTTCCGCAAACGCTTCTGAACGCGGAGAAGCCGTGGCAAATTTGCCATGGCTTTTGGCGAAGCCCGCGTTTAAAGACGCTGACCTTGAGCCGGGGCGAACGCCTTTCGGCCGCGAAAGCCATGCAAGGAGCCCGTTTTGGCGCTGACACCGAAAAAGGACGCTGACGCCGCGCGCGACGCCATGTTCCTGCGCGAAGTCGATGATGCGCTGCGTCAGGACCAGATGGCGGGGATCGTCCAGAACTATGGCAGGCACCTGCTGATCGGCATCGTCGTCATCCTGCTCGCGCTGGGCGGCTGGTTCTGGTACCGGCACAGCCAGGCCGAAGCGGCCGGGGTGCGCGGCGAGGAAATGACCAACGCGCTCGATGCGCTGCGCGGCAACAATCTTGCCGGCGCAGCCAATGCGCTGAAGCCGCTCGAAACCGCGGATCAGCCGGGATATCGCGCTGCGGCACAACTGCTCGCAGCAGGAATCAAGCAGGAACAGAATGATCCCAAGGGTGCGGCTGCGATCTTCGCCAAGGTGGCGGGCGATGACAGCCTGCCGCAGCCGCTGCGCGACCTCGCGCTGATCCGTCAGACCGCGGCGGAATATGACAGCCTGAAGCCGCAGGACGTGATCGCGCGGCTCAAGCCGCTCGCCGTGCCGGGCAACCCCTGGTTCGGCAGCGCGGGCGAGATGGTCGCGATCGCGCACATGCGGATGAACAAGCCGGATCTCGCCGGGCCGCTGTTCCAGAAGCTGGCCGATGACAAGCAGGTACCGGAAACGATCCGTTCACGTGCGCGTCAGTTGGCCGGTGTCATGGGCGTCGATGCGGTCGACGACCCCAGCAAGGCGCAAGGCGTTGCGGCGCCTGTCGCTGCGCCAGGGCTGGCTGCACCGACGGGTGCGCAGTAAGAAGATTTGCGGGTCGCTACCGTTGACGTTGATTTTGTGATGATTCGGGGAGCTTGACTGGCAATGCACAAGGCAAAATGGGCGACGATTCTCGCGCTGTCGGCCACGCTGGCAGGATGCGGCGTTCTGGGCGGAAAGGACAAGCCTGTCACGCCCACCGTGGGCAATCGCACGTCGATTCTGACTCGCGCCGAAAATGGCGCGAATGTCGACAAGGACCTCGCGGGCGTTTCGGTGATCCTGCCGCCCGCGGTCACCAACGCCAACTGGAACCAGCCCGGCGGAAGCGCGACCAAGGCGACCGGCCATCTGACCATCGGCGACAATCTCGCGCGCGCGTGGAGCGCCCGGATTGCCGGATCGAGCCTCCGCGTCCGCCTCGCGGCGGCACCGGTCGTGTTTAACGGCCGTCTTTATGCCATCGACACCAATGCCACCGTCCATGCCTATGACACGGCGTCGGGCTCCGAGGTCTGGTCGGTGACGATCGAGCCGGACAATGGCGGATCGGCCTCGGTCTTCGGCGGCGGCGTCAGCGTCGATGCGAACCGCGTCTATGTCACCAACGGCGTCGGCGAGGTTGCCGCGCTCAACCCGGCCGACGGCGCGCAGATCTGGCGTGTGAAGCCGGCCGGTCCCTTGCGCGGTGCGCCGACCCTGGCCTTCGGCTCGGTCTATGTGATGACGCAGGACAACCAGCTCATCGCGCTCAACCAGACCGATGGCACCACCACCTGGAACCAGAGCGGCTCGCTCGGCCAGGCGGGCGTGTTCGGCGTCGCGGCGCCGGCAGCGGGGCAGGGCACCGTGGTGGCGGGCTTCTCGAGCGGCGAACTGATCGCCTATCGCTACGAGAATGGTCGCAACCTGTGGTCCGACGCGCTCGCGCGCACCAGCATCTCGACCTCGGTGTCGACGCTGACCGATATCGATGCCGATCCGATCATCGATCGCGGCCGCGTCTATGCGGTGGGCGAGGGCGGACGCATGGCCGCCTATGAGCTGGTCACCGGCCAGCGCATCTGGGAGCTCAACATCGCGGGCATTTCGACCCCGGTGATTGCGGGCGAATGGCTGTTCGTGCTGACCGACGACGCGCGCATCCTGTGCATCGCGCGCGCCACCGGCAAGGTGCGCTGGTCGACCCAGTTGCAGCGCTATCGCAAGGAAAAGAAGAAGGAAGGCGCGATCTACTGGAACGGGCCGGTGCTGGCCGGCGGGCGCCTGTTCACCGTCAACACCGAGGGCGAGGTGGGCACGGTCAATCCGGCGGACGGCAGCTTCAACATCCTGTTCGAACTCAAGGAAAAGGTGTCGCTGCCCCCGATCGTGGCGGACAACACGCTCTATATCCTCGACGACGGCGGCACGATTACCGCCTATCGGTGATGCGGGTCTGATCGCGGGGGGAGACAAAGCCTCGCTTCCGCGATACAGGCGCAGGCATGTTACCCGAAATCGTCATTATCGGCCGGCCCAATGTCGGCAAGTCCACTCTGTTCAACCGTCTCGTGGGCAAGAAGCTGGCGCTGGTCGACGACCAGCCCGGCGTCACGCGCGACCGCCGCGTCGGCAAGGCCGAACTGCTGGGCCTGCATTTCCAGATCGTCGATACCGCGGGCTATGAGGACGAGGACCCCGAAACGCTGCCGGGCCGGATGCGCCAGCAGACCGAGGCCGCCGTCGCGAGCGCGCGCGCCGCGATCTTCGTGTTCGATGCCCGTGCCGGGCTGACCCCGCTCGACGAGGAAATCGCCCGCTGGCTGCGCACCACCAGGACGCCGATCATCCTGATGGGCAACAAGGCGGAAGGCCGCGCGGCCGATGCCGGCCTCATGGAATCCTATGCGCTGGGCATGGGCGAGCCGATCGCGTTCAGCGCCGAACATGGCGTCGGCATGGCCGAGCTGTTCGACGCGCTGCGCCCGCTGATCGAGGACTGGGAAGAAGAGGGTGAGGCCGAGACCGAGTTCGCCAATGTGCATCTCGATGCCGAATCGATCGACGAAAGCGCGCTCGAGGCGGCCCCGCTCCAGCTGGCGATCGTCGGACGCCCCAACGCGGGCAAGTCGACGCTGATCAACAAGATCCTGGGCGAAGACCGGCTGATCACCGGGCCCGAGGCCGGGATCACCCGCGATTCGATCGCGATCGACTGGACCTGGCAGCCCGCCGATGGCGCGCCGCCCCGGAAAGTCCGGCTGATCGACACCGCCGGCATGCGCAAGAAGGCCAAGGTCACCGACAAGCTCGAGAAGCTCTCGGTCGCCGACGCCCGCCGCGCGATCGACTATGCCGAGGTCGTGGTGCTGCTGCTCGATGCGACGCGCGGCCTCGAGCTCCAGGAACTCAAGATCGCCGACCATGTCATCAAGGAAGGCCGCGCGCTCGTCATCGCGATCAACAAATGGGATGTGGCCGAGGATGCCTCGAGCCTGTTCAACGGCATCAAGGCCGCGCTGGACGAAGGTCTGGCGCAGCTCAAGGGCGTGCCGGTGCTCACCATTTCGGGTGTTACCGGCAAGGGCATCGACACGCTGATCAAGGTGGCGTTCGAAACGCGCACCGCCTGGTCGCGCCGCGTATCCACCGGTCAGCTCAACCGATGGTTCGAAATGGCGGTCGAGACCAATCCGCCGCCCGCGCCCGGCGGCAAGCGCATCAAGCTGCGCTATATCACCCAGGCCAAGGTGCGCCCGCCGGGCTTCGTCATCTTCGGCACGCGCGTCGACGAACTGCCGGAAAGCTATTCGCGCTATCTGGTCAACGGGTTGCGCCGCGAGCTGGGCTTTGGCGCCGTACCGGTGAGGCTAACCTATCGCGCGCCCAAAAACCCTTTCTCAAACAACTGATTTGGCGGCAATTATTCAAATCCGTTCAGTTGGTGGCATTTTCATTTAAAAATGACCGATCACTGACTTGGTGCAAGACTTCATTTACCATTACCGATGTAATTTCCGGTGTCAGTGCTTGGACATGCCGGGAGAAAGCATCATGTCTTACGAGGAAGCGCCGCTGGTGAACTGGTCGACCTATGCCGATGCAAGGGCGACCATGGGCAGCGATTTTGTGCGCATTCTGGGCTATTTTCGCGAGGACGGCGTCAAGTCGGTCGACGCGATCGAAACCGCGATGCGCGAGCGCAGCGCGGCCCGGCTGGTGCTGCCTGCGCACACGCTGAAGAGCGAAGCGCATCAGTTCGGTGCCGAGCGGTTGGGCCTCTTGTCGGAAAAGATCGAGATGGTGGCCCGGCACTGTGTCGAGACGCATGTCGAGCCCGACGAACTGCTCGAGGATGTGGTCTCGTTGCGCGACATGTTTCTCGGCTCGCTGGCGCTGCTCGAAAAGGAAGCCAATCCGCTCGTCGAGCGCCGCAGCTTCGGCCGCCGCCCGCTCGCGCCCGCGGGCGGCCTTTCGGCGCCGCGCAATTTCGGCCGCGCCTGACCGGCCTCGTGACCACCGCTTGACCGGGCGGCCTCTCGGTCATATCTGGACGGCATGGCTATCCGTCCCATTCTCGAAGTGCCCGACCCGCGGCTGAAGACCGTCTCCACCCCTGTCGAGACGTTCGACGACGAACTGCGCACGCTGGTCGCCGACATGTTCGAGACCATGTACGATGCGCCCGGCATCGGCCTGGCCGCGATCCAGGTCGGCGTGCCCAAGCGGGTGCTGGTGATCGACCTGCAGGAACAGGAAGACGAGGAGGGCAAGCCGATCAAGGCGCCGCGCGTCTTCATCAATCCCGAAATCCTCGATCCTTCGGCCGAACAGTCGCTGTACAACGAGGGCTGCCTGTCGGTGCCCGATCAATATGCCGAGGTCGAGCGCCCCGCGAGCATCCGCGCGCGCTGGCAGGATCTCGACGGCAAGGTGCACGAAGAGGCGATGGACGGCCTTATGGCGACCTGCCTGCAGCACGAGATGGACCATCTCGAAGGCATACTGTTCATCGACCACCTGTCGCGCCTCAAGCGCCAGATGGTGCTGAAAAAGCTCGAGAAGATGCGCAAGGCGGCGTGAGAGCTTGATCTCAGATATTGCCTTCCCTCCTCAGTGAGTGGGGCCGAGCGCTAATTCATTAAGCCGAAGATTCTCACCGCACCCAGAAAAGTTATGCACATGCGGCACTTCGCTCGTTGTCCGGTCTATCCCCGCGTGATATTCTGCGACATCGGGCAATAGAAAGGGGGTATGAGGACCCGATATTAGCCGTCTTAGTTGAATGGTCAGGTCTTCGGGTGTCTTTTGACAAAACTCAGCGCCCTCCCAACGAAATAAAAACCTGCAAGCATACGGAGCATTCTGAGCGGACGTCACATGTCGATGTCGACCCGCCAATCAGCCTAGACAATGCACAACCTCTGAACGCGGAGCTTTTCCCATGCATTTAGGGAAGCCAAAGTTGCGCGTGTTCAAGGGGCAATGGGATTGGATACTGCTCGCGCCATCAGGTGGTGAGCTTTGCCGTGCAAATCGGACCTTTCGTTGCTGGGAAGATGCTTACGCAGATTTCGTAAAGCAGGCGAACGATCATGCTGCGGTTATGCGGTGTCGTAATTCTATTGTCCGCTAGATGCGCAATCGGGTGGGCGGCCTCAAAATCGCCCACCCCTGCGATACAAAGGATGCTAGTCCATGGACCCAATAGTTCTTGCCGTCATTGCGTTAGCGCTGGTGGTCGGCGTCATTCTCGGCTGGTGGCTAGGTGTTCGCCCTGCCACTGATGCACGGGCTGAACGAGATGAGGCGATAGCAGTTAGCAAGGAATTGCAAGATCGCTTCAATGTGGCAATCCGCGATCTGGCGGCTGCCACTGAGCGATCAAAGTTGGCAGACGAATTGTCGCAAAGAGTTATGGCTCAAAGCTCTGAGTTGTCTCGTCTGACCGGTGAGTTGGCCAGTGCGAACGAGCGAGCAAAGCGGGTTGAAGACCTAACGTCCCGCCTCGACACTTTGCGCGCCGAACATGCCGCAGTATCGCGGGAATTAGCGACAATGAAGGCCGATGCTGCCAATCACGAAAAGCAGGTGCGTCTGCTCGTCGAGGCGCGCGAGCAGCTCGCGCAGCAGTTCGGCGAAGTCGGCAACAAGCTGCTCGGCGAGGCGCAGGAGGCCTTCCTGCGCCGCGCGAACGAGCGCTTTGCCCAGTCTGAGGAAAAGAACGAGGAAAAGATCCGTGCGCTGCTCGCGCCGGTGGGCGAGCGGCTGAAAAGCTATGAGGATCAGGTCCAGAAGATCGAGGCGACGCGGAGTGAGGCCTATGGCAACCTCACCGGGCTGATCGAGCAGATGCGCGCGGGGCAGGAGCGGGTGCAGACCGAGGCGGCGCGGCTGGTCAATAGCTTGCGCAACGCGCCCAAGGCGCGCGGACGTTGGGGCGAACAGCAGCTGCGCAACGTGCTCGAAAGCTGTGGCCTCGCCGAGCGCACCGATTTCGACATGGAACGCAGCGTTGAGACCGAGGACGGACGGCTGCGGCCCGATGCCGTGGTCAAGGTGCCCGGCGGGCGCTCGCTGGTGATCGACGCCAAGGTGTCTTTGAACGCCTATCAGGACGCGTTCGGAGCGGATGACGACGATGCCCGCCGGATCGCGCTGACCGCGCATTGCGCCTCGATGAAGGCGCATATCGATGGCCTGTCGCGCAAGGCCTATTGGGACCAGTTCGCCGATGCACCCGATTATGTGATCATGTTCGTGCCCGGCGAGCATTTCCTCTCGGCCGCGCTCGAGCACGATGCCAAGCTGTGGGATTATGCCTTCGAGAAGAAGGTGCTGCTCGCGACGCCGACCAATCTGGTCGCGATCGCGCGCACCGTCGCGAGCGTCTGGCGGCAGGAGGGTCTCGCGCAGGAAGCGCGGCAGATCGGCCAGCTCGGCAAGGAGCTCTACGACCGGCTCGCGGTCTCGGCCGAGCATTTGAAGCGCGTCGGCTCGGGCCTGTCGAGCGCGGTGGGCCATTACAACAAGTTCGTCGGCAGCTTCGAACGCAATGTCCTCTCCACCGGCCGCAAGTTCGCCGCGCTCAATATCGAGACCGGCAAGCGCGAGCTGGAAACGATCGACGAGATCGAGGCACTGCCCCGCTATGGCGACGCCGCCCTGATCGCGGCGGGCGATGCGGAGGAAGCGGCGGAGTAATCCTCAAAAATCCTCCCACAGCTTGCTGGGGGAGGGGGACCGCCCGCGCAGCGGGTGGTGGAGGGGCAAAGGTGTTGTGCCACCGACGGGACCCCGTACGATTTTGCTTCCCCTCCACCCCCGACCTTCGTCGGCGGTCCCACTCCCCGAGACAAGCTCGGGGAGGATTTCGAGCAGAGCATCAGCAATCTCCCCTCCCGCGTGCGAGAGGGGTGGCGAAGCCGGGGTGGGGCGAGCCGGAGGCGAGCTTGCTGTCAGTGCCTTTTCTGGCCCACCCTGGTTCGGCAAGCCGAACCTGCCCCTCCCGCACGCGGGAGGGGAGAGGGGGCAGGGCATGCCTTCGCCTCGCGCGGATCGAGGGGTGGCTTACTGCCCCGTGAACTTCTTCGCGAAGCCCATGATGTCGTTGACCGGGTTGCCGTCGCCGTCGCGGTCGAGAAAGCCGCCGATTTTCTTGAGCGCGTCTTCGCCGCCGACCTGGGCGAGCAGGTCCTGAAGCTTGTCGAGCGGCAGGCCGGTCGAGCGCGCGGCGGATGCGGCGGTGTCGCCGGGCTGGGGTGCGGCCTTGCCGAGCGCCGCCATCGCGGCCTGAACCTGCGCTTCGCTGAGGCCCACCTGCTTGGCCAGGCTGGCGATCTTGTCGGTCCCGCCGAACTGGCCGACGATATTGTTGAGGAAATCCATCAGTGCGTGCTCCCGGTTCGCAATGCCGTTCGCCGGCCAATGCCGGAGTCCAGGGGCGCCAAGCTGCAGCATCGCCCTGGATTCCGGCTTTTGCCGGAAAACGGTGCAAACTAGCATAGGGGGAGGGGGGCGACCATGCCGATCAGCCGGGCAGCGCCGCCAGATCTGGTAAAATCACCGCACGCCGCGCCTCGACCGAGAATAGCCGTTCGCGCGAATAGAAGCGCAGCGGCCAGTCGCGCGCGCCTTCGGGCTCTGTCAGCAGCGCATTGACCCGCTCCACCAAGGCGAGTGCGGGATCGCACCGCCGATGAAACGCTGCGACCCCCATCGCATAGCAATGCGTGATCGTCGCATGAAAGCCGCTGCTGTCGGTGTTGGGCGTGCCGACGCTGTCATTGTGCCGCCGGATGATGCCGGGCAGGTCGGTGCCGAGGTCAATGTCGGGTCGCTCGGCCGCCAGCCAGTAGCAGGCGGCAACATGGCCCTCGTGCGTCCATTCGGCGCGCGGCAGGCACGAAGCGATCAGCCGCTCGCCGAGGTGGCGAACGGCTGTGCTGGAATCGAAAAATCTTGTGCTGTGGTCGGTCATGATCGGGCTTTCGGCAAGGAAGGCCCGATCGTGAACCGGGCCGGGTCAGGCGGCGACGGCCTGACGTTGCGGGGCGGCGGCGCGGACCGCCTCATCGACATGCTCTTCGAACTGCGCGAAATTGTCGATGAACTGGCCGACCAGCTTTTGCGCGGTGGCGTCGTAATCCGCCTTGTCCGCCCAGGTGCCGCGCGGATCGAGGATCGCGCTGTCGACGCCCGGCACGCTGACCGGAACCTCGAAGCCGAAATTCGGGTCCTTGCGGAATTCGGTGCTGTTCAGGCTGCCGTCGAGCGCGGCGTTGAGCAGCGCCCGCGTTGCCTTGATCGGCATGCGGCTGCCGACGCCGTGCTTGCCGCCGGTCCAGCCGGTATTGACCAGCCAGCAGGTGACATTGCCCTTGGCGATGCGCTCCTTGAGGAGGTTGCCATAGACCGAGGGATGGCGCGGCATGAACGGTGCGCCGAAACAGGTCGAGAAGGTCGCCGAAGGCTCGGTCACGCCGATTTCGGTGCCGGCGACGCGCGCGGTATAGCCCGACAGGAAGTGATACATCGCCTGTTCGGGGGTCAGGCGCGCGATCGGCGGCAGTACGCCATAGGCATCGGCGGTGAGGAAGATGATGTTCTTCGGCACCGGACCCAGATTGTCCTTCGACGTGTTGGGAATGAAGTCGATCGGGTACGAACCGCGGCTGTTCTCTGCCAGCGAATTGTCGGCAAAGTCGAGCGTGCGGGTGGCGGGGTCCATCACCACGTTTTCCAGCACCGTGCCGAAACGACCGGTGGTGGCGTAGATTTCGGGCTCGGCCTCGGGCGAGAGGTTGATCATCTTGGCATAGCAGCCGCCTTCGAAGTTGAACACGGCGGTGTCCGACCAGCCATGCTCGTCATCACCGATCAGCGTGCGGCTGGCATCGGCGGACAGCGTGGTCTTGCCGGTGCCCGACAGGCCGAAGAACACGGCGGTGTCGCCTTCGGGGCCGATATTGGCCGAACAGTGCATCGGCATCACGCCCTTGGTCGGCAGCAGATAGTTGAGGATGCCGAAGACTGACTTCTTCATCTCGCCCGCGTACGCGGTGCCGCCGATCAGGATCAGTTTTTCGGACAGGTTGACCGCGATCACGGTCTCGCTGCGCGTGCCATGCTTGGCTGGATCGGCGCGGAAGCTGGGCAGGTCGATGATCGTGTATTCGGGCGCGAAATCGGCCAGCTCTTCCGCTTTGGGGCGGACCAGCAGGGTGCGGATGAACTGGCTGTGCCAGGCGAATTCGTTGATGACGCGGACGTTGACGCGATATTCGGGCTGCGAACCGCCGAACAGGTCCTGTACGTAGAGCTTGGGCTTTTCGGCGAGAAAGGCCAGGAAATCGGCCTTGAGCGCGGCGAAATTCTCGGGCGTCATCGCGACGTTGGTCTTGCCCCACCAGACGGTGTTCTCGGTCTCGGCGTCGCGGACGATGAACTTGTCGTTGGCGCTGCGGCCCGTGTGCTTGCCCGTTGCGACGACCAGCGCACCGCCCTTGGCCAGCGAACCCTCGCCATTGCGCAGGGCCTCTTCGACCAGGGCTTCGGTGCCCAGATTCCAGTGCTGGTTGTCGGTTGCGGTAATGCCCTGATCGGCAAGCGAAACTTTGGATTTGATGGCCACTGCTGATATTCTCCCAAGTTGGTGCCGCCCCTGGCTGATCTCGCGTCCACCCGCCAGCCTTCGTCAATCCGGGACGACTCACGCCGTCTTTTCTCGTGGTAGGATTGTCCAAGACGTCTGCCGCCACGTCTGTCAATAGCTGCTACCGGTGTCATAACATGGGTAGTGCATTGTTGCGGATGCACACGCAAAATGCTGCGTTGCGGCATTTGCCAGATAGCTGTTTACCCTGCCGTCGGGATATGCGACCGGCAGGGCGACGCAGTTCGAGGAGGACAGGGCCGATCATGGCGGCAGTGATTGCGCTGGTCGATGACGACCGCAACATTCTGACATCGGTATCGATCGCATTGCAGGCGGAAGGCTTCGTCACGCGGCTCTATTCGGACGGGGAGACGGCGCTCAAGGCGATCGTCGACACGCCGCCCGACCTTTGCCTGTTCGATATCAAGATGCCGCGCATGGACGGGCTGGAGCTGCTGCGCCGGGTGCGCGAGCACAGCGCGGTCCCGGTGATCTTCCTGACCTCGAAGGACGAGGAGCTCGACGAGGCGCTGGGCCTCGCCATGGGCGCGGACGACTATATCACCAAGCCTTTCTCGCAGCGGCTGCTGATCGCCCGGATCAAGGCGATCCTGCGCCGCGCCGAACTGATGCGCGCGCCCGAGACGCCGAGCGACGAACCCGCCGCCGAGCCGATCGTGCGCGGGCGGCTCGAGATGGACCCGGCGCGGCACATGGTGGCGTGGGACGGCAAGAAGGTGACGCTGACGGTCACCGAATTCCTGATCCTCGAGGCACTGGCGGCGAGGCCCGGCGTGGTCAAGAGCCGCAACCAGCTGATGGACGCGGCCTATCAGGACGATGTCTATGTCGATGACCGCACCATCGACAGCCATATCAAGCGGCTGCGGCGCAAGTTCCGCGAGGTCGATCCCGAATTTTCCGCTATCGATACCCTGTATGGCGCCGGCTACCGTTTCGCAGGAGAATAACCCGCCCACGCTGAGGCTGGGCTGGACGCGCCGGGTCTCGCTGACCTGGCGCATCCTCGCGGTGAACGTCTTTGCCATCGCGATGCTCGGCGGCGGGCTGCTCTATCTCGACAGCTATCGCGAGCAGATCATCCAGGAGCGGCTCGAGCAGGAGCAGCAGAGCATCTGGCTGCTGGCGCATGCGATGGAGCGGCTGGATACGCGCGGGCGGACGGCGATGATCAGGGCGGTCAGCGACCGGTATGACTCGCGCATCCGGCTCTATGATGCGCGCGGCCGTGTCGTGCTGGACAGTTTCGCGCTGGCCCCGCCGGGCTATCGGCTACGCGACCCGTCCGAAGAACCCTGGCAGCGTCATGCCGCGCGCCTGCTCGATCAGGGCTTCGACTGGCTGGTCGATGCAAAGCGGGTCGACCGGTTCGTCGAACCCGCCCGCGATCGCCTGCAGAACTGGCCCGAGGCGGTCGCCGCCCGGCGCAGCGGCAGGGCGGTGGCGCGGATGCGCTACGCGCCCGATCGCACGCCGATGATCAGCGCGGCGATCGCGCTGCCCCGCGGCGAAGAGGTGCTGCTTACCAGCTACAATGCGCGCGACATCACCCGCATCGTGCGCGCCGAGCGGTTCAATCTGACGATGATCGTGCTGGCGACGGCGATTGTCTCGATCCTGTTCTCGCTGTTCCTGGCGCGGACCATCGTGCAGCCGCTGCGTCGCCTGGCGAGCGCTGCCGTGCGGGTGCGGCTGGGCCGCGCGCGCGAGGTGGTGGTGCCACGCCTGCCGTCGCGCGGGGACGAGATCGGCCTGCTCGCGCGGTCGCTTTCGGACATGAGCATGGCGCTGCGGATGAAGATCGACGCGACCGAGGCCTTTGCCGCCGATGTCAGCCACGAGCTCAAGAACCCGCTCGCCTCGCTGCGCTCCGCGCTCGAGGGGCTGGCCAGCGTGAAGGACGAACGGCTCCGCGAGCAGCTGTTCGAGATCGCGTGCAGCGACGTGCGCCGACTCGACCGGCTGATTACCGACATTTCCGAGGCGTCGCGCGTCGATGCCCAGCTCACCCGGACCCGGTTCGAGCCGATCGATCTGGGCGAGATGATCGAGAATCTGCTCGAGCTGCGCCGCTCGCGCGGACTCAACCAGGGGCGCGAGACCGCCTTTGCCCGGCCCCGGCGCGGCGTCGCCGTGGTGATGGGCGAGGGGACGCGGCTGGAGCGCGTGATCTCCAACCTGCTCGACAATGCCGTGTCCTTCTCGCCGCCCGGCGGGCTGGTGCGGATCGAGGCGACGCAGATGCGAGGGCGGGTGCTGGTGCGGGTGATCGACGAGGGGCCGGGCGTGCCGCCGAGCGAGCGCGAGGCGATCTTCCGCCGGTTCCACAGCGCGCGCCCCGAGGGCGAGGAATTCGGCCAGCATAGCGGGCTCGGCCTCGCGATCGCGCGGACCATCGTCGAAGGGCATCACGGCACGATCACCGTCGCCGATCGCGACGACGGAGCGCAGGGCGCGGTGTTCGAGATCTGCCTGCCCGCCAAGGACCAGCAGGAACTGCCCATTTCCCCGGCCTAAAACCGGCGCTAACATGAGGCCAGTCCGAAAGCGGATCAGGGGGAGGGACCATGGTGCAGGGTGACAGGATCACCTATCCTGCGAGTTGCGTCAGCATTGGCGGCGCAGCGCTGCTGATCAGCGGCGAATCGGGGATCGGCAAGTCCGAACTGGCGCTGGCGCTGATCGACCGCGGTGCGCGGCTGATCAGCGACGACCACACTGCGCTGCGCCGCGAGGATGGCCGCATCATCGCCTCGCCCGCGCCCAATATCGGCGGCCTGATCGAGGTGCGCAATCTGGGGCTGTTGCCCGTCGAGCCGGGGCCGGATTGCCCGGTTGCGCTGCTGATCGAGCTCAACCGCGCCGCGCCGCGCTGGATCGAACGCAGCGAGCACCGCGCGCTGCTCGGCGTCGATATCCCCGAAATCTTGCTGTCACCGGATAGCCGGGTCCTGCCGATCAAGGCCGAAATGGCATTGCAAGCCTATGGGATCAAAGGCTAGGTCACGCTTTGGTGCGGCCCGACAGGTGCGCGGCACGCCAGGGGTGGCCAATGACCGATTCCAGTATCGTGCCGGCAGGTTTGCCTGCAATCGAACCGCACCGCGTCTTGCTGGTCACTGGGCTGTCGGGCGCCGGCAAATCCACCGCGCTCAAGACGCTCGAGGATCTCGGCTGGGAGGCGATCGACAATTTCCCGATCCGGCTGCTGCCGCTGCTCATGGATACGCCACAGGCGGTGCGCCGCGACGGGCAGGAGCGCCCACTGGCGATCGGCTTCGACACGCGCACGCGCGGGTTCGATCCCGGATCGATCGTGCGCCAGGTGCGCGACCTCGAGGAGCGGCCCGAATATGCGATCAGCACGCTGTTCCTCGACTGCGCAGGCCGCGAGCTGCAGCGGCGCTATGCCGAGACGCGCCGGCGCCATCCGCTGGCGCAGGATCGCTCGGCCGAAGCCGGCATTGCCGAGGAGCGCGAATGGCTGCAGCCGCTCAGGCGCTGGGCGGAAAATGTCATCGATACGACCAATCTGGCACTGTCCGACCTGCAGCAGGAAATCCGCGCCCGGTTCGCGCTCGAGCAGTCGCCGACCAGCATCATCATCACCAGCTTCGGTTTCGCGCGCGGCATGCCGCCCAGCGCCGATCTGGTGTTCGACATGCGCTTCCTGCGCAATCCCTATTGGGACCGGTCGCTGCGCGATCTGACCGGACTGGATGCCCCTGTCGGCGCGTTCGTCACCCAGGACCCGGCCTATCAGGGTGCGGTCGACCGGATCGTCGATCTGCTGACCTTTCTGCTGCCGCGCTATCAGGCGGCGGCCAAGGCCTATGTGCACATCGCGATAGGGTGTACCGGCGGGAGACACCGGTCGGTGTTCGTGGCGCAGGAGATCACCAAACGCTTGCAAGCAGCAGGCTTTTGTCCCACTGTCCAGCATCGCAATCTGACGTCACGACCCACGGATGCCATAGAAGAAAGCCCCGCGCCGCCGCCCGCATGAAGGCAGCGCGCCGGGCAGGGGAGAGATCGCTGAAACAGGCACGGGTCAGGGACAGACGTCGGCAATAGAGACTTCAAGCTACAGAAACTGGTATAAACATCCCCCATGATCGGTCTTATTCTCGTCACCCATGGACGGCTCGCGCAGGAATTTCTGGTCGCGATGGAACATGTGGTGGGCAAGCAGCAGCACATCGAAACGATCGATATCGGTCCCAATGATGACATGGAACAGCGGCGCGCCGATATCGCCGCCGCGATTGCCAAGGTCGATACCGGCAAGGGCGTGATCGTGCTCACCGACCTGTTCGGTGGCACGCCGTCGAACCTCGCGATCTCGCTGCTCGAAGCGGGCCGGGTCGAGGTGATCGCCGGCGTCAACCTGCCGATGCTGATCCGGCTGGAAGGCGCGCGCCGATCGATGAACGTGCGCGAGGCTGTGGCTGCTGCGCGCGATGCCGGGCAGAAATATATCAGCGTCGCGTCCGACCTGCTCGGCCAGGAAAGCGCCCAGTGAGCGAACAGACCGTGCAGATCACCAATCAGCGTGGCCTGCATGCGCGGGCGAGCGCCAAGTTCGTCGCCGCCGTCGCGCGCCTGCCCGAAACGGTGAAGGTGCATGTCAGCAAAGACGATAACGAGGTCACCGGCAGCTCGATCATGGGGCTGATGATGCTGGGGGCCGCGCGCGGCGACAGCATCACCATCCGCGTCGAGGGCGAGGGCGAAGAGGCCGCGCTCAAGAAGCTGGTCGGTCTGGTCATGGACGGCTTCGGCGAGGACTGATCCTCGGCTCCCGCGCGCGCCATGACCCCCAACCGTCTGCTCATCACCGGATTTTCCAACCCCGCCGTCAAGGCCGCGCGGTCTTTGCGCGAAAAGAAGCATCGCAAGCGCGAGGGGCGTTTCCTCGCCGAAGGGTTGCGCCTGCTGACCGAGGCGCGCGAGGCGGGGATCGTTCCAGAAGCTCTGTGGCTGGGCCAGCAGCGCGATCCGCACCCGCTGGTTGATGCGCTCGAAGCGGCGGTGGCCGAGCGCGGCGGTACGATCTACGAGACGACGACCGATATCCTGTCCAAGATCAGCGGCAAGGACAATCCGCAGACGGTGCTCGGCGTGTTCGCCGATCTGCCGACCTCGCTCGAGGCGCTTGACCGCAACCGGTCGGGCATCTGGCTGGTGGCGCAGGCGATGCGCGATCCCGGCAATCTCGGCACCATGCTGCGCACCTGTGATGCGGTGGGCGCAGGCGGGCTGATCCTGGTCGACCAGTGCGTCGATCCGTTCTCGGTCGAGGCGGTGCGCGCCAGCATGGGGGCGGTGTTCACCGTGCCGGTGGCGCAGGCCGAATGGGGCGATTTCCTGCGCTGGCTCCGCACCGGACCGGGGCAACTCGTCGGCACCAGCCTTAACACCAGCTTCGACTATCGCGGTGCGGATTATGCCGCGCCGTGCTTCCTGCTGATCGGCAACGAGGCGCAGGGGCTGCCCTCAGCCTATGAGGCGGAGTGCGACCTGCTGGTCAAGATCCCGATGCTCGGCAAGGCGGACAGCCTGAACGCTGCGGTCGCCGCCGCGGTCATGGCCTATGAGGTGCTCGCCCGGCAGGGTTGAGGCCGCCGGGCGCTTGCACCGTCAGTGGCGGAAGTGCCGCATGCCGGTAAATACCATCGCCAGGCCCGCCTCGTCGGCGGCGGCGATCACCTCGTCGTCGCGCATCGACCCGCCCGGCTGGATCACCGCCGTCGCGCCCGCCTCGACCGCCGCCAGCAGCCCATCGGCAAACGGGAAGAACGCGTCCGAGGCGACCGACGAGCCGACCGTGCGCGGCTCGCCCCAGCCATAGGTTTCCGCCGCTTCGCGCGCCTTGGCAGCGGCAATCCGCGCCGAATCGCGGCGGTTCATCTGGCCCGCGCCGATGCCGGCGGTCGCGCCGTCCTTGGCATAGACGATCGCGTTCGACTTGACGTGCTTGGCGACGGTCCAGGCGAACAGGCAGTCGGTCAGCTCCTGCTCGGTCGGCGCGCGCTTGGTGACGACCTTCAGGTCCTCGCGCGTGATGCGGCCATTGTCGCGCGATTGCAGCAGCGCTCCGCCCGCGATGGTGCGCAGCGCGATGCCGCCGCGCGCCGGGTTCCACAGCTCGCCGGTCAGGATCAGGCGCAGGCTCTTCTTCTTGGCGAACACCGCCTTGGCCGCCTCATCGGCATCAGGCGCGCAGACAACCTCGGTGAAGATGTCGCTGATCGCCTCGGCCGTCGGGCCGTCGAGCGGACGGTTGACCGCGATGATCCCGCCGAATGCCGAAACGCTGTCGCACTGCAGCGCCGCCATGTAGGCGCTGACCAGATCGTCGCCGCTCGCCACGCCGCACGGATTGGCATGCTTGACGATCACCACGGTCGGCGGCCCGTCGCGGAATTCGGCGACCAGCTCGAGCGCGGCATCGGCGTCGTTGAGGTTGTTGAAGCTCAGCTCCTTGCCCTGGACCTGGCGATGGTCGGCGAGCGATCCGCCCGGCGCAAAGGCGGGCAGGTAGAGCGCCGCGCTCTGGTGCGGGTTCTCGCCATAGCGCAGCGCCTGGCCCTTGCGGAACGGCACCGAGAACTTCTCGGGATACATCTCGCCCTGGTCGGCAAAGGCGAACCAGCTCGCGATCATCGCGTCATATTCGGCCGTCGCGGCATAGGCCTTGGCCGCCATCTTGCGGCGGAAGGCGAGGCTGGTCGCGCCGCCGCTCGCCTGCATCTCTTGCGCCAGCGTCGCATAATCGGCAGGATCGGTGACGATGGTGACGAAGGCATGGTTCTTGGCGGCAGAGCGCACCATGCTGGGGCCGCCGATATCAATATTCTCGATGATCTCGTCGCGCTCGGCGCCCTTGGCGACGGTCGCGGCAAAGGGATAGAGGTTGACCACGACCAGATCGATCGCGCCGATGCCGTGCGTGTTCATTGCGGCGACATGCTCTGCATTGTCGCGCACCGCGAGCAGACCGCCATGCACCATCGGGTGCAGCGTCTTGACGCGGCCGTCCATCATCTCGGGAAAGTCGGTGATCTCCGAAATGTCGCGCACCGCAAGGCCCGCATCGCGCAGCGCCTTGGCGGTGCCGCCGGTGGAGATCAGCTCCACGCCATGCGCCGCCAGAGTGGCGCCGAGTTCGGCCAGGCCGCTTTTGTCGGAGACGGAAAGCAGCGCGCGCTTGATCGCAATGTCGGTCACGTGATTATCCCATATGCTTGATGAGCCAGCCGTAGTTTCCGCCGCCCACCGATGCGGTGCCGGACAGGACAATCTGCTGGCTGGGCCTGATCTGCCCGTTTTCGTCCACCCAGAGGCTTTCCTCGAGCGTTACCTTGCTGGCGGCAGAGCGGAACTGCCAGAGCGATCCATCGGCGACGCGCAGGAACACGCCCCAGCCATCGGTCGCCAGATGCGCCTCGACATCCACGCCGAGATGGAAACGGATCGCGAAGGGAACATCGCCCGTTTTCTGCCGCCCGAAGCTGCGCCCGAAACCGCCCTTGGCGGCGGGAAGCAGCACATCCTCGCCGCGCAGTTCGCGCCCGTCGCTGCGCAGCACCAGCAGGCGGCGATGGATCAGGCCATAGCGCCGGGCATAGCCGTCATGTGTCATGTCGAGCCGCGCGGCATCGTCGCTGTCGCGCCGGTCGAGCTCGACCAGCCCGACGCCCTTGCCGAGCTGGCCCTTGGGCAGCACCGAGGTGCTGTTGGTATCGTCGAGGCACAGCGTCGAGTGCGCCGCGGTGGCGCGGAGCCCCTTGGCGAGCTCGGGCGGCATGTCGGGCGCAATCGCGCTTGCGCCGCCGCAATTGACGATCAGCCGATGCGGGCCGTGGCTCATCTCGAACGCGAGCGTGGAGGCGCAGCCCATCACCGCATGCCGCGCCATGGCTGGGGTTCCGGCATCGACCAGCACCACGGTGCGTCCGGCGGGCACGCGCTGATAGCCCCAGTGCCGCGCATCGCGCAAAGGCCGCGCGCGGATGCCGCTCGCGCGGATCAGCGTCGCCATGGTCTCGGCCGAAATGCCCGGTGCGCCCTGCCAGCTGCCGAGGCTTCCGTCATGATGCGTCAGTCCCTGCAGGGCGGGGACCGCGCGGCTCAGCGCCAGTTCGACAATCGGCGAGAGCAATTCGCCGCGCGCCGCATAGACCGCGCGCAGCATCGACAATATCTTGATCGCCTCGATCTGCGCGAGCGGCGAGCGCGACAGAGCGCCGCCATCCTCGCCCATGAAGCCCTCGATCGCGCGCTTGAGCCCGGCCTCACCGAAGATGCGGCGCGGTTCGCCATCGGGCAGCAGCAGCGCTGCACCGACCACGCCGGCCCAGGCGATGACGCGCGCCAGCCCCTCGGGCGCCTTGTCGGCGACATGGTCGAGATGCCGTGCGGTGCTGGCAAAATTCCGCAGCACGCGCGAACGATAGACGAGATCGCTGCTCGAGAGGATCAGCGGCGCGTGTGCGGCGCAATTGAGCATGCGGCGCGCGGCCAGATCGGCGCGCCATGCCGGATCGGCAACGGTTTCCAGATTGGCATCGAGCCAGGCATCGACCAGCTTCTCGGCAATCGGCACGCAGGTCTCGCGCGGGGCTGCGGCGGAGAGATCGCGCAGCCAGGCGAAGCTGTGAATGTAATCGATCGCTTCGGGCGGGGCCTGCAGCGTCGCGAAGTTGAGCTTGGCGAGCTCGATCCGCTGCCCGGCAATCTGGAAGAACCCGGCGCGGATCGCCTTGCCGCGACGCGCGTCGCCGGGAAACGGATCGTCGGGCGCAGCCAGCAGCCGCAGCGGCGAGCGACCCTTGAGCCGCAGCTTGTGCAGCGGGGTGCGCCAGGTCAGCCGATAGAAATAATGGACGACGCTTTCGGTCAGCGACAGGCCACGGTCATTCTCGAGCCGCACCAGTTGCTTGCGCCCAGCTTGCGGGCTGTCGTCGATCAGATCGGGCCGGGCCTCTTGCCCCGCACCGATCAGCGGCAGACGGCGCTCGTCCTCGCTGGCCTGCGCTGCACGGGCGCCTGTCCGGCGGCTCTCGGACAGGACATCGCTCATTGGCCTTTCAGCTCCCGGATATTGGCGGCATACCGATCGGGACCGCCCTTGAAGCTGGCGGTGCCTGCGACCAGCACATTGGCGCCGGCGTCCACCGCCTGGGGGGCGGTGACTGTGTCGATACCGCCATCGACCTGGAGATCGATCGCGCGGCCCGATTTCGCGATCATCTTCGCGATCGCCTCGACCTTGCGCAGCTGGCTGGAAATAAAGCTCTGCCCGCCAAAGCCGGGATTGACGCTCATCACCAGGATGAGATCGACCTCGTCGATCAGATAATCGAGCATCTTGGCAGGCGTCGCGGGGTTGAGCACCACGCCCGCCTTCTTGCCGAGCGACTTGATCAGCTGCACGGTGCGATGGACATGCGGTCCCGCCTCGGGATGCACGGTGATGATGTCCGCGCCGGCATCGGCGAATGCCTGGACATACTGATCGACCGGCGAGATCATCAGATGCACGTCGAACGGCTTGGCCGTGTGCGGGCGAAGCGCCTTCACCACCGCCGGGCCGATGGTGATGTTCGGCACGAAATGCCCGTCCATTACATCGATATGGATCCAGTCCGCGCCCGCCGCATCGATCGCGCGCACCTCTTCACCCAGACGCGCGAAATCGGCGGACAGGATCGACGGGGCTATCAATGGGGGCTGCGGCATAGGTCTAGCCGCTTAACCCTCAACATCTTGTGGAGCAAGGCGCTTTGCGGCGCTTTTCCACATGATTTGGCCCAGACGCGGACAGTCAGCCGTTATGGCGCAGCCGAGCCATGAAAAAGCCGTCGAGCCCGCCTGCGTCCGCGAGCATGCCCGGCAGCGTGCGCACCTGACCCTGCGAGTCGGGCGTCACACCGGCGGGCAGTTCTTCGGGGCGTACCGGATCGATGGCATAGCGGCTGTCTTCGGCGAGGAAGCGCGCAATGACATCTTCGCCCTCGGCCCTTTCGAGCGAGCAGACCGCATAGACCAGAACGCCGCCGGGCCTGACCCAGTTGGAGGCGCGCTCGAGCAGAACCGCCTGTTGTTTGGCGCGATCGTCGATATGGCGCGCGGCGATGCGATAGAGCACGTCGGGATGGCGGCGGAAAATGCCGGTGGCGCTGCACGGCGCGTCGAGCAGCACGGCGTCGGCCTGGTCGTCGGGCCGCCATTCGAGCAGATTTGCGGTGATCGTTGCAGCATCGAGCCCGGTGCGCTTGAGGTTCTGGCGCAGGCGCTTCAATCGCTTGTCCGAATTGTCGAGCGCGGTCACCTGCCACCCGGCGGCAGCAAGCTGCATCGTCTTGCCGCCCGGCGCGGCGCACAGATCGAGCACGCTGCGGCCTTCGCCCCGACCGAGCAGTCGCGCGGGCAGGCTGGCGGCGAGATCCTGCACCCACCAGTCGCCCGATTCGAACCCGTCGATCAGCTCGATCGCGCCCGCACGCGGCAGGCGGACATGGCCGGGGGCTAGCGAGACGCCGCCCAGCTGCGCGGCGGTTTCGCCGGTCGTGGCAGGGTCGCAAAGGCTGAGGTCGAGCGGGGGAGGGCTGCCGAGCGCGGCGCTCGCGGCCTCGGCCATGGGCTCGCCCCAGAGCGCGCTCCAGCGGTTGGCGGTAGCGGGCGGAAGCTCGGGCGCGGGAAGCGCGACGCCCGCGCGCATCAGGCTGCCGAACACGCCATGCGCCAGCTTGCGGGGGCCGCCCTGGAGCAGCGGCAGCGCGGTGGCGATCGTCGCATGCGGCGGGGTTTCGAGCGCCAGCGTCTGCGCGAGCATGATGCGCAGCACCATTCGCGCCTTGGCATCGTCGGCGAGCGGCAGCCGCGTCATGCTGTCGATCAGCAGGTCGAGCCCCGGAAGATGCCGCAGCACCTCGCCCGCGATCGCCATCGCCAGCGCGCGGTCGGAGCGATCGTCGATCCCCTGACAGGCCGCATGCTGCGCGACATCGAGCGACTCCCCGCGCCGCATCACGGCATCGAGCATCTTCAGCGCGGCCCGGCGCGCGGGCAGGCCGGGGGTGTCGTCGGCAGGGGCGGTGCGGTTGGTCATGCGCGGGCGTTAGGCTTGGCGGGGGGATAAATCAAATCCTCCCACAGCTTGCTGGGGGAGGATAGGGACCGCACGATCCTTCTCCCCTCCCGCTGGCGGGAGGGGTGGCCGAAGGCCGGGGTGGGACTGCGCAGATGGTGGTCAGGCCCACTCCGGTCAAGCAAGCTGCATCTCCCCTCCCGCGCGCGGGAGGGGAGAATAAAGCTCACCCCCGTCCGAGCGGATCGAGCGCGCTGCCCCGGCGCGGCGGCGGGGCGCTGCCCTGTTCGCGGGCGATCGCCTCCAGCGCGGCGATCCGGTCGCCGGTATCGGGATGCGTCGAGAACAGCGCGCGCACGCCCGAGGGCACGATATACAGCTGCGCGGCTGCCGGGTTGCGTTCGACAACCGGGTTCGGAATCCGTTGCGCCTGGTTCGAGATTCGCGCCAGCGCCGATGCCAGCGCCAGCGGCTTGCCGCTGATTTCCGCGCCGCCGCGATCCGCGCCGAATTCGCGCGTCCGGCTGATCGCCATCTGCACGATCATCGCGGCAAAGGGCGCGACGAAAACGGCCAGCATCGCCGCCCAGGGGTTGCGATTGTCGTCGCGGAAGAACAGCCCGAAATTGGCGAGCATCGATACCGCACCCGCGATCGTCGCGACCATGGTCATGATCAGCGTGTCGCGGTTCTTCACATGCGCGAGTTCGTGCGCCATCACGCCTTCGATCTCGTCGCGGCTCAGTATCTGCAGCAGGCCGGTGGTCGCAGCCACGGCGGCGTTCTCCGGGTTGCGACCGGTGGCGAAGGCGTTGGGCGCGGCCTGATCGATGACATAGACGCGCGGCATCGGCAGTTCGCCGCGCTCGGCCAGCCTGGCGACCAGATTGTAGAAATCGGGATGGCTCTGCGCGTTCACCTCGACGGCATTGTGCATCTTCAGCACGATCTTGTCGGCATTCCAGAAGGTGAACAGGTTCATGCCGGCCGCAAACAGAAGCGCGATCACCGCGCCGCCCGAGCCACCCAGCGTGTAGCCCAGAGCCATGAACAGCGCGGTCAGCGCTGCCAGCAGCATGGTGGTCTTCAGTCCGTTCATCTCGGTTCAAAATCCTTGTCTGACATTGCATGCCCGGCGCTTCACATCGCGCGGCGCACGCCCCATATGCCCGCATGAAATGTAGGAATGCCGCGCCGGTTTTCAATCGATCGGCCGGCCAAGCTCAAGGGACGCAGCATGCCAGACACCCCGCGCGCGACGCGCCGCCCCGACCATGTCAAGCCGCCCGCGCACTGGGGCAAGTCGCCGCCGGTGCCGACACCGCAGCCGATCGCCGAGGGTGATGCCGAGGAAGCGGCCAAGGGCCCGACGCGCTTCGGCGACTGGGAGCACAAGGGCATCGCGATCGATTTCTGACCATGTGTCAGCACGCATGACACGACTTTTCAACCTCTGCGCTGCATGCTATTGACACGATTGTCAGTGAGAGGGCGAGAGAGGTTGAGCATGTCCGAGCCGGTATTCCGTCATCCCGAGCGGCCCGTGCCCAAGTTCCGCCCGTTCAGGGCGATGCACCATTTCCGCAAGCTGATCGCGGACAAGGAAGATACCGAGCAGGTCTTCCACATCTTCCAGTGCCTGCCGCGGCTGAAGCTGGTCGACGAGATCCGCGCCTTCGTGTACAGCGATTTCGGACGGCAATTGCGGCTGAGCGAGCCCAATCTTCCCGACATTCTCGACGATCACGATCGGTTGCGCGCGATGCCGAAGGGCAGCGTTGCGCATGCCTATGTCGATTTCATGGAGCGCGAAGGGCTCTCTGCCGCCGGGCTGGTCGCCGAATATGACCGGTTCCAGGGCAACCGCCGCTATGGCGATATGGTCGAATGGTATGTCAACCGGCTGCGCGACACGCACGACCTGCTGCATGTCCTCACCGGCTATGGCCGCGACGCCTTGGGCGAAGCCTCGGTGCTGGCGTTCACCTATGGCCAGAACCCGTCACCGGGCAATATCTTCATCGCCTATATGGCCGCGCTCAACATGACCCGCACCATCCGCAGCGATGCGCCGGTGTTCAAGGCGGTGGGCGAGGCGAAGCGGCTGGGCAAGGCATGCCCGCGCATTGCCGAGCAGTCGATGCTCTCGCTGCTTGCCGAGCCACTGGCGGCGGCGCGCAAGCGGCTCAACATCGACGAACCGCATTATTATGCGATGGCGCACCAGAAGCTGCGCGCGCGCGGGATCGACCCCTATAATCTGCTCGGCAAGCCCCAGCCGGCTTGATGGGAGGCCAGGCGGCCGGGGTATCGGCGCTTTGTCGCAAATTGCAGCGCCGGGGCATTGACCCTTATGCGATAGTATCACATGCAAGCGCCCTGCACATTTCAGGGGCGATAACGCCCTGAAAATAAGGGGGTCGCCTTGCGTCGTTTATCCGCCGTTTCCGCTTCGCTGTTCGCACTCGCCATCGGCGCCGCTTCCACACCTTCGCTCGCGAGCCCGGTCGAGCAGACCAAGAGCGGCTATCAGGACAAGTTTCGCCAGCTCGAAGGCGAGGAATGGCCGACCCCGACCGATTATCGCAACGCCTCGGGCGCGCCGGGCTATCGCTACTGGCAGCAGAAGGTCGACTACGACGTCCAGGCGCGGCTCGACGAGGCGAAGCGCACCGTCAGCGGCAGCCAGACGGTGCGTTATGTCAACAATTCGCCCGATGCGCTGCCCTATCTCTGGCTGCTGCTCGACCAGAACCAGTACAAGCGCGATTCGATCGAGGCGATGACAGAGACGGTTTCGGGCGACAAGATCAGCCTGGCCGAGGTGCGCCGGCTCAAGCGCCTCAAGGACTGGGAGGGCGGCTTCACCATCGCTGCGGTGCGCGATGCCAGCGGTCGGGCGCTTCCTTTCACCGTTGTCGACAGCCTGCTGCGCATCGACCTTTCCCAGGCAGTCGCGCCCAATGGCGGCGAGACCAGCTTCTCGATCGAATGGTCGTTCCCGATGGCCGAGAACAAGGTCGTCGGCGGGCGGTCGGGCTATGAATGCTTCACCCAGCCGGGCGAGGACGGCAACTGCATCTTCGAAGGCGCGCAGTGGTTCCCTCGGCTTGCGGTCTATTCAGATTATGAGGGCTGGCACAACAAGGCGTTTCTGGGTTCTGGCGAGTTCACGCTCGAATTCGGCGACTATCGCGTCGCGCTGACCGTGCCCGCCGACCATGTGGTGGCCGCCACCGGTGTGCTGCAGAACCCCGACCAGGCGCTGAGCGCGGCGCAGCGCCAGCGGCTCGAACAGGCGAGGTCTGCGACCAGCCCGGTCTATGTCGTCACCCCCGAAGAGGCGGTGGCGGCCGAGCGCGGCAAGGCCTCGGGCGAGAAGACCTGGATCTTCTCCGCCTCCAACGTCCGCGATTTCGGCTGGGCGAGCTCGCGCAAGTTCGCCTGGGACGCGATGGGCGTGAAACAGGATTATGCCGATCAGCCGCTGGTCATGGCGATGAGCTTCTTCCCCAAGGAAGCGCGGCCGCTCTGGGATGCCTATTCGACCAAGGCGATCGCGCACACGATCGACGTCTATGGCAAGTTCGCCTTTCCCTATCCCTATCCGGTGGCGCAGTCGGTCAACGGGCCGGTCGGCGGGATGGAATATCCGATGATCACCTTCAACGGCCCGCGCCCGGTGAAGGACAAGAAGACCGGCAACCTCACCTATACCGAGCGCGCCAAATACGGCCTGATCGGCGTGGTGATCCACGAGATCGGCCACAACTGGTTCCCGATGATCGTCAATTCGGACGAGCGGCAATGGACCTGGATGGACGAGGGGCTCAACACCTTCCTGCAGTTCCAGGCCGAGCGGTTGTGGGACAAGGACTATCCGGCGCGGCGCGGCGAGCCCAAGGACATCGCCGAGTACATGCTCTCGACCAATCAGATGCCGCTGATGACGCAGTCGGATTCGGTGCTGCAGTTCGGTGCCAACGGATACGGCAAGCCCGCCACCGCGCTGACGATCCTGCGCGAGACCGTGCTGGGCCGCGAGCTTTTCGACCGCGCCTTCCGCGAATATGCCAATCGCTGGCGGTTCAAGCATCCAACACCCTATGACTTCTTCCGCACGATGGAGGAAAGCTCGGGGGTCGATCTGGACTGGTTCTGGCGCGGATGGTTCTATTCGACCGACCATGTCGATATCGCGCTCGACAAGGTGGTGCGCGCGACGCTCGAACCTGCCGATGCCACGGCCGCTGCCGCCGAGCGCAAGAAGCGCCGCGATGCCGAGCCGGGATCGCTGACGGCCGCGCGCAACACGGGGCAGCAGACGGTGGTCGAGCGCGATCCGTCGACGCGCGATTTCTATGACAGCATCGACCCGCTCGATGCCACTGCCGCCGACAAGCGCAAGGCGGCTGAGGCCTTTGCCGACCTGACCGCCGAGGAAAAGGCGGCGCGGCAGGTGACCGACAATTTCTATCGCTTCAGCTTCTCCAATCGCGGCGGCCTCGTCATGCCGGTGATCCTGAAGATGGATTTCTCCGACGGATCGAGCGAGAGCGCGCGCATCCCCGCCGAGGTCTGGCGCTACAACCAGAAGGCGGTGACCTGGCAGTTCGTAACGCCCAAGACGCTCACCCGCGCCGAGGTCGATCCGCTCTGGGAAACCGCCGATGCCGACCGGTCGAACAATGTCTATACCGGCCAGATCGATCCCAAGACGCTGGGCATCGAGACGCCCGAGGAGACCAAGAACCGGATGAAGGATTCGGACGTGAAGGTGCAGCCCGATTCGCTGCGCACCTTCGGCGCGCCGAAATGATGCGGCGTTTCTCTGCCATCATGGCAGCGGTTGCGAGCCTGGCGCTCGCCCCGCAAGCGGGCGCGCATCGCGGGCATGATGCGATGAGCGTCGTCACGCTCGAACCCGATGGCAAGGTCATGGTCTCGCACCGGTTCGAGGCGCATGATCTGGAACCCGCGCTCGCCGAAATCGCGCCGAATGCGCAGACGAGCCTCGACGATCCCGATGCCATTGCCGAGCTGAAGACCTATCTGCTCGCGCATTTTCATCTGCGCGCCGATGGGGCGGAGGTTCCGCTGGCGGTGTCGTCCGTCGATATCGGCGTACGCGAGGTGCGAATGAACTATGCGGGTCAGGTGAAGGGCCGTCCCAGGGCGGTGGCGATCCAGACCACCATCTTGCGCGACATCTATCCGCGCCAGGTCAATCAGGTCGAGGTCAAGCGCGGTACCTTCGCGCGGACGCTGCGCTTCGGTGGCGACGAGGTGCAGACGGTCGCGCTTCCGTGACCCTCAACCTTCCAGCGCGGTGAAGCGGAAGTCGCGGAATTGCGCCTCGCCGGGGCCCGCCGCATAGAGCCCCGGGCGGAGCATCAGGAAGCCGCCGCGGACATTGTGGTGATAGCCCGAGACTTCCATGCCGCGGTCGAATTTCAGCCAGGTCCTGCCGCCATCGCCCGAGGTGTGGAAGCTCACGATATGCTTCCGGTTGGTCACCCGGATGCGCATGCGGCGGCTGTGCGGGTTGGCGGGACGCCCGCGCTCGATGCCGTACTGGTGCGTCACGAAGCGTTCGGCATCGAAGCCGAGCCCTGCATAGAGCTTGTCGTCATAGAACAGCACCAGTCCCGCCGTGCCACCGGGTGCCAGGTCGATATCGCATTCGAAACGGTAGGAGGTGTCGCCCGCGATCACGAGCAGCGGCGATCCGGTCGAAGGGGCGAGGCCCTTGCCTTTGAGGTATAGCGTGTTGTCTGCGACGCGGACGCGGCTGCTCTCGTCCGGGGCGGGGCGGAAGAAGGACCATTTGGTGCCGAGCGCGAGCGTGCTGAAATCATCCGACAGTGCCATGCCGTGCGGCAGCGCCTCGCCACCCTTCGGCTTGGGCAAGGGGGCGGAGAGATCGCCGCCGGTCATGCGGAACCAGCCATCGGGCGTGAATTCGACCGGATCGAGCAGGCACTGCCGGCCCAGCGTCCAGTAACCGTTTTCGAAGCCGTGATAGAGGCTCCACCAGCTGCCATCGGGCGCTTCGACCAAGCTGGCATGGCCGCGCGACCACCAGGCCTCGCGGATGTCGGTCGTGCGGACCAGCGGGTTGCCGGGATGCTGCTCCCACGGGCCGTGGATCGATCGCGAGCGGGCGGCGATCACCATATGGCCCGTGGGAGGCCCCGCTGTCCCACCAACAGCGGTGATCATGTAGAACCATTGGCCAATATGGTGGATCTTCGGCCCCTCGGGCGAGAAGCCCTCGACATCCCATTCGTCCGGATAGCGCCAGGGGTCGTAGACATGCTCGACCTCGCCGGTGACGCGCATCCCGTCATCGGACAGCCGCACCCGGTCGCCGCCCGAGAGGAACAGCCAGCGCGATCCGTCCTCGCCCACCGCATGGCAGGGGTCGATATGCTTGTGCAGGCCGAGCGGCACGGGGTCGCTCCACGGGCCGTCGATATGGTCCGCCCAGATCACATAGATGTCGTTCTGCGGGCTCGCCTTGACCGGGATATAGAGGAAATAGCGACCCTTGTGCTTTTCGAGGCTCACCGCCCAGACCGAACCGATGTTGCGGGTCAGCGCTGGCTTTCGGGGCTGCCAGTTCACCAGATCGCGCGAATGCCAGATCAGCAGGCCGGGATAGGATTCGAAGCTCGAAAAGGTGAGATAGTAATCCGCGCCGTCCTTGAGGATCGCAGGATCGGGCCGGTCGCCCGAGAGTACCGGGTTGAGGAAGCGGCCATCGCCGAGATCGGCGATGCGCTGATCGTCCAGACCCCGGCGCCAGCCTGGGGAGGGGAGGGGCGCCGGGGAGGGGCTTGCGGGCAGAGATGTTGCAAGCCCCAAGCTCGAAAGCGCGCCCGCGGCCATGACGCCGCGGCGGCTGAATTGCGGCCCGCGACGCGTCAAAGCGCGAGACCTGTCGTGCGGGCCCAGGCGCGCCACAGTTCGGGCCACACCTCGACCGGCTTGCCGATCGCCTTGCGCAGCCCGAAGCCATGGCCGCCATGTTCGAACAGATGCGTCTCGACGCGCACGCCTTTGTCCTTCAGCGCCGCACGCAGCAGCAGCGCGTTGGCCACAGGCACCACCTCGTCATCCTCGGCATGCAGCAGGAAGAAAGGCGGGGCATCGGCGGGAATGTTGCGATGCGGCGAATGCGCCGCTTCGAGCGCTGGCGTTGGCGTCTTGCCAAGCAGCAGATCGCGCGAGCCGGGATGCGCATCGGGCGGGGTCATCGAGATGACCGGATAGATCGGTGCGGCGCTGTGTGGCCTGGCCGAGAGCTTGTCGGCAGGATCGACCGTATCATAGACTTGAACGTCGAAGCGGGTTGCCAGATCGGCGCAGAGATGGCCGCCAGCGGAAAAACCCATCGCCGAGACCCGTTCCGGATCGATTGCGAACTCTCGGGCACGGTGGCGGATCAGCCGCATCGCCCGCTGCGCATCGGCCAGCGCGACGTCGGGCCCCGCCGCCCAGCCTTCGCCCGGCAGCCGATAGAACAGCACGAAGGCGGTGAAGCCGCGCGCTGCCAGCCAGCGGCCCATTTCATAGCCTTCCTTGTCGACCACCACCCAGCGATAGCCGCCGCCGGGCGTGATCAGTACCGCTGCGCCATTGGGCCGGTCGGGCCGGAACACGGCCATGCGCGGTCTTGTGATGCCGAACACCGCGCGGTCGGTGACCAGCCGGCCGGTCGAGCGTTCTTGCACGGTTTCGACGAGCGGCCTGGCGGGAGCACCCGGCGCGCCCTTCGGCCACAGGTCGATGGTCTCGGAGGGCTGGGGCAGGCCGGGGGGCAGCGAACCACCAGGAACCTGAGGCACCGGCGTCTGCGCCTTCGCCAGGCTGGCGAGTCCCAGAACGAGCGGAGCCGCCATGAGGGACCGGCGATCGATCGGCATGGCGGTTCCTTTGCGTCGGCAGTGGGGGCAGCGGCGAACCGCTGCCCCGGTTGGATCAGTATTTGAAGCGCGCGCCGAGGAAGAAGGTGCGGCCGAAATGGTTGTTCTCGTAGTTCCGGTCCGCATCGAAATCGGTGAAGCGATAGCGATAGGTGTCGGTCAGGTTGTTGCCTTCCAGCGAGACTTCGAGCCACTCGGTGAACTTGTACCGGATCGAGGCATCGAGGTTGAACTGGCTGCCATAGCCTTCGAGAATGTTGCCGGTCCCGCTCGCGCCTTCGTGCCAGCGGCTGCGATAGGTGCCCATGATGCGCGCCGAGAACTTGCCGTCGTCATAGTAGAAGGTGCCGTTGTACGATCGCTTCGAGACGTTGGCGAGCGCGGCCCTGCGGGTCACGTTGACCAGCGCGCCGCCCGGCGTGGTGGCGGGACCCTGCACGATGAAATCGGCATTGCTGTCGATGAACGTCGCGTTGGCGAGGATACCGAAATTGCCGAAGAACCCGTCGGTAAAGGCGCTGAACGGGATCTGCGCGGCGATTTCCACACCCTTGAGCTTCGCGCCAGTGCCGTTGACCGGGGTGGTCAGCGTCCAGATCGGCTGGTTGAGCAGCGCCGGGTTGAGCGCGGCGGGCGAGGAGGGGTTGAGCACCGAAACCGGCAGGCCGGTCTGCGCGAAGGTAGCCTCGGTGATCGCCGCCGTCTGGGTGAAGCTGTCGACATTCTTGATGAACCCCGCGATCGAGAGCAGCGCCTGAGGCGCAAAATACCATTCGATCGCAAGGTCGTAGTTGGTGGCGCGGAACGGCTCAAGGAACGGGTTGCCGCTGTTGACGCGGAAGTTGAAGCCATCGGCCGACCCGCCCGGCGTCAGCGAGCCGAGCGTCGGACGGGTGATCACCTCGGCCGCCGCCGCGCGGATGATCAGGTTCTGCGCCGGGAAGATCGCGAGGTTCGCCGAGGGCAGCCAATCGTCATAGCTGCGCTCGATCGTCGCCTCGACCGCGCCGACCAGGCCGTAGGACGACTGTTCGGTCTTCACATAGCGGATGCCGGCGTTGAGCGCATATTCGAGGCCGAACAGGTCGCCCTTGGCATCGAACTGCAGATAGCCGCCCTTGGTAGTTTCCTGCACGCCGCGATTGTTGCCTGCGTCGAGCGCGAGCGGGCGGCTGTACAGCTTGGTGAATTCGGTGGTCGCATCGAGATTGGGGACGAGCCAGGCATTGGTGTTGCCCGCAGGCTGACCGGCCTTGCCGAGCTGGAACAGCTCCGAAAGCTGCGGCGTGACCGGGAAACCATAGACGGCCGTCGGGCCGAACACGCTCGAGGCCGAGCAGGTGATGGTGCCGAGCACGCGGTCGAGTCCGCCATTGCCGCACACCGCCGTGTCGCGCGTAAAGGCCACGGTGTCGAATTCGAACCGGCGCCAGACCACACCAGCCTTGACGGTGAACCCGTCGGTGACATCCCATTCGGTGCGCAGCTGCGCGGTCTTGAACTGGTTGACGATTTCCGACGGACGGTCGCGGATTTCGGCGAGCTGGAACACCGCCGGATCGGTGACGCTGGTGCCGAAGGTCAGCTTCGGACGCTTCATGTCGGTATAGTCGTAGCTATAGCCCTGCGCGTCGCGATCGTCGAACACGATGGTCGTTTCCACCGGAATATCGGCGGTCGACTTCGAAATGCCGCCGAGCAGCGTGAAGCGGAAGCTGTCCGACAGGTCCTGATCCCAGGTGCCGCCGACCTGATAGAATTCGGTGGTGCTTTCGCGCAGATAATGTTCGGTGCGGACCCAGGCATCGTTGAGCGTTGCCGAGATCATGTTGTTGTTGGCGTCATAGACCGGGTTGACGACGTCGATCGAGCGCTCGTTGGAACGCAGCAGCACCTCGCCCCAGCGCTCGCGCCGGTCGCTGTTGAAGCGCGAGTACAGCCCGTCGATCGAGAACTTGGTCATGTCGGTCGGCGCGAACTGGATCGATCCGGTGATGCCCAGGCGCTCGCGGTCGTGCTTGACCTCGCCATAGCGCGGAATGCGCGGGTGGAAGGCGAGCGAGGCCTGGTCGCATGCGGCGCTGCGGCCATTCGTATAGACACCGCCGCTGTTGCGCACCGCGGTGAGGTTGGTGGCGCTGGTGGTGAAACAGGGCGCGCCGTTGACCGAGTCGAAGCGCGCCTGCGCCCAGCGCACGGTGTTGTTGCCGAGCTCGAGCACCTGGGTCTTCTGGTAGGCCGCGGAGAGCGAGACGCCGAATGTGCCGGCATCGTTGCGCCAGCTCAGCAGCCCCGCAAGACGCGGGCCGGCATATTCGGACAGGTCATTATAGCTGACCACCGCCGAACCGACCGCGGTAAAGCCCGCCTTGGCCGCGAGCGGGTTGCCGGTGTTGAGATCGACCACCGCGCCCAGCGAGCCTTCGTCGAGGCTGGCCTCGGCGGTCTTGTGCACGACGATCGAGCTGAACAGCTCCGAGGCGAACACGTTGAAGTCGAACGCGCGGTCGCGGTTGGCCGAGGCGCCATCAGTCGATGTCGCTACGGTTTCGAGACCGTTGACGCGAACGCGGGTGAACTGGCTCGACAGACCGCGCACGGTGATCGCGCGGCCCTCGCCCGCATCACGCGTGATCGAGATGCCGGGGATGCGCTGCAGCGATTCCGCGAGGTTCTGGTCGGGGAACTTGGCGATATCCTCGGCAACGATCGCGTCGATCGCGCCGACCGAGGTGCGCTTGAGATTGATCGCGGCTTCAAGCGACTGGCGGAAGCCGGTGACGACGATCTCGTCGGCGGCGGGGGCCTCGTCCTCGACCGTGGTCGGCTGTTCTCCCTCGGCGACCTGTGCCTGTGCGGTTCCGGTCGCGGCCAGCGCGCAGCCTGCGAGCAGTGCTGCCTTGAAAATGGAATGGCCGGTGGCCCGGCGCGTGTTCTGACGGCGCATGTCTGTCCCCTCCTGATCGCCTTCTTTCAGGCAATTGCTACCGGTGTCAAAGGAGAAGATGCGACATGCATCTAATACGCCCTGACACCCTGACTCCCGACGTTCGATGCCCTGCCGAGGCGGGCATCGCTATTCTTCCCGATGATCCATGGAGCATCTCAGTGAGGCTGACCGCCCAAGGTAACCGGTGTCATTATGTATTGCCCTCTCGCTGCGGCTCTGTCAATAACCATGGCAACGGGAGAGAGACCATGCGCAAGACCTTGCAGAAAGCCGCGATAATCGGGGCTTTTGCCCTGGCCAGCCTGAGCCATGCCGCGGCTGAGCCGCATCCGGGCGATCCCACGAAAGGCGGGGCAGGGGGGCGAATCATCCGCGTCACGACGCTGGCCAAATCGGGTCCGGGATCGCTGGCCGAGGCGCTCGCTGCCAAGGGGCCGCGCACCGTGGTGTTCGAAGTCGGCGGGGTGATCGATCTCGGGCGGAGCACGCTCGAAATCAGCGAACCCTATCTCACCATTGCAGGCCAGACCGCGCCTTCGCCGGGGATCACGATCATCAAGGGCGGCATCGATCTGCGCACGCATGATGTCGTCGTCTCGCACATCCGGGTGATGACAGGCGCGGACGGTCAGGCGCGCATGTCGGGCTGGGAGGCCGATGCCTTTTCCACCGTCGCCGCGCACAATGTCGTGGTCGAACATTGCAGTTTCCTCTGGGGAATCGACGAGAACATGTCCGCCTCCGGCCCGCGCTTCACCGGCGATACGATCGAGCAATGGCGTGCGGGTACCAGCCACCATATCGTGTTCCGCGACAATCTGGCGGCGGAGGGCCTGGCCGTTTCGAGCCACCCCAAGGGCGAGCACAGCAAGGGCTCGCTGATCCATGATAATGCCACGAATATAATGTTTTACCGCAATGTCTGGGCGCACAATGTCGAGCGTTCGCCGCTGGTCAAGGGCGGGGCGCAGGTGGCGATGATCAACAACCTGATCTACAATCCCGGCCACCGCGCGGTACACTACAACCTGATGAATCTCGAATGGCAGGGGCAGCCCTATGTCACCGGCGAGATTACCGCGATCGGCAATGTCATGCGCGGCGGCAACGACACCAACGAGGGGCTGCCGTTCCTGATGCTCGGCGGCGACGGGGACCTGGCCTATTTCGGCAAGGACAACCGCGCGGTCGACCGGCACGGCAATCCGCTGCCCCAGTTCGGCCGCTATGGCGAGACGCGCGCGAGGCTGATCCCCGCCAAGGCACCGCTCGCCAAGGTGGATGCCTATGCGGTGCTGCCCTCGGGCGACGTCGAGACCTCGCTGCTGCAGACCGTCGGCGCAAGGCCCTGGGACCGCGCGCCCGACGACATCCGCGTGCTGTTTTTTGTCGCCGAAGGGCGCGGCGACATCATCGACGATGAGAGCGAGGTCGGTGGCTATCCCGCGCCGGTGGCGAGCTTTGCCCCGTTCAATGAGGCCGACTGGAATCTCGACACGATGATCCCGAAATCGGGTCGCTATCCCGGACAGAAGGGCGGCGCGCAGGAGCGGCTTTCGACGCGCGATGCGCAGATGCGGTCGACCCAGCCATGAGCGCGCTCATCGCCCTGCTGCTCGCGGCTGCGCCGCCGATGGCGGTGGTCGACGAGCTCGATACGGTGAAGCGCGAGCCGCCGCCGCACGGGGGCATCGGCATGAGCACCGCGTGGCGGATCAGCGACCATGTGCCGCAACCGCGCCGCATGGAGTTCCGCCGCCGCACGCTCGATATCGGCGCGGCGATCGGCGAACATCCGATCGCGCATGACGAGGTCTATTATGTGCTCGACGGCGAGGGCGAGGTGGTCTCGGACGGCCAGCGCGCGACCCTCAGGCCCGGCATGACCGCCTATCTCTATGATGGCGCGGTGGTCGGCATCTGGCAGCGGGGCGACAAGCCGCTCGCGCTGATCATCGCCTATCCGGTCAAGGAGCCGGTCAGCTGCCCGGCTGAATGTACGGCCCCGTCGCCCACAGCTCCCGCTCGAACCGGCGAGGATCGCTGACCACCGCCGACGCCCCGTCGCCGACCACCAAAGTCGCGCGGTCGGGCAGGGTGTAGGGTGACCAGCTGTCCAGACCCGGCTTGCCGGTCTTGGCGAGGCCCGTGAAAGCCTTGATCATCAGATCGCGCGTCGCCTGCGCACGCGCGTCGGTGCCGCTATAACTGCCCGGCGCATCCAGTGTGCCGAAGACATAAGGTATGTCGTCGGTATGCGCCGCACCGCGCGCGGGGTCGATCGGCGAGGGGCGGTCGAGCTGATAGACCCAGGTCGTTTTCGCGCCTGCCTTGGCACGTTCGTCCGCCTCGATCACCTGGCCCGGCCAGGATCGGCCCGCCGTGGTCGCGGCATAGAACAGCCGCTCGGGCGACCAATCGGGGAACTGCGCGCGATAGCGGGCAACGACCCATTCGGGGTCGAGATCGATCTTCACCTCGGCGGCGATGCGCGGTGCGATGTTGCTCCAGTCGAGCCCCTCGAGCTTAGGTCCCCTGGGGTCGATGAACGCGCGCGTCTCCTCGCGCGTGTTGCCCAGAATCATCGGGATGGCGAGCGATTGCGGCGCGGCATCGGGCCAGAACGGGTGGCGCGGCAGGTTGGTCATGTCGAGCACGGGCCCGAAATAGACCGGCCCGCCGATGACCGGATCGGTGGCAGTGAGGGACTCGACGATGCGCTCGACCGGCGCGGTGCGCAGCCCCTCGACATCATCGGGCGCGAGCTTCATCGCCGCCATCAGCGCTTGCGTCCGTTTCCAGGCGTTGCCGGGTCCGCTCGCGGTGACCTGCTGGCCGCTCATCGTCGCGGCGCTGTGGAACAAGCCACGCGCCGCCGGCATCGCCATCAATGTCGCGATCTTCGCGCCGCCGCCCGACTGGCCGAAAACCATCACCCGCACCGGATCGCCGCCGAAATCGGCGATATGATCGCGTACCCAGCGCAATGTGAGGATCAGATCCAGCTGGCCGAGATTGCCGCTATCGGCAAAGCGCGCGCCGAAGGGCTTGAGCCAGGCATAGCCGAATGCGTTGAGCCGCTGGTTGACCGTGACCACCACGACATCGCCCTGTGCGGCCAGCCGGTGGCCGTGGGTCAGCGGATCGGTGACCGTTCCGTTGCTGTACGCGCCGCCGTGGAAATAGACCATCACTGCGCGCCGGGCGTTCGGGTTCGCCTCGGGCGTCCAGACGTTGAGGAACAGGCAGTCCTCGGACTGCGGAAGCTCGGGATTGCCGCGCTGCGGCGCGATCGGCCCGAATTGCTGCGCGCGGGTTGCCGGGCCGGTCCAGGGCTCGGCTACCGGCGGCGCGAAGCGCTCGGCGCGGCCATAGCGGATGCCCTTGAACGCGAGCACATTGTCCTCGCGCAGCCCGAGATAGCGCCCGACCATTGGGTCGGCGGAGCGCGCGAGGCCAGGCGCCGCGATCAGCGCCGCGCCGCTGCCGATCAGCGCGCGGCGGGTCAGCTCAGCGCCGGACATCGCCGCCTTGCGCCGAGAAGGCGGCGAGTTCGGCGGGACCGATCAGGCAGAAATCGCCGGGCAGGCTGTGCTTCAGTGCGGCCAGCGCGAGTCCACATTCGGCCATGGCCTGCGCGTCGCCGCCCTGCAGATAGCAATGCAGCACGCCGGCAGCAAAGGCATCGCCGGTACCGATGCGGTCGACAATGCCGGTGACGTCGATCTCGGCGGTCTGGTGCTTCGCGCTGCGGGTATCGACCCGCGCGGCGATACGGTGGTGATCGCTGCTGACGACATGGCGCGCGGTCGAGGCGACCAGTTCGAGGTTCGGAAAGGCCTCGAACGCGGCCTCGACCGCCTCGCGCCGCCGTTCCGCGCCGTCGCCGGAGAAGGTCTTGCCGAGCAGCAGCGAGATGTCGCGATGGTTGCCGATCAGCACCGTTGCCGCTCCGACCAGCCGGGTCAGGATCGCGCGCGGATCGCTGTCCCACGCGTCCCAGAGCAGCGCGCGGTAATTGCCGTCGAAGCAGATCGGCACGCCCGCGTCCTGCGCGGCGGCCACCGCCGCCTCGGCCAGCGCGACCCCGCCCGGACCCAGCGCGGGCGTGATGCCCGACATGTGGAGAAGGGCAGCGCCCTCGAGCGCGCCCTTGAGGTCCAGCGCCTCGGGCCTGGCCAGCGCAAAGGCCGAACCTGCGCGGTCATAGGTGATCGAGGACGGCCGCAGACCCGCGCCGGGTTCGAGGAAATACAGCCCCATGCGACCGTCCGCGCGCGCGACGAAACGCGTGTCCACACCCGCAGCCCCGAGGTCTGCCTTCGCCTTGTCGCCCAGCGGCGAGCCCGGCAGCAGCGTCACCATCCGCGCCTCGTGCCCGAGCGAGGCGAGCGCGGCGGCGACATTGGCCTCCGCGCCGCCCACCACCATGTCGAGGCTCTGCGCCTGCACCATCATCCGCGCGCCGGGCGGCGCCAGGCGCAGCAGCATCTCGCCGAAGCAGACGACCGGACCCGTCACCGCGCGAGCCATCCGCCGTCGACCGCGAGCACATGGCCCTGGACATAGTCCGCAGCGCTGCTCGCCAGGAACACCGCCGCGCCGCCGATATCGGCAGGGTCGCCCCAGCGGCCTTCGGGGATGCGCTCCATGATCTGGCGGTTGCGCGTCTCGTCGGCCTGCAATGCTGCGGTGTTGTTCGTGGCGATATAACCCGGCGCAATGGCATTCACGTTGATGCCCTTGGCCGCCCATTCGCACGCGAGCAGCTTGGTCAGCCCGGCCACGCCGCTCTTGCTCGCGGTATAGCTCGGCACGCGGATGCCGCCCTGGAAGCTGAGCATCGACGCGATGTTGACGATCTTGCCGCGACGCCCCGTCGCCTCGCGCTGCGCGATCATGTGGCGCCCTGCGGCCTGGCTCAGGAAGAAGACCGACTTGAGGTTGGTATCGACCACCGCGTCCCAATCCTCCTCGGTAAAGTCCACTGCATCGGCGCGGCGGATGATGCCCGCATTGTTGATCAGGATATCGAGTCCGCCGAGCGAACCCAGTACCTGATCGACCACGGCCTGGACCGGGGCGATGGTGCCGAGATCGGCCGAGACGAGTTCGCACCGGCGGCCCAGCGCGCGGACCTTTTGCGCGGTCTCCTCGGCCGGCGTGCGGCCGACAGCGGCGATGTCCGCGCCGGCCTGCGCCAGCGCCAGTGCGATGCCCTGGCCGATGCCGGTATTGGCGCCGGTCACCACCGCGACGCGCCCCGACAGGTCGAAAAGCCCGTTCGTCATATCGTCCTCTCCCCGGATAGCGCGACTGTCGTTCAGGCGGTCAGTTCGCGCAGATAGGACGCGATCGGCTCGTTCTGGCAGTGGGGGTAAAAATGCTCGGCAAAGCGCTCGCCCGCCACTGCCGCCTTGAGCAGGTCCTGATCGACGGTCTTGAGCACGGTCAGCATGTCATGGCAGGTCGCGGCCTTGAGGTCCTTCAGGATGCCGCGGTTCTTGGCCATGATCGCGGCGCGCTCCTTGGGATAGCCCAGACCGCGCTCGCCGTCGAACAGCTTGGCATAGCAATCGCGCAGATTGAGCTCCGCCGCCCAGCCAAAGCCCTTGGCATAGGGCATCGAGATCGCGTTGCCGTCGTTGATCTGGCCGAACAGGAACGCATCGGTCGGGTCGATCACAAGACCGCAGAACACGCCGGGCATCGCGTTGCACGCCAGCATCGATCCCATGCCGGTGCCGCAGCCGGTGACGACGAAATCCGCCGCGCCCGAATTGAGCAGGATGCCTGTCAGGAGCCCGTTCATGACATAGGTCAGCGAGGCCGAATCCTCGGCGGTATACATGCCGTAATTGAACACCTCATGCCCCAGCGGCAGCGCGACATCGGTCAGCGCCTCGTGGATGATGCTGTTCTTGGCGGCCTGGCTGTTCTCGGTGATCAGGGCGATCTTCATCATGTCTCTCCTGTCCGGGCGGCGGTGCTCGGCGAGTCCGGCCCGATTGGGTTCGGGGGAATATTGGCTTGCTTGGTAACCGGTGTCATTGATCGGTGCAAGCTCTATTGCGGTGCGGTCGGATCGGTTCAGAGCGGGGCGACGGAAGCGCGCTCGATCAGGTCGGACAGGAAATGCGAAGGCTGGTCGCGCGCCTCGACAGGGTCGATCAGCTTGATCGCGGCGGCCCTGGCCATCGCCTGGATCGGCCAGCGCACCGTGGTCAACGGCGGCCAGATATGCGCGGCGATCGCGGTGTCGTCGAAGCCGATGATCGACAGGTCCTCGGGCACCGACATGCCGATGCTGCGTGCTGCGTGCAGCACGCCGGCGGCCATCTCGTCGTTGCTGGCGAAGATGGCGCTGGGTCGAGGCGAGGCGGCAAGCAGCTTCTCGCCCGCCGCAATGCCGGTCTCGAAGGTATAGTTGCCCTCGGCCATGATCGTCTCGTCGATGGCCACCCCCGCGCTATCGAGCGCGTCGCGATAGCCCAGCGCGCGCTCTGCGGCAGAGCGGAAGCCTTCGGGGCCGGCGACGAAACCGATGCGGCGATGGCCCTGGCCGACCAGATAGCCCACCGCCTTGGCCACCGCCTCGCGGTCGTTCGACGCGACCATGTGCACGTCCTCGTCCAGCCGCACCGACCCCATGCGCACATAGGATACGCCGAGTTCGTCGCACAAAGCGGCGAGCGCATCATTTTCCGAAATCGGCGGCAGCAGGAGGACTCCAAACAGCCGCTGCTGGTCGAGAAACGCACGGACATCGTCGAGCATGTCGGGCGAGCGGCGGTTGACCGGGCGCACGACCAGCGCGAATTCGGTATCGCGGATCGCCGACAATATGCCTTCCTGCACGCCCAGCACCATCTGCGCATTGGGGTTGTCGTGGATCAGCCCGATCAGGAAATTGCGGCGCAATGCCAGCGCGCGCGCCTGCGGATTGGGCACATAGCCAAGATCGGCGATCACCGCCTCGACCTTTTCGCGCGTCTGCGCATTGAGCAGCGGCGAGCGGTTGATGACGCGGCTCACCGTCTTTTTCGACACCCCGGCAAGGCGGGCCACGTCATTGATCGTCGGCTTGCCGTCCTTTGCCTTGGCCACGTGCGCTTCTGCCCCCCCATTTGCGATGCTACACCGGTGTCAGTGCAAGACGCTTCCTAGCCACATGTTTGCGCCAAACGCAATCCCGGCAGGATTGACACCGGTTACCACGGCGCTATGCCTGTGCCCGAGCGACCGCGCGAGAGTCGTGAAGCAAGGGAGGGACCACATGCCCGATGCGATGCAGGTGCATGCCGCTGACACGGTGGCGGTGGCCTTGCGTCCGTTGCGGGCGGGCGAGCAGGTCGTGCTGGACGGCGCCCTTCATGCCCTTGCCGACGATATTCCCCAGGGGCACAAATTTGCGCTGACGGCGCACGGGGTCGGGGACTGCGTGGTGAAATACGGCCTGCCGATCGGCCGCGCCTCTGCCGCGATCGCGCCCGGCGCGCATATCCACAGCCACAATCTGGCGACCGCGCTGGAGGGGGAGGAGCAGTACGCCCTGGGCCGGGCATCGGTCATGGCGGCGCCCGCGATCGTCGCCGAAGACGCGGTCTGGCAGGGCTATCGCCGCGCCGATGGCCGTGCAGGCACGCGCAACGAGATCTGGATATTGCCGACGGTGGGCTGTGTGGCGCTCACCGCCGAACAGATCGCGCGCGCGGCCGAACAGCGTCACGCCGCGCTGATCGCCACCGGGAAGATCGACGGTATCTTCGCCTTTGCGCATCCGCACGGCTGTTCGCAGCTGGGCGACGACCTGGCGGGCACGCGCGCGTTGCTCGCCGGGCTGGCGGCGCATCCCAATGCGGCGGGCGTGCTGCTGCTCGGCCTGGGCTGCGAATCGAACCAGCTCGCGGCGCTGATCGACGCGATCCCGCCGTCTGCGCGAGGCAAGGTGCGCAGCCTGTCCTCGCAAGCGGCGGGCGACGAACTGGCCGAGGCGGGCGCGATCATCGACGCGATGGTGGCAGCGTCGGCGCAGGCCCGGCGCGAGCCGCTGCCGCTCGGCGCAATGGTCGTCGGCCTGAAATGCGGCGGATCGGACGGCTTTTCGGGACTTACCGCCAACCCGCTGCTCGGCCGGTTCAGCGAGACGCTCGCTGCAGCCGGCGGCACGCCGATCCTGACCGAAATTCCCGAGATTTTCGGCGCGGAGCAGGCGCTGCTCGACCGCGCGGTCGACGCGCAAACCTTCGCGCAGGCCGCCGATCTCGTGAACCGCTTCAAGCGCTATTATCTCGACCAGGGTCTGCCGGTGTCGGAAAATCCCTCGCCGGGCAATATTGCGGGCGGCATCACCACGCTCGAGGAAAAGTCGGCGGGTGCGGTGCAGAAGGCGGGAACCGCGCCGCTCGCCAGCGTGATCGCGTACGGAGCGCAAGCCGACCGGCCCGGTCTCGCGCTGCTCGAAGCGCCGGGCAATGATGCCGTGTCCTCGACCGCGCTGACCGCTGCCGGCGCGACCCTGGTGCTGTTCACTACCGGGCGCGGTACGCCGCTGGGTTTTCCGGCACCAACGGTCAAGATTGCCTCGAACCGGGCGCTTGCGACCAGCAAGCCGCACTGGATCGATTTCGATGCGTCCGCTGTGCTCGAGGCTTCGGCGGAGGCGGTCGATCGCGCGTTCCTGAACAGGCTGCTCGCCATCGCGAGCGGCGAGCGGACCGCAGCAGAGCGCGTAGGCCAGCGGGCGATCGCGATCTGGAAAAAGGGTGTGACGCTCTAGAGGGCCGGGTGGCGGAAACGCCGCCCCTTGCGGATGACACCGGTTTCCTCTAGGCAATGGGATTGAGAGAAGGACGACGGATGGGGATGGAATTGCAGGTCAGTGCACAGGTGGATGCGGTGGCGCAGGCCTTTGTCAGCGCGCGGCGCGAGGCACGCGCGCTCAGCGTCTATCCGGGGCCGATTCCCGATGCGCTCGCTGCCGCCTATTCGATCCAGGACCGCGCCATCCATATCGATGGCCGCGCGGTGGCAGGCTGGAAGGTCGGGCGGATCAATCCCCCGCTCGACGGCACGCTGGGCGCGAACCGTCTTTCAGGGCCCATTTTCGCCGATAGCGTGGTCGACGCGAGCAGCGGCCAGGTCCCCGAGATGCCGGTCTTCGAAGGCGGCTTTGCGGCGGGCGAGGCGGAAATCCTGCTGCATGTCGCTCCCGGATTCGCCGGCCCGGTGCCCACCGACGACGAGGGGACCCGCGCGATCCTCGATGACGTGCGGCTGGGCATCGAGATCGCCAGCTCGCCATATGCGCGGATCAATCTCGATGGCCCGGCGGTGACCGTTTCCGATTTCGGGAACAATGCTGGCGTGGTGCTCGGCGCAGAGCTGACCGGTTGGCGCGAGACCGATCTGTGCGCCATTCTGGTACGCAGCGAGATCGACGGCGCAGAGGTCGGCCAGGCGACCGCCGCGACCATGCTGGATGGGCCTTATGGCGCGGTGCGCTTTCTGCTGGCGAACCTGATCCAGCGCGGATTTGACGTTTCGCGGGGGCTATGGGTTTCGACCGGCGCGATCACCGGGGTGCACGAGATCGCGGTCGGCCAGAATTTTCGCGCCGAGTTTGTCGGCCATGGCGATGTGCATTGCCGCGTGGTGGCAGCGCAACCGCGCTGACGGAACAGGACGGAGGCGGATCGGCAACGGCCGGGCGCTGCTTTGGGAGAGCTGAACATGGTTGAAACCGCCGCAACTGCGACACGGCCCCAGGCGCTCGATGCCGCAGCGGGCAGGGCAGGGCGCTATCGCTGGGTGATCGTCGGGCTGCTGTTTGCGGCCACCGCCATCAACTATATCGACCGCCAGATGATCGGCGTGCTCAAGCCGACCCTCGTCGCCGAGTTCGGCTGGACCGAGACCGATTTCGCCGCGATCGTCTTCTGGTTCCAGGTCGCCTATGCCATCGGCTATATCGGCTTCGGCCGGGTGGTGGATGTGCTGGGGGCGCGGCTGGGCTATGCCATCGCCATCGTCATCTGGACCGCGGGCCATATGGCGCATGGTCTGGCGAGCGGCGTCACCAGCTTCGCCGCCGCGCGCTTCGGCCTGGGCATCGGCGAGAGCGGCAACTTTCCCGCCGGGATCAAGGCGGTTACCGATTGGTTCCCGCAGCGCGAGCGCGCCTTTGCCATCGGGCTGTTCAATGCCGGGGCCAATGTTGGCGCGATTATCACGCCGCTGCTCGTGCCCGCGCTGGTCCTGTGGTTCGGTTGGCGCGAGGCCTTCTACATTACCGGCATTTTCGGCCTGGTCTGGCTGGTCGCCTGGTGGGCGATCTATCGTCATCCGACCGAGCACAAGAGCGTTTCGGCAGCCGAACTCGCCTGGATCCAGCAGGACCCGGCAGACCCGGTCGAGAAGATCGGCTGGGCCAAGCTGCTCACCGTGCGCGAGACCTGGGCCTATGCGCTCGGCAAGTTCCTGATCGACCCGATCTGGTGGTTCTTCCTGTTCTGGCTGCCCGGCTATCTGTTCGAGCGCTATGACATGGACCTGAAGACCTTCGGCCTGCCGCTCGCCGCGATCTATCTCATCTCGGACGGCGGCTCGATCTTCGGAGGGTGGATGTCGTCGCGGCTGATCAAGGCCGGCAAGACTCCCAATTTCGCGCGCAAGGCGACAATGCTGGTCTGCGCGCTGGCCGTCACGCCGATCTGGTTCGCGCAAGGCATCGACAGCGTCTGGGGCGCGGTGCTGATCATCGGCCTCGCCACGGCGGCGCACCAGGCCTTCTCGGCCAACCTCTACACGCTTCCGTCGGATGTCTTCCCGCGCGGTGCGGTCGGCTCGGTCGTGGGCATCGGCGGCACCGTCGGCGCGCTCGGCGGCATGGGGATGGCGCTGTTCACCGGCTATATTCTCGACAGCACCGGCAGCTACGAAATCCTGTTCGCGATCTGCGCCAGCGCCTATCTGGCCGCGCTGCTGGTGGTGCACCTGCTCAGCCCCAGGCTGGCTCCCGCTAAGGTCTGATCGTTCAGCAGGCCAGCGCCTTGGTCCATTGGCCGAGGCGCTGGTCGCGCGCCGCGCTGTCCATCTGCGGATCGAAGGTCTGGATCGGCGCGACCATCGCGCGCGCGTCTTCGAGCGAGCCATAATGGCCTGCACCGATCGCGGCGAGGATCGCCGCGCCGCGCGCCGTGGTCTCGACATCGCTCGGGCGTTCGCACGGGATGTTCAGCACATCGGCGATATCCTGCGCGATCCAGTCATTCGCGCTCATCCCGCCGTCGAGCCGCAGCACCGACCAGGGCGCGCCATCGGCGGCAAAGGCGCGGCCGAGATCGTGGAACACATTGGCGACCGATTCGAGCGACGCACGAACGATATGCGCGCGCGTCGTCGCGAACGAGAGTCCGGTGATCGAACCGCGCGCATCGGGCAGCCAATAGGGAGCGCCAAGCCCGGACAGCGCAGGGACCACGACCACGCCGCCACTATCGGGCACAGAGCGCGCGAGCGCCTCGCTCTCCGCCGCATTGCCCAGCAGGCCGATGCTGTCGCGCAGCCATTTGACCAGGCTGCCCGCCACGAACACCGATCCTTCGAGCGCGAAGCTGCGCGTGCCGTTTACCTCGCACAGCACGGTGCCGAGCAGGCGGTGCTCCGATCTCGGCGGGGTCTGGCCCATGTTGGCGAGGATGAACGCGCCGGTGCCGAGCGTCGCCTTGGTCTGGCCGAAATCGAAACAGCCCTGGCCGATCGTGGCGGATTGCTGATCGCCGGCAAGACCGGTGATCGGGATCGGGGTGCCGAACAGTTCCGGTTTCGTCGTGCCAAACGCACCGGTGCTGGCCACCACTTGCGGAAGCGCGGCGCGCGGAACGCCGAACAGGTCGCACAGGCCCTCGTCCCAGCTCTGGCCGGTCAGCGCGAGCAGGCTGGTGCGGCTGGCATTCGAGACGTCGGAAATGTGCAGCCCGCCGGTGAGATTCCACACCAGCCAGCTTTCGATCGTGCCGAAGGCGAGCCGGTCGCCCAGCGCATCCGCACCGTCGATGTTGCGCAGCATCCACGCCATCTTGGTCGCGGAAAAATAGGGGTCGAGCAGCAGCCCGGTGGCCGATTGCACCGCAGCCTCATGACCGCCCGCGCGCAACTGCTGGCACTGCTCGTCGGTGCGACGATCCTGCCAGACGATCGCCTTGCCGAGCGGCTGGCCGGTCGCCTTGTCCCACGCGACCACGGTCTCGCGCTGGTTGGTGACGCCGATCGCGGCGATCCGCTCGGCCCCGCCGGCACGGTCGACCATTGCCTGCGCGCAGGCGAGGGTGCGCTCCCAGATCTCGGTCGCGTCATGTTCGACCCAGCCGGGCTGCGGATAATATTGGGTGATGTCGCGCTGCTCGGTCGCGATCCATTCGCCCGCCAGCGTGTAGAGCATCGCGCGGGTCGAGGTGGTGCCTTCGTCGAGCACCAGGATCAGCGGATCATTCGCCATGCGCAGCCTCCGTGCCTGCATTCTCGTCCAGCAGATCGCCGATATCCGCGACCTCTAGCCCGAAGCGTTCGACCAGATCGGCAATGTCGCCGGGCCGCGCCATCTCGCCATCGTCGCGCATGATCGAGCAGATCACGGCCGCATCGCCGCAGCCGGCACGCCGTGACAGCTCGATCGCGGCCTCGGCAGCGGCGGGGCGCTCCTGCACGCCGCCGGGCGAACAGATCAGCGGGAAGATATGGCCGGGCGAGACGATGTCGTCGGCAGTCGCCTCGGGCGCGACCGCGACCCGGACCGTCTGCGCGCGGTCGGCGGCGGAAATGCCGGTGGTGACGCCTTCGGCGGCCTCGATCGAGCGCCCCAAAGGCCTTCCCGATTGCCGGTCCTTGCCGGGGTTCATGAGGCCGATGCCCAGCCGCATCGCGCGGTCCTGCTGCATCGCCAGGCAGATCAGCCCGCGCCCGTGCGTCGCCATGAAGTTGATCGCCTCTGCGCTCGCATGCTGCGCGGCGACCGCAAGATCCATGTCGCCCCGGCGGAATCGGTCGCCGATGATGATGATCACCTTGCCCTGTTTCAGGGCCTCGACCGCGCCTGCGATGCTCATGCGGCGGGCCTCGCCATCGCGCTGAGGCTGGTCGCGCCCTGCACGACCTGCTGGCCAACCATGTCGAGCTGCATCCGCGCCCGGTCATCCAGGCATTCACCATCGGGCGAGAACAGGCCGGGATAGGTGCGGATCGTCGCGCCCATCGGCGTCGGCCAGCCGCGCAGCGCATGGACGATGCTGCGCAGCGTCTGCATCGTGCTCATCGTGGCCTGGTCGCCATAGGCCGTGGCGATCAGCCCGACCGCGCGTCCATCGAGATAGGGGCGCGTGTCCTTCGACAGGTCCTCGAGATAATCGAGCGCGTTCTTGACGAGGCCCGAGATCGTGCCGTGATAGCCGGGTGCTGCGAGCAGCACGCCATCGGCGGCGCGCACCGCCTCGACCATCTCGCGGCCTTCCGCACCGGCATGGGCGGTGGATCGATAATGCGGCAGCGCGGCCAGATAGGCCCCGTCGAACAGCTGCACCTCGGCCCCGTGCGTGGCGGCGCTGGCCATCGCGGTGCGTAGCGCGAGCTCGGTGGTGCTGCCGATCGAAACGGTGCCGCCGATCGCGACGATGCGGGGTGTCATGTTGCGGGTTCCTTCTGGAAAAAGCGTTCGAGCGCAGCCTGCTGGTCGGCCGAAAGGTGCAGGCCCAGCTTGGTGCGGCGCCAGAGAATGTCCTCGGCGGTGACCGCCCATTCGTTGGTGACGAGATGCCGCACCTCGGCTTCGGTCAGGCCATGGCCGAAATGCTCGCCGCAATCGGACAGCACCCTGGCATCGCCCAGAAAACGCGCTGCGACCGTGCCATAGGTACGGATGAGCCGCTCGGCCCAGCCGGCTTCGAGGAACGGATAGCGCTGGCGCAGACCCGCGATCTGCTGCGCCACATCGTGAACGCCGAAATCGCCGCCGGGTAGGGGGCTAGCGTGCGTCCAATGGTCGCCGCGCAAGGATGGAACGCGGCTGGCGAGCTTGTCGACCGCCTCCTGACTGAGCGTGCGGAAGGTGGTGATCTTGCCCCCGAAGACCGAAAGCATCGGCGCGCCTTCATGCTCTTCAGTCAGCTCGAAGCGATAGCCGCGCGTTGCCGCTTCGGGCTTGCCCGACCCGTCGTCGACCAGCGGCCGTACGCCCGAATAGGTCCACACGACATCTGCGGGGGTGACGAGCCTGGCGAAGAAGCGGCTCGCGCCCTCGCACAGATAGGCGATTTCCTCTTCGCTCGCGACGATCGGTTCGCCCGGCTGCTGGTCGCGATCGGTGGTGCCGATCAGCGTGAAGTCCTGCTCATAGGGGATCGCAAAAAAGATGCGGCCATCGGGCAGCTGGAAGAAATAGGGGTGCGGGTGATCGAACAGCTTGCGCACCACGATATGCGACCCGCGCACCAGCCGGATCGACTGTTTGGGCCGCTCGCCCGACTTGCGCAGGATGCCGAGCACCGAGGGGCCGGCGGCGTTGATGATCGATCGCGCGGTGAAATCGCCCTGCGGCGTCTCGATCCGCCAGTGATCACCGACGCGCTCCAGCCTGGTCACCGGGCAGCGGGTGCGCACTTGTGCGCCATGATCGGCGGCATCGCGCGCGTTGAGCACGACCAGCCTCGCATCATCGACCCATCCGTCCGAATAGACGAAGCCATGCACGAACTCGGGCTTGAGCGGTGCGCCCGCAGGATGCCGGTCGAGCCGGATCGTCTCGGTCGCAGGCAGCAGCTTGCGCGCGCCGATATGGTCATAGAGGAACAGCCCGAGCCGCAGCAGCCAGCGCGGGCGCAGGCCCTTGACCCAGGGCAGCACGAACCGCATCGGCCAGATGATGTGCGGCGCGATGCCCCACAATATCTCGCGCTCGCCCAGCGCTTCGCGCACCAGACCGAACTCGTAATGCTCCAGATAGCGCAGCCCGCCATGGATCAGCTTGCTCGAATTGGACGAGGTGCCACTCGCCAGATCCTGCGCCTCGAGCAGCAGCACGCGCGCGCCGCGTCCTGCGGCATCGCGGGCGATGCCGGTGCCGTTGACGCCGCCGCCGATCACGGCGACGTCGAACGGGCTGGCCTCAGGATGCGGCGACTGGTCCATCAGATCTCGAGCGGTCCGTGCTGGATGTGCGGCAGAACGTAGCGCGCGAACATATCGGCTTCCTGCACATGCGGATAGCCCGAGAGGATGAACGCCTCGATGCCCTCGGCCTGATAGGCGCGCAACTTGGCGAGCACCTGATCGGGCGTGCCGACGATCGCAGCGCCGCAGCCCGAACGCGCGCGGCCGATGCCGGTCCACAGATTCTCCTCGACAAAGCCGTCGCCATCGGCCGCACCGCGCAGCTCCTGCTGGCGCTGGACGCCGTAATTCTTCGCATCGAGCGATTTTTCGCGGATCGCCTTGCCCGCCTCGTCGTCGAGCTTGGAGAGCAGCCGGTCGGCATAGGCGCGCGCTTCGTCCTCGGTCTCGCGGACGATGACATGCACGCGATAGCCGAACTTGAGCGTGCGGCCGTATTTGGCGGCGCGCGCCTTCAGGTCGGCGATATTCTCGCGCACCTTGTCCATCGTATCGGGCCACATCAGGTACACGTCGCACGCCTCGGCGGCGCATTCGCGTGCCTCATGGCTGAGGCCGCCGAAATAGAAGGCGGGGCATTTGCCGGACAATGTGGTGATGCGCGGCGGGTCGAGCTTCAGGTTGTAAAAGTCGCCCTGGAAATCGAGCGCCTCGCCGTTGAGCAAAGTTCGCACGATCTTCATGATCTCGGTCGCGCGGGCATAGCGGGGGCCGGATTCGATCTTCTCGCCCGGCATGTCGGACGAGATGATGTTGACGTTCAGCCGTCCGCCGGTACCCGAAGCGTTGGGGCCGAGAATGCGGTCGAGCGTCGCAATGCGGCGCGCGAGCTGCGGCGGCCAGTCCTCGCCCATGCGCGTCGCCCAGAGCAGCTTGATGCGGCGGACCTGGGTGGCGACAGCCGCGGCGAACGCGGTGGTATCGAGCCCGAGCGAGTAGCCCGACGGCAGCAGGATATTGTCGAACCCGCCTTCCTCGGCGCGCAGGACGATGTTGCGGCAATGCTCCCAGCTCGATTGCAGATAGGGGTCGGGAACGCCCAGGAATTCATAGTCGTCGTCGCACAGCGCCGAAAACCAGGCGATTTCGCATTGCTGATCAGGGGCTTGGGTCATATTTCGGTTCCTTCGATCTGGCGCGGGGCCTTCGACAAGCTCAGGCTGAGCGGATAAGGTTTGAATGACAGCCCCAACCCCGCTCATGCTGAGCCTGTCGAAGCATGCCGCGCAGCATCAGGGCAGGGGCTCGCCGCGCGCGGCCACCAGCACCGCGTACCAGTCCTGCCGCGTCCAGCGCACCTTGAGCGCCGCTGCGCCCTCGGCGATGCGTTCGGCCTGTTGCGATCCGATGATCGGGATGATCCCCGCCGGGTGCGCCATCAGCCAGCTATAGGCCGCGACGCTGCGCGAGACTCCCTGCGCCTCGGCGACGGCATCGAGCGCCGCCGCTACCAGCCGATCGCGCGCGGTTTCTGCCGCGGCGAGGCGTCCACCGCCCAGCGGCGACCAGGCCATCGGCGTCAGGCCCATCATCATCGCCTGATCGAGTTCGCCATTTTCGAAACAGGCGATCCGCAACGGGCTGATCTCGGGCTGGGTGGTGACCAGCTTGCTGGCCAGGAAGTGATCGAGCGCCGCGATCTGGTGGACGGTGAAGTTCGACACGCCAATCGAGCGAATCTTGCCTGCGCTCACCGCATCGTCGAGCACGCGCGCGACCTCCTGCGGGTGCGCGAGGATGTCGGGGCGGTGGATCTGCCACAGGTCGACCATATCGACCTTCAGGCGGCGCAGCGAATTGTCGATCGCGGTGCGCAGATAGTCGGCACTCTGGTCATACGGCAGGGGGGGCAGGATACCGCCCTTGGTCGCCAGCACCATGCGGCTGCGCAAGGCGGGATCGGCGGAGAGCACCTCGCCGAGCAGCGCCTCGGCATCGCCAAAGCCGCCCTGGCCGTCAAAGCCGTAGATGTCCGCGGTATCGAGGAAGTTGATCCCGGAATCGAGCGCGGCGTGCACGAGGCGCGCCGCCTCGGCCACGCTGCGGCCATTGTCGGCGAGCCGCCACATGCCCCAGGCAATGGGGGAAACCATGATGTCGCTTCCGCCAAGGGCACGAAAGGCGGGAGGCAAGGGCAGTTCGCTCATGAAAAGGTCCTGTTTGGGGGCGCTACCGAGGCGCGTTCGACAAGTTGATGCGGAAGGCGGCGATGGGTGATGTCGCCGCCTGCAATGAGAATCTCGGTCGCGGTCCGCGCCAGTTCCGCCATCGGCTGGTGGATGGTGGTGAGCGGCGGCCAGACGGTGCGCGCGAGCGTGGTATCGTCGAAGCCTGCGACCGACAGCTCGGCGGGAACGTCCATGCCGCGATCGTGCGCCACCGCGAGCACGCCGGCGGCCATATCGTCGTTCGAGGCGAAGATCGCGCTCGGCCTCTGCGGCAGATCGAGCAGCGCACGTCCGCCGCGCACGCCCGAATCGAAATCGAACTCGCCATCGCAGACCAGCACCGGATCATAAGGCAGCCCGGCGCGGTCGAGCGCGCGGCGATAGCCGAACAAGCGGTCGTCGGACGCCATGTGATTGGGATGGCCCTTGATGAAGCCGATGCGGCGGTGACCGGCATTGATCAGGTGCGTGGTCATGTCGTCGGCAGCCTGGGCGTCGTCCATGAACACGGAACTCGTCAACGCGTGGTTGGTGCCCGGCGAGATGCGCACGAACGGCACGTCGAGCGCCTCGAGCGCGCGCAGCACCGGGTCGCAATCGGTGACGGGGGAGGACAGGATGATGCCATCGACATGCGTTTCGGTGACGAGGCCGCGCACCTGTTCGCCGACCTGCGGGTCGGCAACGTCGACCGGCTGGGCAAGTAGGCGGATGCGGTTGGCGCGGCAGAAATCCCAGCAGCCGGTCTGGATCTGGAACATGTAATAGGGGCTGTGATTGTCGTAGATCAGCGCGATCTGGTTCGACTTGCCGCCCGACAGGATGCGCGCCGCGACGCTGGGGCGAAAATCTAGGTCGCGCATCGCCTCTTCCACCCGATCGCGCGTCGCCTGGCTGACATAGGGATGGCCGTTGAGCACCCGGCTGACGGTCTTGACCGCCACGCCTGCCTTGGCCGCGACATCGCGGATGTTCGCCCGTTCGCTCATCGCTCCAGCACCTCGATCAGGCCCGCGAACAGCGCCGCAAAGGCGCTGTCGGGGCGATAAAAGACCGGTGGCGCGCCGATCGGCGCGGCGATGCGGTGCGTGCCCGGCGCGTAATCCACGCCGCTCCACACATGCCGCCAGACGCCCGCACCGGGCAGCACGACATCGCGTGCCTGTGCACCCTGCTCGATCACCGGCGCCACCAGCAGATCGGCACCGTAGAGAAACTGGTCCTGCACCGTAAAGAGGGCGGGATCGTGGTGGAAATGCAGGAACAGCGGGCGCTGCGCGGGAAGGCCCTGCGCGCTCGCTTCGCCGCACAGGTGGCGGACATAGGGCGCGAGATGCGCGTGCACCCGGCTCCAGCGCGCAAAGCAGGCCATCAGTTCGGGCGTCGAATCATATTGCAGATTGTCGTCGGGTCGGTTGCCTTCATGGCTGCGCATGACCGGCGCGAAGGCGGCGAGTTCGCACCAGCGCCGCATCAGCTCTTCGGTGCGGACATTGCCGTGCAGCGAGGTATAGCCGCCGCAGTCCGAATGGCTGTACGCATTGCCGACCAGGCCCGCAGACAGCGCGCCGGTGATCACCGTGCCGATGCCATCGTGCCGGGTGAAATCGACCGACTGGTCGCCCGCCCAGAGCAGCGGGCAATGGGCCTGCACGCCCGAAAAGCCGGCGCGCATGAAGAACACCGCATCGCCGGTGCGGCCCCGGCTCTCGACCGCGCGCGCGTTGACCTCGGCCCAGAGCACCGGCCAGCGGTTGTGCGCTTCCATCGGATCGGAGCCGTCGGCGAGGCGCAGATCGGTGGGCAGATATTCGCCGAAATCGGCCATCCAGCCGTCGATGCCGATATCCAGCATCTCGCGCCCCAGCACGCGCTCGGCAAACCAGGCGCGCGTTTCGGCGCGGGTGAAATCGACCACGCCGCAGTCGAATTCGCCGAAATCGACCAGATGCACGTCGTCGCTGTCGGTGCGAAGACAAAAATGGCCGCCGCCTGCCGCTTCGGCGAACAGGTCACCATCCACGGCAATATAGGGATTGGCATAGGCCATGAACCTCATGCCGCGCTGATGCAGGTCTGCAATGCGCGACTTGAGGTCCGGATAGCGCTGGGCACTGCGCTCTCCGTTATGCCAATCCCAGAACAGGCGACGGCCAAAGGTGGTTTCGCGGATTCCCGCCCAGTCCTCGCACCACAAGGCGGAGACGGCGGAGCCCGCTTCGATGAAACGTTCGAGTCGGTCAAAGCTCGATGCGCCCGATTTCAGCCCGACGATCGCGCCGCCGATCGCCCAGTCGGGCAATGCGGGCTGGCGACCGAAGCGCTTCGACAGCGCGGAGACGAGTTCGAGCGGACCATCGGCGGCGAACAGCTCGAACCGCGCGGTGTCGCTCCACACGTCCACTGCATGGAAGCCGGGGTCGGTGAAATCGAGCACGCTGTAGCAGCTGGCATCGAGGTGCACCGCGATCCAGCGCGAGGTGAGGAAGGTCGGCTGCGGATAGTTGGTATTCCAATAGTCGCCGCCCGCCATGCCCTCTGCGTCCATGATGCGGGTGAGTTCGGTCGATTTGTCGCGGCCGACGCCGGGCTCGCTGGTCCAGATCGGGAAGGCGCGGCCATTCAGAGCGAGATAGCTCATCTGCTCGCCGCCGCCCCAGACGCATTCGTTCGGTTCGGCATGGAAGCGCACGCGCAAGCGGTCATAGCCGGGAAGCAGCGCGTTGATCGTCAGCTTATGGTCCTTGGTCGAAAGGCGCGCGACGGGTGCTCCGTCACGCATCAGTTCGATATCGCCATCGGCCTTGCGCCAGTCGCTCGGGGCGATCTCGTCGGCAGGCGAGTCGGAAATGCGGAAATTGCCGCGGAACATCATGATATCGGGACGGCCCCGCGCCATGACCACCGCAGGACAGGCGGCGCGGTGACGCAGCACGATGTGATCTCCGAAAAGGAGATCGAACCCGTCATCCTGGGTGTGCACCCGCAGTTTCAACGCGTTTTTCCTCACCCTTGGTCGCACTGTGGCGAAATGGTCGCAGCCATCGTCCGTTTTTCTGACACCGCTTGACATATCGAGCCGGTCATAGCAGATCAAGCATCAATCGCGGCGACCAGATCAAGGGGCAGCAAGCCCCCGCTACGACCGCATTCTCGCAGGGAGAGGGTATCATGAAGCTTTCCAGTCTATTGTCCGTCCGTGCCGCCGCGCTGTCCGCGACCGCGCTTTCGCTCGCCTTCGCCATGCCCGCGCACGCGCAGGACGCTGCCGCCGAAGACGATCAGGGCGGCATCACCGAAATCGTCGTGACCGCGCAGAAGGTCGCCGAAAACGTGCAGGACGTGCCGATCGCGATCACCGCGATCACCTCCGAGCGGCTCGAGACCACCGGCGTCACCAGCCTCGAAGGTCTGACCCAGCTCGTCCCGTCGGTGTCGTTCCGCAAGGGCACGACCAGCGCCAATAGCGCCATCGTGATGCGCGGCGTCGGCACCATCACCTTCTCGATCGCCGCAGAGCCCAGCGTCTCGACCGTGGTCGACGGCGTCGTGCTCAGCCGCTCGGGTCAGGCGTTCATGGATCTGGTCGATGCCGAGCGTCTCGAAGTGCTGCGCGGCCCGCAGGGCACGCTGTTCGGCAAGAACGCGTCGGCCGGTCTCGTCAACATCGTCTCCAAGGGCGGCACCGACACTCTGCAGGCCGAAGCCCGGCTCGAAGCGTTCGACGATGACGAATATCGCCTGCGCGGCGCCATCTCCGGCCCGCTCGCCGAGAACCTGACCGGCCGCATCACCGCCTTCTACGGCAGCTATGACGGCAACATCACCAATATCAACGGCGGCCGTCGCAACACCATCAATGGCTACGAACATTACGGCGCGCGCGGCATTCTCGATTACAACAATGGCGGCACGCGCTTCCGCTTCATCGCCGATTATTTCGAGGCCGACGACGATTGCTGCGCCGATGTCACCGGCGTCAGCCGCGGCGCGGTGCTCGATGCCGAGCTCGGTCTGCCCGGCGGCGTGGCGCGCGGCGTCAACCAGCGCTTCGTCAATCACAATCTCGTCACGCGCACGCTCGACAAGCAATGGAGCCTGACCGCATCGGCCGATTTCGACGTGCTCACCGACCATGTGCTGAGCGCGATCCTGGGTTATCGCAACTGGGAGAATGTCGAGATCCGCGAAGGCGATTTCCTGCCGCGCGCGATCGTCGGCACTGGCGAACTGCACGACAATGGCGCAGTCCGCACCGAGCAGCTCTCGCTCGAAGTGCGGCTGGCGTCGGATCAGTCCAAGCCCTTCTTCTACCAGATCGGTGGCTTCATCTGGGGCTCGGACAACGAGCAGGACTTTACCCGCCGCAACATCACCTGCGCCACCTCGACCCTGCCGATCGATCCGATCACCGGCGGCCGTCCGTGCAACGTGAATGATCGCACCAACACCCTGTTCCCGACCGCGACCTCGTTCAGCGCGGTGGAATCGCGCAACTATGCGATCTTCGGCCAGGCAACCTATCGCCTGAGCGACATGTTCGCGCTGACCGGCGGCCTGCGCTACACCTGGGATGATCTCAGCTTCGTCCACACCCGCGCGCCGGGCGTGAATGCGACCACGGGTCTGCCCGCCACCGGACCCGGCGTCTCGGGTGCGCCTGCGGGCGGAACGATCGCTTCGGGTGGCAACGGCACCAACACCTCGCGCGGCGACAGCAGCAACGGCAACCTTTCGGGCCGCGCGGTGCTGCAGTTCACGCCCAGCGAGGACGTGATGCTCTATGGCAGCTATACCCGCGGCTACAAGGGCCCGGCGTTCAACGTATTCTTCAATCACACCGCGCCGACCAACGCGATCCCGATCGACGAGGAAACCTCCGACGCGTTCGAAATCGGCCTCAAGTCGCAGTTCCTCGACAACCGCGTACAGTTCAACCTGTCCGCCTTCACCGTCACCTATGACGGGTTCCAGGCGAACAATTTCGTGCTGCTCAATGGCGCGGTCGTCTCGAACCTGACCAATGCCGGTTCGGTGAAGAGCGAAGGCTTCGAGGTCGATCTGCTCGCGGTGCCGGTCGATGGCTGGACGCTGCGCGCGAGCGGCGCCTATGCCGACGCCACGGTCAAGCGGTTCAACCCGAACCCGGCGACCAACGCGCCCGATGCCCGCAACGGCACCCAGCTGCCGCTGGCGCCCAAGTTCACCTGGACCATCGGCACCAGCTACGAGCGCGATCTCGGCGGGTTCAAGATGTATCTCGACACCGATTTCCGCCATGTCAGCCGCCAGTTCTCCGACCTCGGCGAGCAGGGCCCGATCGCGGCCTATGGCATCTGGAACGGCAGCATCGGCTTCTCCGATCCGGAAGATAACTATCGCGTCAGCTTCCTGGCGCGCAACATCACCGATAAGGCCTATGCGCTGCTCAACGTCAGCGCCGGCCAGCGCCTGCAGATCCCGCGCGATGCGGACCGCTATTTCGGCATCAGCCTGCGCGCCCGCCTGCGCTGATCGATCGGCAAGCGAAACGAAAAAGGGCCTCGGACGAAAGTCCGGGGCCTTTTTGCGTGCAGCGCATGGCCGCGCATTGAGAACAGCAGGCCGTCGCAGCCCATTGTCCCGCGCGTTGCGAGATGAGATGCTGCCCGTGTGGACCGACTCGTTGAATATGCTGCGCGGCTGGCCGTTCCCATCGAACGCCTGAAACCTGCCATCACGGTGATGGGCTGGGTTGGCTTCGCGCTGGTATCGGCAGATTATGCGGGGTTCATCGACCTGCCGGTCATCGTCCAGATTCCGCTCTGGCTGGCGATCGTGACCAGCATTTGCCGGTGGGCCGTGTGGGAAGGCCTGATCAAGCCGAAGCTTGCGGCCTCACGGCACCAGCCAGGTGCTGCTGCCAAGCCGCTGCCCCCGGCCGATGACGCGCACTGAAGCCTGGAGCGTTATTCCGTCGCCAGCTTGAGCCGCGGGATCATCACGTGGATGAAGGCCAGCGCAACCAGATAGGCGCTGCCGCAGATCGCGAAGAGCGGGACATAGCCCATGCCGTTGCCCAGCGAATAGCCGGCGAACTCGATGATCGCGGTGCCCGACAGGTTGCCCGCGACCGCGCCGAGCGCGATGACGCTGGCGACGCGGGTGGCGGGGATGATGTCGGCGGTCATGCCGAAGACATTGGTCGAAAAGCCCTGATGCGCAAACAGTCCCAGGCCGATCAGCACCGCAGCGATCCAGGGGTTTCCGGTCTGGAGCGAGAGCGGCATCGCAAGCACGACCAAGGCATAGAAGAGCATCGAGGTCTTGCGTGCTCCGTTGACGGTCATCCCGCGGCTGAGCAGGATCGGGTAGAGCCCGCCAGAGGTTATCGCGCCCAGAGCGGCGAGGGTGAAGATGATCGCGATCGGCCAGCCGAGCTCGCCTTGCGAAAGGCCGAACTGGCGGTTGAAGAAATCGGGCATCCAGAACAGGACGAACCACCAGACCGCATCGATGCAGAATTTCGCGCCGATCACCGTCCAGGTCTTGCGGTCGGAGAGCAGGATTCCCCAGGGAACGCGCGCGCGCTCGGGAATGTCGCCCAGCGGTTTCAGGTTGCGGGTGCCCCACCACCAACCGGCGAGCCAGACGAAGCCCAGCGCACCGGTCACCCAGAAGGCGGCCTGCCAGCCGAAGGCCAGCGCGAAGGGCGGAATTAGCAGCGGGGTGAGGATGGCGCCGATATTGGGCGCGGTGTTGATCAGCCCGATGGCGATGCTGCGCTGCTTGACCGGCAAATAGGTCGCCGCCGCCTTGAGCCCCGCCGGCGTGCTGACCGATTCGCCCGCTGCGAGCACGACGCGCGCGGCGACGAACTGCTGCACCGTCTGGGCCAGCGCATGCGCCATGCCGGCCGCGCTCCAGACGGTCACCGCGATGGCATAGGCGACGCGCACGCCGAGCCGGTCGACGAACCAGCCGACGAACAGCAGCGTGCCCGCTGCCGCGATCTGGAAGGAGGAGCCGAGATGCGCATAATCGGCGTCGGACCAGCCGAACTCGGCCTCGAGCGTGGGCTTCAAGAGGGCCAGAACCTGGCGATCGACATAATTGAGCGCGTTGCCGAGGAAGAGCAGGGCGACCAGCGCGATCGCTGCGCCGCGTGCCATGCCCTGATGCCGTGCCTCTTCCATTGCCGATCCTCCCATATGCGCGCCTGTCTACGACGCTTCGTGCTTGCACGATAGCCGCTCGCGCGCGTAAGGAAAGGGGAATATGACACCGAAGGACATATCTCGGGGACGAGCGGAGCGGCGATGAACGGCAAGCGGCAGGATATCGACTGGGATTCGCTCCCCGCTGCGGGCGACCTGTTCGGCGAGATGTATCTGGCCGATGCCGCGCCCCGGCCCGATGTCGCCAAGCCGCGCGACACGATCTTCCAGGGGCTCGCGATCTGCGCGATCGCCGCCGGGGCCGCTGCCTGGCTGTCCGAACATTACAATTTCCCGATCATCCTGCTTGGCCTGCTGATCGGGCTGTCGCTGAGTTTCGTCGCGCGCGATCCGCGCAGCCACAAGGGGCTCGATTTCGCCTCGCGCACCTGCCTGCGCTTCGGCGTGGTGCTGCTGGGGCTGCAGGTCACGTTCGAGCAGATCGGCTCGCTGGGCGTACAGCCCTTCGCCGCACTGGCGGCGATCATGACGGTGACCTTCCTCGCCGGGATACTCGGCGCGCGGCTGGTGGGCCAGTCCAACTATACCGGCATTCTCGCAGGCGGCGCGACCGCGATCTGCGGCGCGAGCGCGGCCATGGCGCTCTACGGCATCATCGGGCGCGAGCGATTGAACCAGTCGCAATTCGCGATCACGCTGGTGGTGGTTTCGCTCTTCAGCGCGCTGGCCATGTCGCTCTACCCGATCCTCGCCGAGTATCTGCTGCTGACCGACCAGCAGGCCGGGTTCCTGATCGGCGCGTCGATCCATGACGTCGCGCAGGCGATCGGCGGCGGATATGCCTTTTCCGAAAGCGCGGGCAGCTATGCCGCGATCGTCAAGCTCTCGCGCGTCGCGATGCTGGCACCCGTCGTCATCATCACCGGCCTCGCCATCGGCAACGCCGACCAGGCCGAAGGCAGTCCCTTGTGGAAGCGGCTGGCGCTGCCCTGGTTCATCGTCGCGTTCTTCGGCGTGGTGCTGGTCAACTCGCTGGTGGCGATGCCCGATCCGGTGCGCGATTCCGCGCTCAGCCTGTCCAAGGGGTTGCTGCTGATCGCGGTGATCGCGACCGCGATGCGCAGCCGCATGGACCTGCTGATGGAGACCGGCATTCGGCCCGCGATCCCGGTGCTGATCGCGACATTGACCAGCCTCGCGGCCTCGTTCGCGGTGGTGATCCTGCTGTTCTAGCCGAACCGTTCGGCGAGCAGCTGGGCGATCGCCTCGGCGTCGGCGGGCGCGACCGGCGCGCCATAGACCTTGACCATCTTGGTCACCTCGTCGTGCCAGAACTTCTCCCCCATGCCGCGCGGCTGGGTGGTGACATATTCCAGGCTGTGACAGGCGGTGCAGTTGTTGACCACGATCTCCGCCCCCGCGTCCGCGAGCTCGGCGGGGATCGCTTCTTCAGGTAGTTGATAGCTGACCGGCTCCATGCGCGCCGCCACGACCTCCGGTCCGGCGTCGCGATCCATCAGCGTCCAGGCCGCGCCTCCCGCCGCGATAGCCAGCAGGCCGAGGCCGATGACAAGTCCCTTGCTGCGCATCACACGGCCTCCACGTTGATCGTCTCGACCACGTTGCGCATATAGCCCGCAGGTTGCCAGAGCGGCTCCATCGGCTGCGTCTCGCCGCTCGAGCATTCGGCGCGAACGCGCAAGGTGTGCTGCCCCTTGGTGAGCGTCAGCCCCAGCTTCCATTCGCGGAACGAATAGCGCCCCAGATCCTCGCCGAGCCTGGCCTCCTGCCAGTTCCGGCCGTTATCGGGCGAGACGAGCACGCGCTTGATGGGATCGCCACCGCTGAACGCGATCCCGCGCAATTCCGTCGTCCGTTTGGCGCTGACCTGCGCGCCATCGGCGTGGCTGGTCAGGAACGAGCGCACGTTGAACCGGGCGATCGGCACGGTCTTGTCGGGCTTGGTGCCAGGCTCGACGCAGCGGCAGTCATTTTCGGGAATGCGATAGGCGGTCTTCATCCAGTAACCGTCGAACTCCTTGTCGACGACGGTGATCTCGCTGAGATGCTTGACCCAATAGGTACCGAAATGGCCGGGCACGACGAGGCGCAGCGGATAGCCGTTGAGGAAAGGCAGTTCCTCGCCGTTCATCGCAAAGGCGACCATCACCTCGCCATCGCGGGCATGATCGATGTCGAGCGCCTTGACGAAATCGGCAATGCCATCGGCCGGCGGATTGTCGAGCCCGTTGAAGGTCACCTGGCGCGCGCCCGAGCGAACCCCGGCCTTGTCGAGCAGGTGCTTGAGCGCGACGCCCTGCCAGCGCGCATTGCCCATCGCACCATGGCCGAGCTGGCCGCCCGCCACCCGCGGCGTGACGAAACCGCGACTGTTCCCCGAGCACTGGTTGACCGCAACGATCTCGCTCACCGGAAAGTCGCGCCGCAGCGATTCGAGGCTGATCTGCAGCGGCTTCTCGACATGCCCGCCGATGGCGAGGCGGAAGCTGCGTGGATCGATTTCGGTGGGGAGACCAGACAGATGATAGCGCACGAAAAACGCGTCATTGGGCGTCAGCAACCCGTCATGGAACACGCTGAACGGCGTTTCGAGCTGCGGCGGGCGGCTGGTGAGCAGAATCATCTCGCGCTTGCCGGGCAGTTGCACCAGCGGGCGCGTGCCATTGGCAAAGGGCAGGGTAATGCTCTTGCCGCCCGCTGCCTTGCCGGCCGCGCCAATCAGCGCTGCGCCCGCGCTCGCGACGAACAGCCGCCTGTCAATTCCGCTCATTCCGCTCCCCTATCGTCAGTATGTCCACCGTTAGCCAGAAAGCGCTGCTCAGGCAAGAAAGGCGGCATATTGCTGACGCCAGAGCGCCACTTCGGCGGCCAGTTGCGGCGGTGCCTCGGCGCCTGACAGCACGATCTGCGACACGTCGTTCTCAGGATGCATCAGCATCTTGCGCTGGCCGTCGCTGAACCAGACCGCGATCGGCCGATCACACAGCGCATCGAGCACGTGCGCCGCCATGCCACTGGCCACGGCCTTGCTGCCCGGCAGTGCGAGGACGGTCAGCGCGATCGCTTCGAACGGATGGCGCGCCGCGCGGTTGAAGCTGACCGAGACGATCAGCCCGGACCGGTCGGGCCGCGCCTCGTCGGGGAGCGCGGCGACCCTGCGCCACGCGCAGAACCAGGTGCGGCAGATGGTCGGGCGCACCGCGTGAATGCTACATCCGGTGGCGGAAAGCTGTGGGCAGGGCGTGCCGGCGGGCTTCTTCAGATCGGGCGTGTCGACCTTCAGCGTCACGCAGCATGCGGTGCAACCGCCGCATTCGCGATCCGGCAGCACCGGGCCCAGCAACAGGGTTTCCAGATCGGGATGGTCTGCCATCCGGGCAATCTGGCGGTGCAATCGGCCATGCGCAAGCCTGCTACCGCCGCGCCGCCGCGCTCAGCGCCAGTGAATCCACTCGCCATAGGGGTGGCAGGTGGCCAGGAACCGCTGCTCGCCGCCCGGCCAGCTGGTCAGCGACAGCCGTACCTCGCTGCGGTCGGGGGTCCATTCCAGGCTGATCCAGGCAAGCGGTGTTCGCTCGGTCGCAAACTGACCCGACTGGACGATGATCTCCGCCAGCCGGGCGCGTTGCGGTTCGGGAAGATATTGGCGGAACATCGAATGAAACACGACGCGGCAGGTGTCGGCAGCCTGCGGCGCGGCCAGCCTGGCGGCCACCCAGGCGATCGCCTCGGCCTTTTCGATCTGCGGCAGATGGTGGCGCGCGATATCGAGCGCGCGCTCGAGCCGCTCGATCCGATGGCGCTGATCGGCCCAGATAAAGGCGAGCAGCCGTTCGCGGCTATCGGCATCCTGCGCGTCGAGCGGGTGCAGATCGGCACCACAGGCGGACAGGATTTCGACCGGGGCCGCCACCGGCCGCGGGCCGCGCCATTCGGGTGCGATTTGCAGCGCGGAAGCCTGGTCGCCGACACGAGTGCCCCCCAGATCGAAGCCATAGCGACCGAGATTGAGGTTCAGGCCGCAGCTGGTGCCGAGTTCGAGCAGCTCGAAGGGGAGGCCGAATTTGTCCGCGGCGATCATCAGCGCCGACATCAGCGCAGCCGATCGCCCGACCTCATTGGTCTGGGTGGGGTCGCGCAGCCACTGCAGGATGAAACTGTCGCATTGCGACAGCGCAGCCGCGAGCGCGCGGTCGTAATCGGCATGCTCGCCCCGGTACAGCGCGCTGAGCTCGGGCACGATGCCGCGCCGCGCCACGGCATGCAACGCACCGTTCAGCCGCATCGCAAGCGCTGCCGCAGCACGGTCGCCGGGCCAGCTGGCGATCACGGCTTCGGTCATCGGAGCGTGCGCCAGCTGCCGTTCTGCGGCTTCGAGCACATTGCCGACAAAGTCCGATCCGAGCGATCGGCAGATATCGGCCTGGCGGGACAGTTCGGCATGCGCGGGTAACCGAACGAAAGGCCGTAACTCGGACGTTTCGGGGGTGCGTGGGCGCGATGGCCGCGCTGTATCGGCGATAACCTGAGTAGAAATGAGTGCAGCCATGATTCTCGCCAACGACCCAGCCGGCAGACACTCCCGACCCCGGCAAACTGGCTAGGTAATCAGCGTAAACAAGCAGTTAACGGAAGAAGGGCGAGGGAGAAGCCGCGCGCACCGGCGGCGCGCCGGCCCGGTCCGGGCGCCGGCGCGACCCGACCCGCGGCACGCTCCTTGCGCTGCAGACCCGATCTGCGCGTCTGTGACGCCCTCGATTCAGGCTGCGACAGAGGCCCCAAACTGCCGTGGGCCTGCGCAGGTAACCACGCGTCCGCCAGCCGCCATCCGGGCACGATCGGCCGAGCAGAGGCGTCTGCGGCTGAACCGCTCGACGCTACGTAACCGGCGGATTTTGCAGGGTTTTTGGAAGCACCGTTCGCATCCGGATATCGCCGAATCTTGGTCAATCGCCGTTAACCACGCTTTAATTGGAATCCCATAGTCCGGGCTTCGGAGGCTATTACAGCAGGGGCATTTCATGCATTCTTACAAGTACCGAGTAACTACTGGCACGTCCTTTTTCGTCATGGCGATGGTGGCCATGGCCGCGCCCGCCGGAGCGCAGGAATCCAAGCCGATGACGGCCTGGGAGGCGAGCCGGACCGTCGATGAAGGCGATATGGTCACGACCGGCGTGGCGCGCGGACGCGACCGGCTGAACAGCGCCACCTCGACCAGCGCCATCAAGGAAAACGACATCATTTCCATCGCGCCGCGATCACTGGCCGAACTGTTCCGCAATATCCCGGGCATTCGCGTCAACGCGAGCACCGGCGAGGCGGGCAACAGCTACACCGTGCGCGGCCTGCCGCTGGTCAATGACGGTGCCAAATATATCCAACTGCAGGAAGATGGCCTGCCGGTGCTCGAGTTCGGCGACCTGCTGACATTGACGCCCGACATCTTCATCCGCGCCGACCTCAATGTCGCGCAGGTGGAATCGATCCGCGGCGGCTCGGCCTCGACCTTCGCATCGAATGCGCCGGGCGGGGTGATCAACCTGATCTCCAAGACCGGCGAGGTCGAAGGCGGATCGATCATGGGGACGATCGGCCTCGACTATGAAAGCTATCGCACCGATTTCGATTACGGCGCGCGGCTGGGCGACGGCTGGCGCTTCCATGTCGGCGGCTTCTATCGCGAGGGTGAAGGTCCGCGCGAAACCGGCATGAACTCGATGCGCGGCGGCCAGGTGAAGTTCAACGTCACCAAGCAGTTCGACGGCGGCTATATCCGCGTTTACGGCAAGCTGCTCGATGATCGCGCACCCAGCTTCATCAACACGCCGCTGCTGGTGACGGGCACCAATGCCGATCCCAGCTTTGCCGATCCGCGCGGGCTCGACAGCCGTACCGATTCGCTGCTGTCGCCGAGCCTGCCGAACTCGCTGCGTCTCGGTGCCTCGGGCTCGCCGACCCGCGAGAATCTGAGCACCGGCACGCACGCCAAGGCCAAGGCGCTGGGCTTCGATGCGCAGTTCACGCTGGGCGACTGGTCGGTGACCAACCGCTTCCGCTATGCCGACCAGTCGCTGCGCAGCGTGATCCTGTTCCCGTCGGCGACCGCACCGGCCGCTGCCTTCGCCACCCGCTTCGGTGGCCCGGGCGCGACGCTGAGCTTCGCCGCCGGTCCCCGCGCCGGCCAGGCGTTCGACGGATCGGGCAACGGTCTGCTGACGCTGTCGTTCATCGCGGATTCCGATGCACCCGATGTCAGCAACATGACCAATGACCTGCGCGTCAGCCGGGTCTGGACCATCGGCGGCGGTGACCTCACCACGACGGCGGGGCTCTATCGATCGAGCCAGGAATATGTGTCGGAAATCGGCTTCACCACTTTCTTCCAGGATGCGGTCGGCGGTGGCCGTTCGGTGCCGATCAACCTGCGTACCGCCACCGGCATTCCGGTGACCGACGGCGGGGTGCTGGTCTATGGCAGCGCCGGCGGCTTCGGCAACTCGAAGAACACCGACATGACCTATCAGGTCACCGCGCCGTTCGGGTCGTTCAACTATGCCAAGGGCAAGATCGCGATCGGCGGTTCGATCCGCTGGGACAATGTCCGCGCGCGCGGCAACATCATCAACGATACCGGCGCGCGCCCGTTCGACATCAACGGCAATGGCACGATTTCGGTGCCGGAAGGCCGCGTGACGTTCATCCCGGTCGGCGTGACCTTCCCGGTGAACTACAATCACGACTATGTGTCCTACTCGCTCAGCACCAATGTCCGCGTGTCCGAGCCATTCTCGGTCTTCGCACGCTATAGCCGCGGCGGACGTGCCGGGGCTGACAAGATCCTGTTCACGCCTGCGGTCAGCACCGTCACCGGTGCGCTGGTCAACAGCGTTGCGGGCCATGACGTGCTGCGCCAGGCCGAGATCGGGCTGAAATACCGCCAGAACGGCATCGTGCTGAACCTGACGGGCTTCTACGCGCTCACCGACGAGACCAATTCGCAGCTGCTGACCAACCCGGCCACGGGGCTGACCCAGCTGGTGACTGTTGCGCGGTCGTACAAGGCCTATGGTCTGGAGTTCGAGGGCGGCATCCGTCGCGGTCCGTTCAGCGTGACGGCGCATGCGACCTATACCGAAGCGGAGATCGACGCGGCGGAAAACCCCGCGCTGGTCGGCAACACCCCGCGCGGCCAGCCCAAGCTGCTCTACGGCATCCGCCCGCAGTTCGACAGCGACATGGTCTCGGTCGGCGTCAATGTCATCGGCACGACGGGCAGCTTTGCGCAGGACGTCAACCTGATCCGGCTGCCGGCCTTCACCACCGTGGGCGCCTTTGCTCAATTCCGCCCGATGGAAAGGCTCGAGTTCAGCGTGAACGCGAGCAACCTGTTCAACGAACGGGCCATCACCAGCATCTCGGAAGGGTCTATCCCCGCATCGGGCGTGGTGATGGCGCGGACCATGTACGGCCGCACGGTGTCGGCTTCTGCACGGTTCTTCTTCTGATGCGCTGCCTGCCCCGGGACATCGCACCAGCCGCCGCGCGGCTGTCACCGTGCCCCGGGGCGGGCGCCCATTTCACCTGGACCACAAAGGCTTGATCATGCTGAACAAACTGAACATTCCCCGGAAGCTCAGCCTGTCCTTCCTGATGATTTGCAGCTCTGCGGCGCTGATGATGATCGTTTTCGCCATCAATCTGTGGATGATCCAGTCGTCGACGGAGCAGAACAACCATTCGCAGCTCATCTATGGCAAGGTCCAGGTGCTGGAGACCTCGCTGCTGCGCCAGAACAGCCAGTTTCGCGGCTTTCTGGTGACCGGCGACGAAAGCTATCTGAAATCCTATTACGAGGGCCGCGACGAATATGACGCCGCCGCCAAGGAGCTCGAAACGCTGATCGTCAACCCGGCGCACCTCAAGCTGCTCGAGGAAGCGCGCAGCGAAACGCTGGCCTGGCGCAAGAACTGGGGCGACCGGCTGATCCAGTGGACGCAGCAGGGGCGTCGCGAGGCGGCGGTCGAGGCCGTGCAGAATGCCGGCAAGGCGGTGCTGGTGAGCAAGGCGGTGCTGCCGCTGCGCGATATCCGCGACGCCGAACTCGCCTCGATCGAGAAGAACTCGGCGCGGCAGGATTCGGCGCTGACCTCGGCGATCATCGCGCTGGTGCTGGGCGGCATCGCGCTGATCGGGATCGCGATCGGTCTTGCGGTTGCGCTCAGCCGTGCCATCGCGCTGCCGATCACGCGGCTCACCGACGCCATGGCGAGCCTCGCTGCAGGCAAGAATGCCATTGATGTCGATGTGAACCGCCCGGACGAGCTGGGCGACATGGCGCGCGCCGTGGTCGTGTTCCGCGATGCCGCGGTCGCCAAGGCCCGCGCCGACGAGGAGCAGGCCAATGTCGTGACCGCGCTGGGCAAGGGGCTGGAGGCGCTCGCATCGGGCGACATGACCTATCAGATCACCGAACCGTTCGCGGCCAATTACGACGGCCTGCGCCTGACCTTCAACCGCACGGTCGAGGGTCTGGAAAGCAGCCTGTCGAGCGTCGCCAGCTCGGCGCAGAGCGTACACAATGGTGCGGGCGAGATCCGCGCCGCGTCCGAGGACCTGTCGCAGCGCACCGAGCAGCAGGCGGCCAGCCTCGAGGGCGCCGCGAGCGCGATGGACAAGGTGACCGGCATGGTCGGCGATTCCGCCAGCAGCGCCAAGACCGCGCGGATCGAGATCGACACCGTGCACAAGGACGCCAATGAAGGCGGCCAGGTCGTGGACAAGGCGGTGAGCGCGATGGATGCGATCGAGCGCAGCTCGCAGGAGATCGGCCAGATCATCAACGTCATCGACAGCATCGCCTTCCAGACCAACCTGCTGGCGCTCAACGCCGGGGTCGAGGCGGCGCGTGCGGGCGAATCCGGCAAGGGCTTCGCGGTCGTCGCCAACGAGGTCCGCAGCCTCGCGCAGCGCTCGGCCGATGCGGCGAAGGACATCAAGGCGCTGATCACCGCGTCGAGCGAGCAGGTGCAGGAAGGCGTGGGCCTCGTGGCCGAGACCGGCAAGATGTTCGACCGCATCATGGGCCGCATCGGCGATGTCAGCCGGATGGTGGCGGAGATTGCCGACAATGCCGAAACCCAGTCGTCCAACCTGCGCAGCGTCAACGCTTCCGTCGGCGACATGGACAAGATGACCCAGCAGAACGCCGCGATGGTCGAGGAAACCACCGCCGCCGCGCGCACGCTGGCATCGGAGGCTGACGAGCTCGCCTCGCTGGTCGGCCGCTTCCGGCTGAAGACCACGCATGGCCGCGCCGTCGGCCCGGCAGCCGCTACAGGCTTCAGCCGCCCGGCCGCCAAGCCCCGCCCGATGCCGCGCACCAGCGGCAACCTGGCGCTGAGCCCGGTCGCCGATGACGATGACTGGAGCGAGTTCTGACTTACTGCCGAGAGGCGCAAGAGAACGGGAGGAGGGGCCGGGCTGGCGACAGTCCGGCCCCTTTTTATCTTATACTTTTTGGAAGTGCTATAGGCGCTTGGCGGTCGGGCGCGCTGCAAGCTGCTTTTGGTGACGTTCATAATCCGCCCCGCGGGGTCAAATGGGTTTGTTGGCAGCGGTGCATGAGGTGCCGTACGCAGTTCTGGTCTAAGGACGGGGTGCGCTTGCAACTCTGCACGGGCCAGAATGGATGCCGCCGCCTCGAGAATCGCTTTCAAAGTCGGGGTCAGTTTAAATCAGGTTTCTCGGCGCTTTGCGCATGACGCTATTGTATCGTGTGAAAGCGCTCAAACCAATCATCACAGGCCACACAAATTATTGCTGTGCAATGAAAAAACGCTTCAATTGTTTCAGCGAAATCCTCGATAACATGGTTAGGGTCTGTGGGGCCAATAAAGCCCTCAATCATTCCGGTTCGTTCGTCTTTCAAGCGGATCGCAGCGTGCATATGGCGGCTCGAAAAGTGTATGAGTCCGCTCGTGTTCTTGTAAACCGAATCTACCCAAGCGTTTTGGCTCTTAATCTTTTCCCTTAAATAGCGATCCGACATCTGTTCGCCGTCAGCGGCTTTCATACGATCAACCTGTTCGCCTGCGAAAACTCGTGCAGCAAAGTCCTCAGGATCGGCAACCCAGTAAAGCGCATATAGCCGAAGGACAGTATCTAACTGCAATCGCAGGAGCGCTGCGGCTACGAGCCAGTTCAGGTCCTTGATACAAGACCGAAATGCCCTAGCCTGAGCAAGGGAGCGCCTCGCAATTCCCATAAGGTATAGATGTTGGCAGCCGAACGCTCGGTTAGGCATGTGGTGTTGAAACACATCCAGCAGGTCGCGCTCAGCACGGCGGAGGTTGTCAAGCGCTTGCTCCGCGGCACCTAACTGCTCTGACGAATCATCAGTTTGCATGGATGCGAAGATTGCACGCTCAGTGGCCGACGACCACTGCATTCACAATCTTATGACCGACTTATGTGCCAAGCTTTCCCACGAACGCTGCACAAAACTTGCTGGAACTGACCCGTTCTGAGGGGAAAAATGGTGGACGCACTAGGGCTCGAACCTAGGACCCGCTGATTAAGAGTCAGCTGCTCTACCAACTGAGCTATGCGTCCATCCATCCTTGGCAGGTCGGCTCGAATCAGCCGCCGCCGGGAGAGCGCTGCCTATATAGGATCGGAGACGGATGGGAAGAGCCTTTTTTGGCTTTTCGTGCAGAATTTTGACGGCGGGGTTCGGGGGACCCGAGCACGCCTCGCGATCGCACGCTGTGACGCGATCAGGCGAGCACGCGCCCGCCGCCGCCGCCCTGGCGCGTGGTCCGCTCGATGCCCATCAGCAGGCCGATGCAGATCATGATCGTCATCATCGACGATCCGCCATAGCTCAGGAACGGCAGCGGGATGCCGACCACCGGCGCGAGGCCCATCACCATCAGCATGTTGATGGCGATGTAGAAGAAGATCACCATGGTGAGCCCGCCGCCCGCCAGCTTGCCGAAGCGGCTGGGGGCATTGAGCGAAACCGCAGTCGACCAGCGCAGCAGCAGCGCGAACATCGCGATCACGAACAGCCCGCCGATCAGCCCCCATTCCTCCGCCATGGTGGCGAAGACGAAATCGGTATGGCCCTCGGGCAGGTAATCGAGATGGCTCTGCGATCCCTGCAGATAGCCCTTGCCGCCGATCCCGCCCGATCCGATCGCGATCTTCGACTGGCTGATATGATAACCGGTGCCGAGCGGATCGCTCTCGGGATCGAGAAAGATGAGCACGCGGTTCTGCTGATATTCCTTGAGCAGGAAGAAGAAGGCGAAGGGCACGAACGCCGCGCCCGCCAGGCCTGCGCCAATGAACAGCCGGAGCGGCACCCCGGCGAGGAACATCACCGTGACCCCGCCGGTCATGATGGCGATCGAGGTGCCGAGATCGGGCTGCGTCATCACCAGGAACCAGGGCACGCCGATCAGCACCAGCGGCGGCCAGATCGCCGACCAGCTGCGCGCCTGGCCGATGGGCAGCATCTCGTAGAAGCGGGCAATCGCGAGCACCACCAGCGGTTTCATGAACTCGGATGGCTGCAGGCGGATGAAGCCGAGCTCGATCCAGCGCTGGCTGCCGCCCTTCACGGCGCCGGCGAGCTCGACCAGCAACAACAGCACCGCGAACAGCGCATAGGCGGGGAAGGTACCCCATTTGACGAAATTCTCGCTGAACAGCCGGATCACCAGCGCCATCGCGAGGAACACCACGAAGCGCAGCGCATGGATGCCCGCCCAGGGCGAGACGCTGCCCCCGGCGGCCGAATAGAGCACGATCACGCCGAACCCGGCGATGGCGACAGTGATGAAGATGATCTGCCAGGGCAGCTCCGCCACCGGGCGGGGGACGAAGGCCAGCATCAGTCGGCGGCCTCTTCGGTCGGCGGTTCGGGCAACCGGCCTTCGGCGCGCGCGCGGAACAGGTCGAATTCCGCCGCCATGCGCTGCTGGATGTTGCCGCCCCAGCCGGCCTCCATCGCGAGCAGGCTGTCCATCGCCTTTTGCGGATCGAACATATAGGTCATGAAATCCTTGGCGACCGGTGCGGCGGCGCGCGATCCGCCCAGGCCATGCTCGATCACGACGGCGGCGGCATAGAGCGGCTGCTCGACCGGCGCGAAGCAGACGAACAGGCCGTGGTCGCGATATTTCCACGGCACGCCCGCGCCGCCGCGGCTGCCCGAGCCGAGCCCGCGCACCTGCGCGGTGCCGGTCTTGCCCGCCATCGCGATGCCCTCCAGCGGCAGCTTGGAGCGCGCCGCCGTCCCCTGGCTCACCACCTGCGCCATGCCCTGCTGCGCAATCGCCAGGTGCTCGGGCGGATAGGGCAGGGTGGGGGCGGTCCTGGTGTTGGGAATGAGATGCGGATAGAGCTTTCGCCCCGAGGCGAGCCGTGCGACCATCACCGCGAGCTGGAGCGGGTTCACGATGACATAGCCCTGGCCGATGACCGCATTGAGCGAATCCGACGCGGTCCATTCCTGCTTGAACTTGCGCATCTTCCATTCGCTGTCGGGAATGGTGCCATAGCGCTGGTTGAGGCCGGCGAGGTTGAAATCCTCGCCCAGGCCCATTTCGCGCGCGACCATCGCGATCTTGTCATAGCCTAGGCGGTGCGCCTGCGCGTAGAAATAGGTGTTGCAGCTCTTCTCGATCGCGCGAACCATGTTCACCGGGCCGTGACGCCCGAGGCACTGGTAGAAACGATTGCCCAGCCGATAGCCGCCGGGGCAGTTGACCGTCTCTTCGGGATCGACGCCGTGCTGGAGGCAGGCGACCGCGGCCATGGGCTTGAGCGTCGATCCGGGCGGATAGAGCCCGCGTGTCGCCTTGTTGAGCAAGGGCACGCGCTCGTCCTGCGACAGCATCGAATATTCGAGCCGCCCGATACCGTCGGAAAAGCTGTTGGGGTCGAAACAGGGCATCGAGGAAAAGGCGAGAATGCCGCCGGTCTGGCAATCGATCACCACCGCGGCACCCGATTCGCGGCCCATGCGTCGCGCGACGAATTCCTGCAACCCGCCGTCGATAGTCAGCTTGAGCGGCTTGCCGGGGACATCCTCCTGCACGCCCAGTTCGCGGACGATCTTGCCGCGCGCGGTGACCTCGACCTTGCGCGCGCCCGGCTTGCCCTGAAGCTGCGGCTCGAAATATTTCTCCAGCCCGTCCTTGCCGATCTTGAAGCCCGGGGTGATCAGCAGCGGGTTCTTGTTTTCCTCATACTCCTCGGCATTGGCGATGCCGACATAACCGAGCAAATGGCCGACCGCCGCCCCGGTGGGATATTGGCGCGAAAAGCCGCGCTGCGGCGCGACGCCGGGCAGGTCGGGCAGGCGGACCGAGAGCGCGGCGAAATCCTCGTAGCTCAGGCCTGCCGCGACCGGCACCGGCTGGAGCCCGCGCGCGTCCTTCATCGCCGCGCGCAGATCGTCGACCTTGTCGGGGGTCATCTTCAGGATGGAGCTCAGCTGGTCGATCGTTCCGTCGACATCGCGCACCCGCTGCGGGATGAGGTCGACGCGGAAATCGGCCTTGTTGTTGGCGAGCGGCTTGCCATGCCGGTCGATGATCCAGCCCCGGCGCGGCGGAATGAGCGTCAGGTTGACCCGGTTGCTCTCCGACAGCATCTTGTAGCGCTCGTTCTCGACGATCGAGATATAGGCCATGCGCCCCGCGAGGATCGCTCCGACCAGCCCCTGCGCCCCGCCGATCAGCATGGTGCGGCGGTTGAACGTGATGTTGAGCGAGTTGCGGGTGATCAGCTTGCCCGGACGTATCATCGCCAGCCGCCCCTCAGCGCTTGAGACGGATATGGTCGAGCCGCGCGACAAGGCGCAGCACCAGCGGATAGGTGAAGATCGCCAGGATCATCTGCGGATAGAGCACCGAAAGGCGCGTGTCGCTGACAAGGAAATTGTTGATCGCGAGGCCTCCTGCGAGCCCGAATATAAGGCACAGCGCGGCGATGAACCAGTCCTGCCAGTAATTGCGCCAGATATAGCGCTGCTCTATCAGGTCGAGCGCGATGAGGATGATCGACCACAGCAGTACCGCGCTGCCCACCGGCTGGCCGCTCAGGATATCGTCGAACATGCCGAACGGCACGCCCGCCCAGACCGGCCAGATGCCGGGGCGCAGCAATTGCCAGCAGATCAGCACGACCAGCCCGAAAGGCGGCAGCACCGGCGCGGAGGCGACGATCGGGAGCAACGGGGTCATCGATCCGATCAGCACCGATGCGATCGGCACGCCGGCCTTGCGAAAGGTGGAAGGCTCACGGTTCAGCCGGGCGCGATAGGGCGCGTTCATGGCCGGCCCTGACCTGGCGCCTGGGCTGGCGAAGTAGCAGGAGCCGGGGCGGGCGCGGGGGTCGGCCCGGTCTGCGCTGCGGGCTTCTTCACGGGCTCGCCCGTGCGCGGTGCGGAGGCCGGCGCGGCGGTTTCGCTATTGGCGGGCGGCAGACCGCTCGCTTCGGGATCGACCAGTTCGGGCTCGTAGATTTCCTGCACGATGACGAAATCGGTGCCGGCAGGATTGGCGAGCAGCTTGCCGATCGCGCCGTCGCCGGTCAGCTTCTCGATGATCGCGACGGGTACATTGGGCGGATAGATGCCGCCATTGCCCGATGTGACCATGACGTCGCCGACCTTGAACGGATTGATGCCGATATCGATCAGCTTGATATCCACCCGGCCATCGCCGCGGCCTTGCGAAAAGGCGACAATGCCATCGCGCGCGCGGCGGACGGGCACAACATTTTCGGCATCGCTGAGCAGCAGCACGCGCGAGGTGTTGGGCCCGGTCTCGAGCACGCGGCCGATCAGCCCGCGCTGCGCGCGCACCGGCTGTCCCCGCTGGACGCCCTGGCGCGATCCGACATCGAGCGTGGCGAAGCGGCGGCTGCTCGAGGCGCTCGAGTTGATCAGTCGCGCGGTGGCGACGGGGCGGCCTTCCTGCTTGATCAGCCCGAGCAGGCGGCGGAGTTCACGGTTTTCCTGCTTGAGCGCGCGCGCCTCGATCAGGCGGATGCGGTTGCGCTCGACCTCGCGCTGAAGCTCGGCATTCTTGGACCCCGCGTTGAAATAGGCGGCGACCTCGCGCCAGCCGTCCTGCACGCCGACGCGCATGCCGGTGAACAGCCGGGCCGGCGGCGCGCCGATCTCGGCCGCGACCGAGCGGACGGCGGAAAAGGCAGCCGGATCGAAGCGCGACAGCGCGAGCAGGAGTAGCCCGGCAAATGCTCCCGTGAAGGCGAGCAAATAGCCGGTGAAAATCTGCAGCTGCGCCTTGCGGGAGAACCCGGGGCGCCGTTTGCGGGGCGGCGCCATGCTTCAGTCGCCGGTCAGGCGGTCATCAGCACGCCGCGGAAGATGGGATCCTCCATGGCGCGGCCGGTGCCAATGGCAACGCAGGTAAGCGGGTCCTCCGCGACCGAGACGGGAAGCCCGGTCTCTTCGCGCAGATGCGCATCGAGGCCCGCGATCAGCGCGCCGCCGCCGGTGAGCACGATGCCCTGGTCGACGATATCGGCGGCGAGTTCGGGCGCGGTGTTTTCCAGCGCGATGCGCACGCCCTCGACGATCGTGCTGATCGGTTCGGACAGGGCCTCGGCGATCTGGCCCTGGTTGATCGAGATTTCCTTGGGCACGCCGTTGACGAGATCGCGGCCCTTGATCTGGATCGTGTGGCCGATGCCGTCGGGCGGTGCGACCGCGATGCCGAAATCCTTCTTGATCCGCTCGGCGGTGGTTTCGCCGATCAGCAGATTGTGGTGGCGACGGACGTACGAGACGATCGCTTCGTCCATCTTGTCGCCGCCGGTGCGGACCGAAGTGGTATAGGCGAGGCCGCGCAGCGAAAGCACCGCGACTTCGGTGGTGCCGCCGCCGATATCGACGACCATCGATCCGACCGGTTCAGTCACCGGCATGTCCGCGCCGATCGCGGCGGCCATCGGCTCGACGATCAGCATCACCTGGCTCGCGCCCGCGTTCGACGCGGCATCGCGGATCGCGCGGCGCTCGACCGAGGTGGAGCCAGAGGGAACGCAGATCACGATCTCGGGATAGCTGAACATGCTGCGCTTGCCGTGCACCTTCTGGATGAAGTGCTTGATCATGTGCTCGGCGACCTCGATGTCGGCGATCACGCCATCGCGCAGCGGACGGATGGCCTCGATCGAATCGGGGGTCTTGCCCATCATCATCTTGGCATCGACGCCCACGGCCTTGACCCGCTTGATGCCGTTCAGCGTCTCCAGCGCCACCACCGAAGGCTCGTTCAGCACGATGCCCTGGTCCTGGACATAGACAAGCGTATTCGCGGTGCCCAGATCGATCGCCATGTTGTGCGAACCGAACCGGAAGAGTTTGGAGATGAACGACATGCAGACTTTCCAGAACTAGATGGAGGGAGCGGCTGACGGACCGGGATGTGTGCAGATATCCGGGGCGGAGGCTAACCCGTGCGCCCGGCCAGACCAAGGCAGAAAAATGCTGGGAACTCGGGAGTCGCGTCCAAGCCGCGCTTGGGCTAGAGGCGTGTCCATGTCAATACGAAGGCTGCCAAACGCCCTGATAAACCGGATCGCAGCAGGCGAAGTGGTGGAAAGACCGGCCAGTGCGTTGAAGGAGCTGGTCGAGAACGCGATCGACGCCGGTGCGGACCGTATCAGCATTGCGCTGACCGATGGCGGGCTGGCCGGAATCGAGGTCATCGACAACGGCTGCGGCATGGCGGCGGACGAGATCGCGCTGGCGCTCGAGCGGCACGCGACCTCGAAACTGCCCGACGATGCGATCGAGCTTGTGACCACCATGGGGTTCCGCGGCGAGGCGCTGCCGAGCATCGCCAGCGTCGCGCGCCTCTCGATCGCAAGCCGCACCGCGACCGGCGATGGCTGGCGGCGTGTGGTCGATCATGGCGACGTGGTGGAGAATGGCCCCGCCTCATTGCCGCCGGGCACGCGCATCCGGGTCGACAGCCTGTTCGCGCGGGTGCCGGCGCGTCGCAAGTTCCTGCGTTCGCCGCGCAGCGAATATGCCGCGTGCAGCGATGTGGTGAAGCGGCTGGCGATGGCACGACCCGATATCGCCTTCACGCTCGAATCGGACGGACGGCGGGTGTTCTCGGTCCAGCCCGGCGAGGCCCGCCTGACCCGCATCGCGTCGCTCACCGCGCGGACGCTGGCTGACAATGCGGTGCTGCTCGATTTCGAGCGCGAAGGCGTGCGGCTCACCGGCGTCGCGGGACTGCCGACCTATAATCGCGGGGTGGCCGATCACCAGTTCCTGTTCGTCAACGCGCGGCCCGTGCGCGACCGGCTGCTCATCGGCGCGGTGCGCGCCGCCTATGCCGAGATGCTCGCGCGCGATCGGCACCCGGTGGTGGCGCTGTTCCTCGACGTTCCGCCGCAGGAGGTCGATGTCAACGTCCATCCGGCGAAGACCGAGGTGCGCTTTCGCGATGCGGCGATGGTGCGCGGGATGATCGTGTCGGGGCTGAGGCGCGCGCTCGACGAGGGCGGATTCCGTGCGGTGCAGCGCCCCGCCGAAGGCGCTCTGGCGCGCTGGCAGAGCGAGCCGGTCGCGCCGTCGCCGCTGCGCGATCCGGACATGTTCAGCGCGCCCGCGCCGCTCATGGCGACCGCGCCGCAGCAGGAGCCCACTTGGCTTGCGGCAACGAGTGTCGCCGAGCGCAGCCAGCCGTTCATGGCCGCCGCCCCGATGGGCCGCGCCGAGCCGGCCGCGCAGCCGGTGCCGATGGCCGAGCGCTACCCGCTGGGCATCGCGCGCGGACAGATCGCGAAGACCTATATCGTCGCCGAGGCCGAAGACGGGCTGGTGATCGTCGACCAGCATGCCGCGCACGAGCGGCTAGTGCTCGAACGGATGCGCAAGGCGGCGGACGGGGGCAGGGTCGCGGCGCAGGCGCTGCTGATCCCCGAAGTGGTCGAGATGGACGAGACCGCGTGCGACCGGATCGAGGAACGCGCCGCCGAACTCGCCGAATTCGGTCTGGAGCTTGAGCGTTTCGGCCCCGGCGCGGTCCTCGTGCGCGCAACTCCGGCGATGCTGGGGGGCGGGGACGTGCACGCGCTGGTGCAGGACGTCGCCGATGAACTCGCGAGTTTCGATGCCGCGCTGTCGCTCAAGGAGCGGCTCGATCTCGTCGCCTCGACCATGGCGTGTCACGGATCGGTGCGCGCCGGGCGCGTGCTATCGGTCGCCGAGATGAACGCGCTGCTGCGCGAGATGGAGGTGACCCCGCATTCGGGCCAGTGCAACCATGGCCGCCCGACCTGGGTCAAGCTGGCGCATGGCGATATCGAACGGCTGTTCGGCCGGAAATAGCCTCAGCGGCGACCGAATGGCGGCGGGCTGCCGCCCAGCTGCTCGACCATCTGGTTGAACTCGTTCAGCCGGATCACGCGTTCGAGCTGGAAGCCTGCACGGCCGCCCAGCGACCAGATCAGGTGCGCCTCGATCCGTCCGATCACCGGCAGGCGCACGGTAATGCGCTCGCCCTTGGCCAGCGGCATGTCGCCCTCGGTCATGAAGCCGTTGGCCGAGATGTTGACGATATGCGTCTTGATATCGCCCAGATGTCGATGCTCCGCGATCGTCGGATGACTGACGACATGACGCGCCGCCTGGCGTTTTTCGACGACGGCTAGTTTCGCACCCCTGGACATATTTCCCACCCGTTGAAGCATGTTTGCTGAAGGTCACCTTCGAGCAAATTTACCAACAAAGTGTAAATGGTGCCACCGGTTACTTGGGGCGTGGCATGTCAATCCTCGGCCAGCACAAGTCCATGCTTCTTCTGGCCCAGGCTCACCTTGTCGCCCGCCTTAACCATGAATTCGAAGGATTGGACCTTCTCGCCATTAACCCTGACGGCGCCTTCCTCGATCTTGCGCTTGGCTTCCTTGTTCGAGGCGGTGAAGCCCAGCGCCGTGTTCGCCTGGACAATCGACAGACCCTCGGCGGGCACGCGGATGCTCGGCAGATCGCCGCCCGCCTGGCCCTGCTCGAAGGTCGCGCGCGCGGTTTCGGCCGCCGCTTTCGCAGCCTCGGCACCGCGGCACATGGTCGTGGCGGCATCGGCGAGCACCTTCTTGGCCTCGTTGATCTCCGATCCCTGCAGCGCTTCGAGCCGCGCGATCTCGTCGAGCGGCAGGTCGGTGAACAGCCGCAGGAAGCGGCCGACATCGGCATCCTGGGTGTTGCGCCAGAACTGCCAGTAATCATAAGCGGGCAACGCATCCTCGTTGAGCCAGACCGCGCCTTTCTCGGTCTTGCCCATCTTGCCGCCGTCCGCCAGCGTGATCAGCGGGGTGGTGACGCCATAGACTTCGGTGCCGTCGACGCGGCGCGCGAGCTCGATGCCGTTAACGATATTTCCCCATTGATCGGACCCACCCATCTGCAGCCGGCAACCGGCGCGGCGCGACAGTTCCAGGAAATCATAGGCCTGGAGGATCATGTAATTGAACTCGAGAAAGCTCAGCGACTGCTCGCGGTCGAGCCGCAGCTTGACCGAGTCGAAGCTCAGCATCCGGTTGATGGAGAAATGCTGGCCGATGTCGCGCAGGAACGGGATGTATTCGAGCTTGTCGAGCCATTCGGCATTGTCGACCATGATCGCGTCGGTGGGGCCGTCGCCAAAGGTCAGGAAGCGTTCGAACACGCGCTTGATCGACGCGACATTCGACGCGATCGTGTCGGTGGTCAGCAGCCGCCGTGCCTCGTCCTTGAAGCTGGGATCGCCGATCTTGCCGGTGCCGCCGCCCATCACGACGATCGGCTTGTGCCCGGTCTGCTGCAGGCGGCGGAGCAGCATGATCTGCACCAGCGACCCGACATGCAGCGACGGCGCGGTCGGATCGAAGCCGATATAGCCGGGCACGACCTGCTTCGTCGCCAGCGCGTCGAGCGCGGCCGCATCGGTCAGCTGGTGGATATAGCCGCGCGCGTCGAGCAGGCGGAGCAGATCGGAGGAATATTGGCTCATGATGGCCGCGCGCTTAGCATCGATGGCGGCGCGGGAAAAGCGGGTCTGTCACGCCTGCACAGGCTCGCAGCGCGCATCGTCGCACGGGATGATCTCGAACGTGCAATGCGAGAGCAGCGGCATCTCGCCGAGCAGCGCGCGATAATGCGCGGGCGGGCGCGGGTCATGCGTCGCGAGCGAGACGATCAGCGCGAGATGCCCGGTGCCGACCTGCCAGAGGTGCAGATCGACCACCCGGTTGTCGGCATCGCCTTCGATCCGCTCGCGGATCTGCTGCGCGATCGCCGGGTTCGCTTCCATGTCGAGCAGCACGCGCGACGACTGGCGCACCAGCCCCGCCGCCCACCACAGGATGACGCCTGCACCGACGATCCCCATCGCCGGATCGAGCCAGGCCAGGCCCAGCCACAAGCCGCCGCCCAATGCGATCAGCGCCAGCACCGATGTCAGCGCATCGGTGAGAACATGCACATAGGCGGCGCGCAGATTGTGGTCATGATGATGGTCGTGATGCGCATGATCATGATCATGATGATCATCGTGGTGGGCATGATCGTGATGGTGCTCGTGTCCGCCGAGCAGGAACGCGCTCGCCACATTGACCGCGAGGCCGATCACCGTGACGATGATCGCGGCGCGATAGTCGATTGCGACGGGGGCGAGCAGCCGGTGCCCCGATTCCCAGATCATGAGCAGTGCGACGACGCCGAGCAGCAGCGCGCTGCTGAATCCGGTGAGCGATCCGACCTTGCCGGTGCCCATCGAGAAGCGCCGGTCGCCGGCACGGGTACGCGCGAAATGATAGGCAAAGCCCGCCAGGCCCAGCGCCGCGACATGGCTGCCCATGTGCCAGCCATCGGCGAGCAGCGCCATCGATCCGGTCCACCAGCCGCCCAGGATCTCGGCGACCATGGTGAGCGCGGTGAGTGCGACGACATACCAGGTGCGCCGCTCGCTCTCGCCGGCATGGGCACTGGCAAAGACGTGGTCGTGCGTCAGTTTCTCGAGCGCGGCATCGTGATGCATGGCGACAGTTCCGCAGATGACAGGGGTTCGGCCGGATATCCTTTCCGGCTTGTCCCCTGAATCTGTCAGCAGCGGCCGCTCAGCGCAAGAGCGATGCGGTCAATCCTCGGCCAGTGCCTTGAGCAGCGCGCGTTCGAGCGGATCGAGCGCGCCGTCTGCCTCGACCATCGCCTGCAGCCAGCTATCCTCGTCCTCGCTGATCCCCTCGTCGGTCGCGGGAACGGGCGCAGCCTTTGCCGCGGCACCGGCAGGCTCGCCAATCGACTGGAACATCCGCCCGAAAAAGCTGCCGACCCCCGCCTTGGTATCGGCCATGAAGGCATGGAGGCGCAGCGCATCCTCGCGGCTGAGCGCGCGAAAGCGCTGATCGGCCATCAGGTGCAGCCGCATCGCCTGGACGAACAGCGTCTGCCATTCGGGCGCGTTCTGGCCGCCAAGCGTGGCGTCCTTGATGGCGAACAGCAGTTCGGCCTCCTCGCGGCTGATATGGGCCGGGGCCAGACCGCCGGTGGCATAGAGCACGCGCCGCAGCAGCCGCACCTCGGCGGTTCCGATGCAGCCCGGGATCAGCCCGCCGCCGCAGCGGGTCGGGCCTTCGCCCTGCAGCACTGCGCGGCGGATCTGCTCCAGTGCATAATGCTTGAGGCGCTCGGGCGCGTTCTCGGCCTTTTCGATCACCTTTACCAGCAGTTCGAGCTCGGCCAGCGTGTCGACCTTGCCGTCCTGGTCGATCGCCGCCATCAGCCAGTCGGCATTCTCGTCGCTGACATAGCCGCGCGGCTCGGCCTGCTCGACGACATAGACGGTGATCGCCTCGACGAAGAAATCGACCCATTCGCTGCTCGGCGCACTGCTCGCGCGGTTGAGCTCGAACAGGATGGCCGCCTCGTTCGCGGTGATGCGGCCATCGGGCCATACCACGCGGCGCAGCGCAAGCGTTTCGTCCGGCCCGAGCGCGCGGCTCTGGGCGATCATCGCGGTTATATCGTCAAGCGGTTTGGTCATGGGTGCGCGCTGCCTGCTGCCAGTATCGGCGGACAGGCTTAACCGACAAGCCTTAAGACCCGGTAATCATCGCGCGCTTGTCAGCCCTTGCGCGGCGGCAAGGGAAAAAAGGACGAGGTGCGCGCGATATAGTCGGCATATTCGGGGCGCGTCTTCTTCAGGCCGCGCTCGAGCATCGCCGCGCCGCTCCATTTCACCAATGTGAAATTGAGGAACAGCGGGCCGATCAGGCTGGCGAGCGCGACATCCCAGCCGGTCGAAAGCGCCACCAGCCAGATGCCCCACCAGGTGCAGGCATCGCCGAAATAATTGGGATGCCGGGTATAGCGCCACAGGCCGGTGTCGAGCACCTTGCCCTTGTTGGCAGGGTTGGCGCGGAATTTTTCCAGCTGGGCATCGCCGATCGTCTCGAACGCGATGCCGATAACCGCCACCAGCGTGCCGAGCAGCGCCAGAGGTCCCAGCTCACCGCCGCGCCATATGCCAAGCTGCGCGGGCAGGCAGACCATGAACAGCAGCGGCCCCTGCAGCAGAAACACCTGCAGCAAGGCGGTCTGGGCGAAGCTCCAGCCCTTTTTCTCCTTCGCCGAGGCGATGATCTTCGCATAACGCGGATCGACGCCATTGCGCCGCCAGCGCACGAACAGGTGCAGCCCCAGTCGCATCCCCCAGATCGCGGTCAGCGCGAGCAGCATCACCGCCACGGGCGAGGCCGCGCCGCTCAGCCAGAATGTGGTCGCAGCCAGCAGCACCATGCCCATCGGCCAGACGGCATCGATGAACGACACGTCCTTGATCGCCACGGCAAGACCCCAGAGCACGATCATCACGCCGAAGATCAGCACCAGATTGTGCAGCAAAAGGGGGATGGCGTCGGTCACGGGGCTCACAGGCGGCTGTCCTTGATGATGTCGGTGCCCGCGCGGTCGGGGTAGCGCGGGGTCACGCTCTTGTAGAATTCCATGATCTTCTTCATGTCCTCGGCATAATCGCCGGTGGGCATGATCGCTGGGCCGAGCCCGCCGACCTTGCGGCCATAGTCCATCAGCCCGCAGACCAGGGGCACGCGCGCGGCGAGCGCGATCTGGTAGAAGCCGGTGCGCCACTGACGGACATTGCCGCGCGTGCCCTCGGGCGCGATGGTCAGCATGAACTCGTCGCGCCGCGCGAATTCCTCGACCATCTGCTGCACCTGGCCGCGATTGTAGCTGCGCTCGACCGGCACGCCGCCCATGTCGCGCATGAACCGCCCCATCGGCCAGCGGAACAGCGAGGTCTTGGCCATGAAATGCGCCTTGATGCCGAGATCGCCGGTCAGGCCGAGAAAATAGAGGAAGTCCCAGTTGCTGGTATGCGGCGCGGCGATGATGACGAAGCGGCGCGGTTCGGGCACCACGCCCTCGGCGCGCCAGCCATGGGTACGATAGAGCAGCAGCAGCAGACGGCGCACGAGGCGCGAAAGCAGGGTCGGCGGACGATCATCGGTGCGTGGCGGCCACGCGTCGGTTCGAATGTCCATGATTGCCCGTGTCCGCCCCCATGCTGGCTCTTGCGCCAGATACGGCGGCAAGAGTGCATAAGATGCGCCAGACTGGCAAATGTTATTGCGCCGATCTGGTGGCGTTCCCGCGAATCAGGGCTTCCAGCCGCGCGACGAGCACCGCGCCCTCACCGTTCACCCTCACCTGCTTGGCGCGTCCGGTTGCGCCGGATTGCAGCGTCACATCGCGCTTGCGAACCTGCAAAGCGCTGCTCAGCAGATCGACGAGTGCTGAATTGGCTGCACCCTCTGCGGGCGGCGCGGCGATGCGAAGTTGCAAAACCGGACGGCCATCGGCGTCCGCGCCGACCCCTGCGACCATGCTGCGGCTTGCGCGCGGCGTGGCACGCACGAACAGCAAGACCCCGCCCGGCACGATGCGCCAGGGCGGGGTCCTATCCTGATCGTCAACGACCGGGCCGGGCAGGGGAATCAGCCCTTGGTGGCCGCGATCCAGCGGTCGATCTTCGCTTCCAGCACGCTCATCGGTAGCGCGCCGGTGTTGAGCACCTGGTCGTGGAACTCGCGCGGATCGAATTTCGGACCCAGTTCCTTTTCGGCCTTGGCTTTCAGCCGCTGGATGGTCAGCGCGCCGATCTTGTAGGCCAGCGCCTGGCTGGGGATCGCGATATAGCGTTCGACCTCGGCGGTGGCGTCGGTCTCGCCCATCGACGAATTGTCGAGCATGTACTTGATCGCCTGCTCGCGGGTCCATCCCTTCGAATGGATGCCGCTGTCGACCACCAGCCGCATCGCGCGCAGCATCTCGTCGTCGAGATGACCGAAGCGCTGGTACGGGTCCTTGAACAGCCCCATCGGATAGCCGAGCTTTTCGGCATAGAGCGCCCAGCCTTCGGCATAGGCGGTATTGCCGCCGAAACGCATGAACGCCGGGAGAGCCTCGTTTTCCTGCGCCAGGCTGATCTGGAAATGATGGCCCGGTGCGCCTTCGTGCAGGTACAAGGTGGTCATGCCCGGGGTGGTGCGGCTGGGCAGGTCATAGGCGTTGAAATAGAAGATGCCGGGCCGCGAACCATCGGGATTGCCCGACTGATAGCTGCCGCCCGCCTCGAACTTTTCGCGGAATTCCTCATAGGGGCGGATTTCCAGCGGGGTCTTGGGCAGCACCTTGAACTGGGTCGAGATGACCGCATCGACCTTCTTGCCGATATCGTAATAGCCCTGGGTCAGCGCCTGGCGGCTCGGCATCTTGAACCTGGGGTCGGTGCGCAAATGGTTGAAGAACTCGGGCAGCGTGCCCTTGAAGCCGACCTCGGTCTTGATCGCTTCCATCTCGGTCAGGATGCGCTTGACCTCGCTGAGTCCCAGATTGTGCACCTCGTCCGCGGTCAGCGGCAGCGTGGTGGTCTGCTCGATCAGATAGGCATAGAGCTTGTCGCCGCCCTTCATGTACTTGAGGCCGACGCCCTCGCGCGCGTCCTTGAGATAGTCGTTGGCGAGATAATCGCGCAGCCGCTTGTACGCCGGGTAGATGTCGTCGGTGATCGTCTTGCGATAGGCCTCGGTAAAGCGCGCCTTGTCGGCCTCGCTAAAATTGGCGGGGAACGTCTTCACCGGGCCGAAATAGGGCGATTCCTCGGGCTTTTGCGCGAGCTGGGTATCGAGCTGCTCGATCACGTTGCGGATGGTCAGCTTGGTTTCGACCACGCCCGACGCCTGGCCCTGCCTGAAGCGCTCGATCGAGCGGTCGAGCAGCGTCACGAACTCCTTGTGACGCTTCAGATTGTTCTCGTAGTCGGTCACGGTCTTGAACGGTGCGGTTCCCGTGCCCGACGCGAAATTGGGATAGAAGGTGTGGAAGCCGAAAAAGTGGTTGATCGGCCGGACCACCGTCAGCGGCAGATAGTCGGCGGACAGGCCCTTGATCGTGTCCTTCTGGTTGCGTTCGAAAATGTCAAAGGCGAGCTGGTTGGTCGCAGTCAGCTTGGTGCGATCGATCCTGGCCAGCGCCGCCAGATTGTCCTCGGCCGCATTGCGCTCGCCGTCGAAATAGGCGTCGGTGACATAATCGCCCAGCCGGTCGGCATAGCGGGTATCGCCGCGGAACAGGCCGTTGAGCGGGTTGCGCTTCAGGCTCGCTTCGTCATCGGCCGCGAACAGGGCGGTCAGCCGCGCATCCTCGGATTGCGGTGCGGCCTGGGTTGCGGCCTGGGCGAGCGCGGGGGATGTTGCGAGCGGAGCGGCGAGCGCAGCGCTCGCCAGAAGCAGCATGGTCTGGCGAAAGGATGGCATGTGACGAATGTCCCTGTTGAATGATCGCCCGGCCCGGCAGTGATCGGGCGACACAGCGTATACGATGCCGCTAACACGCGATTAACCGCGCGGCAATCGCGCCGTTATCCACTTGTCGAAACCGGTCCCCCGTTGGTGGAAACGCTCGATCGGACTCTGCGATGAATTGACGCTATCGATTAACATGGATCAATCAATCGATGAAACTTTATGCCACGCCATTGGTTTGATGCTCCAGAAGCCGACCGAAATGGCCCGGCGCCCAGGAAAATGACCAAGCTATCACCATGACTGCCCGGATCCTCATCATTGAAGACGAATTCCTCGTCGCGCTCGACATGCAGGTCGGGCTCGAGGATGCGGGCTATGAGGTGATCGGCGTCGGCGATGACTGGAAATCGGCGATGCGCCTTGCCGAACAGGCCCCGACGGTCGCCCTGGTCGATATCAACCTGTGCGACGGCGCGACCGGTCCCTCGATCGGCGCCTGGCTCGGCCAGGAAATTGGCTGCACCGTGATTTTCGTGACGGCGAATCCCCGCCAGATCGATGTTCCCATCCCCGGCGCGCTGGGCGTGATGATCAAGCCGGCGGATAGCCGTCAGGTCGTCGACGCGGTGGATTTCGCGCTGGCCGCGCGCGATGGTGCGCCGACGCCAGCGCCGCCGCCGGGACTCACGCTGCTCACGCACTGATCGCCACCGGCGCTTCCGACGGCAAGTCCGGTCGCGTCAGACCGGGGCACCCTCCACGCGTTTGAGCCGGCTGGCCGCAACGCGCATGTCAACCCGCAGGCCGGTTGCCCGCCAGTCGCGTTCGATCTTGCCCGCAAGCTGCTGGGTGATCGCCAGTTGCACCAGACGCGTTCCGAAGCCCGTCTCGGAAGGCGGACCCACGATCTCAGGGCCGTCGGCCTCGATCCAGTGGATCGACACGCTGTCGTCGTGCTGCGCGACCTCGATCCTGACCGATCCGGAGATCGACGACAATGCGCCATATTTGGCCGAGTTGGTCGCGAGTTCGTGAAACACGAGCGCGATCGGCGTGGCGCTGCGGTCGTCGATCTCGGGATCGTCGCCGCTGATCGTCAGACGGCCTTCGCCGAGCGCAGGATAGGCGGCCAGGATTTCGGTGAGCAAGCCGCTCAAGGTCGATTCCACGGTGATCGGCCGCGATTGCTCGCTGTGCGGGCGCGCGAATTCATGCGCCCGGCCCAGCGCCGCGATCCGGTCCTGCAATTCTGCGGCCATGGGGCGCAATTCGGGGTTCTGCCGAGCTGACATCCCGATCAGCCCGTTGATCACCGCGAAGATGTTCTTGATCCGATGGCTGAGTTCGCGGCTGAGAACCTCGTTCTCCTCGGCCATCATCTTCGATTCATGGATATCGGTGCAGGTTCCGATCCAGCGGACAATCTCGCCGCGTGCGTTGCGCAGCGGCAGCGCGCGGCCCAGCGTCCAGCGATACTCGCCGCTGTGATGGCGCAGCCGGTAGTTGACCTCATATGGCTCGCCTGTGGCCAGCGAATGCCGCCAGACGCTCCACGCATGGTCCTGATCGTCGGGATGGAACATGCCGTTCCAGCCTTCGCCATCGGTGGAACCGGCTGGCACCCCGGTAAATTCGTACCAGCGCGCATTGTAATAATCGTGATAGCCATCGGGCAGCGTCGACCACACCATCTGCGGCATGGCGTCGGTGAGGATGCGGAAGGCGGAGTTCATCCGCTGCAAGGTATCGCGGGCGTCAACAACCCCAGTCTCGCCCTTGCCATGTGTAACCTTGAAGGCTTGGGCGAGAAAATCCAGTTCAGACATTCGGTCAGCTTTCTAGCGGACCTGTCCGCTGAAGGTCGATACAGGTGCCTCGACTATCCCCGAGGCGAAGGGAACCAGCTGGAGTCGAGCGCGCTAAAGCGGTCAACGAACCTTGCGAGCTCGATCAGCTTCGGCTCGTCAACCAATGTGACGGTGCTGCGGTTCCGCGTGATCAGTTTTTCTTCGGTCATCTGGCGGATCAGGCGATTGACGTGCACCTGCGTCAGCCCCACGGCATCGCCCAGGTCGCTCTGGGTCAGCGGAATGCGGATCACTGGATTGTGCTGTCCGCTGACCGCGCGCATCCGTGCCGCGATCGACAGGAACAGGTTGGCGAGCCGCGCCTTGCCCTCGCTGCGCCCCAGCGCGCGCAATCGGTCGTACAGGTCGATGCTTTCCATCTGGCTGATCGAGAAGAACAGCGCAGCTAGGCGCGGATGCTCGATGAACGTCTCGCCCAGCGCGCGCCGGGGGAAGCGGCAGACGACCATGTCGGTCGCTGCGACAATGCTCGAGGGCGCATCGCGAAACGCGATGCCCGATGCGCCGATCATGTCGCCCGAAAAATGAAAGCGCAGGATCTGGCGCTTGCCCGTCGGCAAACGGCTTTCCGACAGCGCCCAGCCCTGATGCACGATCAGCAGTTCGGAAAGATCGTCGCCTTCCTGCCACAGCATGCTGCCTGACGGATAATCGCGAGGTTCGCGCTCGAGACTGGCGACCGCCTTTTTCTCGGTGGGGGTCAGATCAAGATAACGGTTCAGTCGGACAACGAAACAACTGTCTGACATGGTCGGGCTCCTGCAAATAGGGGCGTCCAGCCGACCCGCCGAACCGCCCCATCATTCGAACCTGGTCTCATACTCGGCACGCGTGCTTTTAGGCGGACAGAGACAAATATCCAGCGAAATCAAGTTATTAACATATGTTATAATTGCGGTGACACCCGCAAAAGGCAGTTACGCGCCAGCCTCCCAAATGATCCTGCAAATCAGCCATTGCGTGTCGCGGGCATTTCCATAGACTTGACGCAAACGTAAATTGATAACGAGAGGATCGCCTGCCCATGCTCACCGAGAGCCCGACCAGCCCCGTTGCCGCCAGCCACAGCTGGAGCGCGCCGGATGGCTGGCCCGCCCTGTCGCTCAAACAGATCGAGGCGATGCTGTGCGCACCCGGCCAGCCGTTCCAGATGGAGACGGTCGAGGTGGAGGGCGTTCCTACGCGCTGCTGGAAGAACGCGCCGCCCAGCCTCGCCGCACTGGCGCAGATCGCGCGCAGCCATGGCGACAAGACCTTCCTGGTCTATGAGAGCGAGCGGGTCAGCTATGACGCCTGGTTCCGCGCCACCGCGACGCTGGCGCAGCATCTCACCGCCGCGGGCATCGCCAAGGGCGACCGCGTGGCGCTCGCCATGCGCAACTTGCCTGAATGGCCGGTCGCCTTTTTCGCGATCGTCAGCATCGGCGCGATCGCGGTACCGCTGAACGCCTGGTGGACCGGGCAGGAGCTGGCATACGGCCTCAAGGACTCGGGCGCGAAGCTGCTGATCGCCGATGCCGAGCGGCTCGATCGCATCGCCCCGCATCTCGGCGAACTGGACGCGCTCGAGGCGATGCTGATCGGCCGCAGCCGGGGTGAGCTACCGGATCGGGCGCGGGCGCTGGAAGATGTGATCGGCGCCCCGCCTGCCTATGCCGAGCTGGCCCCGGCCGAGCTTCCGGCGGTCGACATCGCGCCCGATGATGCGGCGACGATCTTCTACACATCGGGCACCACCGGCAATCCCAAGGGCGCGCTGGGCAGTCATCGCAACATGACGACCAATATCCTCACCACTGCCTATGCCGGGGTGCGATCCGCCTTGCGCCGGGGCGAGGCACCGCCCGCGCCCGAGCCTGCGGTGCTGCTGACCGTCATCCCGCTGTTCCACGTCACCGCGTGCAGTGCGGGCATGACCGGAGTGATGTTCGGCGGATCGACCCTGGTGTTCATGCACAAATGGGATGCGACGCGCGCGCTGGAGATCATCGAGCGCGAGAAGGTGACGGCGACCGGCGGCGTGCCGACCATCGCCTGGCAGCTGATCGAGCATCCCGACCGCGACAAGTACGACCTCAGCTCGCTCAAGGCGATTTCCTATGGCGGTGCGCCGTCCGCGCCCGAACTGGTGCGCAAGATCCGCGAGGTGTTCGGCGCGCTGCCCGGCAATGGCTGGGGGATGACCGAGACGATGGCGACGGTGACCAGCCATTCGGCGGAGGACTATCTCAACCGTCCCGACAGCTGCGGCCCCGCCGTACCGGTGTGCGACCTCAAGATCATGGATGCCGATGGACAGACCGAACTGCCGGTGGGGCAGGTGGGCGAACTCTGGGCGCGCGGTCCGCAGATCGTGAAGGGCTACTGGAACAAGCCCGAGGCGACGGCGGCGACCTTCGTCGATGGCTGGGTGCGCACCGGTGACCTCGCGCGGCTCGACGAGGAGGGCTTCTGCTACATCGTCGATCGCGCCAAGGACATGATCATCCGGGGCGGCGAGAATATCTACTCGTCCGAGGTCGAGAACGTGCTCTACGATCACCCTGCCGTGACAGACGCGGCGCTGATCGGCCTGCCGCACCGCACGCTCGGCGAGGAACCGGCGGCGGTGGTGCATCTTGCCCCCGGTGCCGAGGCGACCGAGGCGGAGCTCCAGGCCTGGGTGCGCGAGCGTCTCGCCGCGTTCAAGGTGCCGGTGCGGATCGTGTTCTGCAAGGAGACGCTGCCGCGCAACGCCAATGGCAAGATATTGAAGAAGGACCTGGCCGGGCTGTTCGGCTGATCGGGCCAGCGGCGCGCCGGGATTAGCTGGCGCGCCGGCAGCTCAGGCGAACACGTCGGCGAGCTCGTCGGTGCTCGCACCCTCCTTCACCGCGCGCAGCTCGATATAGGCCGAGGCCACCAGGGCCGAAGCGAAGGCGATGTTGATCGCGCTGCCGAGCACGTTGGCAAGCATCTCGACGACCGGTCCGAACTGGGCGATCAGCCCCAGCGGCAGCGACACCGCGACGTTGAAGAAGAAGAGAATGACGCCGACCAGCAGCAGCCGCCGCCGCGAACCGGCGGTGAGCCTGCGGCTGCGACCGAGCGCCGCGAACACCCCGATCGGCTCAACCACCTTGGCGGGAATGGCGACCATCCACATCAAGGACAGATATACGAACACGATGATGCCGATCAGTATGATCGCGAGCGTGGTGACGATCATCGACGGTGCACCATCGAGGCTCTGGACGCTGAGGATTTGCAAGCTGAAGCCGAATACCGGCAGGGTCATCACGGCAGCAATCAGAATGAAGGTTGCAATGATGACCAGGCCCAAGCCCAACAATCCAGGCAAGTTGCGAACAGCCTGAGTTATGCAATTTGCCAGCGAATTTGGCTGCCTGGCAAGATCCTGCACGGCGACAAGCATCAACAGACCTTGCAGGAACACGTAGACGGCGGCCATTGCCAGCGCATAGCCGAACACGATGGCATAGGCGGACGACGGACCGTCCAAGTTGCCGAAGTCGGCCTCAAGACCGAAGAGCGAGGTAATCGCCAGACTTGGCGCGCCGAACAGAAGGAGCGGAAAACCGAAGAAGACCACCGCATGCCGGCCCAGCAAACCAAAAGCATTGGTGATGATATTGGCGATACTGATCTTCTCTGCGGTACCCGCCATCTGCCCCGGTTCCGTTTCTGGACGTTTTGTCCTCGACCGATTCCCGGTCAAGTGAAACCCACCGTAACAGCCCCGGTGCCAAGGTCCATAGCCCGTACCGCCCTGAATTCATCTTGCTCAGCCCCTCGGCTTCTGCGATCAAACCGGCGTGACCGCTGGCCCTGTCCTTACTGCACCCCGCCGCGAGGGTTTCGATGCGGCCTATGAGCAGGTGCGCGGCGATGGCGGCATCCAGTTCGTGCCGCAATTCGCGAAGGCTCCCGACCCGCCACCCGGCTGGTGGAAGGATGTCCAGCGCTGGCTTGGCGAGACCTTGCGCCCGCTGGCAGAGATGCTGGAATCGATCTGGCCCTGGCTGGAAAAGCTGCTGCTCGTGGCGTTGCTCGCGGGTGTGCTGGTGATGCTCTGGGTGATCCTTGCCCCCTATCTTGCCGACTGGCGCGAGCGGCGCAGCGAGCCCCGCGAACACTGGATACCCGATCGCGAAAAGGCGCGCGCGCTGCTCGAAGAGGCCGACCGGCTGGCCGCACAAGGCCGCTTCGACGAGGCTGCGCATCTGCTGCTCTACCGTTCGATCGAGGATATCGCCGAGAAGCGCCCCGACCTGCTGCGCCCTTCGACCACCACGCGCGAGATCGGCGCGTTCGATGCGCTGTCGCAGCGCGCGCGCCAGGCGTTCGGGGTGATCGCGAGCCATGTCGAGGCGAGCTTCTTCGCGCGGCGTCCGCTCGATCGCAGCGCCTGGGACAGTTCGCGCGAGGCCTATCGCGCCTTCGCGCTGGATGGCGGCTGAGATGGCGGCAGAAGGCAGCGCCAACCCCTTTGCACGCGGCGCGGTGCTGCTGATGTTTGCCATCGGCTTTGCCGCGTTCGTCGCGCTGCTCTACGCGCTGGGCGCGGGCGGTGCGCTCAAATCGGGCAATAATGGTCAGGCGCATGGCGCATCGTCGAGCCTGGTCGGCTATTCGGCGCTGGCGGGATTGCTCGAAAAGACGGGGACCGAGATCCGCTTTGCCCGCAATCCGGCAGCGCTGCAGCAGCAGGACCTGCTGATCGTCACGCCGCAACTGGGCAGTGACCCGGAAGAATTGCAGGCACTGGTCGAACAGCGTGCGTTCGTCGGGCCGACGATCATCATCCTGCCCAAATGGCAGGTGACGCCGCTCCAGGGGCTGGAGCAGGGCTGGGTCGAGCTCGATTCGCCCTTCATCGCGCTCCAGGCGCCGCAGGTGCTTGCGCGGCTGGTGACCGCCAAGACGCGGATCGAGGGCGTCGATAGTCGGCTTGCTTCGATGCTGTTCCTTCAGCCCGATACGGCGGCTCAGAAGGATGCCATGCTCAAGCAGGCGCTGAAATCGCGCGTGACGATCAGCGGCGACAAGCTGAAGACCGTGCTTGCCGACGAGGCGACCGGCGCGGCGCGCGTGGCGCTGATCGACGATGGCGGCTGGTATCCCTCGCTCGATCCCGACGCGCCCGATGAAGCGCCGCAAGCGCCAGGCATCCAGCAGGGCCGCTATCCGGTGGTCATCGTCGCCGATGCCGATCTCATGAACAATCTCGGCCTCGCCAATCGCAACACGGCCGAACAGGCGCTGCAGATCGTCGATTCGGCCTGGTCGGGCGGCGGCGAGGGCGTGGTGTTCGACCTCACCCAGAACGGGCTCGGCGCCTCGGAGAACCTGCTGTCGGTCGCGTTCCGCCCGCCCTTTGTCGGCGCGGTGGCGAGCCTGGCGCTGGCGGCGATCGCCTTTGCCTGGATGGCGTTCTTCCGCTTCGGCCCGCCGCTTTCCGAGGAGCGGCCGTTCGGCTTCGGCAAGACGGCGCTGGTGCGGGGCAGTGCGGGGCTGGTGCGTCGGCTGGGGCGCGAGCATCTGATCGGGCCCGCCTATGCGGATCTGCTGCGCGACCGCGCGGCGCGCGCGCTGGGCCTGTCGCCGTCGCTACCGGTCGATGAGGTCGACGCGCGTCTGGCTTTGGTGCCCGCCGATGAGAGCGGGCGCAGCTATGAGACCTTGCTGAACGACATGCGCAGCGCGCGCGACCGGCCCGCCATCGCGGCGGCTGCGCGCGCGCTTCATGGATGGAAAAAGGAACGGATGGGATGAACTTGGCCGATATCAACGCATTGGGGGACCGCATCCGCGCCGAAATGGGCAAGGCGATCATCGGGCAGGACGCGATCATCGACCATCTGCTGATCGCGCTGTTCTCAAACGGCCATGTGCTGCTCGAAGGTCCGCCGGGCACCGCCAAGACCTTCATGGCGCAGTGCTTTGCCGCGTGCCTCTCGCTCGATTATGGGCGGATCCAGTTCACGCCGGACCTGATGCCGGGCGATATCATCGGTTCCAACCTGTTCAACTTCCAGACCAGCCAGTTCACGCTGACGCGCGGGCCGATCTTCACCGATCTGCTGCTCGCCGACGAGATCAACCGCACCCCGCCCAAGACCCAGGCGGCGCTGCTCGAGGCGATGCAGGAACGCAGCGTCACGCTCGATGGCACGCGTCATGCGCTGTCCTCGCATTTCATGGTGGTGGCGACGCAGAACCCGATCGAGCAGCAGGGGGTGTACCCGCTGCCCGAGGCGCAGCTTGACCGCTTCCTGTTCAAGCTGCTGGTCGGCTATCCCGATGCGGACGAAGAGGCCCGCATCGTCGCCGAATATGGCAAGCGCAGCGGTGTCCAGCGGCCCGCGGCCTTCGCGATCCAGCCGCAGGTCACCCCCGACGAGCTGAGCGCGGCGCGCGCGGCGGTGAACGAGGTCAAGCTGGTCGACGAGGTGGTCGCCTATATCGTGCGGCTCGTCCGTGCGACGCGAGAGACCGCCGATTTCGAGAGCGGAGCTTCCCCGCGCGCCGCAATCATGCTCGCCAATGCCGCGCGCGCACGCGCGGCGCTGCAGGGGCGCGACTATGTGATCCCCGATGACGTCAAGCAGCTTGCCGCGTCGGTGCTGCGCCATCGCACCCTGCTGTCGCCCGCCGCCGAGATCGAGGGCCGCCGGGTCGAGACGATCGTCGCCGATCTGGTTGAACGGACCGAGGCGCCGCGTTGATCGGAGCCTATCCCACCCTGCGCGCGGGCCTGCTGATCGCGGGCGGGGCGCCGCTGGCGATCGGGCTGGCGGCGTTCGCGCCCGCGCTCTGGCCGCTCGGCCCCGCCTGGTCGGGCGCGGTACTGCTGCTCGCGCTGCTCGATGCGCTGATCGCGGGCAAGGCGCGCCATGTCGAACTGATCACGCCGGCGAGCAGCGAACTGGGAAGCGAGGTGCGCATCCTGGTCGAGGCCGAGCTGGCGGCGGAGGTGCCGATCGCGCGCGCCGAGGCGAGCCTGGCGGTGACGAACCGCATCATGCCGGGGGGCAGGGGCTTTGCAACTTTGCTGAGAGCGGGGCCGGAGGCAACGCTGCGCGGCACGGTCGTGCTGTCGCCGGTGCGCCGAGGGGCGCTGGAGATCGAGCGGCTGTGGCTCCGCTGGCAGGGGCCGCTGGGCCTGGGCTGGCGGCAGGACGAGCGTGAGAGCGCAGAGAGCATCGCCATCCTGCCCGACATAGCAGCGGTGCGCGCACCCGCTTTGCAAGTTTTCATCAAGGAGGCGATCTACGGCATCCTCGCACGCCAGATCCGCGGCGAGGGCAGCGAGTTCGAGGCGCTGGTCGAATATCAGCCCGGTTTCGACCGGCGCACGATCGACTGGAAAAGCTCCGCGCGCCATTCGAAGCTGCTCGCGCGCGAATATGATACCGAGCGCAACAACCAGATCGTCTTCGCGCTCGATAGCGGATCTGACATGTGCGAGCCGGTCGCCGGCCTGCCGCGCATCGACCGCGCGGTCTCGGCCGCGCTGCTGACCAGCTATGTCGCGTTGAAAGCAGGCGATCAGGTGCGGCTGTTCTCCTTCGCTGCCCGGCCCGAGCGCGCGACGCCCTTCGTCTCGGGCAGCCGCAATTTCTTCCGGCTCCAGGCCGAGGCGGCGGGGATCGATTACCGCTTCGAGGAGAGCAACTATACGCTGGCGCTCTCGACCCTGGCCGCGCAGTTGCAGCGGCGCTCGCTGATCGTGGTGTTCACCGACTTCACCGATCCGACCAGCGCCGAGCTGATGCTCGAATCGGTCGGACGGCTGATCGACCGGCACCTGCTGCTGTTCGTCGCGATGGAGGATGAGGAATTGCTGTCGATCGTCGACCAGCCACCCGCGAACAGCGAGAAGGTTGCGCAGAGTGTCGCCGCCGCCAGCCTGCTCGCGCAGCGGCGGCTGGTCATCACGCGGCTGCGGCACATGGGCATCGAGGTGATCGAGGGCCGGCACGACGAGATCGGCACGCGGCTGATGAACGCCTATCTCAAGATCAAGCGTCGGGGGCAGCTGTGAGCGAGCCGGCATTGCACTCCCCAGGCGAGCAGGCGGTCGCCGCTGCGGTGCTGCGCAGCGACCGCTTCCGGCTGGAGCGCGAGGGCGACTGGCAGCGGCTCGATGCGATGGTCACCGCGATGGAAAAGGGCAAGCTTCGCAAGCTGTCCGACGACGATGTCATGGCGCTGCCGGTGCTGTACCGGAACCTTCTCTCAAGCCTGTCGATCGCGCGCGAAAGCTCGCTCGATGCCGGGCTGATCGCCTATCTCGAATCGCTGACGCTGCGCGCCTATTTCATGGTCTATGGCACGCGCACCAGCTTCGGCGGATGGTGCCGCAGCTTCTTCGGCGGCGGGTTGAGCCGTGCGGTGCGCAGCATCTGGCTCGATCTGCTGGTCGCGCTGGCGGCGATGGTCGCGGGCGCGGTGCTCGGCTTCTGGCTGGTCGATGGCGATACCGACTGGTATTTCCGTCTGGTTCCGTCGCAGTTCAGCGATGTCCGCGTGCCCGGCGCCTCGCGCGAGGCGTTGCTCAACACTTTGTTCGGCGAGACCGATGGCGATGGCCTGGGGGTGTTCGCCGCCTATCTGTTCAGCAACAACGCGCAGGTTGCGATCATGGCCTTTGCACTGGGCTTTGCCTTCGGCGTGCCGTCGATCCTGCTGCTCGTCTACAACATGGTGGGCCTGGGCGCGATGCTCTGGCTGTTCGCCTCGCGCGGGCTCACGGTCGAATTCATCGGCTGGCTGTCGATCCATGGGACCACTGAATTGCTCGCGATCCTGCTCGCCGGGGGAGCGGGCCTGCATATCGGCCGCGCGCTGGCCTTTCCCGGACAGCGCAGCCATCTCGTCGCTCTCGGGCAGGCGGGGCGGACGGCGGCTCAGGTGATGGCGGGCGTCGTCGTCATGCTGATCTGTGCAGGGCTGCTCGAAGGCTTCGGCCGCCAGCTGATCCAGTCGACGGCGATCCGCTATGGCATCGGCTATGGTATCCTGGCGCTGTGGCTGGCCTATTTCTTCGCGTTCCGGCCGAGGCAGGCTTGATGGCGCGCGCTGCCGATCTGGGCCGGACGCGGGGCAGGGACGCGAGGCTGCAGCGCATCCTGGTGACGCCCGAAGGCGTCGCGCTCGATGTCCATGTCGCCCCGGCCAGCGCGCGCGCGGCGGCGCTGTTCATCGATCTCGGCGCGCTGTTGGGCATGTATATCGCTTTCGTCCTGGCAATGTTGCTGATCGTATGGACGTTCGAATGGGCCGATATGCCCGCGCTTCCCGAAAGCGTGCTGGGCTTTCTCGCGGTGCTGTTCATCATCGGCACGTTCCTCGCGCGCAACGCCTATTTCCTCTATTTCGAGCTGGGCCAGCGCGCCGCCACCTGGGGAAAGCGCGCGGTCGGCATCCGCGTTGCGGCGCGTGATGGCGGGCGATTGACCGCGGAAGCCGTGATCGCGCGCAACCTGCTGCGCGATATCGAGCTGTTCCTGCCGGTGATGTTCATGACGTCGAGCGGGCTGCAGGGATCGCTCAGCGAGTTCGCAGCCTGGGCGGGCCTGGCCTGGGTCGGCAGTTTCGCGCTGTTCCCGCTGCTCAACAAGGATCGGTTGCGCTGCGGCGACCTGATTGCCGGAACCTGGGTGGTGCAGGCCCCCAAGGCGGTACTGGCGGGGCTGGTGGCGGACGGAACGGCGCAGCGCGAGCAGGTCGCCGGTCTGGCCGACGATCGCTATCGTTTCGGCGAGGCCGAGCTGTCGGTCTATGGCGAGTACGAACTGCAGACGCTGGAACAGGTGCTGCGGACGGCCAATCCCGAGGCGATGGAAACCGTCGCGGCAACGATTTGCGGCAAGATCGGCTGGCCCCCGCCGATCGGCGACGAGCGCGCGTTTCTGGAAGCCTATTACACGCAATTGCGCGCCCGGCTGGAACGCGGCATGCGTTTCGGCCGAAGGCGCGCGAACAAGAACAGCTGAGGAGGCGGCCGCGTCAGGCTGCGCCGATCAGGCCGGTCACCTGTTCGGCCGTCGGCGGGCGCAGCGTCCGCATAGCCTGTTCGGGATCGCCCAGCATCGTCTTGGCGACCTGGCGCGCGAAATCGTCGAGCGATTTGGGCAATTCCGCCGCTGCTGCAGCCTTGGCGAGGCTTTCCATCGCACCGCTGGGCGCATTGGGGCGGCTGACCAGATTGATCACGCCGTCATTGGCCGGCCTGCTGGGGGCAGGGTCGGTGTTGCGCGGCGCGACATCGTTCGCCTGATAGTTCGGCCGGATATAGACCGTCCGCATCGTCGGCGAGCCTGGCGGGTCTGAATTGTTGATCATGGCACGGGGGTCCTGATAGTTTTTCAGGCTGAAGATGCCATGGCCGACGTTAAGGGTGGCTTGAAGAAACTGGCATTCGCGGCGTTAAGCATATCGCAACGCGTCGCATCTATACCCGACCTGCCGAAAGCCTTGCCCAGGCCAAGTCCGCGAACTCGCACAATAACGGCCGCGTGTCGCGCGGATCAATGATATCCTCGACAGAAAAATGCTCGGCGCTGCGGAACGGGCTGCGGACCTTGTTGAGCCGCGCGCGGATCGCCGCGAGATGCGCCTGTGGGTCGGCGCTGGCCTCGAGCTCGGACTTGTAGGCGACCTCGACCCCGCCCTCGATCGGCAGCGATCCCCAGTCGCCGCTGGGCCAGGCGAAGCGATACTGGAACCGCTCGGCGTTGGACATGGCCGAACCCGCTATGCCATAGGCACGGCGGACGATGACCGAGGCGAGCGGCACCCGCGCGCGATAGATCGCGTTCATCGCTTTGACGCCATAGCGGATCGTGCCCGCGCGCTCGGCATCGGCACCGATCATGAAGCCCGGATTGTCGACCAGGTGCACGATCGGTAGCCGGAACTGGTCCGCCAGCTTCACGAACCGCTCGGCCTTCTCGCTGGTCCTGGCCTCCCACGAACCGCCCAGATAGCTGGGATCGCTCGCCAGCACCGCGACCGGCCAGCCGTCCAGCCGCGCGAAGGCGGTGATCACAGCGCGGCCCCAGCGGCGGCCCATTTCGAAAACGCTGCCGTGATCGAACACCTGCGCCAACACCCGACGCATCGCATAGACCTGGCCCGGATCGCGAGGCACCGCGCTGAGCAGCACCTCCTCGCGGCGATCGACCGGGTCGGTGCAGGGCGTGCGCGCTGCCAGGCGGTCGATCGACGAGGGCAGATAGCTCAGGAAACGCCGCGCGACGGCAAAGGCTTCGGCCTCGCTTGCCACCTCCTCGTCGATCACGCCGTTGCGACAATGAATCTCGGTGCCGCCCAGCTGCTCCTTGTCGACCGTCTCGCCGATCGCGGCAGCGACCGCCGGGCCGGCGGCAAACAGCTGCGACAGGCCCTTGACCATCACCGAATAATGGCTCGCCACCGTGCGCGCCGCGCCGAGCCCCGCCGTCGGGCCAAGCGCGAGCGCCACAACGGGAACGGTGTCCAGATTGGTGACGATATGCTCCCAGCCGGGCACCATCGGCACATAGGTGTAGCCCATCGTCTCGAGCGACTTGACCGATCCGCCTCCGCCGGTGCCGTCGATCATGCGCACCAGCGGCAGGCGCAGTTCGTGCGCCATCGCCTCGCACTGGACAAACTTGCGGTGCAGAGCCGCATCGGCCGCCCCGCCGCGCACGGTGAAATCGTCGGCGCTGGCGACGATCGCGCGGCCGTCGATATCGCCGCGACCGAAAATGAAATTGGAAGGAGAAAGATCGACCAGATCGCCGTTCTCATCGTAGCTGCCGCGCCCGGCGATCTTGCCGATCTCGCGAAAGCTGCCGGGATCGAGCAGCGCGTCGATCCGCGCGCGCGCATCCATCTTGCCGCGCGCATGTTGCCGCGCAACCTTGTCTTCCCCACCCATCTTTTCGGCCAGCGCACGGCGCCGGGCGAGCTCGTCGATCTCTTCCTGCCAACTCATGCAGCGACGCTAGCGCGCGGCGTTGCGTCGGTCACGCAGGAAAATCAGCCCTTTTTCCTGGCCATGGACTGGACCGCGCCGAGCGTCAGCTTGACATGGTCGCGATAGTCCATGTCGTCATGGACAAAGGTGACGCGGCCATTGGGCGCGACGACCAGGCTGGTGCGCCCGGTCATGTTGGGTCGACCGGCGAGGCCCACGCCATAGGCCTGGATCATCGCGGGCGTGGCCTGCGCGACGGTGAACTTGCTCTGACAGGCTTCGGTGGAGAATTTCTTGAGCTCGTCGATACCATCCGCCGACAGGCCGATCACGGTTGCGCCCGCCTTCCTGAACTCCGCCATGCGCGTGGCGAATTCGTGCGCCTCCGCAGTGCAGCCGCTGGTGAACGCCTTGGGGAAGAAATAGAGGACGACCGGGCCCTTTTTCAGCTCGTTGGCGAGGCTCAGCTTATAGGCCTTGCCTGCCTTGGCGCCGGTAGTGGTGAACATCGGGGCCTTGCCGCCGATCGCGATCTTGCCCGCGTCCGCAGCGACGGCAGGGGCTTCGGTCAGCATCGCGGCAGTGCCGGTGGCGAGGGCAAGAGCGGAAAGCGAAAGTGCAAATGCGCGCATGTCGAAGGACCCCTTTGTTCGTGATGCCCGAAACTTAGGGCTGCAAAGCCGAAATTCCAGCGCGTCAGGCAAATTCGCGCGCAATTTCATCAGCATCGGGCTCGGCCAGCTGGCGATAGATGCCGGCATAGACGCAAACCATCAGCACCGACAGCAGCATGCTGACCACGGCGTCGATCAGCATGGTCAGCGTTTCGGCAATCGGGCCTTCCAGCGCCAGCCTGATGACGATGCCGAACACCGTCACGCTGGTGATATAAACGAAGAATGCCGTCACCGCGACGACCAGCACGAAAATCAGGATGCGCCCGCTATTGCCCTTGGTCAGCGCCCAGGATCGCCGCATCGGTGCGATGATCGTATGCACACGCTCTGCCGCCATGACGGGTCCGGCAACGATCAGCTTCACGAAAATGTAGATGCCGGGCAGGATGAAGGCGAGCGATCCGAGAAAGGTCAATACGCCGCTCAGCACGCCCATGGCGTAATAAGGCAGGATGATCGACAGGCCGCGCCGCATCGCCTCGCGCACGTTGGGGCGGCGACGGTCGAGCATCAGCAGCAGCATGACGATGCTGGCAAAGCCGTTGAGCAGGCCGATCAGGATGATCCACCCGTAATTGGCCTCGTAGAAAGCCTGCATATTGGCATAGATCGTCGCGAGATCGGCATCGGGCGGGCTTTGCGGCCGCGGAACGAACATCGCGAATGCGAGGCTGGGCAGCAGGATGAACACGCCCGCCACGCTCAGCAGGAGTTCGCGATTGCCTCTGAACAGCTGCATCACGTCGTTCCAGCAGCCGGAAAGATCGAGCTTGCGTGTCATGGCGGGATTGGCCTCACTGGCTAAAGCGACTAAAGGCCTGCGCTAAACGCCGCACGGGCGCCGCGCAAGGCATTTGCCGCGCCATCCGTCGCGCGCCGACAGGCAGGACCGATGACAGCAGAACTGACCGAAACCGCGATCCGCACGATTCCCGCACCCGAATGGCGGGTATCGCCTGGGCTGACGGCCTATCCGGACGCTCTGGCGGAGATGGAGGCGCGCAATGGCGCGATCGAGCGCGGCGAAGCAGGCGAGCTGCTCTGGCTGCTCGAACACCCGCCGCTCTACACGGCGGGTACCAGCGCCGACCCCGCCGAGCTGCTCAGCGAGCAGTTTCCGGTCTTCGATACGGGGCGCGGCGGTCGCTATACCTATCACGGGCCGGGCCAGCGCGTCGGTTACGTGCTGCTCGATCTGCGCCAGCGTGGCAAGGACGTGCGCTGCTTCGTGCATGCGGTGGAAGGCTGGGTGATCGCCGCGCTGGCCGATCTCGGCGTGCCCGCGCGCCGGGCGGAGGGGCGCGTCGGCATATGGACCGACAACCGGGCGGGGCAGGAGGCGAAGATCGGCGCGATCGGCGTGCGCGTACGCCGCTGGGTGACGATGCACGGCTTTGCGGTCAACGTGAACCCCGATCTGGCGCATTTCGGCGGGATCGTGCCGTGCGGGATCGCCGAATATCCGGTCACCAGCCTCGCCGATCTGGGCATCGAGGCGACGATGGCCGATCTCGACGCCGCGCTCGCGCGGAACCGCGACGCTTTTCTTGCGGGGCTTGGCGGCGCGTGCCAAAGCGGTGACAAAGGGAAGGGTGACACATGACGCTGAAGCCAGTGGTTCTCGGAGCAACGCTCGCCGCGTTGATGCTCGCCGGTTGCGACCAGCAAGCAACCGAAAAGGCCGCCGTCGCGCAGGGCAGCACGCCCGAAGGCACGATCAGCGACGAGCTGCCCGATCTGGAGCTGCTGCCCAATGACGCGCCGCTCGCCGATCCTTCGGACCTGCCGCCGGTTCCGGGTGTGGCTGGGCCTGCCGCACCCGCGGCGGTGGATGCGGAAGCTCGGCCTGCCGAGACACCCAGGCCCGCGCCACCGGCGCCCAGGCCCGCCGAACCGGAGCTCGAAGGCTCGATCGCGGAGTAAATCCCCGACGTTTTGCCGTCACCCCCGCGCAGGCGGGGGCCCCGCTACCTGGTTCAGCGACTGCGGCAAAGCGGGATTCCCGCGTGCGCGGGAATGAC
>AYSC01000013.1 GCA_000503195.1 Blastomonas sp. CACIA14H2
TATCGCCATCCTGGCATCGATCCATCACACCAGACCAGCCCCGGAGCATCCGCTTTCGGGGCTTTGCCGCGTTCGGACCGAGCGTGGCCGGCGAAATAGCGTGCAACGGCGATCGCGCAGACGCCTGATCCAGCCGGTTACATGGCCGGATCCTGCCGAAAAGTGACTTGCCAACGCCGAAACGAGTCCGTCCCCAAGCTGTCGAAGAGCGGTGGAATTGACCATCCGCGCATGATCGGGTGCCTCCACCGCAATGCTAACGTGCAAGTTTACGCCGACTTTTCCACAAGATTGGCGCCGAATAGCTTAACCCTGGTGCCCGTCGCTGTCTCGAAACCGGACAGATTGTAAAATCCAGCGCATTCCTTGCGCTCGTGTCGTCGCATTTAACCATTCCCGACCGCGCGGCCCAGGCCTGCCGAGAGCGCCGAAAATCCGGACTTTCGCGTGGGGCAAACCATTGCAACTGCTATCAAAGCTGCGACATTGACGCCAAAATGGCGCCAATCCATAATCGCTTTGCATTATTTTACACTCCGTTAATCACTCCTAAGGTCCGGTTCAGAAAATCGAGTCGCAAGATTTTATGCCGTTCGAGAAGCGCAAAGCTTCCGGGGGCGAGCTGCAGGAGATACGTTGTGCACTCGTACAGACGCACGGTCAGCGCCGTCATGGTGGCCTGGCTGGGGGTGGTCGGTATCGCCGTTCCACTGGGTAGCAAGGCCGTTGCGCAGGACATCGTCTACACGCCTGTCAATCCGAGTTTCGGCGGAAACCCATTCAATTCCAATCATCTGCTTGGCATCGCCAATGCGCAGAATGATTTCACCAACCCCGCTTCCAGCTCGAGCAGCTCGCAGGCCGATATCTTCGCCCGCCAGCTCCAGTCGCGCCTTCTGTCCGCGCTCTCGTCGCAGATTGTTACCGCGATTTTCGGTGACAACCCCCAGGAAAGCGGCACGATCAGTTTTGGCGGTCAGACTGTCAGATTCATCCGTTCGCTGACCGAAGTGACCATCACGATCATCAACGACGATACGGGTGAAGAAACCGTGATCGTCGTGCCGACCTTTGTGGATGTCGACTGAGCCATGCGTCTTCCGATCATTCCAACGCTTGCAACCCTTTCGATCGCGCTGATGGCGAGCGGCTGCACCACCGTGGGTGGCAGCGGCAAGGCCTTTATCCCCGAAACCACCAGCTATGCCTATCTGCCCAACGCGACGCAGACCCAGCTGCTGCTGCGCGGCATTCCCAAGCCTTCGCGCCAGGTGGCGGTGGCGGTGTACAGCTTCACCGACCAGACCGGCCAGTTCAAGCCCAGCGCCACCGGCCAGACGCTGTCGCGTGCGGTCAGCCAGGGCGGCGCCTCGGTGCTGGTCAAGGCGCTGCAGGATGTCGGCGATCGCAGCTGGTTCACGATCGTCGAGCGCGAGAATCTCAAGAACCTGCTCAACGAGCGCCAGATCATCCGCGAGATGCGCGAACGCTATCTGGGCGAGCGCGCGGTCAACCCCGATGCCCTGCCCGCGCTGCTGTTCGCCGGGGTGCTGCTCGAAGGCGGCATTATCGGCTATGATTCGAACACGCTGACCGGCGGCGCCGGGGCGGCGTTCCTGGGCATCGGCGGGCGCACCGAATATCGCCAGGACACGGTGACGGTCTATCTGCGCGCGGTGTCGGTGCGCACCGGCGAGGTCCTCACCACGGTCACCGCCTCGAAGACCATCGCCTCGCAGGCCTTTGGCGCGAGCGCGTTCAAGTTCGTCGCGTTCCGCGAGCTGCTCGAGGCCGAGGCCGGGTTCACCACCAACGAGCCCGACCAGCTGGCGCTGCAGCAGGCGATCGAGAAGGCGGTCTATGCGCTGGTCATGGAAGGCGTCGAACTGCGCCTCTGGGATTTCGCGGACCGCGAGGCCGGAATGGCCAAGCTGTTGCAATATCAGCAGGAACGCGATGGAAAATTCACGCCGGGACAGGTCCAGCGCGCCGAGGAAAAGGCGCGCCAGCTTGCCCCGATGAAGGTGAAGGACAGGAAAACGAACGGGAAGAAAAGCGAGGTAATCTCGGAGACCAATTAAGCAGCTATGTCCTGCATCACAGCTAGCGGCGTGGATGCAGGCGCAAGACAGGAGCGGCCAGGTCCCCGAAAGGGGTGTCCAAACCCTCCAGGATCGCGGACGAGAGCCGGAGCCGGTCAGGCGGCATCCGGAACTGACATAAAGACCTGACAAAACTCACGCACCGGAGCTGCAACTCCGATGCGTGAGCATGACAACAATGAGTGCGTGTGAAACAATCATGCTGACCCCGGCGGCAATGCTGCTTCCGGAGCAGCATGGTTATGACCCTTGAACAGAGGATTATCAACCATGAAGACCTCCATCTACACCTCGGTCTCGGCGCTTGCGCTGATGATCGGCATGCCGGCGGTGGCGCAGACCAACACGTCGACGGTCGATCAGACGGGTGCCGCAGCGGCGGCAACGGTCAACCAGACCGGTTCGAACAACACGTCGGACATCGATCAGAACGGCAACGGCCTGGCCTATACCACGGGCCCGAACACCGGCCGCACCGTCGTCGCCGATGTCGAGCAGACCGGCAGCAACGGCTTCAGCCAGGTGACGCAGCAGGGCGGTCGTTCGAGCGCCACGGTCGATCAGGGCGGCACCGGCATGCGCTCGACCATCACCCAGGGCAATGCCTCCACCGATCTCGGCAACACCGCCACGGTGATCCAGAACGGCACCGGCGGCGGCGTCGGCACCGGATCGACGATCACGCAGACGGGCGGCACGGGCCAGGCCTATGTCAACCAGGGTGCAGCCACCAATGGCGCCATCAGCACGATCACCCAGACCGGCAACAACCAGCGCGCCAGCGTGTTCCAGACCAGCGGCGCGGCCGACTCCAGCGTCAGCCAGTCGGGCGGCGCAGCCAATGTCTTCGTTTCGCAGGACGGCAGCAGCGAATCCGACATCACCCAGACGGGCGGCAACAGCGAAGCGTCGGTGCGTCAGATCGGCGATGGCAACACCTCGCTGATCGAGCAGACCGGCGTCAACGGCGATGTCGGCGATCCCGACAACAACCTCGCCAATCAGGACACCAATATCGGCGTCTCGCAGACGGGTGACAACAACAGCTCGACCGTCCGCCAGACCGGCAACGACCAGGTCGCCGATGTCATCCAGACCGGCGATTTCAACACCGCCTCGATCACGCAGGACGGCAATTTCGCCGATGCCAGCGTCACCCAGACCGGCAACAACAACACCGGGACCGTCATCCGTCAGGATGGCGATGGTTCGGGTGATAACGACCCGGCAAGCCTGCCGGTAATTCCGACCACCAACGCCACGGCCGATATCAGCCAGACCGGCGATTTCAACGAGGCGTCGATCAGCCAGGCCGCCGTTCCGGTCGAAGCCACGATCACCCAGCTCGGCGACAGCAACGATTCGTCGATCGTGCAGAGCTCGACGGCATCGGGTGCCAAGGCGACCAACCTGCAGACCAGCGACAACAACCTGTCGACGATCACGCAGGATTCGGATGCCGAAGCTTCGGTCACCCAGGGCGGATCGCAGTTCAATCCGGGCCCGTTCGCTGGCCGTGACAACAATGTCTCGACCGTCGCACAGGGCACTGGCGCAGCCGGATCGCTGGCAACCGTCAATCAGGACGGTGTGCTGAACCTGTCCGACATCAACCAGAATGCCGCCAACAGCACCGCATCGGTGACGCAGACCAACATCTTCAATACCTCGAGCGTCATCCAGTCGGGCAGCGGCGGTGCAACGGCCGACGTTACCCAGGGCGGCGGCTATGGCGACAACGTGTCGAACATCACCCAGACGACCAATGCGTCGGCCACGGTGGTGCAGACCGGCCAGCCTTCGGTCGGACCCGATTTCACCAACATCTCGGATATCGTGCAGAACGGTACCGGCGGAATCGCTTCGGTGACGCAGAACGGATCGAACAACGAATCCGACGTCGCCCAGGGCGGCACCGATGGTGATGCCACGGTCGATCAGGACGGTACCTTCCTGCGCTCGACGATCACCCAGACGGGTGGTGAGGCGACCGCTCTGGTGACCCAGACCGGCAATGCCAACGTCTCGACCATCTCGCAATCGGCCGCGAGTGCCGGTGCCGATGCCACGGTCACCCAGTCGGGTGGCGAGAACCGTTCGGATGTGAACCAGACTGGCGCTGCCAAGGCGGTCGTGACCCAGGCGGGGACCGAAGTCGGCTACAACCTGGCACCGCCGAACAACGATTCGTTCGTGGTGCAGTCGGCCGACGGTGCGGATGCCAATGTCAGCCAGACCGGCGAGCTCAACCTGTCGAACGTCAACCAGTCGGGCGGAGCCTCCGAGGCGGATGTGACCCAGACCGGTGTCTACAACCGTTCGACCGTCACCCAGACCGTCGGTGGCGCCAAGGCCACCGTCACCCAGTCGGGCGATCCGGCCAATGGTGGTCCGGGCGTGGGCCAGGGCGACAACCTGTCGATCGTCAGCCAGAGCGGCGCATCGACCGCCACCGTCACGCAGACCGCAAACGTCCCGACCAACGGCTTCCCGTCGAACGACTCGTTCGTGTCGCAGACCGGTGACGATTCGGATGCAACCGTGGACCAGACCGGCAACGACAACGCGTCGGATGTCTTCCAGGGCAGCGATGCGATTGCCGATGTCACGCAGGACGGCACCAACAACACCTCGACCGTGACGCAGAGCGCTGCCACCAGCGCGTTTGTCGAACAGATCGGGGCGCGCAACACCTCCACGGTGACCCAGTCGGGTGGCTCGACGGTTGCGCCTTATGCCGCCTATGTCCAGCAGCTGGGCAATGATGGCCTGTCGGTTGTCGAGCAGGACGGTGCCAACAACGAGGCGACGCTCACCCAGAGCGCCGGATCCAGCTTCGCGGATTCGTCGATCGATCAGAGCGGCAACAACAACCTGGCAGACGTCACGCAGGGCGGTTTCGACAACACGTCGACCATCGTCCAGAGCGGCAACAACAACGCTGCCACCGTCAACCAGTCGTCGACCGGAAACGTCTCGGACATCATCCAGAGCGGCAATGGCAACAGTGCCACTGTCACCCAGGGTGGCGGCGTTCTCTAAGCGGCAAGGGTAAGCTGGCGCTCCGTTTGGAGCGCCAGCACCTCTCCAGATTTACGGATAAAAGATCATGAAAAAGCTTCTTCTTGCCGGCGCATCGTCGCTGGCGCTCCTTGCCGCACCGGCGCTGGCGCAGTCGAACGATTCGCTCGTCACCCAGTCCGGCACCAATGGCGGCGCGATCGTGTCGCAGACCGGCACCAATGGTACCTCCACCATCACCCAGGGCGGCAACAGCAACGATGCCAGCCTGACCCAGACCGGCACCGGCAACGGTTCCGAGATCGTGCAGGACAACGGCACCGGCAGCAGCGATGACAACAACACCGCCAACGTGACCCAGGCCGGCAATGCCAACACCTCGCTCGTTTCGCAGACCAACGACTTCTCGACCGCCACGGTCGATCAGTCGGGCACGGGCAACGATTCGGACGTGTCGCAGAGCGGCGATCTGGACATTGCCGATGTCGAGCAGAGCGGCGTCGACAACGAATCCGATGTCGTGCAGTCCGGCAACCTGAACAGCGCTGCGGTGCTGCAGACCGGCAGTCGCAACGAATCGACCGTGACCCAGAGCAGCGGCCTCAACCAGGCGCTGGTCGATCAGGGCGGTGACGACAATGAGTCGAAGCTGGTCCAGACCGGCGTCGGCGCGAACGTCGCCAATGTCGATCAGTCGGGCGACGACAACCTTTCGGACATCATCCAGGGTGGCGCAGGCAACGGCGTCGGCAGCAATGCCGCAGCCGGCGTGGTCCAGCTGAGCACGGGCAACGATGCCATCATCCGTCAGGCTGGCGGCCTGCACGACGCGTTCGTGCAGCAGGAAGAAGGCAACGACAATTTTGCCTCGATCGACCAGGGCGCCAATGCAAGTACCGACCACACGGCGTCGATCCGTCAGGCCGGGTTCGAGAACAGCGCCACGATCACGCAGCGCGGCTTCAACGAGGATGCCGATGTGCGCCAGACCGGTGACGAAAACACCGCGACGGTCGATCAGGGCGGCGGCCTTGGCCGCGATCACAACACGCTGCTGATCCAGTCGGGCAACGACAACACGGCGGACATTGCGCAGCGCGGTGAGAACCAGACGGCCAATGTAACCCAGGGCGGCGACGGCAACTCGGCCGATGTCGACCAGGGCCGTGACCGGGCGGGCGGTCTGGCAGGCCTGTTCGACACCGGCTTCGGTGAAGACCAGACGGCGACCATCAACCAGAGCGGCAACGACAACACCGCCAGCACGATCCAGCGCGGTGAGAACCAGAGCGCGACGATCGAACAGGTCGGCGGCCGCAACACCGGCTCGGTTGGTTATGCTTTTGGTGCCCAGATCATCCAGGGTGGCGATACCGGCCGCGACAACGAAGCCACCATTCGCCAGGTCTCGGACGAGAACAGCGCACGGATCAACCAGCAGGGCATCAGCCTGTCGGCAACTGTCGTGCAGGATGGCAATGGCAACAATGTCAGCCTTGTCGACCAGACCGGCAACGGTGGTGCCGTGGCGCTCAACGCCAACGTGCTGCAGGAAGGCTCGGACAACAGCTCGACCATCTCGCAGGGCGGCACGGGTCAGCTGGCCAATGTCAACCAGCTGGGTGAAGGCAACGAATCGTTCATCACGCAGACGGGAAGCGGTCATGTCGCCAACGTGACGCAGAACTCGGACTTCAACGACTCGTTCATCAACCAGAGCGGCACCGGGCACCTTGCCAACGTGACCCAGGGTGCGGCGGGTGCACCCAACTGACACCCGATGATCCGAGGGGCAGCTCCGCACCATGCGGGGCTGCCCCAAGGGCAATGAAGGAGAGTTTCCATGCGCACATATTCTGCCAGGCTGACCGTCGCCGCATTGATGGTTCTGGGGGCACAGACGGTATATGCGCAGACCGCTCCGGCCGATCCGTGCGCCGGCGCAGCGGGGGGGACCTGCACCGCGGGCGCGCCATCCGAGCCGATCGCGCTGATGCGGCCGGTGCCGCTGCGCACCAGCGCCTATATCGCGCAGATCGGCGACAACAACACCGCCAGCATCAGCCAGAATGGCAGCCAGCAATTCGCCCGGATCAGCCAGGATGGCGACAACGGCACCGCGCGGGTGACCCAACAGGGCGCGGGCACCGCCTATCTGGAAATCGACCAGGCGGGTTTGCTCAACACCTTTGTTTCCAAACAGAATTCCAGCGATGGCGGCGGCAATGTCGCGGTCGTCGCGCAGCAGGGCGAAGCCAATGCGATCCTGCTTGATCAATCCGCGAGCGCCGGTAGTGTCAACACCGCAATGCTTGCGCAACAGGGGTCGGGCAACCAGATGCAACTGGGACAGAACGGGTCGGACAATCGTGCCGAACTGGTCCAGCTGGGTGACAACAACGCCATGACCGCAACGCAGAACGGAACCGCGAACCAGCTGCGCTGGGTGCAGAACGGCAATGGCCTGTCGGACCTCCAGATCGTCCAGAGCGGCAACCAGGCCATGTCGATCACCCAGTCCAACGGGGGCACCTGACATGCCCAGAACGCCCTCGCCACGCTCGCTGCCTCCGCTGCGCCTGCCCAGCAGGGGCGAGATGGTGCGCATCGCGATGCTGGGGCTGCTGGTGCTCGCGGCGATCGCATCCACGCAGGCGCTGCCCGGTGCATCGGCCCAGGATGGCGCGGCATCGGACGCGCAGGACGCCGAGCAGGCGGACGAGACCGAAACCCGCGATCGCAGCGCCGCCGTCGACACCGACCAGGCCTCGTCCGCCGACCGGTCGCTGGCGGTCCCATCGATCGGCACCCGCCAGGCGGACAGTGCAGGGCTTGCGTCCGGATTCCAGCTTTCCTCGCCTTCGGGCAATCCGGTGCCGCCGCGCCAGCTGAGCTCGGCGGGCCAGGACGGCGGTCAGCTTGGCCCCCAGCGGCTGGAAGGCCAGGATGTGTGCGACGAGGCGGAGCCGGGCGCCGGCCCCGCGATCTGTGCCCGGCCGATCGAGACGCGCGCCGGCGAATTTTCCGGCCGCCGTCAGCCGCAGCTTTCCGCCGAACAGCGGCTGCTCGCGCAGCAGGCCGCCACCAGCCCGGCGGGCGATGCGCCCGATGCGGCCGCGCGGCGGCTGGGTGCAGGGCGCAGCGCCGATCTCAGCAACAGCGATCTCGCCATCGCGGCCGTGGTGACCTCTGGCCAGACCGGCCAGGCGCCGTCCACCGAAGAAGAGACCAGCGATATTCCGGCCGATGCCACCAACGCGATCGATGCCATTCTGGGAGCCATCGTCAATGCCCCTCCGCCGCGGTGATGCCCGATGGCCCGCCCGCTTTCTCGCTGCATCGGTCCTTGCCGCCGCTGCGCCTGTTGCTGCGAGCGCTGACGCGATGAACACCGCTACGGCGCAGGACCAGCCGATCACGCTTGTCGTCAGCAGGGATGGCGCATTGGTCGATGCCCGGGTGATGGCCGCGGCGCCTTGCCGCTGCGCCGGGCATTTTCGCATCGAATCGCGCTCGGGCGGTTCGAACAATTCGGTCAATACCAGCAGCTTCGGCGCGATCGACGAGGCGGGCCGCGTGCTCAGCCATGTCCGCTTCGGCGGATCGGACGACTGGACCATCCGGCTCACCGTCTCGATCGACGGGCGCGAGGATTATGTCATCACGCGATCATCGGGCATGGGGACGTGATGCACCCATGATCGTGCTTTCCAACCGGTTCGACAGGCTGGACGAGTTGATTGCCGATGCAGCGAGGGGCCATTGCACCTGGTCCGATTCGCTGGCCGCGATGGCGCCGATGATCGCGGCGGATGGCCTGTCGATGGACCTGATCTTCGGCGACAACCGCATGGTCCGATCGCTGGGTACGGTCGGTTTCGACCCGACGATGGTCCAGGCCTATGCCGATCACTATCATCGCATCGACCCGCGCATCATCTATGCGCAGCGCTATGCCAGCCACGGCGTCATCTTCGACGAGGAGTTGCGCCGCCCCGATGATCCGGACGACCATGAGGAATTCTGGGAATGGCTGGAAAGCTCCAGCGCGCCCACCGAGGCATCGATGCTGGTCATGCCCTGTGTCGGCGATGCGCGCATCGGCCTGGCGGTGCACCGGCAGAAAGGCCGTGCGGACCATACCGATATCGTCCAGTTCTATCAGCGCTTCTACGACAAGTTCAACGCGATCAACCAGGCGTTGCGGCGCAGGCCCGGTGCGGCCGATGCGCGCAGCAATCTGCCGGGACAGCTGCAGCATATCGACTGTTTCTCGATCGTCGTTGACGAGGACATGCAGATTTCGTCGCCGTCGCCCGATCGGGCGCCGATGATCCGCTTCACCTTGCCGCTGACGGGCCTCGCGCGGCTCGACGAGGACGGGGTGCTGGCGGACATCCTGCCCGATTTCCAGTCGGCGCTGGTGGCCATGATGCAGAATGCCTTTCCGCAGCAGGGCATGGACCTGACGCTGAAGACCGGACTGGCCGATACGATGGCGCGGGTGGTGCCCTTGCCGCAAACTTCCGGCCCCAGAAGCGTCGAGGTCCATGTCACCTACATGAAACACGCGCTCGACGCGGTGAAGGTGTTCATGGGCGCGCTGGGCCTGACCCGGCGTCAGGCGGAGCTGCTCGATGTGCTGCGACGGGTCGATGCGCTCGAAGAGGCGGCCGCGCTGATGTCGATCAGCCGCAATACCGCGCGCGTCTTTCTGGCGCAGATCTTCGAACGCACCGGCATCCGGCGCAAGGTCGATCTGTTGCGGCTCGCCGATCAGTTCGCCTGAACCTGGCTCAGCTCTCGCCCGCCAGCGCAATCACGTCGATCTCGACCATCAGCTCGGGGAGTGCCAGCGCGCGCACCTCGACAATCGTGTCGGCGGGCCAGGGCGGCGTGAAATAGCGACGCCGCGCCTCGACGATCGCCGGGAAATTTCCCATGTCGGTCAGATAGATCGTCACCTTGATGATGCGACTGCGGTCGCTGCCGCCGGCGGCGAGCACGCGGTCGATATTGGCGAAGGTCGCCTCGAGCTGCGCGGCGAAATCGCCGGCCCCGACAATCTGCCCGGCCTGGTCGATCGCCGCCTGGCCCGACAGGAAGAGCAGACTGCCCGCCTTCCAGCCCGGCGAGATCGCATAGGGTGCAAGCGGATCGGGGGTGATGGTGATGACCTCAGCCGGGACGGGCATGACAGGCGGCCTTTCGTGACGTAAAAGAGCGCGAGGATTCGCCTCGACACTGTAACCTTGTGGCGATGGATTGCGAATGACGGACATGATCGCCGCTCTCGACCCTGCCGAGCCCGCTCTGGCGCCCCAGGCCGCGCCCGATATCGCGCCGCCCGTGAGCGAACCCGATCACAGCCATGTGCTGACCACGCGGATCTGGCACTGGGTCAATCTGGTGTCGCTGATCGCGCTGTTCATGAGCGGACTCATGATCTTCAACGCGCATCCCCGGCTGTACTGGGGCGAATATGGCAATCGCGACGAGCCAGCCTGGCTGGTCATCGGCCAGCAGGGCTCGCGCGGATTTCTGGAGATCGGGGGGCAGCGCATCGATACCACCGGGCTGCTCGGGCGGTACGAGGACGGCGAGGGGCAGATGCGCAGCCGCGCCTTTCCCGGCTGGGCGACGATCCCGAGCGATTACAGCCTCGCCGATGGGCGGCACTGGCATTTCTTCTTCGCCTGGTTCTTCGCCTTCGGGCTGCTGTTCTTCATGGCCTTCAGCCTGTTGAACGGTCATATCCGCTCGATGATCGCGATGCGCGCGGCCGAATGGCACCCGCGCGCGCTGTGGCGGACGATTGTCGACCATGCCAGGTTCGATTTCCACACCGCGCCGGGCGAGGCCTATAACCCGTTGCAGAAGCTCAGCTATATCGCGGTCATCTTCGTGATGCTGCCGCTGATGATCATCACGGGTCTTGCCATGTCGCCGGGCACCGATGCCGCGCTGCATTTCCCGAGCATGATGTTCGGCGGACGCCAGACCGCGCGCTCGATCCATTTCATCATCGCCTGGTCGCTGATCGGCTTCATGCTGCTCCACGTCGCTCTGGTGATCGTGCACAAGCCGCTGACGTCGCTGCGCGGCATGACGATTGGGCACCGGCGATGAGCGAGACAAGGAGCCCCCTGATCGTGACGCGCCGCGCGCTGGTCGGCTCGCTCGCGGTCGCTTCGGGCGGGCTGCTCAGCGGCTGCGACGCGCTCAACGCCAACCAGGGCTGGCGCGACACGCTGCGACTGGCCGAAACCGGCAACATGGCGCTGCAGCGCGCGATCCAGGGGCGCGATCGGCTGGCGCGCGAATATTCGCCGCGCGATATCGGGCGCTCGGTCCCCGCGAACGGAACGCGCGCGCCGACCGATGCGGATTATCTCAAGCAGGCCGCGACCGGCTTTACGGACTGGACGCTGACCATCGACGGGCTGGTGGAGAAGCCTACGCGCTTCGCGCTGGGCCAGATCCGGTCGATGCCGAAGCAGACCCAGATCACCCGGCACGACTGTGTCGAGGGCTGGAGCGCGATCGGCAAATGGACCGGAGTCAACCTCGCGCATCTGCTCGACAAGGTGCAGGTGAAGGACAGCGCGCGCTATCTGGTGTTTCACTGCGCCGATACGCTGCGTGCGGGACCCTATTACGAGAGCATCGATATGGAAGATGCGCGCCATCCGCAGACCATGATGGCCTGGGCGCTCAACGACGAATTGCTGCCAATCGGCAATGGTGCGCCGCTCAGGCTGCGCGTCGAACGCCATCTGGGTTACAAGCACGCCAAATATGTCCGCCGTATAGAGGCGGTCGCCGACTATCGCCTCGCTTATGGCGGGGGCGGCGGTTACTGGGAGGACGCGGCGGGATATGAATGGTATGCTGGTATCTGACACGCGCAACACCATCTAGACTGTCATGAGCCTGATCGATCGCTTTCTCGCCCGGATCATCCGCCAAGGCACACGCTCGAACTCACCGATCATCAGGGTCGCACCCGCAGCTTCGGTACGGCAGCGCCCGGCTTTCCCGATGTCGCGATCCGGCTGGCCGACAAGCATGTGGCGAGCTTCATCGCGCTCCACCCGCGCCTCGGGGCAGGCGAGGCCTATATGGACGGCCGGTTGATCATCGAGCGCGGCGACATCATGCAGCTGATCCAGCTCGTGCGCGCCAACGCGCCCTGGGACAAAGGCGGCGAGCTCAAGCCGAAGGGGCCGCTGCGCAAGCTGGTCAAGGCGATTGGCGGGCGGATCGACCAGATCAACCCGGCGGGCCGGTCGCAGCGCAATGTCGCGCACCATTACGATCTCGACGACCGTCTCTACGATCTCTTCCTCGATGCCGACAAGCAGTATAGCTGCGCCTATTTCACCGATCCCGGCAACTCGCTCGAACAGGCGCAGGACGACAAGAAGGCGCATATCGCCGCCAAGCTCGCGTTGCGGCCGGGCTTGAGGGTGCTCGATATCGGCTGCGGCTGGGGCGGCATGGCGCTCTATCTCAACCGTGTCGCCGATGTCGACGTGCTCGGCATCACGCTGTCGCACGAGCAGCTCAAGGTCGCGCGCCGCCGCGCCGAGGAGGCAGGCGTCGCCGACCGGGTGAAGTTCGAGCTGATCGACTATCGCGCGCTCAACGGCAGCTTCGACCGCATCGTCTCGGTCGGCATGTTCGAGCATGTCGGCGTGCCGCAATACGAGACCTTCTTCCGCCAGTGCCGCAAGCTGCTTGCGCAGGACGGGGTGATGCTGCTGCATACGATCGGGCGGATGGGCGTGCCCGGCGCGACCGATGCCTTCACCACCAAGTACATCTTCCCCGGCGGCTATATTCCGGCGCTGAGCGAGATCGTGCGCGCGAGCGAGCCCTCGCGGCTGATCGCCACCGATGTCGAGACGCTGCGACTGCATTATGCGCACACGCTCAGGCTCTGGTACCAGCGCACGGTCGAGAAACGGGCCGAGATCGAGGCGCTCTACGACGCCCGCTTTTTCCGCATGTGGACCTTCTATCTGGCCGGTGCCACCGCCGCGTTCGAACATGGCGGCATGTGCAACTATCAGGTGCAGTTCGCGCGCAGCCGCCACGCGCTGCCGATCACCCGCGACTATATGGCCGAAGCCGAAGCGCAATATCGCTCGGGCTGAGGATATTCAGGCCGAATACCAGGCGACGCCATCGCGCACGGCGCAGGTCGCACGCCCGGCATATTCGAGATAGCGCAGATGCGCCATCGCCTCGCCGGTGGCGATGCCATAGACGCTGTCGTCGACCTTGCGCGCGAACAGGATGCCGAACGTGTCGACCGCGCGCATCGCCTGCTCCTTGAGCGCCGCCTCGAGCGCATCGAGCCGGTCGTGATGCCCCTCGGCCAGCGCATCGAGCCGCGCGTGCACGCCGGTGAACGGGAAACCGTGCGCGGGCAGGATCAGCTCGTCGCCGGTCAGTGCGGCGCGGAATTTCGCGATGCTGTCGAGCCATTCGCGCAAGGGGTCGGCGGTCGGCTCGCTCGCCATGATCGAGACATTGCTGGTGATGCGCGGCAATATCTGGTCGCCCGCGATCACCACCTGGCCCGGCTTGTCGATCAGGCACGCGTGCTCGGGCGTGTGCCCGCCGCCGGTCATCACCGTCCAGCGGCGCTCGCCGATCTGCACCTCGCTGCCGTCTTCCATCCGGACATGGCCGATCGGAAGCGGCGCGACCATCCGCGCAAAATTGCCCCAGCCGCGCGCCCGCATTTCGTCGAGCCGCCTGTCGTCCCAGCCGGCCTGGCGCATCTGGTCGATCGCCTCTTCAGGCGGCTGTTCGCGCACATCGGAGGTGAGCATCCGCGCCATCAGCCATTCGGTGCGGTTCATCCACAGCCGCACGCCGAAGCGGCGGCACAGCCAGCCGGCGGCCCCGACATGATCGGGATGGAAATGGGTGACGAGCACGCGGGTGATGCGTCGGCCCTGCAGCCCTTCGGCGAACAGCTTCTTCCACGCATCGGTCGAGGCGGGCATGTACAGCCCGGTATCGACGATCGCGACGCCATCGCCCTGTTCGTCGGTATCGTCGAGCAGCCAGATGTTGATATGGTCGAGCGATCCGGGAACCGGCAGCCGGGTCCATCCGAGCCCCGGCGCAATCGCGAAATACTCGCCATAGCCCGGCGCATGATCGCCGAGCGGATAGGTCAGCCCGCGGAATTCCTTGGGCTCGAGCCCATGGTCGGCGAGCGAGGCATCATAAGCGGGCGGCCCCGAGCGCGTTTCCACATCTTCCGGGGCCGCCGCCTCTGTCATCAGTCGCGCCCGTCTTCGGTTTCATCGCCGCCGAGCAGCGACGATTCGATCGCGGCCTCGCGCGCGGCTTCCTCGGCAGCGCGGTGCTGGGCATCGCGTTCGGCGCGCAGTTCCTCGATCAGCGCCTCGCGGTCGCCACCCAGACGCGTGTCGGTCGGGGCCTGTTCGGTGATGCCGGCCTTCTTCGCGGCCTTGGCGACGATCGCGTCGAGCTCGCGCTGCGAGCACAGGCCGAGCGTCACCGGGTCCTTGGGCTGGATGTTCGAGATGTTCCAGTGGCTGCGATCGCGGATCGCGGCGATGGTGTTGCGCGTCGTGCCGATCAGCTTGCCGATCTGCGCGTCCGAGATTTCGGGATGGTTGCGCAGGATCCAGGCGATGCCGTCGGGCTTGTCCTGGCGCTTGGACACCGGGGTGTAACGCGGGCCCTTGGTGCGGCGCACCTGCGCGGGACCGGCGATGATCTTGAGGCGATAGTCGGGATCGGCCTGGCCCTTCTCGATCTCGGCCATGGTCAGCTCGCCCGCGCGCACCGGATCGCGGCCGGTATATTTGCTGCTGGCGAGGTCATCGGCCATCGCCTGGACTTCCAGGATGTGCAGGCCGCAGAAATCGGCAATCTGTTCGAAGCTGAGGCCGGTATTGTCGACCATCCAGGATGCGGTCGCGTGCGGCATCAGCGGCTGGGGGTTGGCAGACATGCGCGTTTCTCCAAAAAATATGGCCACCCCTCGCGGGGTGGCCGAATGCTGGGCACGGGCATAAGCGAAACTTGCGCTGCGGGCAAGCGTCTTGGGGCTGCGCGTCCTTTCCGGCGCGCCAATCGGTCGCCGCGCGATCGCCGCGCGGACGGCCGGGCGTTCAGGCGGCGAGCGCGAAGCGGGCGCTGATCGGCACCAGCGCGTTCAGGAACTGGCGGGTGCTGGCATCCCAGGTGAAGGCGCGCCCCGCTGCCAGGCAATCGGCGCGGTCAAGGCTGAGCGCGGCCGCGATCGCCGTGTCGAGATCGGCGTCCATCGCGCCCGCGCCCGGCGTCAGCACGTCGAGCGGGCCGGAGACCGGATAGGCCGCAACCGGGGTGCCGCAGGCCAGCGCCTCGATCATCACCAGCCCGAACGTGTCGGTGCGGCTGGGAAAGACGAACACGTCCGCGCCGGCATAATAGCCCGCCAGCGCCGCGCCCGATTGCGCGCCGACGAAATGCGCTTGGGGGTACGCCCGGGCCAGCGCCTCGCGCGCGGGGCCATCGCCGACCACCACCTTCGATCCGGGATGGCGGCTCGACAGGAAGGCCTCGATATTCTTCTCGACCGCGACGCGCCCGACATAGAGCTGGATCGGGCCTTCGAGCTCGGCATAGAGCGCGGGCCGGGGGGCGTCAGGCCCGAAACAGCCCAGATCGACGCCGCGGCCCCAATGCACCACCTGGCCCAGCCCCTGTCCGCGCAACTGCGCCCGCACCGTTTCGGTTGACACCAGGATCGCCTGGGCAGGCGCGTGGAACCAGCGGATGAACGGCCAGAACATCGCGGCGGGAAGCCCGGTGCGCCGCGCCAGATAATCGGGAAACTGAGTGTGATAGGCGGTGGTGAAGGGATAGCCGTGATCGAGGCAGAAGCGCCGCGCGGCGATGCCCAGCGGCCCTTCGGTGGCGATATGCACCGCATCGGGCGCAAAGTCGCTCAGCCGGGAACCGACGCCGTAGCGCGTGGTCAGCGCGAGCCGGATCTCGGGATAGGAAGGGCAGGGGATCGAGGCATATTGGTCGGGCGAGATGACCAGCAGTTCGTGGCCCAGCGTGCGCAGCCGCTCGGTCACGGCGGTCAGCGTGCGCACCACGCCATTGACCTGCGGCGCCCAGGCATCGGTGATGACCGCGATCTTCATGCAGGCCGGCATGCCCGTCTCCCCTGTCGCGCGGCCAGGGTTCAGGCCGCCACCGCTTCGCGTTCCTGCCGGGCGCGGGCCTCGGCCTCGGCCGCCTGGCGTTCCTTCATGATCTCGGCCCAGTGCAGCACTTCCATGCGCCCGTCGAAATGCTCGACCAGCGCGGTGCAGCCTTCGACCCAGTCGCCGTCATTATAATAGTCCACCCCGCCGATCTGACGGATCTCGGCGGTGTGGATATGCCCGCAGACCACGCCATCGACGCCGCGCTCGGCGGCAGCGCGCGCGACCAGCTCCTCGAAGCGCGAGATGAACTCGACCGCGTTCTTGACCTTGTGCTTGGCCATCTTGGACAGCGACCAGTAGGACAGGCCGAAACGCTGGCGCACCCAGTTGACGCCGATGTTCATGCTCATCAGCAGGTGGTAGAGCGTGTCGCCGACGAACGCGAGCCAGCGGTGCGCGAGCATGATCGTGTCGAACTCGTCGCCGTGGAGCACCATCAGCCGCTTGCCATCGGCGGTCTCGTGGAATGCGGCGCGGCGGATCTCGACGCCGCCGAAATTGAGCCCGCTGAACTGGCGGAACATCTCGTCATGGTTGCCGGGGATATAGACGATCCGCGTGCCGCGCTTGGCGCGCTTGAGGATGCGCCAGACGATGTCGTTATGCGCAGGCGGCCAGTAGAATTTCTTCTTCAGTCGCCAGCCGTCGATGATGTCGCCGACCAGATACATGGTGTCGCTGTCGACATGGTCGAGAAAGTCGATGAGCATCTGCGCGTTGCAGCCGCGCGTGCCCAGATGCACATCGGAGATCCACACCGTGCGATAGCGGCGGCGCTTGTCGACCGGCGCCTCGGGGATATAGGGCTGGCCGCCGGGAAAGCCGGTGACGTTGGCGAAGTCGTCGGCGGCAAGACTGTCCGCAGTGAACTGGCCGGTATGCGCCGCGCCCGCCAGGATCGCGCCGATCGGGTCGCTGAATTCGTCGAGGGCCATGTGGCGCTTGCTCCCTTGCGGATATCTGCATCCTCGGGACCACGCCAATGGCGGTTTAATGTGACAACTCGAATCGTATAGCGATGACGGCTTGATGACAGTCGGTGGACTATTCGCCGACGTCCAGCACGATCTTGCCGATGAGATCGCCCGATTCCATCTGCGCGTGCGCCCTGGCCGCCTCGGCCAGCGGATAGCGGCTGTGGATGATGGGCGACAGCTCGCCGGTCGCGACCAGCGGCCAGACCTCGCGCGCGATCTCGTCGGCGAGCAGCGCCTTGAACGCGTTCGAGCGCGGGCGCAGCGTCGATCCGGTCAGCGTCAGGCGGCGGCGCATGATCTCGAGCACCGAAATCTCGGCCTTCATGCCGCCCTGCACCGCGATGGTGACATTGCGGCCATCATCGGCCAGGCAGGCCATGTTGCGCGGCAAATAGCTGCCGCCCACCATGTCGAGCACGATCTCGACGCCCTTGCCGTCGGTCAGGCGCTGGACCTCCTCGACGAAATCGTGCGTCTTGTAGTTGATCGCATGCGCCGCGCCGATCCGGAGCGCGGCGTCGCACTTGTCGTCGCTGCCGCAGGTGACGATGACCTTGAGATCGAACAGCTTGCCCAGCATGATCGCCATCGTGCCGATGCCGCTGGTGCCGCCATGCACCAGCACCGTTTCGCCGTCGCGGGCATAGGCGCGCTGGAACAGGTTGTGCCACACGGTGAACAGCGTTTCGGGCAGCGCGGCGGCTTCGACCATGGCGATGCCCGACGGCACCACCAGGCAATGGTCGGCGCGCGCAAGGCAGTATTCGGCATAGCCGCCGCCCGCGACCAGCGCGCAGACCGGCTGGCCGATCAGCGCATCGTCGGTATCGGGACCTGCGGCAACAACCGTGCCGGCGATTTCCAGTCCCGGAATGTGCGGCGCCCCTGGCGGCGGCGGATAAAAGCCCTGGCGCTGGATGACATCGGGCCGGTTCACCCCGGCGGCAGCGACGCGCACGAGTAGCTCGCCTGGCCCTGGCACCGGAACTTGTGTCTCGCCCGCCACCAGTACTTCCGGCCCGCCAGGCTCGGCATAATCAACCGCCTGCATGGTAGCTGGAATTACTTTCGTCATTTCCAGGATCGACATGACCTGGTGCTCCCCCCGTTGCCGGACAAACCCGTCAACTTCTGTAAATGCCCATATTGACAGCTAAGGCACCGGGGTCAACAATAAGTCCCATGGAGCCCGATGAAAGCCTGTCGCGCCAGCGTATGGACGCTGCCCACAAACTGGGCAGCGAGGATATCGATGCCTATTCGCTGGACGAACTGGATGCGCGCATCGCGCTGTGCCGGGCGGAGATTGCGCGCTGCGAGGCGCGCAAGGCCTTTGCCGCGCAGCACCGGCTGAGCGCGGAAGCGCTGTTTCGCAAGAGCTGATCGCCGCGTTAGGGGCTTTGAGCCCGACAACGCATCCGCCCCGCACGATCAGCCGTTCAACTGGCACGGCTTTTGCTGTGATTATTCGCGACGAGTGGCTTCGAGCCTGCTGGATTTGCCGTAACAGCGTCCTATATTGGTGTACGTGGAGCGTCCCGGAGTGGACAGCCGAAATGGCTGCGGGGCTATGGCAAAGAGGCGCTTGACGATGAGGGGCCCGGCCCTTTTTTCCGGGCGGACTGAATGAGAAGGCGGGTATCTCGCCCGCTGCGGAGTATCGCAATATGCCATCCTTTGCCGAATCGCTGGAAAAGACGCTGCACCAGGCGCTGCACAATGCCGCCGACCGGCGTCATGAATATGCCACGCTCGAACATCTGCTGCTCGCGCTGATCGATGATGCCGATGCCGCGCAGGTGATGCAGGCGTGCGGCGTGGACCTGGGCGAACTGGGCGATGCCGTCACCCATTATCTCGATAACGAGCTGGATTCGCTCAAGGTCGCCGAAAAGACCGACCCTGCGCCGACCTCCGGCTTCCAGCGCGTCGTCCAGCGCGCGATCCTGCACGTCCAGTCCTCGGGCAAGGACGTCGTCACCGGTGCGAACGTGCTGGTGGCATTGTTCTCCGAGCGCGAGAGCTATGCCGTCTATTTCCTGCAGCAGCAGGACATGAGCCGTCTCGATGCGGTGAGCTATATCAGCCATGGCATCGGCAAGGGCGGCCAGCCGGTCGAGCAGCGCACCGTGCGCGGGACCGAGGAGCCGCAGGAGGAAAAGCAGGACGCTGCCGCCAAGCAGAAGAAGGACAGCGCGCTCGACCAGTTCACGGTCAACCTCAACGCGCGCGCGCAGGCCGGCAAGATCGATCCGCTGATCGGCCGCGGGCCGGAAGTCGACCGCACGATCCAGATCCTGTGCCGCCGTTCGAAGAACAACCCGCTCTATGTCGGTGATCCCGGCGTCGGCAAGACGGCGATCGCCGAAGGCCTGGCGCGCAAGATCGTCGAGGGCGACGTTCCCGAAGTGCTGCAGAAGGCGGTGATCTATTCGCTCGACATGGGCGCGCTGCTCGCCGGCACGCGCTATCGCGGCGATTTCGAGGAGCGGCTGAAGCAGGTCGTCTCGGAGCTCGAGAAGATGCCGCATGCGGTGCTGTTCATCGACGAGATCCATACCGTGATCGGCGCCGGTGCGACGTCGGGCGGCGCGATGGATGCGTCGAACCTGCTCAAGCCTGCCTTGTCGAGCGGGTCGATCCGCTGCATCGGATCGACCACCTACAAGGAGTTCCGCAACCATTTCGAAAAGGATCGCGCGCTGCTGCGCCGGTTCCAGAAGATCGACGTGAATGAGCCGACGATCGAGGACACGATCAAGATCCTCAAGGGTCTGCGCACCGCGTTCGAGGATCACCACAAGGTCAAGTACACCCCCGATGCGATCAAGACCGCGGTCGAGCTTTCGGCGCGCTACATCAACGACCGCAAGCTGCCCGACAAGGCGATCGACGTGATCGACGAGGTGGGCGCGATGCAGATGCTGGTGCCGCCCGCCAAGCGGCGCAAGATCATCACCGCGCGCGAGATCGAGAGCGTGATCGCGACGATGGCGCGCATCCCGCCCAAGTCGGTGTCGAAGGACGACAAGAAGGTGCTCGAGCATCTCGACCGCGACCTGAAGCGCGTCGTGTTCGGCCAGAACAAGGCGATCGAGGTGCTGTCGAGCGCGATCAAGCTGAGCCGTGCAGGCCTGCGCGATCCAGACAAGCCGATCGGCAACTATCTGTTCTCCGGCCCTACCGGCGTCGGCAAGACCGAGGTCGCGCGGCAGCTCGCCAATATCATGGGCATTCCGCTGCAGCGCTTCGACATGTCCGAATATATGGAACGCCACTCGGTCAGCCGGCTGATCGGCGCGCCTCCGGGCTATGTCGGCTATGACCAGGGTGGCCTGCTCACCGATGCCATCGACCAGCAGCCGCATTGCGTGCTGCTGCTCGACGAGATCGAGAAGGCGCATCCGGACCTGTTCAACATCCTGTTGCAGGTGATGGACAATGGCAAGCTGACCGACCACCACGGCAAGACCGTCGATTTCCGCAATGTCGTGCTGATCATGACGACGAACGCGGGCGCGGCGGACATGGCGCGCGAGGGCATCGGCTTTGGCGATGTCAGCCGCGAGGACGCGTCGGACGAGGCGGTGAAGAAGATGTTTACCCCCGAATTCCGCAACCGTCTCGATGCGATCGTGCCGTTCGGCTATCTGGGAACCGAGGTTGTCGCCCGCGTGGTCGACAAGTTCATCCTCCAGCTCGAACTGCAGCTCGCCGACCAGAACGTGCACATCCGGCTCGACCAGGAAGCGCGCGACTGGCTGTCCGAACGCGGTTACGATCGTCTCTACGGTGCCCGCCCGATGGCGCGGCTCATCCAGGAGAAGATCAAGCAGCCGCTGGCGGAAGAGCTGCTGTTCGGCAAGCTGGTCCAGGGTGGCGAGGTCAACGTCCATATGAAGGACGGCGCCATGGCCTTCGAGATCGTCCCCGCGCCGCCCAAGGCGGGCAAGCCCAAAAAGGCGCGCGGATCGGCCAAGAAGGAAAGCGACACCAACGCGGATTGATCAAGAGGCCCGGCTGGCATGGCGTCAGTCGGGCCTTTTTTGTTCCCAACCCACATCCGTTTGTCCCGAGCGTGTCGAGGGACCTTGCACAACCGTTCGGGATTACGTCCCTCGACTTGAGTTTATCCTGAGCGGCTGGCTCGCCAGCCAGACGAAGGACCGGGACAAACGGGGGTGGGAGCCTTAGAGCCTCGCCCATGACCACCTTCTCTCTCCCCTTTACCGCCGAGCCGCAGCACATCGACGAGCTCGGCCATGTCAACAATGCCGTCTGGGTGCAGTGGCTGCAGGAGCTGTCGGTCGCGCACTGGAATGCGGCGGCGGATCCGGCGCATGTCGCCGCCTATTTCTGGGTCATCGTGCGGCACGAGATCGACTATCGCGGCAATATCGGCCTGGGCGAAACCGCGATCGGGCGCACCTGGGTGCCCGGCACCCCCAAGGGCGCGCGCTTTGCCCGCCATGCCGCCTTTGCCGATGCCAGCGGCCGCGACATCGTCACCGCGATCTCGACCTGGGCGATGCTCGACAAGGCCACCGGCAGGCCTGCGCGCGTCACCGCGGATATCGCCGCCGCCTTCCAGCCCTGACGCGTCAGCCGCGCATCGCGAACGCGGCGATCGGCTCGTAGACGCTGCCGTCATGGCCGACATGGCTCTGCATCAGCAGCAGCTCGTCAAAGCCGAATCGGTCGCCCGGAAGCGGCGGCTGCGAGGCCATCCACCGCGCGATGCCGGCGGGATCGGGCGCGGTGCTGCGCGCGAACCGCGCGAGCGTGACATGCGGCACGAACTTGCGGCCCTCGGGCGCGAAGCCTGCGCGCACGCACAACCGGTCGAGCCGCGCATGCAGCGCCGCCAGCGAATCGCGCGGCGCCAGCCCCGCCCAGAGCTGGTCGACCCGGTCCCTGCGATCGAACCAGCCAAAGCCGTTGAGCCGCGCCTCGATCTGCGTGAAGCGTTCCGCGCCAAGCGCGAGCAGCAGCGCCTCTGCCCCATGCCGGTCGGTCTCGCCGATAAAGCGCAGCGTCGCGTGCAGCTGCGCATCGCTCTGCCAGCGCGCCGCGACCAGCCCCTGCATCCGATCGCGCAGAAGCGCGCGGACCGGTCCGGGCGGCACAAGGGAAAGGAACAATCGCATGGTAATGATTGTATCGTAGCAAGGCGCGACGAACGGAAAACCGGTTTCGCTTGAAAATTTCGCGCTCAGGGGCGATATTGTGGCTATCCGGCAACAATGCCGGGCAAAGGAGACTTTTTCGATGGCTGACCGTTTTGATCCTCGCACGGCGGAGCGCATGCGCGCCGGTTCGATCAATGCGCCCGGCGGTATCAGCGCGGCCCGTGACGAGGGCCTGCGCAAGTACATGCTGTCCATCTACAATTACATGACCAGCGGCATCCTGCTGACCGGCATCGTCGCGCTGCTCTTCGCCCAGTCGGGCATGGCCGCGGAGATCATGTTCGGACCAGGCCTGCTCAAGTACGTCATCATCTTCTCGCCGCTGGTGATCATCATCGCGATGAGCTTCGGCATGAACCGCTTCTCGACGCCCGCGCTCCAGGCGATGTTCTGGGGATTCGCGACGCTGATGGGGCTCAGCATGTCGACGATCTTCCTGGTCTATACCGGTGAGAGCATCGCGCTGGCCTTCTTCTCGACCGCAGCGGCCTTCGCAGGTCTGAGCCTGTGGGGCTATACCACCAAGAAGGACCTGACCGGCTGGGGCAGCTTCCTGATCATGGGCGTCGTCGGCCTGATCGTGGCGAGCGTGCTCAACATCTTCCTCAAGTCGTCGGTCATGGGGCTGGTGATCAGCTATGCCGCCGTCCTCATCTTCGCGGGCCTGACCGCCTATGATACGCAGAAGCTCAAGAGCCTGTACTGGCAGGTCGCGGGCAGCGACATGATGGGCAAGGTCGTGATCATGGGCGCGCTCAACCTGTATCTCGATTTCATCAATATGTTCCAGGCGCTGCTGAGCATCATGGGCAGTCGCGATTGATCTGTCCGGAAAAGCACTGGAACCCTGACAGCCCGGCGGATTCCCCTCCGCCGGGCTTTTCTTTGGTTGCATGACCGTTACTCGGCTGATCGCCTGCAGGACTCGCCTCGTCCCGGCCAGCCGACGTCCTGGCCGGATCGGCCTTTAACGGTTCACCGTTTTGGTGTTGAGATCGTCGCTTGGCGGGCATAAACCATGCCCATGAGAACGCGTGCGAGAGAGCCAAGGCCCCGCGCGCGGCACCGGGAGATACTGAACATGGCGCGTATGGCCCCCAGCCGTGCAATCCTGCTGGCCGCATCGGCCAGCCTTACCACTCTGGTCGCGGCCTGTGGCGGCGCCAAGCCCGCACCGGTGGCCGTCGCGCCGCCGCCGCCGCCGCCGGTCCCCGTGGCGCCGCCGCGCATGCCGACGCCACCGTCCAACGCGGTGACGGCCATGGCCATTCCCGGCCTGCGCGCCGACGGGCTGCGCGACACGCCGATGCGCGACATCGACGACAACGAGAAGCTCTGGTATTTCCGCGCGGCGTTCAATGTCGCCGCGCTCAACTGCCAGAATCCCGAGCATTTCCGGATCGCCGACGATTACAACCTGTTCCTCAAGACCCACAAGCGCGAGCTCGACCGGATCAACAAGACCGTCGAGGAAACCTATCGCAAGCGCTATGGCACCGGCTATGCCCGCATCCGCGATACCGAGAACACGCAGGTCTACAATTTCTTCGCCTTCCCTCCGGTCAAGAGCGATTTCTGCAACGCCGCGCTGATCCTGGGTCAGGAAGCCGTCGCACTGCCGTCGAAGGATCTGGTCGCGTTCTCGGTCCGTGCGCTGCCCACGCTCGAGGGCGTGTTCGACCGCTTCTATGCGTCCTATGAAAGCTATCAGAGCGATCTGCAGAAATGGATCGCGCTCTATGGCAGCCCCGAAATGCGCGCCGCGCAGGCCGCACAGATGGGCCAGGCCACGCAGACGGTCCAGCCTGCCGGCGGTCCCACGATCGCCCCCGGCGCGGTGCCCGCCGGTCAGCCGCCCAAGCTTCCGACGATCCTGCCCACCACCAGCGGCAGCTGACGGCGCGATTTTTCCTCTGGATAGGCGGGCGCCAAGCGATTATAGCCCCGCCCACCGGAGAAAAACCGCCGGGACGTTGGGGCCGTAGCTCAGTTGGGAGAGCGCGTCGTTCGCAATGACGAGGTCAGGGGTTCGATTCCCCTCGGCTCCACCATTCAACTAGAAAATGTGGCGCAAACGCGCTCTTTTTGGCATCCCAGCCAACCCGGTCCCACATTTTCGTCCCTCTTCCGCTGCGCTCCCACGAGGTTCAATGCGAGACCGGAGGTGTTTTGACGGTCTGCCGACGAGTTGCCACCAGCTACCGAGAGCCATTTCACCATGTTGGTATCCGAAAGCTCGCGAATCGAGTGTCATATTTCGACCCAGACCCAGTCGTTCTCCATCGTCAACGATGACGTCCACTTCCCCCGAAAGCCGCCATGCGGCTTTCGGGATCACGAGATGGTCAAGTGGATGACTGCACATAGGTGGATTGCTAAATGGCGAACTGTGGCTGCCTGGCCCCTCGCTTGATCGCATCCGGCAAGCGTCATCATCGAAGCATCACCCGGTATTTGCCTTCCCAAATCTAAAATTTGCCCGGAATGACCGCCTGATGAAAAACTGTTTTGAGGCGTCGGCAACCTGATTAGCTTAGAGGCGATATGACGCGATCCGAACGTCTTTTAGCCATAATGCAAATGTTGCGTGCGCGGCGAACTCCGGTAACCGCAGCGGCGATTGCCAACCAGTTCGACGTCTCGGAACGCACGATCTATCGCGATATTCTTATTCTTATCGATCGAGGAGCCGTCATCCGGGGCGAAGCGGGTGTTGGTTATGTCCTCGATAAGGGTCACTTCCTGCCGCCACTGATGTTCACGCAGGACGAAGCCGATGCGATCGTCTTCGGTCTTCGCTATACTAGCCGCAGGGGCGATGCAGATCTATCAAGCGCTGCAGAACAGGCACTGGCGAAGATCACATCCATTTTGCCCTCCGCTATCGCACGATCGATGGATGCCTGCGGGCTCGTCGTGCAGCCCGAGCTTGGCGCGATCGAACAGACTATAGGAATGCTGCGTCACACGATCCGTCGCGAGCGGAAGATCGCCTTCGATTACATCGACCAGGATGGAAATCAATCGCACCGCATCGGCATGCCCGTGGCTATCGGTTTCTTCGAAGACGGGTCCATGCTCGCGGCCTGGTGTGATGGCAGACAGGCCTTCAGGCATTTCCGCCTGGACCGGATCAAGGGCTTGCAAGAGTTGGCCACACGCTTCGACAGGCCGCATCGAACCTTGCTGACTGAGTACCGTAGGCTGGAGCCGGGAGTGCAACGATGAACACTCCTGTCATGAATTGTCAGTCAATGCGCCTACCAGGGGTTTAGCCCAAGGAGCGCTTGCGTATGTTCATAGTTTCAGGAGCAACGGGCCATGTCGGCTCAGCTGTTGTGGAAGCGCTGCTGGATCGCGGCCACGAGGTGATCGCCATTACGCGCAATGCGGCCCATGCTGACGCTCTGCAGAAGAATGGTGCTGCAATCGCCATAGCCGATCTCTACGATGTCGACGCAATGCGTGACGTCTTCAGCAGGGGCAAGCGACTGTTCCTGCTCAACCCTCCCGCCGAGCCGCATACCGACACGGACAAGACGGAAAAGAAGACGGTGCGACATCTGCTCGCAGCCATCAAAGGCTCCGGTCTGAAGAAGATCGTCGCTGAATCGACCTATGGCGCTCAGCCGGGAGAGAAACTGGGCGATCTCAATACCCTCTTCGCGATGGAAGAAGGTCTGCGCGACCAGCGTATACCGACCGTCATTCTTCGCGCAGCCTACTATTTCAGCAACTGGGACGCGATGTGCAAGTCCGCTCGCGAAGGCACGCTCCCAACGATGTTTCCTGCGGCGCTGAAGCTGCCAATGGTTGCCCCCGCCGATCTTGGGAAGGCCGCTGCCGATCTATTGAGGGCACCGGTAGAGCAAACAGGAACCGTCTATGTCGAGGGTCCGGAGCAGTACTCCTCGCAAGACGTGGCAGATGCTTTTGCCAATGCATTGGGCCGCAAGGTGGATTTGGCAGTAACGCCACGCGATCAATGGGAAGAAGCCTACAGAACAATGGGATTTTCAGACGAGGCTGCATACTCCTACGCACGAATGACAGCCATAGCGGCCGATGGCGACTACGATCAACCGCGCGATCCCGTTCACGGCTCGACATCGCTCCAGGACTATATCGATACCCTGGTCGAGAGAGGCTGACGCCAGAGCCGTTCGGCGAGCGTTGGCACGGCGGCATGACCAAATTGTTGTTCAACCTGGTGCCAGATCCAGCGTGAGCCTGATTTCGGGCACCATCCCAAGTTAATGCATTTGAACCGTTAGGGGCCATTTTTGCGCACCAATGCTGGGCAGAGAGGTGGCCGAAATGAACGTTGATACGGTTTTCGTCAGCGTCAATGCCCAGGACTTCGGGGCGCAATCGCAATGGTGGAGCCTACTTCTCAACCGACCATGGGATCGGGAACCCAGTCCGAGCTGTCACGAATGGAAGCTGAGCGACAGTATACTCTTTCAGGTTCTCGACAATCCTTCGGGACCACGGACAACTGTCACGCTGCGAGTGGCTAATCTCGACGTCGAACTGGCGAGGCTGAGGGCGCAGGGTGTGGATGTGAGCGACCCGTCGAAGGTCGAAGGCTTCCAGACACTTCGTTACGTCCAGTTTGTCGAGCCCGAAGGCAACACGGTCGGCCTCCTTGACGGCCAATAGACAGACAACCGAGGAAAATCCGGTGACCGCAGAAGACGAAATCAGAAGAATGCTCGATCACAGGCGCGCAGCGATATCGGCGAAAGCAGCCGATGCGAGCATCGAGCACTATGCCCAGGATGTGATCTTGTTCGATCTCGCGCCGCCACTGGCGCAGTCGTCATCCGATGCGAAGGATCCGGCGCAGGCTCAGCAGTGGTTCGACACCTGGGACGGTGCAATAGCGACTGAAATTACCGATCTGGTGGTGAAAGCGGAAGGTGATACCGCTTTTGCATTCGGACTGCTGCACATGTCCGGCAACAGGACAGACAGCAGTCAAAGTGAATTCTGGTTTCGGACGACGGTTTGTCTGGAACGGCGAAACGGCCAGTGGCGCATCGTGCATGAACACAACAGCTTCCCGATGCTGATGGACGGCAGCGGCAAGGCGGCTACCGATCTGCAACCCGATACACCGATTGATTAAGCCGGCCTCGCTACGACAACGGAAATAGGCATGAATCTAAACGGAATCTCTATCGCTTTGGGCACCGCAATCGGCGTTGCCATTGGACTGGTGATGGACAACATCATCGCGGGGATCGGCATCGGGATGGCTATTGCGATTGCGTTCACGCTGCGGAACGGAGGTACGAAAAAATCCCAAACGCCTGAGGATCATCCAAAGGACAGCGATTGATCGCTTCTTGCCACGCGCACTTCCCGGGCGGCAAGCTCTTGAAAAATGGGGATGTCAGTCATGTCGTCGCAGGTTGTCGTAATCACAGGCCTGATGGCATCCGGCAAGTCCACCGTCGCACAGGCGGTTGCTGAAAAATTGCCGCGATCTGTTCACCTGCGGGGTGACGTTTTTCGGAAGATGATAGTATCGGGTCGGGCGGAGATGACACCCGAGCCGTCAGTCGAGGCTCTGGTGCAGCTTGAACTGCGCTATCGACTTGCCTGCGACAGCTGCGCGACCTATGCGACGGCAGGCTTCAACGTAGTTTATCAAGACGTGATCCTTGGGCAGCACCTCGAAGCTGTCGTTTCGCGGCTCGCCCGCTTTGCCCCTTTGGTGGTCCTTCTAAATCCCAGCATCGCCGAGATTGCAAAACGCGATGCCTCGCGCCCGAAGACGGCATATGGCGGCTCGTGGACGCCTGCCGCGCTCGGGGCTTCATTGCGCGAAACACCGCGTCTGGGTCATTGGATCGACACATCGTCCATGACCGTGCCCGATACCGCAGCGCTTATCCTGAGCCAATGGAGAGACTTACAGTCTTAGGTCCGCAAAGAATTGATTGTGGACCCAATGTGTTGAATCGGCGCAGCCGCAGAAGTGACCGTTCGGGGAACAGTTTCAGATTTTCGGCATTCTGCAGGGCCCCCGTCGAAGCTGCCTGGTAGGTGCCGGGACTTTGCAATAGCCCTGCTGAGGGTCGGTCGTAGGTGGATCCATGACCGTCGGCTCACTGTCGCGAGATGCTGTAATTTGCCGTTGTTCAATAATTTCCGACCCGTTCGAAGAGTCCGTCATAAATGGTAACGAGCCCCATTTGATCGACTGTCAAATCCGCTCGGAAACCATGCGCGAAGCCAAGATCCAGATAGCGAAAGCGTGTTTTTTCCAGCCGCGTGTAGCTCTGACGCGAACGGCTCACCTTCATGGACCCTGCGTCGATGAAACTGGTGTCGAGGCTTTGTTGACCTTGGCCTGACGCCATCATCGCTCGTATAGGAAAGGTGTTGCAAAATGGGGTGATTGACAGATCAGGTTCCAACGCGCCGTCGAGATCGGCGCGGGCTTTTCCGTCGACCTTCCATCCCACGCCGTCGCGCTCCAGCAATAGACTGGTTCGACTGGTTGCGTCATCCTTTTTGACGATGCAGGAGCGAACAGACCATTGTGGCGTCAGATCCCATCGGTCATCGACACAGAATCCGCCATTTTCGACGCTCATCGTGGTTGCAACCGCTGTTAGCGATCGTTGGCTATTGTCAGCGTCATCCTCTCAATTCCCGGGACATCGAGACGACGCCAGAACAAGATACGACGATCATTCTGCATGATCATCAGTCTGTCGCTACCAGCCAGCGGCTGCAAATGTCGTAGAACTCGTCGCGGCGGCACAGCACCAGCATGCTTTCCACGTGGGCGAAAGCGGCACGGGATCGACGATCTGCAGGCCGCCGGCGGAGATCAGCGCGCTGCCGGATGTCAATAAGAACCCGATGTCCGCTTCGTAAAATGACGGACCCACCCCGCATTGCACGGCGATTTCCCAGTCCGAGTACCCCTCAGTGAGAATGACGTAGATAGGTGGCAAAACTTAAAGCCTCGTCGATCAGCGGCAGGGGTGACCGACTTGCGGTATGCGTTGGCGGTCTTCTTCTGTCTTTTAAATAAGTTATTGAACGGTGAGCATCACAACAGCCAATGGCAGAGCAGATGCCACTTGAGGGCAATTCAGCTTTGTACCAGCTAGGCATCGAAAGGACGATATGAGCCAAGAAGCGCTGCGCGGGCAATCCTTGCCAGAGCTTGAGGGGCGGGTAGCTCCGACATCGCGCAAGACGCTGTTGCTGGCAATCATCGGCCTCCTCATCGCGTTCGGCGTTCCGGAACTGGGCCTCCCGCAACGGATATTCGGCGATACCGCAATCGGACCACGGATCGGCCGCGAAATCGTGTGGATCGGGCTGGCCGCACTGCTGATCTGGTGGGTAACGCGCATCGAGCGCAAGTCACTCGCGTCCATCGGGCTGATCAGACCGACCTGGCGAAGCATCGTCTGGGGCATAGCTGGAGCGATCCTGCTGCTTGCCACCTTAATGATAAGCTTCGCCATAATCATTCCATCGCTCGGGCTTGCGCAGAACATGGAAGCGACCCGCGCGGTCGTCGACGTTCCGCTGTGGTTGTTTCTTGCGACGCCGATCGTCGCCGGCATCACTGAGGAAATCGTCTACCGCGGCTACGCCATCGAGCGGCTGACGCTGCTTACGGGCAAGCGGTGGTTAGCGGCAGCCGTGGCAGGGGCCACATTCATTGCGAGTCATGCTGCCTGGGGCAGTGCACAGCTGGTGCCGGTCGCCTTTGCGACCTTGATCCTGACAGGGCTTTACCTGTGGCGGCGCGATCTCCCATCGGTAATGATCGCACATGCGGTCGCCAACTTGATCGGGTTTGCTCTGGCACGGCTCCAGACATGAGCGGGTCCAAGTTTTTCGCAAGATCTGCGGCATTGCAAACATGGATGGGCTCGCCGAGACCAGACAATCTTCTCCGATTATGGCTGCACGGGCTGTGCAATGACGCCTCCCGACCCAGCTCAAGTCGTTCGCCCACACACGAGCAAACGGCAGCTTCTGGCAGACCCCGCCATTCCCGCTTCAGCAGCTCCTCTTCACTACGAACATCCGCAAGTAACCGTCACTGATAAAGGTGCCGTCGAATCTCCATGCGCCGGTGACACCGATCCGAACCGGATATCCTCCCGAATATCCGGAAGCGACGCGATCTCCATCTTCAGCCGATCCATGACATCTAAGCTCACCGCTTCCTCTATAAGCTGCATGAATTGGAGGATAGGCAGAGGCCGTCTCAGTGCGTCTGGGACGACGAAATCGCTGGCTTCGGGACCAAAGGCAGCCATCAATGCAGCCTTCGCACCTACCGCACCCGCCGCGTCCGGCATGGTATACTGGCTGGCGCTATCTTGTGCGGCCTGCATCGGGTTGGCGTCAAAGCAGTTTGGGGCCAGCTGAGCCGGTATCCCACGGCCGGTTCGTTTAGGATCAGCACCGGCGCGGCCGGATCGGCTTCGAGTTTCTGTCGCAAGGCACGGATGGCTACCCTGAGGTAATCGATATGGCATCTTTATGGATCGAGCGGCTTCCGGGCCCGTCCTTGACGCATAACGTTCAGATCCAGCGCAGAAGCCTCACCTCCAGATGAGAGAGATGCACCGCCAGAAGGGTCAATCACTGGCGAGCCGAAAAGGCACCCTGAGACCGCCATTTTCGACGGTCCCAGGGCACGAGTTTTGACGAGTCCGGCGGGACAATTCTCGTCTGGGCAAGAAGCATCTTGCTGGCAGCCGGATGGCGCATGGCAGTGTGAAACATCCATGTGGATCAACGCCTTGCGACATGAAATCCTCGTAAAACCCGCATCTAATTCCGAGTGATCAACGCGATTTTCATGCGTTTTTCACGCCGCTCGTGGCTTTTGCACCGCGCTTTTTTACAGGCCCAAGGCGCACGTAACGCTCCGCCAAACAAGGAGCTCATATGTCCTTCGATCTTGCGCTGGCTGGCGTCGTCGCCATCGGCCTGCTGGTCTATCTCGTCGTCGTCCTGATGACCCCGGAGCGCTTCTGATGGAGCGCGCATCGCTGTTCGAGCGCAAGCTGGTGATGCCGGCCCTGCGCGATTCCTTCGTCAAGCTCGACCCGCGCACGCTGGTGCGCAACCCGGTGATGTTCACGACCGCGGTGGTGGCCGCCGTCGCCACCGTGGTGATGGTGCGCAATCTGGCCATCGGGAGCGGCGATCCACTGTTCGAGGGTCAGCTGGTTTTCTGGCTGTGGCTGACGGTGCTGTTCGGCAATTTCGCCGAGGCGCTCGCAGAAGGACGCGGCAAGGCCCAGGCACAGTCGCTGCGTTCGACAAAGGATCAGCTCGTTGCGTTCCGCATCGGTCAGGATGGCAGGGTTGTTGAAATTGCCGCCACACAGCTCCACACGGGTGATGTGGTGCGGGTCATCCAGGGCCAGCTCATTCCGGCCGACGGCGAGGTCGTTGCAGGGGTTGCCTCGGTCAACGAGGCGGCGATCACCGGGGAGAGCGCGCCAGTCATCCGCGAGGCGGGAGGCGACCGGTCTGCGGTGACCGCGGGCACCATGGTCATCGCCGATCAGATCGACATCAAGGTCACGGCAGAGCCCGGCAGCGGCTTTCTCGATCGCATGATCGCGCTGGTCGAAGGCGCCAGCCGCCAGAAGACGCCCAACGAGATCGCACTGACCGTGCTGCTGACCGGCCTGACGCTGATCTTCCTGATTGCCGTCGGCACCCTTCCTGCCTTCGCAGCTTATGCCGGGGGCGAGATTGCCGTGCCGGTGCTGATCGCGCTCTTCGTTGCGCTCATTCCCACCACCATTTCTGGCCTGCTCTCGGCCATCGGCATCGCGGGTATGGACCGGCTGATCCGCTTCAACGTGCTCGCCAAATCGGGCCGCGCGGTCGAAGCGGCGGGCGACATCAGCACGCTGCTGCTCGACAAGACCGGGACGATCACGATCGGCGACCGGCAGGCGAGCGAGTTCGTGCCGCTGCCGGGCGTAGCCCAGGCCGATCTGGTCGCGGCTGCGCGCCTCTCGAGCCTCACCGATACCACGCCCGAGGGCCGTTCGATTGTGCTCCTGGCCGGTGACGGCGATGCGATGCCCGCAGGTGCCGAGCCGATCGCGTTTACTTCGCAGACACGGGTCAGCGGACTGATGATCGGCGAACGCGCGCTGATCAAGGGTGCGGTCGATGCCGTGCTGCGGCGGCTGGGCGACAAGGCCGATCCGACCGCTGCCGCCGCGCTGCGTCAGGCATCCGAGAGCATCGCCCGGTCGGGCGGCACGCCGCTCGCCGTCGCCGATGGCAACCGGCTGCTCGGCGTCGTCCACCTCAAGGACATCGTCAAGGCGGGCATCCGCGAACGCTTTGCCGAACTCCGCCGCATGGGCATCCGCACGGTGATGATCACCGGTGACAATCCGCTCACCGCCGCCTCGATCGCCGCCGAAAGCGGGGTGGACGATTTCCTCGCCGAGGCGACCCCCGAGGACAAGCTGGCGCTGATCCGCAAGGAACAGGCGGGCGGCAAGCTGGTCGCGATGTGCGGCGACGGCACCAACGATGCGCCCGCATTGGCGCAATCGGATGTCGGCGTCGCGATGAACACCGGCACCCAGGCGGCGCGCGAGGCGGGCAATATGGTCGATCTGGACAGCGATCCGACCAAACTCATCGAGATCATCGGCATCGGCAAGCAGCTGCTGATGACGCGCGGCGCGCTCACCACCTTCTCGATCGCCAATGACGTCGCCAAATATTTCGCTATCCTGCCCGCGATCTTCGTCGTGCTCTATCCCTCGCTGGGCGTGCTCAACGTGATGGGGCTGGCAACGCCGTCGAGCGCGATCCTGTCGGCGATCATCTTCAATGCGATCATCATTCCGCTGCTGGTGCCGCTGGCGCTCAAGGGCGTGGCCTATCGCCCGATGCCCGCGGCCAGCCAGTTGCTGCGCAATCTGGGCATCTATGGCCTGGGCGGCGTGGTCGCGCCGTTCATCGGCATCAAGCTCATCGACATCGCCGTTGCCGGCCTCGGCCTGGCCTGAGCGAGAGGACCTATCATCATGCTTGCATCCTTTCTTACCGTCGCGCTGATCGTCGGCGGTGCCGCGCTGCTATCCTGGCCGCTGGGCCGGTTCATGGCGGCGCTCTTCTCCGGCCGCTACGCCAGTGCCGATAGCCTGTTCGCGCGCATTGCCGGTTCGTCGCAGGACCAGGACTGGAAAGCCTATTCGGTCGCGCTGCTGGTCTTCAACGCGGTGATGTTTGCCTTCGTGTTCGCGCTGCTCTCGCTTCAGCACCTGCTCCCGCTCAACCCGGACGGCCAGGGACCAGCCTCGATCCATCTGATCTTCAACACCACGGCCTCGTTCGTGACCAACACCAATCTCCAGCATTATTCGGGCGAGAGCACCTGGAGCTATCTGGCGCAACTTGCTGGCCTGATGTGGCTCCAGTTCGTGTCCGCCGCGACCGGCATCGCCGCGCTCGCCGCGCTGGCGCGAGGGATTGCAGGCCACCCGAGCATGGGCAATTTCTTCATCGACCTGCAACGCGCCTCTTTCTGCGTGCTGCTGCCGATCGCACTGGTCGTGGCGCTTTCTCTGGCGGCATCGGGTGTGCCGATGACGCTGGAGGGCGCAGCGCAGGTGACGACGCTGGAAGGCGCGGCGCAGACCATCGCGCGTGGTCCCGCAGCCGCCTTTGTCGCGATCAAGCAGCTCGGCACCAATGGCGGCGGATTTTTCGGCCCCAATTCGACGCACCCGTTCGAGAACCCGACGCTCTGGGCGAACTTCATCGAGATGGCCGCGATCATCATCATCCCGATGGCCTGCGTCTGGATGTTCGGCCGGATGATCGGACGCATTCGGCATGCCGGGGTCATCTTCGTCGTGATGGCGGCGCTGCTGCTGGTCAAGATCACGGCGGTCCTAGCCTTCGAGGCTGCTCCGACCCAGGCTTTTGCCGACCTGCCTATCGAGCAGAATGTCGGCAATCTGGAAGGAAAGGAACTGCGCCTCGGTGCCACCACCGGCCCGCTCTGGGCGGCAATCACCACCTCGACCAGCAATGGCTCGGTCGGCGCGATGCACGACAGCCTGAACCCGCTTGCAGGGCTCGTTCCGATGGCCGGCATGTGGCTCAACGAGACTTTTGGCGGCGTCGGCGTCGGCATGATCAACATGTTCCTCTACATCGTCGTCGCAGTGTTCGTCGCGGGCATGATGGTCGGCCGCACGCCCGAATATCTCGGCCACCGCATCGAGGGACGCGAGATGCGGCTGGCGGTGCTGGCGCTGATCAGCCACCCGGTGCTGATCCTGGGCGGGACCGCGCTGTTCGCGGCCACAAGCTGGGGCGTCGATACGCTGAACAACACCGGCGCGCATGGCTTTTCGGAGATCCTCTACGAATTCAGCTCTGCGGCAGCCAATAACGGCTCGGGCTTCGAGGGGCTGGGCGATAACACCGCTCCCTGGAACTTGGCGACGGGCATCGTGATGCTGATCGGCCGCTATCTGCCGATCCTCGTTCCGCTCGCCATTGTCGGATCGCTGATGGCCAAGCGGCGCAGCGCTGAAAGCGTCGGCACGCTCAGCGTGGAGAGCAATACCTTCGGGATCATGCTGCTGATCACCATCCTGATCTTCGGCGCGCTCACCTTCTTCCCCGCTGCGGCGCTCGGACCGATCGCCGAACATGTCACGCTGATGCGTTGAAGCCAGGCCAGACAAGGAACACCATCATGGGCCATATCTTCCCCTCGTTGCGGCTCTGGATTGCCACGCTCGCCATCTGCGTTTTCGCCTATGCCGGGCTGGTTCTGGGCTTTGCCCAGACGGCTGTGCCGTTCCAGGCCAATGGATCGATCATCATGCAGGAAGGAAGACCGATCGGCAGCCGACTGATCGCGCAGAATTTCACGCAAGATCGTTATTTCTGGCCGCGACCCTCGGCTGCCGATTACAACGGCATGGGGGCTGCCGGCAGCAACCTTTCGCCGACCAGCGACAAGCTGGAGCAGCGCGCTGCCGAAACCGTGTCGCGTTACGCCGCCGCGCAGGATGATCCGATCCCGGCCGATCTTGTTGCAGCGTCGGGTGGCGGGCTCGACCCGCATATCTCGCTCGCTGGTGCGCGCTATCAGGCTGGTCGTGTCGCGGCGGCGCGCGGGCTGCCCGCTCGCGATGTCGAGGCACTGATAAACCGGCTGGCTTACGCACCCGGCGGCGTCTTTGCGCCCGACCGGATCGTCAATGTGCTCGAGCTGAATATGGCACTCGACAAGCTGGGCCGCTAAGGCTGGAGGCGATGAACGAAGCCCTTCCCCAGCGCGATGCCGATCGCTTCCTGCGCATGGCCAGGGCAGAGCAGCAGGGCAAGCTCACCGTCTATCTCGGCGCGGCGCCTGGCGTCGGCAAGACCTATCGAATGTTGCAGGAGGCCGCGCGGCGCAAAGCCGAAGGCGAGGACGTGGTCGTCGGGGTTGCAGAAACCCATGGCCGGGGCGAAACTGAAGCCCTGCTCGCACCGTTTGAAATCCTGCCGCGGCGTCCGGTCGAGCATCAGCGCCACCGACTCGAGGAGTTCGATCTCGACGCCGCGCTGGCGCGGCGACCCAGCCTGGTGCTGGTGGACGAACTGGCGCACACCAACGCGCCGGGCAGCCGCCATCCCAAGCGCTGGCAGGATGTTGCCGAACTGCTCGCCGAGGGGATCGATGTCGCCTCCACGGTCAACATCCAGCATATCGAGAGCCTGAACGATCTGATTGCCGGGTTCACGCACATCCGGGTGCGCGAGACGATCCCCGACAGCTTTCTGGAAGACGCCGAACTGATCGTTGTCGATCTGCCGCCCGAGGCGCTGATCGAGCGGCTGCGCGCGGGCAAGGTCTATCTGCCCGACACCGCGGGCCGCGCGCTCGCCAATTTCTTCACGCCCAACAAGCTGGCGGCGCTTCGCGAACTTGCGCTGCGCTTTGCCGCGCACAATGTCGATCGCCGGCTCAGCAGCCAGCTCGAATTGAGCGGCGAGCGGGCGGATTTCGTCTCCGGCGAACGGTTGATGGTGGCGGTCAGTCCCGGACGCGGCGGTGCGCGGGTGGTCCGACAGGCCAAGCGCATGGCCGATCTGCTGCACGCCCCCTGGACCGCCGTCGTCGTGGAGAGTGCAAGCGCGCGCGGAGTCGCGGGAAGCCAGCGCGAACAGCTTGCCGACAATCTGGCGCTGGCTTCGTCGCTGGGCGCTTCGCTTATGACCGTCGCGGCGCAGGATGTCGGCCAGGCACTGGTCGAACAGGCCCGCGAACTGCGCGCCAGCCAGATCGTGATCGGCAAGAGCAGGCGCAGCCGCTGGTTCGAATGGCGGCACGGATCGGTGGCGCAGGATGTCATCCGTCACGCCCGAAGCATCCCGGTGCATGTCGTCCCGCTCGACGAGGCCGACGAAAAGCCGGTGCGGGCTTATGATCCCTATTCGCAGCGCGACAATGCCATCGCCTTTCTCGCCGTCGCGGCCGTCGTGGGCGTGCTCTACCTTCTGAAGCCGTGGATCGCCCCCGGCGCAATCGATCTTCTGCTGCTGTTTCCGGTGGTCATCGCCTCGATGTTCCTGCGGATGCGGGCCGGGCTCTGGGCGGCGTTATGGGCGGCTCTGGGCTATAATTTCTTCTTTATCGAACCGCTCTACACGCTCTCGATCCACAGCCCGGCAGATCTTGTCACCTTCATCGTGCTGGCGACGGTTGCAGGTGTGATCGGTGGGCTGGCGGGCAAGGTGCGCCGCCAGGCCGAAACCAGCGCAGGGGTCGCCAGGCTAAACGCCTCGCTCGCCCGCTTTGCCGGACTAATGGGTGCTCTGTCCGACCGGGACGAGACCGCCAGGGTCGCCTGTAGGGAAATCGGCAATCTGCTGGATGTGCAGGCGATGATCGTGTCGCTGGAAGACGGCGCGGTCGTCGTGCGCGGCAATGAGGACTTTGCGCAGCTCGAGATGGTCGATGAGACCGCCGCGCGTTGGGCGCTGGAGCACGGCCAGACGGCGGGCCGCGACACCGGCACGCTGGCCTCGGCCGACTGGCAGTTTCACCCGCTCAAGACCGCACTCGGCATCATGGGGGCGCTGGGCGTGGCACGATCGACCAACGAGCGCGTGATCCGCCCCGATGACGCGACCCTGCTGGCTTCGCTGGTTGATCAGACCGCGCTGGCGCACGAGCGCCTGGTGCTCGAGGCCGAGGCGCGGCAGGTCGATGGCTTGCGCGAACGCGATCGGCTGCGCGGGGCGCTGCTCGGCAGCATCGCGCATGACCTGCGCACGCCGCTCACCGCCGTGATTGCCGCGACCGAGGCCATACCGGCCGAGGGCACCTTTGCCGACGAGGTGCGCATCGCGCGCAGCGAGACGCGCCGGCTGCAACGCTTCCTCAACGATCTGCTCGAAGCCTCGCGGATCGAGGACGGATCGATCGAGCCGAAATGGGAAAGCGTGGACATGACCGACATCATCCACGCCGTGCTGCGCGATTTGCGCCAGGACCGGCCGGGAAGTCGGGTGACGGCAAGCATCGATGCCGATTGCCCCCTGATCGAAAGCGATCCGCTGCTGCTGCGCCACGTGTTCATCAACCTGATCGACAACGCGCTCAAATTCTCGCCGCCTCACAGTCGGGTGGATGTCGAGGCTTTCGTTCAGAATGACGCGTTGCTGTGCCGCGTTTCCGACCGTGGCCCTGGGCTGCCTGCGGACCAGCACGGCATGTTTGACCGCTTCCACCGGCTCGAAGGCGGCGACCGCGTGGGCGGGTCGGGGCTGGGTCTGTGGATTGCCAAGAACTTTGTCGCAGCCCTAAGGGGCCGTATCGTCGCATCGAACCGCGAAGGCGGCGGTGCGTTGTTCGAGATTGCCCTGCCGCTGACCGAAGCGGCCAGACCGGATCAGCCTTGAAATGCGCAAAGACGTTCTGATCATCGATGACGAGCCCGCCATCCGACGGCTGCTGATCGGCGCTCTCGAGCGCAATGCGTTGTCGCATGTCGAGGCTGGCACTGCGGGCGAAGCCTTGCGCCTCGCCACCATCGAGCCTTGTCCCCTCGTCGCGCTGCTCGATCTGGGGCTGCCCGACCGAGATGGCCTCGAAATCCTGCCGCAGCTCGCAGCGTTGGGTATCGCGGTGATCGTGCTGACGGCGAGGGACGCCACTGACGAGAAGGTCGCAGCGCTGGATCTTGGTGCAGACGATTTCGTGACCAAGCCTTTTGACAGCGAGGAACTACTCGCGCGCATCCGCTCGGCACTCCGCCGCAAGGCCGGGCCACAGGCGGACAGCGCCAAGCGCCAGTTCCTGGACGGCAGCATCGACCGAAATACCCACCGCGTGACCATTCGCGGCCAGCAGGTCGGTTTGACGCCGCGCGAGTTCAACCTGCTCTGGGCACTATCCGACCGGCCGGGTCGGGTCATCACGCATGATCGGCTGCTCGAAGAAGTCTGGGGACCGGCGCACCGGCAGGATCTCGACTATCTGCGGGTCGCGGTTCGTGCGCTGCGCCGCAAGATCGAGCAGGACCCGACACACCCCAGGCTGATCATCAACGAGCCGGGCATCGGCTATCGCATTACAGTGAGCTGAGGCGGTTTCGATGTATTGGACTAGTCAGATCCGGAGTGAACCGCTAAGGCAATTTACTGCCGTTATTCAAAGCATTTGGCTAGCTTCTGCGCCGCGTACCTGCGGCTTGCAGAAGCGGGCGGTCCGCTTTCAGGCAAACTTGCTACCAGCGCAAATGCGGTCCATCTAGTCTCATATCTGAGGTGGTCCCGCCTGTCGGCAGCGTCTGCGAACGCCCACACACTTCCAGAATCCAACTGCGCTAGACATCTGTGCCTGACACCTGTGGGTTCGGGCACAGCCGACTTTCCGATGCTTGGCGGCTCCCCGTGTTTGGAACGACCCTTAGGTGGATACACTAGGCCGCGACGATACACGCGCGTGCCAGTCGCCTACGGCCTGGTTGCCTAACAAGGGATCAAGTCCGATCAGTGCCGCGAAATCAATCACCGTAAGTGCGACGATATCAGCGATCGTAAAACTGGGTCCGGTTAGGAATGACCTTCCGTCCGCCAGCTCAGTATTGAGCCACTGCATCGCGCGTGCCAGCACCGCCCGGTTGGACTCGCCAAAGACCACATGTTGCTCGATCAGGGCCGCCGTGGCCGGGTGCGCATGACGCCAGTACATCTTTATCGATTCACCAATATGGATATCAATCCGGCGCGTCCACATGTCGATCAGCGCCCTTTCGATGGCGCTGTTGCCAAAGAGTGGCGGGTCGGGATGTAATTCTTCAATGTAGCGACAAATGGCAATCGTTTCAGATATTGTCGTGCCATCCTCGAGTTCGAGTACTGGCACCTGGCCCAGTGAATTGCGGCACAGATGATCTGCTAACTTATGTTCCTGCTCGACCAAACTCAACATGATTTCGGGCAGAGCAATGCCCTTCTCTTTGGCAAAGATGCGCACGCGGCGCGGGTTCGGCGCGGGCATGTTCGCGCTATACAATTTCATGTAATTTGTCCCCTTGATGATTAGATGCGGAAGTCGAGAGTGGCACCGCCCCTGCGAACCGCGTCGGGGCTGAGGTTTTACAGATAGCCGCAAGATCCTTTCGGCATGCAGCTTGTTTGGTAACATCGCACGAGCAAACGCTTGAACGTCAGCTCTTGCTCGAAGCTGACCTTCAGAGCCCCCATCAGGAATGACCGGAATGTCCCAAACTCGGCTATTCGGACCACTGGCAGCGATGTCCGCTTTCAGGCAATTGCATGGGGCCGCAATGGCTGAAATCGGAGCGCATCGCAGAATGTCGCTTTACGAATTCCTAGACGCCCTTGCATCCCTCAGCATGCGGCGGCTGCCTTCCAAGTTGCCCGCTCAATCGCCAACCTCATAAAACATCGGATTCCGCAGCCATTCCTCAATGGCCGATTCCCGCCACCCGCAGCATCGCTCGGCGATCTTAACCTGCCTCGGGAACGTCCCGGCCTGTATCTTGCGGTAGAGCGTCGCCCGCGAGAGCCCCGTGCGATCGAGCACGGTATTGAGCCTTAGGAACCTTTCGGGTGCATGGGATGCCATGGCCATTGTCTCCATCCGGTGATGTGATCTGCCCCTGCCTGCGATGAGATTGGCGATGTGGCGCTGCGCGTCAATCGAACGGCATGCGGCTGCTTCGCAGGCTTTGGGGCAGGGGAGCGCTACGCGTCTGTATTGGGATGCAGCAGCGTAAGCAGATTATTTCTGCTCACGGTGTCTCTTGATGTTTCAGCGCTTTGCCAGCGCGTCTGCGGTCGCCGCTGCGCGGCGGCGTTTGCCCCGCTCGGGCGGGACACTTGGGGGCCGTCAATCGCCTCTGGCCACGCCAGGCCAGCGCGCAACCCGCGTTGCGGGTCCTACACTCCGTTGCGGTGCCTTACGGCATGCGCGCTGTCCGTTGCAGCGTGGCCGCCCTGCGATCTCTCGCCGCCCCCCAGCGCCCCTCCCGGGCCGGGATACGGTGGGAAGGAGACAGGACAATGGAACACAGCACTACCCGACAGAGCCTCTACAGCGAGGTCACGTCACGCATCATCGCCGAGCTCGAGCAGGGACGTCTTCCCTGGGTGCAGCCCTGGGATACATCGCTTTGCGGTTGCACCATGCCGCACAACGCAGCCACCGACCGGCGGTATTCGGGCATCAATGTCCTGATCCTCTGGGCCGAAGTGGCCTGCAAGGGTTACGGTTCGCAGCGCTGGCTGACCCACCCGCACGCTCAGCCGCGAGCGGGGCAAGGATATGGCGAGCGACTATGCGCAGCAGTCGGAGACGGCAGCGGAGCAGCAGCCGCAGCGCGAGGTTCGCGCCGGGCTCAAGGTCAGCCGCAGTGGTCATCTTGCCGATCTGATCAAGGGCGCGTCTGCAACTCCCCAGCGCGAGCCGGTTGCGCAGGCGCGCGTGAAAGTCACATTGCCGGAACAGGCGAGCGACAAACAAGCTTTCGACAAGGCAGTGCAGCGGTTCGCGCGGGTGGCGCAGGGCATTGTTGCCATGCGCGACAAAGGTCTTCAGCCGCTGGCATCGCAGCGGACCGCGCTGGACAAGGCCGGGGCCGAACTCAATGCGTTGAGACCCGACAGCTTTGGCGATCTGCGCAGGGCAGTTAACCGCGATCTGAGCCTGATCCCTGAAGCCGTGAAGGGCAAGACCGATCGCGCCATCCAGGCGATGGAGCAGCAGGCGAAATTGCGTATCGAGGCGCAGCGCGTTGCTGCCGCCAACGAACGGCGGGCAGACAGTTTTGTCGATCAGTGGCAGCGGCAGTCCGAGCAATATCGGGCACTGCGAAAGAATGGCAGCGCGGCGGCTTCGGACAAGGTGCGGGCTTCGCTCGTTGGCATGGCGAAGGGGCTGGAGCGCGATCCGCAACTCGAGTCGGTGCTGGCAAATAGGCGTCCGCAACTCGGGCTGGACGCTGTGAGCACGAAAACGCTGTCTCAGGACCTCCAGAAATCGCTTGGCATCTCGCGCGGGCTCGGCATGGGGATGTAGCTTTGCGGGATGGACGAAGCTGAGCCTGATGCCACCCCTGACGAAATCCCCCTGGAGCAGGCGCTGGAGGCGGTTGCGCGGCGGCTGATCGTCAGCGATAACGGGACCGAGTTCACCGCCAATGCGATCCTGGCCTGGTGCAAGGATCACGCGATCGACTGGCACTACATCGCCCGCGGCAAGCCGATGCAGAACGGCTACGTGGAATCGTTCAACGGGAGGATGCGGGACGAGCTGTTGAACGAGACACTGTTCCACGGCCTCGATCACGCCCGTGCCGTGATCCCCGAGTGGGCGGAGGATTACAACACCTGCCGCCCACACTCCTCGATCGGATACCAGACCCCCGCCAGCTATGCGGAAACGATTTTTGCAATGGGGTCAGGCATGCCTGACCCCATTGCAAACAAGGCGCCGAAAGGCATAACCACAACCGCCGCGGCTATAATCAGAGCTGGATGAAAGTCCCGTGGCAGGTCAGCTGCTTTTGGTGAACGATCCGGAGCGTTGGAACGCCATTCAGGCTGGAGTGCGTTTGTCGGAAGCAAACAGCGGCGCGATCGCGAAGTGCTCCAAGCGGGCGGCAAAGCGGAGGCTGAAAAGTGTCGGGTGCTCGATCGAGGTCAGGGCGACGGATTGATAGGGAGGCCTGAATGCATCGAGAATTTTCCGATGTTCGATGCGGATAGCCGCTCGGCAACCGACCTCCAAGGACTGGGACTAAGCCGCCGTTTGGAGTTCATCGATCGAACGACCGTTTAGACCAAAAGCTGACCGTAGGCTCCATATATCGCATTCTCCATAGCGATCATTCGGCGGCGCTGATTTTTCTCCGGAGTACGCCGGACCGAACTGGGCCGTAACTCCGCTTGGAGCCAAAAAACGCCGGTCACGCTGACAGCAGGCCCGCCTCATCTTTAATCAGTTGCATCAACCATCGGAGACCCTGATCATTGCCTTTGAGCCGATGCCATTGCATCAGCTCTCTGATCTCCGGACCTTTCAGTGGAAGGGGGTGAATACAGATCGGATATATCCGGGCAAACAAGTCGGCATGGCGACGATGCAGCGTCGCCACGCGGTCCGTATCCAGGATCGCGCGTGGCAGCGCGGCAAAGCTGGGAACCTGCATCGCTACTTTGCGTTCGACGCCATGACGCGCGAAATAGCTTTCGGTGATCGTCGGCATTCGTTCCTGACCAAATACGGCAATCACGTGCTGCGCAGCGAGGAACTGCTCGCTAGATATTGACCCCGCATATCGCCCTCCACCCCACGTGATGACAGCATCCTCGTCATGGAACAGGACATGATGCGGGTGATCCTCGATCATATAGTCGGATACGGTGACCATGATGTCGATGTCGCCGTCGCGGAACTGCCGGAAATGCTGCGGCCCCGGTGAGCTCAAGTCGAAATTGACATGAGGTGCGAGCCGTCCGGCGCGGGCGAGCGCGCGGGCGATAACGACGTCATATGCATAGTCCGACACAACGATCCTGAAGTTGCGCTTAGAGGTCAGCGGATCGAACTCATCGGCGCTCGTAATCCGAAACCGGACAAAGTTCAGCATTTCGCGAATGGGGCCTTCGAGTTCTAGGCCCTTGGCCGTTGGGACCATCTTGCGCCCCATCTGCATCAGCAACTCGTCGTCAAAATAGTGCCGCAGACGACCCAGCGCCGCGCTTACCGATGGCTGACTGAGGTTGAGGCGGAGGGCGGCGTCGGTGACACTGCGCGTCTCGAGCAACACGTCGAGCGTGACCAGCAGGTTGAGATCTAGGCCATCGAAGCGCATGGCCCGGCCTAACATATAGGCAAATCCTATGACAAGAATTTGATCAATTCATTTTTCAAAATCTTCGATGGCTGCGATCAGTCACCCACCGGCGCGGCAATGTATCGCGCTCAATTGAGAGGGGAGGCCTTCGTGAAGCGAGCTTTCGTTATGGCAAGCGTTGCCTATTTGGCGCTTTCGGCAACTCATGTGGCAGCGCAGAACGCGCCGGCCGCCCAAGCGCGGTCGGAGACCGATGAAACCCAGGCTGACGTGGTCGAAATCCTGGTCACTGCGCAGCGTCGAACCGAGAGCCTACAAGACGTGCCTGTGTCGGTCGTCGCCGTGACAGGCGAGTCGCTGGAGGCGCGCAATATCCAGGACATTCGCCAACTCTATCTGGCAGCACCAAGCCTCCAATTGTCTGGCGGCAACGATCGGGATTCGGCTTTCTACATTCGTGGCGTCGGTACGCTTGCGCTCGTTCCTACCGTAGAAAACAGTGTGGCTGTCGCGGTGGATGACATCAATCTGGGCCGCGCGAACCTGGCCTTTGGCGCATTTGACGACGTCGCTCGTGTCGAAGCCTTGAGTGGCCCACAAGGTTTGCTTTTCGGAAAGAACGCCTCGGCAGGCCTCCTGCATATTATCACCAATCGCCCCCGTCTGGGGGAGTTTGAAGGCAAAGTCGATGGTGAAGTCGCATATCGCGATACCGTCGGCCATAGCAGCTTCGGCGAACTTGTCCGTGGCGTCGTCAACCTGCCGATTGGCACCAGCTCTGCGCTTCGGATTTCTGGGCGGTATGTCCACCAGGATTCGCTGGTTCGTTCTATTCGGCCACAAAATGGGACGGGGAACACAGAGAACTATGGCTTCCGGGTCAAGTTTCTCACCGAGCCATCAGACAATTTCGAAGTCTATTTGATCGGGGAATATGGCAAGAGGTCGGGACTTCCGCTTGCCAGCTATCGCCAGGCAGCACCGACCGGCGAGATCACTCCCGTGCTGGTGGCCAACGGAATTGTTCCGGGGCAGCGTAACTTTGTCGGCGGGACCGACGGCGCCACGTTCAGCGACGACGAGATGTATGGAATTCAAGGAACGGCGACCTTGACGCTGCCGAACGACTGGGAATTGATTACGGTGCTTGGCTATAAGAAGCTGGAAACCGTTGCCAACTTGGATACCGATCGTACCGTCAATGACTTCCTGAGCCTGAGCACGGCGGACGATACGTATTCGCAATTCTCTGGTGAATTGCGCCTCGCGCTGCCTGCCACCAGTCGGATTAACGGCCAATTGGGCATTTATTATTACAAGTCGAACGCGGATATGCAACGCAACTTGGGCGGCTTGCAGGGGCGTACCCCTGCTGCCGCACGGAATTTCCCATTCTGCGTGGGGGCACAACCCCCGTTCGGCGGGCCGCCGCGTTGCGCCCGCAGTAACGATTTTGTGAACGGCCGCGACGTATTCAGTGAATATTCAAACGAAAGTTACGCTGCTTTCGGACAGCTGAATTTTGATCTTACCGAGAGCCTGACGCTGATTGGCGGCATGCGCGTGACGCATGACAAGGTTTCCATCGACAACGTACAGCAGCAGCTGAACTATTTTATCAATCTGGCTGATCGTGGGGTATTTTCTGGTCGAGCTGCCAATACGAATTTCAGCTATAAGATCGGCGCTCAGTACGACGTTAATAACGACATCATGGCTTATGGCTATTTCAGCACCGGATATAAAGGCCCTGGGTTCAATGATGTTTTTGCGGCAGGGGTTATTCCACAAGTCGATGACGAGACGACCGATGCCTTTGAAGTCGGGATCAAGAGCTCGTGGCTTGATGGTGCGGTAATCGTCAACATTTCTGCCTTCCTGCAGAAGTTCTATGATTATCAGGCGCAAGCGTTTGTAATCGAACGGCAGACGTTCGAACTTCGCAATGCCGCGGAGTTGGAGAGCAAGGGAATTGAGGCTCAAATATCCCTGCGACCCGTTCGCGGCCTGACAGTCAATGCGAACGCCACAATCCTCGATGCAAAATATGCCAGGTTCCCCGGAGCGCAATGCGCACCTGGTCAGGTGCCTTGCGCCGCCAACGGAACATTCGATGCCAGCGGGTTGCAACTTCCGGGCTCTGCAGAATTCTCATCGACGGTCCAAGCACGTTACAGCTTCGAACTGTCGGACGACGTATCGGCCTTCGTCGATGCCAACTGGTACCATCGCTCGCCGATCAATTTCGAACTGGTCAGTCCCAAGCTGACAGAAATTGGTACGGTAGATCAGATCGGAGCAAGCATCGGTTTGGAAACCAACAATATTCGGTTCTCGTTCTTCTGCCGGAACTGCTTTGACCAAGTTCGACCCAGCTTGGTGAGGTTGTGGGCAGGCGATGCGCGCAACCGCCTTCCTACAGCCTTTCAGACTTTTGACCTGAACTCGGTCCGAAATATCGGGATTGTCGCCAGCTACACGTTCTGATGCCGAGCCTGCCGGGTGTCCGTTTGGTTTTTGGCTTTGATGAGCTGACCGGTTGGGATCTCGAACCTTGCAAATACGGGATCTTGGACAGGCTGAGAGCCCAACTTGCCTTGGAGATACGATGATTATGCGCCTACGATCACCTCATCATGTACGCTTTCAGGTGACGGACCTCGACAAGCAGGAAGCGTTTGCGATCGATTTTGGGCTGGTCGTCCAAGAGCGAACCTCCGAGAGGCTTGTCATGCGAACCTGCGGCGGCGATCGCTGCTCCTATGTCGCATTTCTGGGCGACCGCGATGCGTTTCTCGGTTTCGCGTTGGAAGTCGAGGATGCATCGGACCTTGATCATGCCCATACGGCGCTCGGTGGCACCGCGCCGACACCACTCGATCTGCCGGGTGGCGGGATGGCTGTGACGCTCCACGATTCCGACGGTAACGAGGTCCTGCTAATCCACGGCGCCGAGCGCGGCGAGCCGGAGGAACTGTACGCTCCATTGGAGATCAATACGCCTTTCGAGAAACGCCGTTTTGGGCGCAATCAGCATGGGCGAGATCGTGGTCCGGCGCGGTTGTGGCGGCTGGGCCATCTTGGCTTGTTTGTGCGCAGTTTTGCTGCATCCAAACCCTGGTATGAGGAAAAGCTCGGCCTTATCGCAAGCGACATCTACCACATTCCAGGACAGCCACAGGCACAGATTGTCGGCTTTTTCCGGATGAACAAAGGCGAAGAATGGGTCGATCACCACTGCGTGGCGCTGATGCAGGATGAGCGCGGCGGGTGTCATCACATCTCATTTGAAGTCCAAGATTTCGAGGCACAACAACGCACGCATCGTTATCTCGGGTCGAAGGCCTATGAACCGATCTGGGGCGTCGGTCGTCACCCGCATGGCAGCCACGTGTTTGATGTCTGGCGCTCGCCCGATGGTGCGCGATTTGAAACCTTCTCGGATACCGACCTGTTCCGCGAGCAAGACGGAACCAGGATTCACGACATTTCGCAAGTCGTGATGGATGAATGGTCGGACGACAAGCCCGACCGCTATTTCGCCTGACAGCCCCTAAGCGAACTGGGACAGCAAAAGTATGACTGATTTCAATCCCGCCACAGGCCTTGCCGCCGATTCGTTCGGCATCGGCACTTATCGGCTGGCCGAGGGCAAGTCGTTTCCCGGTCTGGTGCTGCCTGACGGAACCGTGATCGACCTGTCCGACCGCTGGTATGATACGCACGCAATCTTCGACGACTGGGACCGCGCCTTCGACACGTTGGTCGATGTCGCGGCCAAGGGCGAGGGCACGAAACACGTTTTCGCGTCGCTCCATGCGCTGCCCTGCCTGTCGCATCCCAACATGCTGTTCGCCGGATCGAACTACCGCCAGCATGTCGCGGAGATGATGACCCACAACAAGTTCAACCAGCATGCGCGCAAGCCTGGCGAAAGTGACGAGGATTTCTTTCAGCGTAACCTAGCGGAGGTCGATCGCCGCTCGCGCGAGGGGATGCCCTTCATCTGGACCGGTTTGCATTCCTCGCTGTGCGGGGCCAACGACAAAATCCCGCTGCCGCTGATCGGCGAGCATCCCGACTGGGAAATGGAACTCGGCGTAATCGTGGGTAAGACGGGCCGTTATGTAAAACCTGAAGCCGCTAACGACCTGATCGCCGGCTATGTCGCGATCAACGATATCGGTACGGTCGACGAGTTCCGCCGTACTGATGTGCGGTTCCAATTCGACTGGATCAGCAAGCATCAGCCCAATTTCAAAGTTCTCGGCCCGTTCATTGTGCCCAAGCAGTTCGTAAAGTTCGACGAGTTGCGCATCCAGCTCAAGTTAAGCGGCCAGACGATGCAGGATTGGCCGGTGACCGACATGATCTTCACGCCGGAACAGATGCTGTCCTATCTGTCCGAGCGCGTCCGGCTGATGCCCGGTGACCTGCTTTCGACCGGTTCGCCGCCTGGCAATGGCGCGTTTCACGGCAATCGCTGGATGCGGCCAGGAGACATAATGGAGGCGGAAATCAACTATCTCGGCCGCCAGCGGAACGACATCGTGGCGGAAGAGACCGACGGGCGCGGCTGGAACTGGGGTCCGCTGCCCGTCAAGGAACCGGGCTGAGGGGTAACGGCAGGTGAGCGCCGGTCATCATCACGCGCATGCTCCGATCATTGTGCGGAAGAAGGGCCGCCATTTGGCGGTCGATATCCACGCGCATCTGAACGTCGCTGCGGCCGAAACCACCCTGCGTCAGGCGATGCCGGACCTGCCCAAGGGCTTGCCTTACTCCTGTCCGGCGTCAGACGCGGTCAACGCGCGCATGTTCGCCGCGATCGGCCCAAAGCTGAACGGGGTCGAGGCACGGCTGGCGGACATGGATCAGCAAGGCGTTGACGTGCAGGCGCTCAGCCCAAACCCCGGCCAATATTATTATTTCACCCAGCCCGAGATGGGCCGGGACCTTGCCTGCACGATCAATGACGGCGTGGCCGAAGCGGTGGCGAGCGCGCCCGACCGGCTGGTCGGCATCGGCACCGTACCGCTCCAGAATGTCGAGATGGCGATTGCCGAGATGCGCCGCGCAGTCGGTGATCTCAACATGCGCGGTATCGAGATCGGCAGCAATGTCGGCGGGCGCGATCTGTCCGACCCCGAATTCCGCCCGTTCTTCGCCGCGGCGGAAGATCTGGGCATCCTGCTGTTTCTCCATCCGCTGGGCTTTACCCAAGGGCAGCGGCTGTCGGACCATTATCTCAACAACCTGATCGGCAATCCGCTCGAATCCACAATCGCGGTCAGCCACCTGATCTTCGGCGGCGTGCTTGACGCATATCCCGGCCTGAAGATCTGCGTGGCGCATGGCGGCGGCTATCTGCCGACCTATACCGGCCGGATGGATCACGCATTTCGCGCTCGCGAGGATTGCCGCCAGCATATCACGCGTGAACCGTCATCCTATCTGCGGCAACTATGGTTCGATTCGCTCGTGTTCGACCATGCGCAGCTTGATCATCTCGTCGCGACCTATGGCGCCGACCGCATCTGCATGGGCAGCGACTACCCCTTCGACATGGGCGATGCGGACCCGGTCGGCTTTCTCGAGCGCTTGCCGGAAGACGCGCGCGCGAAAGTGCTGGGCTGCAATGCGGCCAGCCTACTCAACCTTCAAACAGGAGATCAGCTGTGAACCGTTCCATCAGTCTTGCCTGCGCCGCTGCGATGATAGTCAGCCTCGCGACGGGCGTGACGACTGCCAGCCCGGCGCTAGCGCAGGACCGAATTGTAACCGATCGTCCAGATCGCCCGGTCACGGCGCCGGACATGCCGCGCTGGATAACGCTGGGGACGCATGGCGGCCCGGTTTCCAACCCGCTCCGCTCGCAGCCGGCAAATGCACTGGTAATCGACCGCGACGTCTATCTGGTGGATGTCGGCGACGGCACAGGGCAGCAGTTGGCCAAGGCAAGCATCCGCCTGGGGCAGATCAAGGGCATCTTTATCTCGCACCTTCACTTCGACCATACCGGCGGGCTTGGGGCGGTGCTCGGGCTGCGGCTCCAGACCCGTCAGGCGGGCAAGTTGCCGATCTACGGTCCGCCCGGCACGAAGGAGCTAGTCGCCGGTTTGGTAGCATCGATGAAGCCGGGCAGCATCGTCGGGTATGGCATCGTCGGCCAGGGCTATGACGATCCGATGAGCACGGTCGAGGTAATCGAGATCACCGGTGACCAGTCGCTTCCGCTAGGCAGCATGACGGTCAAGGTGCGCCAGAACACGCATTATGACTATGCCCCGGGCAGCGACATGGACCGGCGCTTCAAGTCGGTGGCGTTCCGCTTCGATCATCCCGCCCGGTCAATCGTCTATACCGGCGACACCGGCCCCAGCACGGCGGTGGAGGAGCTGGCCAAGGGCGCGGACCTGCTGGTTTCGGAGATGATCGATCTCGAGGCGGTGGTTGCGGCCATCCGGCGCAATTCGCCGAATGCAAACGCGCCCCAGATTGAGAATGCAATCGAACATCTTCGCAAGCATCACCTGGCGCCAGCCGATGTCGGCCGGCTGGCCAAGAAGGCGGGCGTTAAATCCGTCGTCGTCACACACCTGGCTGGCGACAATGTGACCAGCCTGGATACGATGCGCTTCATGTCGAAAATCGCGCCAGAATTTAATGGCCCCGTGGTCATCGCCAACGATCTCGACAAATATTGAAAGATATCGGCATGTACCCCTTCTCGACTCCCAGTTCGATCGTCCGTAACCGCTGGTACATCGCCGCATTCTCGAACGAGATCACGCGTGAGCCGATGGGGCGCAAACTGCTCGGCCTGCAGGTCGCGATGTATCGCAAGGAAGACGGGACGCCGGTGGCGATGTATGGCCTGTGCCCGCACCGCTATTTCCCGCTCGCCCAGGGCAAGGTGCGCGGCGACGCGCTGGTGTGCGGCTATCACGGCTTCGTGTTCGAGGCGGATGGCAAGTGCAGCGAAATCCCCTCGCAAGGCACCGGAGCTGGCTTTTGCCAGCCGATCTATCCGATCGTCGAGCGCGGGCCGCTGTGCTGGATCTGGATGGGCGACGCGGACAAATGCGACCCGGCGCTCATCCCGCCCTATGATGATTTCGGCCTGAACCAGCCGGGCTGGCGCTACAGTTCGGCCAACTATTTCCATCTCAAGGGGCGCAGCCAGCTGCTGGTCGACAATCTTATGGACCTGACCCACCTGCCCTATGTCCACCACCATATCAGTGGTGGCGAGGCAATGAAGAACCCGTCGATCAAGGACGAAGAACGGGCCGAGGGCTATCGCGTGTCGCGCACCGGCAAGGTGCCGTTCACCCACTTCCATGAGCTGGTATTCGGTCCCGAGGCACGGTTCGAGGGGATTTCCGACTTCCTCTCGCTGACCGATTATTACGGGCCAGAGTTCATCCGCACCGGGCTGCCAATCACAACGGCGATCAACGGCAACCCGGACGTGCCGCCCGCGCTAGGAACACTCAACATCCTGCACGGCATCACGCCGGAAACCGAGAATAGCACGCATTACTTCGGCTTCGCGACGCGAAACTTCCGGTTGGAAGACGAAACGCTGGATGCCTTCCAATATGAGTCTGACTGCAAGATCCGCCAACAGGACGTTGAGGCGATCGAGGCGGTCGAGCGCGACCTGGACGAAGGCGCGCAGCGCCAGCGCGAGTTGCTGGTCAAGTCGGACGCGCCGGCAGTGAAAGTCCGCCGCAAGATCGAGGCTCTGCTCAATGCCGAACAGGCCGAGCCATCCACCGCGCGAGTTTGAGGGCGCGGGCATAGCGACTCAATACTGGAAGCATAAACAAATGAGCGAGAGGATGACGATGCAACAAGATGCTGGGACGCGGCACGGCGTGGTCCTGCTGATCGCATCGGTGATGCCGGTGATGGCGATCATTTCGCTGGTGCCGGTATTGCCGCTTCTGCTACGCGAGTTCGCGGATATGCCGGGCGCCAACGTGCTGGTGCCGGTTATGATGACCGTGCCGGCCTTGTGCGTGGCGCTATTTTCTCCGATCGCCGGCTGGATCGCGGACCGGACGGGGCGCAAGCGGCTGCTTGTCGGTGCGCTGATTGCCTATGCCGGGTTCGGCGTTCTGCCGATCCTGCTTCATGACCTGACCCAGATGATTGTCGCGCGCGTCGCGCTCGGCATCGCCGAAGCAGCGATCATGACCGTCGCGACGACGCTGATTGGCGATTATTTTCAGGGTGAACGACGCGAGCGCTGGTTCGCGACGCAGGTCGCGGTGACCAGCGTCAGCGCGATCGTGCTGATCGCGGTCGGCGGGATGCTGGGCCAGATGTTCGGATCTCGCGGGCCGTTCGGCCTCTACCTGCTCGCGCTGCCGATCGCAGCGGCAGCCGCGATGATCCTCTATGAGCCCGACGTGCGGCATGAGGCACAGGGAGCCTCCGAAGTCTTCCCCTGGGCGCGCGTGATGCCGTTGATCTTGATCACGCTCGGTGTTGGTTTGGTCTTTTATACCATGATCGTTCAGCTCGGTCCCATCCTCGAACTGTCCGGTCAGGTTTCGCCTGCAGCGATCGGCGCGGCGGGGGCGGCCGCCAATATCGGCATGGTCGTGGGCAGCGCGGTCTTTGGCAAGTTCAAGCACTGGTCCGGCACGCGCCTACTGGGTCTGGGACTGGCGATCGCGGCGGCGGGCTATGCGGGCGCGGGGCTGCTCAACGGGTTCCTGCCGATTGCGGCATCGGCGGTGTTGGCCTGTATCGGTTGCGGCATCCTGCTGCCCAACATGCTGACCTGGACCGTGCGCCAGTTGCCGCCAGCGGTTCGCGGACGCGGGACGGGCACTTGGACCGGCGCGTTCTTTCTCGGCCAGTTCGCGTCGCCCATTGTCTCCGGCGCGCTGGCGGCCGGACTCGGCGGTCTAACCAAGGTGCTGATCGTTTATGCGGGGCTAGCGCTTGCTGGCGCGCTCTTGACCACTCTCACCATTCGAAAGGGCGCCAGCTGATGCCTCGCCGCTTTGTCGACCTCTCGATCCTGCTCGAAAATGACGTGATCACCGATCCGCCCTTCCTGCGGCCCAAGATTACCTATCAGACGCACGCCGAAACCGTGCCGGAGCTGGGGCATTTCTTCCCCGGCGTGACCCAGGATCAGACGCCCGATGGTGCGGGCTTCGCTGCGGCGGAATGGGTGACGCTGACCACGCACAACGGCACGCATCTCGACGCCCCGTATCATTACCACCCGACGATGGACGGTGGCGAGCGCGCGATCACTATCGACGAGGTGCCGCTCGACTGGTGCTTCCGGCCCGGCGTGAAACTCGACTTTCGGCATTTTCCGGACGGCTATGTGGTGACTGCGGCGGACGTCGAGGCGGAGCTCACGCGGATAGGCCATGACCTTCGGCCGCTCGACATCGTGCTGGTCAACACGGCAGCCGGCAAGGCGGTGGGCGACCCCAACTTCGTCAATGTCGGCTGCGGCATGGGCTATGAGGCGACGATGTACTTGACGACGCGCGGGGTTCGGGTGACCGGGACCGATGCGTGGAGCTGGGACGCGCCGTTTAGCTACACTGCGCAGAAGGTCGCCCAAACCGGCGATACGTCGCTGATCTGGGAAGGGCACAAGGCCGGGCGCGACATCGGTTACTGTCATCTCGAGAAGATGCACAATCTGGAAGTGCTGCCTGGCAATGGCTTCACCGTCAGCTGCTTCCCGCACAAGATCAAGGGCGCGTCGGCGGGCTGGACTCGCGCCGTCGCGATCTTCGAGGAATGAGGCTAGCGACCCTCAAGCGTGGTGGACGCGACGGCACACTGGTCGCGGTGAGCGCGGACGGCGCGCGCGTTTCCGAGGTGCCGGGGTGGGCGACGCTCCAGGCGGCGCTGGACGATTGGGATGCCGCGCTTCCGGCAATGCGCGACGCGACGCACGCCGCAGAACAGGGCGAGCCTGTCGACCCGACCGACTTCGCAGCGCCGCTGCCGCGTGCGTGGCAGTGGCTCGACGGCTCGGCCTTCCCGACGCATGGCGAGTTGATGCAGCGGGCGTTCAACCTTCCCCCGATAGAGACCGACAAGCCGCTGATGTATCAGGGGATGAGCCATCACTTCATCGCGCCGACCGACGATGTCCCCCTACCCAGCGCAGCCGACGGCATCGATTTCGAGGGCGAATTCGGCGTGATCACCAGTGATGTACCGATGGGCTGTTCAGCGGAGGACGCGCTTGCCCATGTCCGCCTAGTCGTGATGATCAACGATTGGTCGCTGCGTGCGATCGCGCCGGTTGAGATGAAAACCGGCTTCGGCTGGGTTCAGGCCAAACCCGCATGCAGCATGGCGCCCTTCGCAGTCACAACCGACTTGTTGGGCGAGGCATGGCACGATGGTCGCGTCTGCCTGCCACTCACCGTCGAAGTGAACGGCGAATGGTTCGGAAGCCCGCTGGGGCACGCGATGGCGTACGGCTTCCATGATCTGATCGCGCACGCCGCGCACAGCCGCTCGCTGGCCGCGGGCACGATAATAGGTTCCGGAACGGTCTCCAACCGGGAGCATGACCAGGTCGGATCGACTTGCATCTCCGAGCGACGCGCAATCGAGATGATCAACCATGGCATGCCGAAGACGGGCTTTCTCGGCTCTGGCGATCGCGTGCGCATGGAGACGCGCGGCACTGATGGCGCGCTACTCTTCGGCACGCTGGACCAGCGAGTCGTGGCAGCCGCCTAATTCTCTCAGCATAGGGAGGAATGTTGAATGAAGACCCGTGCCGCCGTTGCCTTTGAAGCGAAGAAGCCGCTGGAGATCGTCGAGCTGGATCTCGAAGGCCCCAAGGCGGGCGAGGTGCTGGTCGAGATCATGGCGACGGGCATCTGCCATACCGATGCCTATACGCTCGACGGGCTCGACAGCGAGGGCATCTTCCCCAGCGTGCTGGGGCATGAGGGCGCCGGGATCGTGCGCGAGGTCGGCGCGGGCGTGACCTCGGTCAAGCCCGGCGACCATGTCATCCCCTTGTACACCCCCGAATGCCGCCAGTGCAAAAGCTGCCTCAGCGGCAAGACCAACCTGTGCACCGCGATCCGCGCGACCCAGGGCAAGGGGCTGATGCCCGACGGCACGACGCGCTTCAGCTACAAGGGCCAGCCGATCTATCACTATATGGGCTGCTCGACCTTCTCGAACTTCACCGTGCTGCCCGAGATCGCCGTCGCCAAGATCCGCGAGGACGCGCCGTTCCAGACCAGCTGCTATATCGGCTGCGGCGTCACCACCGGCGTCGGCGCGGTGATCAACACCGCCAAGGTCCAGGTCGGCGACAATGTCGTGGTGTTCGGCCTGGGCGGCATCGGCCTCAACGTCATTCAGGGCGCGCGGCTGGCGGGTGCGGACCGGATCATCGGCGTCGATATCAACCCCGATCGCGAGGAATGGGGCCGCAAGTTCGGCATGACCGCGTTCCTGAACAGCAAGGGCATGAGCCGCGAGGATATCGTCGCCAGAATCGTCGAGATGACCGATGGCGGTGCGGACTATACCTTCGACGCGACGGGCAACACGGACGTCATGCGCACCGCGCTCGAGGCCTGCCATCGCGGCTGGGGCACCTCGATCATCATCGGCGTGGCCGAAGCCGGCAAGGAGATCGCGACGCGGCCGTTCCAGCTGGTCACCGGGCGCAACTGGCGCGGCACCGCGTTCGGCGGCGCGAAGGGCCGCGCCGACGTGCCCAAGATCGTCGACATGTATATGCAGGGCAAGATCGAGATCGACCCGATGATCACGCATGTCATGGGGCTGGAAGAGATCAACACCGCGTTCGACCTGATGCACGCGGGCAAGTCGATCCGCTCCGTGGTGGTGTTCTGATGCCGCGACTATCCACCCATTAACGGCCATTAGCGGGGCCGGTGCGCGACCTGGAAAGCAGAATGGCGGCTTCCGGCGGAAGTAGACGTAATCGTTGATGACTGGGAACGACCAAGTCTTGGTCGAGGACTGTCGTTGGTCAGTAGCAGACCGGACGGCAGCTTTCCGCCAATCGCAGCACAAAAACTCGACATTCGGCTATCGAACAAGATGCCGATTTTCAACATTGTGGCAGTGATATCGAACCCCGTTCTCGTATATTCCTTGCGGAGCCTGCTGCTTTTTCATTTGATCTGTTGGCGATCAAGGCTCACATATCCATCAAAAATTGGAGCTGTGTTTCCCCGGCATCATCTGCTTTATCAACAGGTTGGCAGTAGGCTGACCAATCCTTCATCAGCTTTCTTCGCCGTTCGAAAAAATCGGTCCGTCGGTAAGCTGCTTCAATCCGATCCTGAAGCTTGTGCGCAAGCGCCTTATCAACGACCTCCTTTCGATAATCCGTGCATTCAGCCGCCCCGTCCGTGAAGGTGCTTCTGAAGCCGTGGACGGTGAACTCGGGATAGCCCATGTCGCGAAGGGTTTTGGACATTGTCATGTCGCTGATGGGACGCTTGCCGAATGACGAAAAAACAAAGCCTCCTTCATGATCTCGCAATCGCAGCCGACGCAGCAAGATTTCGATAGCTGGATCAGTCAGCGGAACATTGTGTTCTTTGCCCATTTTCATTCGGGATGCAGGAACGGTCCACACCCGTGCCTCCAGGTCGAATTCTGACCAGAGTGCATTTCGGGTTTCGCCCGATCGCGCGGCGGTCAGAACCGTGAATGCCAAGGCATCCCTGCCAGCCGTTTGTGGCATAGTATGGAGCTTGGAAAACAACGTCGGTATCTGAGCATATGGCATCGCCGGGAAATGATTGTCAGAAGGCGGCTGTCGCGGCAGCCCCCTTGTCACTGAACGAAGAATAACTTCCTGATCACACCAGCCTTTGATGTGAGCGAAATCCAGTACAGTCCGGATACGCTGGAAGATGCGTCTGGCGGTTTCAGGAATGCCCAGCCAGATGGGTGCCAGGGCATCTCGTACCATCAGGCTGGTAATCTCATTGACCGGGATCGATCCAAATGCGGGGAAGATGTGCCGTTCCAATGAAGCTAGCCAGGATGCCTGATGGTGCTTGTTTCGCCATCCGCCCTTTATCGCGTCATGACATTGCCGGGCCGCTTCAGCGAATGTTGGCGCTGGCGCTACGGCTAGCTCTGGCTTCTGGCGGAGATACTCGCCACTCAGAATTTGAGCCTTGACCTCACTGGCCCTGGCGCGAGCTTGCGCCAAAGAAAGCTCGCGGGCTGAACCTAGCCCGATGTCGCGTCGCTTCCCATCAGCCTGAGTTCGCAGCACCCACGATCGCGAGCCGCTGCCCCTGACAAACAGATAGAGACCTCGCCCGTCGGCATGTCGCCCCGGCTTTGCGTTCTTCACCTGAAGTGCAGTTAATCCACCCTTGAGCCTCAATCCGTTCCATCATTTCGTACCACACTTCACTTTGGCAGCAGTGAAATGCGGCGAACCAGAGTTGGACATATCGTTTCAGAAATCCTCTCTATATCATAGACTTAGAGACGTCCCGATCTGTCCTGAGGCTGACAATTTATACCGCTAGGCTCCACCAGTTCCGCCGGTCGCGACACTCTCGGATCGGGCATCGGGTTGCATAACTGATCCTGGCGCGACACTTTATTAACCCAAGTCCTGTTAAGGCGGGTTGGCTTTTCCCCGGAGCCAAAGCCTTGATAGATATCCTTTTCTGCATTCGCGACGACCATGACATCCGTTTTGTCGGGCTCGCCGCCGGCATCTGTCTGCTGTCCACGATCACCGCCGTGCTGATGATCCGGCAAGCCCGCTCGGCGTCGCCGCGGGGGCAGTTCGGCTGGGCGGTGTCGGGCGGCTTTGCCACGGGGTTCGGAATCTGGGCGACGCACTTCGTCGCGATGCTGGGCTATGACCCGGGAATCATCGTCGGGTACGAGATCGCGCGCACCGCAGGATCGCTGCTCGTGGTGCTGGCGACGACGATCGCGGCGCTGCTCATCGCCACGCGCCGGCGCGCCCCGCGCGCGCTCGTGCTGGCCAGCGTGCTCGCCGGATCGGGCTTTGCCGCCATGCACTATGTCGGCATGGCCGCGCTTGAGATGCCCGCATTGATCCGCTGGAACATCGGCTATCTGCTGCTGTCGATCGCGCTCGCCATCGTGCCGCTCTATCCCGCCCTGACGCTCGCCAGCGCGCGCACCAGCCTCGCCTCCGCGCTGTCGGCGGCGCTAATCATGACCGGCGCGATCGTGGGGCTGCATTTTTCGGGCATGACCGCGATCGATCTGGTCCCCTCGCGGATCGAGGGGTCGCGCGCGCTGCTCTCGCCGACGACCATGTCGATCCTCATCACGCTCGCCTCGGCCTGTCTGCTGGTGCTGTGCCTGAGCGGCCTGTTCGTCGCGCGGCGCACGCGTGCGGCGATCCGGGCGAGCGAGATGCAGTTCGGCGCGCTGGTCAAGGGCATATCGGACTGCGCGATCTACATGCTCGATGGCGAAGGCCGCGTGGCCAACTGGAATGCCGGGGCACAGCGGCTCAAGGGCTATCGGCCGAAGGACATTGTCGGCAAGCCCTTGTCGAGCTTCTACCGGGCGGAAGACTGCTCGGCCGGGCTTCCCGACCGGGCGCTCGCTGCCGCACGCGAAACGGGCAAGTTCAGCGGCGAGGGCTGGCGCGTGCGCCAGGATGGCACATGCTTCTGGGCGCAGGTGACGATCGAGCGTTTCTGCGACGAACAGGGCAGGGTCATCGGCTTTGCCAAGATCACCCGCGATATCACGCGGCTCAAGCAAGACCAAGACCGCATTGCCGAGGCGCGCCGCCACCGCGATGCCGCACTCGATCACATGCACCAGGGGCTGTGCCTGTTCGACGCCAGGGGCCGGCTGGTGCTCGCCAATCGCCGTTTTGCCGAGATGTGGGGCCTTTCCGAAAGCCAGTGCCCCGCAGGTACCGGCGCGATCGACGTGCTGCGCACCGCGCTCGCCGCGCGCATCGGTTCAGCGAGCGCCGAATCGCAGCTGTCGCGAATCTGGATGCGGCTGGAAGAATCGCTGCGCGATCCGACATCGCCGCCCCTCGTGCTCGAACTCGACGAGGAGCTGATCGTCGCGATGTCGAGCCGCCGCATGGCCGATGGCGGCTGGGTGACCACGATCGAGGACATCACCGCGCGGCGGCGGTCCGAAGAGCGGATCGTGCACATGGCGCTGCACGACGGACTGACCGGCCTGCCCAATCGCACCAGCCTCAATCGATGGCTCGATGGCGAGATCGTGCAGGCTGCCGCGCAACAACGCCAGGTCGCGGTGGTCGCGATCGATCTCGACCGGTTCAAGGAAATCAACGATACGCAGGGCCATGCGGCGGGCGACCGGGTGCTGCAGCAGATCGGCGCCAGCCTGGGCCAGGTGCTCGAACAGGGCGAGATTGCCGCGCGCGTCGGCGGCGACGAGTTCGCGGTGGCCAAGCACTATTCCGATCCGGCCGAGCTCGAGGCGTTCGTCACCCGGATCGCCGAGTCGCTGGCGGTCGCCGACGGCGAGGGGGCGTGCGTCGGCGCGAGCTTCGGCATCGCCACCTATCCGGGCGATGCGCAGGGGCGCGAGGCGCTGCTCAACAATGCCGATCTCGCCATGTACCGCGCCAAGGTCAGTCCGGGCGAGACGATCTGCTATTATCGGGCGGGCATGGACGAGGACGCGCGGCATCGTCGCCAGATCGCCAACGAACTGCGCCATGCGCTGGCACGCGACGAGTTCACGCTGCTCTACCAGCCGCAACGGTCGCTGCGCACGCACCGGATCAGCGGATACGAGGCGCTGCTGCGCTGGAAGCACCCGCGGCTGGGGCATATCTCGCCGATGGAGTTCGTTCCGATTGCCGAGCAGACCGGCGAGATCATCCGGATCGGCGAATGGGTGCTGCGTTCGGCCTGCCGGGAAGCGGCGAGCTGGACCAGCCAGGACAAGATCGCGGTGAACCTGTCACCGGTGCAATTGCTGCAGCCCGATCTGCCCGAGACGGTGGCGACGATCCTGCTTGAATCCGGACTGGCGCCGCGCCGGCTCGAGCTGGAGATTACCGAGACCGCGCTGATCACCGACAAGGCGCGCGCGCTGCACAGCCTCAGGCGGATCAAGGCGCTCGGCGTGTCGGTCGCGATGGACGATTTCGGCACCGGCTATTCGTCGCTCGACACGCTGCATTCCTTCCCGTTCGACAAGATCAAGATCGACAAGTCGTTCCTGCTGCAATCGGGCGAGAGCCATCAGGCCCAGGCGATCATCCGCGCGGTGCTCGCGCTCGGGCGGTCGCTGGGCATCCCGGTGCTGGCCGAAGGCGTCGAGACGCTCGAGCAGCTCAAGCTGCTCGTCGACGAGGGCTGCGACGAGGCACAGGGCTATCTGTTCGGACGCCCTGCCTCGATGCCCGCGCCTTCGGGCGAGCGGATCGCGTTGCGCGCCTGACGCCCCGGGGGGCGCTGCCCCCCGGACGCACGCTATTTCATCGCGACCTTCTTCGTCATCAGCGCCTTGTCCTCATTGGCGCGGGCGATGACATACTGGCGGATGCTGTCGATCTCCGGCTTGGACATGACCGGCGCGAAGCTCACCATGCCATTGTCCTTGAGCGCGCCGCCATGGACGATCATCTGCCAGTTCTCGGCGCTGCCGAGCGTGCCCGAATAGCGCAGATCGGGGATGATTCCGCCCCGGGCCGAGGCCTGGACCGCCGCATCGCCATGGCAGACGGTGCAGTAGCGGCCATAGAGCTGCGCCCCGCCCTGGACGACATCGGCTGCTGCGGTGAGGCCCGGCGGATCGAGCGGCAGCGCGTCGGCCGCAGGCATTGCGGGCAGCTTGGCCTTGCCGCCCAGCTTGAACACCAGCAGCCGCGAGATGTTGCGCACGGGGCCCGACATGTCGCTGAGCACGCCGGCGGTGATCGGCCAGGCGCCGCCCCATCCGGCGAGCACCGCCACATATTGCTGGCCGTCGATGCTGTAGGTCATGGGAGCGGCGACCACGCCGGTCTGCGCCTCGAAGCTCCACAGGTTCTTGCCGCTCGCCGAATCATAGGCGACGAAATTGCCCATGGCATTGCCCTGGAAGACAAGGCCGCCAGCGGTGGCCAGCACGCCACCGTTCCACGGACCGCCCAAAGTCACGCGCCAGCGTTCCTTCTGCGCCACCGGGTCCCAGGCGATCAGCACGCCCTTGGTCGCCTTTTTCGCGGCCTCGCGCACCGCATTGTCGGCGGGCATCGCGTTGTTCGCGGTGTCCATGCCGACATTGAAGCCGATCTTGGAGGGCTTCCAGCCGGCAGCCGGGATATAGGGGTACGCGGTGATCTGCGCCGGGATGAAGACGAGCTTCTGCTTCGCGTCATAGGCCATCGGGTGCCAGTTGTGCGCGCCCAGCGGGCCGGGCGAGACGATGAAGGGCTGGCCGGTCTTGTCGACGCGCGCCGCCGGGTTCTCGATCGGGCGACCGGTCTGCTGATCGATGCCGGTGGCCCAGTTGACCGGCACGAAATTGTTGGCCGAGATGAACTCGCCCGTCGCGCGGTCGATCACGTAGAAAAAGCCGTTCTTCGGCGCCTGCATCAGCACCTTGCGCGTCTTGCCGCCGATCTCGAGGTCGGCGAGCATGATGTGCTGGGTTGCGGTATAGTCCCAGGTCTCGCCCGGCGTGGTCTGGTAATGCCAGGCATAGTCGCCGGTCTTCACCCGGATCGCGACGATCGAGGACAGGTAGAGATTGTCGCCGCCGCCGGGCGAACGATAGGCCTGGTTCCAGGGCGATCCGTTGCCGACGCCCACGTACAGCAGGCCGAGTTCGGGATCATAGGCCATCGCGTCCCACACGGTGCCGCCGCCGCCGATATTCCAGTATTCGCCTTTCCAGCTCGTCTCGGCGGCCTTGAGATACTCCGCCTCGTTCGCGCCGGGCCGGTCGGGCACGGTGTAGAATTTCCACAGCTGCTTGCCGGTCGCGGCATCATAGGCGGCCACGAATCCGCGCACGCCGAATTCCGCGCCGCCATTACCGATGATCACCATACCATCGATCACGCGCGGTGCGCCCGTGATGGTGTATGCCTTGGCCTGATCGACCGTGACCTTGCTCCAGATCTCGCGCCCGGTGCCGCGATCGAGCGCGATCAGGCGGCCGTCGAGCGTGCCCAGAAACAGCATGTTGCCCCAGGCCGCGAGACCGCGGTTCACCACGTCGCAGCAGGCCTTGACCCCGGTTTCGCCCGGCACCTTGGGGTCATAGTCCCAGAGCGGCTTGCCGGTGGTGGCGTCGAACGCCTTGACCTTGGACCAGGCTGTGGTGACGTAGATCTTGCCGTCGATCACCAGCGGTGTTGCCTCCTGGCCGCGCGCGGTGTCGAGATCGGCATACCAGGCGAGGCCCAGCTCGCCGACATTGCCGGTATTGATCTGGTCGAGCGGGCTGAAGCGCTGCTCGTCATAGGTGCGGCCATAGCTCAGCCATTCGCTGCCATCGGCCTTGATGATCCGTGCGCCATCGATCCCGGTGGTGTCGGTCGCCTGCGTGTCCGCGCCCCCGCCCGAACAGGATGCCACCAGCAGCGCCAGCGCCGCCCCAAAAGCCGCTTTCAGCCTCATCGCCCTCGTCCCTCTCTCCATGCGCCCAGCCCCATTTTGTCTTGACCTGTGGCGGCCAATGGCTGTCTTTGCGCAACCGGATATTGACGGGGGCCAGACGGCTTGTCCATGGTGATTTAACCACCCGGTTAAAGGCTGGCCGGTCGGGAAAAAGGAGAGACACATGTTTTCACACGTCATGCTGGGCGCGGACGATATCGACGCGTCCAAGGCGTTCTACGATGCCACAATGGCCGCGCTGGGCGGCAAGCCCGGAATGGTCGACCCCAGGGGCCGCGTCATCTACATGAACAATGGCGGGCTGTTCCTGCTGACCAAGCCGATCGACGGCCAGCCCGCCAGTTGCGGCAATGGCAGCACCATCGGCTTTGCGGCCAGCTCCCCCGAGGCCTGCGATGCGTGGCACGCGGCTGGCCTGGCGCATGGCGGCACCGCGATCGAGGATCCGCCGGGCGTGCGCGAAGGCGCGGGCATGAAGCTCTACCTCGCCTATCTGCGCGACCCTGCCGGCAACAAGATCTGCGCGATGCACCGGCTCTGATCGGATCGCAGCCGCCGCGCGGGAATCTGTGCCTTGCAATTGGCGCAGAATCCCGCTAGGCGCGCACGCTTCCGAATAAGCGGGCTGGCTGGTTATGGGCTGCCATGTTCGCTTGTGTACGGATTTCCAAAAAGGAGACCAAAATGCCCAAGCTGAAGACCAAGAGCGGCGTCAAGAAGCGCTTCAAGCTCACCGCCACCGGCAAGGTGAAGCACGGCGTCGCTGGCAAGCGCCACCGGCTGATCAGCCACAATGCCAAGTATATCCGCCAGAATCGCGGCACCAGCGTCATTTCGGACGCCGATGCCAAGACCATCAAGAAATGGGCGCCCTACGGCCTGGGTTGATCCCGCCGGACCCCTTCTCTCGATCTTCACAAGGATATAACTCATGGCACGCATCAAACGGGGTGTTACCACCCGCGCCAAGCACAAGCGCATTCTCGCCCAGGCGAAGGGCTATTACGGCCGTCGCAAGAACACCATCCGCATCGCCCGCCAGGCCGTCGAAAAGGCAGGTCAGTATGCCTATCGCGACCGCAAGGCCAAGAAGCGCAACTTCCGCGCCCTGTGGATCCAGCGCATCAACGCCGCGACCCGCATGGAAGGCCTGACCTATGGCCGCTTCATGCACGGCCTGAAGCTCGCCGGAATCGAACTCGACCGCAAGGTCCTGGCCGATCTCGCGATGAACGAAGGCGAAGTGTTCAAGGGTCTGGTCAAGCAGGCACAGGCAGCTCTGCCCGCAGCCTGATCCGGCACCTTGATCGGTTCAACGCAATAAGCGCCGAAATCCTCGCGATTTCGGCGCTTTTTGCTTGCGCATCGTCCGGCCCGGACCGCAAGGCCGCGCGATGACCCCAGGCGAGCCCGCAGCACAGCCATCGCGCAAGCGTTTCCGCTGGACCTTGCTGCTGCGCCTGGTGGCGCTGGCGTTTCTGGTGACAGCCTTTCTGGCGATCGATGGGGCGCCGCTGGTCGGCGAACCGGCCCCGCCCGACGCGGGCAGCATCGATCTGGCGCGCGGCATCGTCCGGCAGGTCGCCGGGCACGATTCGGTGGCCGGCGCGCGCGAGGTGATCCTGCTGGGGCCGCGCGAGCTGGACGGCTTTTCCGCGCTGGCCAGCCAGGTGATCGCGCCGATCCGGGCCGAGGCGCGGCTGGTGGCGCCCAAGGGGCGAAGCGCTGTGCCGCCCGAACTGGCGTTGCGCCTGAGCCGCAGCCTGCCGCTCGGTGCCTGGCTGAACATCGAGGCGCGCGCGCACAGCATCGGCACCGGTCGTTCGCTGCCGGTCGTCCGCGCAAGGATCGGCCATCTGCCGGTTCCGGCCTGGCTGATGCGCTTGCTCATCCGTCAGGCCTGGTCGATCGTGCAGCCCGATAGGCCCGATCCGCCGACGCTCGAGGACACCTTCCCCGAAATCCGTATCGGGCCGAAGACGGCGCGCGTCGTGTTGATCAACCCGGGGCGCAATGCGGCGCTGGCGGGACTGGCGCAGCTCGGCGGAACGGCGAGCGATCCGCGCTGGGTGGCGCGCGCCTATTGCGCGCTGACGCCGCATGCCGATGCCGACCTGGCGCAGATCGTGCGCCGCGCCTGGCGGCTCGAGCCCCCGGCGCAGCTCGGCCTGGCCGAGCAGAATCGCGGTCTGCTGGTCGCGATCGCGATGCGGACCGTGCCCGAATATCGCGACCGGCTCGCCGGATCGGCCTTGCCGCTGGTCAGCGCGTGCATTCCCCCCGATCAGGCGGTCACGCTGGCCGGGCGCGGCGATCTTGCCAAGCACTGGGCGCTGTCGGCGGCCTTGCAGGCGAGCCTGGGCGGGCAGGTCGCGCAATCGCTCGGCGCCTTCAAGGAGCTGTCGGACAGTCTGGAGGGCGGCACCGGCTTTTCCTTTGTCGATCTGGCCGCCGATCGCTCCGGAGAGCGCTTCGCCCGCGCCGCCACCGATCCGCAGCTGGCGCGCTTCGTCCAAACGCGGCTGGCCGCGGTGACGGCGGACCAGTTGTTCGCGCGCGAAGCGCTGAGCCGTCCGGAAGGTCTCGATGCGGCGCTGTTCGAGCGCACCTACAGCACTATCGATTCGCCCGAATATGCCGCCGCGCTGGCCGCCGTCGACCGGCTGCTCGATAATATCGGTGTGCCCAAGCCCTGATCGCCGGGGCTCAGCCCTTTTTCAACGCCTGCAGCGCCGCGAAGGGCCCGCTCGCCTCGGGCGTCGACAGGCCATGTTCGGCGCGCGCGGCATCGGCATTGGGGCCCTCGGCATAGGGGTCGATCTCGAGCGCCAGCGTCTGCGCGATCGCCTCGCCCAGATCGATGGTGCTGCCGGTGTAGGCGATCGTGTCCAGATCCTCGCTGGTCAGCTCGATTTCCTCGCCCGCATCGGCCAGCGCGGCCTCATAGTCCGCCTCGGGCAGGAAGCGCAGGCGATAGTCGGAGGCGATGCGCACCGGGAAATCCTCGCCAGAGATCGCGCAGGACTGGACCAGCTCGGCCTCGATCCGGCCCGAAACCTCGACCCCGGAGCCGCGCTCCTCGAACTGCGCGCTGGCCCTGAGCAGGCCGATCGAGACGATATCGAACCGGCGTGCCAGCGCGGCGCGCTCGGCTTCGTCGGCTGCGATCTCGACCGGCTGACGCGGGATCGCGCGCAGATCGATCGGGCGCGGAAACTCGGTCTGCTCCTGCATCAGAACTCCCCCTGCATGATCGCCGGCGCAGGGATGGTGCGCAGCCTTGCGTGGAATTGTGCGAGATGGTCTGCGGTTGCGGTCACCGCCGTTTCCGCGACCGGGGCGTCACGATAGAGGTTGCGGCGGAGCGCCTGGCCGAGCTGATGGCCGTCGCCGCGCGCCAGCGCCTCGCGATACGCGCCCAGCCGTCCGCCAAGCGCGCTCATCATCTTGCCGATATGCTTGCCGACCACCAGATCGCCCACCCCGTTCTGGCGCAGCTGGCCGTCCATGTCGTCGACGAACAGCTCGGCCAGAAAGACCGAGAACTGGCGCACCTGCGGATCTGCTTCGTCATGCTCCAGCCGCAGCAGCACCGCGGCGAGCACCATCGTCACCGCCTCGAACCGGCCATCGACGCTGTCCTCGACCTGGCCGTCGAGATACCAGAAGGGGTCGCGGCCCAGCGCCACGATGCGATCATAGGCGGCGCGCGCAACCTCGCGCGGATCCTTGCGGCTGAACAGACGGGAGAGGACGGACATGGGACGTGCGGTATCCTGCAGGGAAATCGCGGCGTTAAGCCACAATTCATTGGCCACTTGTGATGCAGCGGCTTAGTGCATATTGAGGCGGCAACGGCAAGTTGCAAGACATGCGGCATGGCTCGGGCCGGGCTGCATCGCGCCGCAGACACAGCGGATAGACCGCCAAGGAATGATGATGACCAGCAAAGCCCCGACACCCCGCGCGACCCGCTTTCCGCGTCCCCGCGCCGCATGGCTGGTCGCGCTGGCAGCACTGCCGCTGCTGGCGGGGTGCGGCCAGCTGCGCGGCCATCAGGGCTTCATCTATGACCAGACGCTGGCAGGCCAGATCCTGCCCGGGGTCGACAACCGCCAGTCGGTCGAGCGCACGCTGGGCCGTCCCACCTTTACCGGCCAGTTCAGCGACAGCGAATGGTATTATTTCGCGCGCGACACCCGCCAGCTCGCCTTTGCCAATCCGCGTCCGACCGCGCAGCAGGTGATGCGGGTGAAGTTCGACGCCGCCGGCAATGTCGCGGCGGTCGATTTTACCGGGCTGGATCAGGTCGCCAAGATCGATCCCGAAGGCGACAAGACGCCGACGCTGGGCCGCAAGCGCACCTTCTTCCAGGATCTGTTCGGCAATATCGGCGCGGTGGGCGCGCCGGGCGCAGGCGCAGGCGCGCCGCAATAAGCCGGGTCCGGCCGGTCAGTCGTCTTCGGCGATCCGGCTGACCAGCAGCTTGTCGACCTTGCGATTGTCCATGTCGACGATCTCGATCCGCCATCCCTGATCGTTGAACACCTCGCCCTCCTTGGGCAGGTGGCGCAGGCAGCGCAGCACATGGCCGGCGGCCGTCGCATAATCGCGGTCTTCGGGCAGCGAGATGCCCAGCCGCTCGGCCATTGCGTCGGCGGGCAGCGCGCCCGAAATCAGCAGGCTGCCATCGGCGCGTTCGACCACCATCGGCGAATCGCCTTCGCCCTGGTCCGACGCGAAATCGCCGACCAGCGCCTGCAACAGGTCGGCCGGCGTCACGAGGCCTTCGAAATGGCCATATTCGTCGTGGACGAGCGCCATCGGGACCTCGCCCTTCTGCAGCACCTTGAGCGCGTCCATCGCGTCGACGCGGTCGGGCACGATCGGCGCAGCGCGCGCGAGCGCGGCCAGATCGAGCGGCGCGCCCTCGATGATCGCGGTGAGCAGATCGCGTACCGTGACGATACCGATGATCGCATCGACCGAGCCATTGGCGACCGGCAGGCGGCTGTGTGGCGATTCGGCCATGATACGGCGCAGATCGTCGAGCCCGGCATCGGCGGGCAGCCAGTCGACCTCGGTGCGCGGCGTCATCACCTCGCGCACCGGCCGGTCGGCGAGGCGGACCACGCCCGAGATGATCGCGCGCTCGGATTCCTCGATCACGCCCGATTTGGTCGCTTCGGCAAAGATCATCTGCAGCTCTTCGGCGGTGACGATATTTTCCGATTCGCGGTTGAGACCGAGCAGGCGGAAGATCAGCGCGCTCGACCGGTCGAGCACCCAGACCAGCGGGGCCGCGCCGCGCGCCATCAGGTCCATCGGGATCGCCATGATCACCGCGAGTTCCTCGGCCTTGCGCAACGCGAACTGCTTGGGCACCAGCTCGCCGATCACCAGCGACAGATAGGTGGTGACGCCGATGACCAGCGCGAAGCCGACGCTATCGGCAATGTCGGCGGGCACGCCGACCAGCGCCAGCCGCTCGCCAACCGGAGCACCCAGGCTCGCGCCCGAATAGGCGCCCGCCAGAATGCCGATCAGCGTGATGCCGATCTGGACGGTGGAAAGGAACTTGCCCGGATCGGACCCCAGTCGCAACGCGGTGCGCGCGCCGTTGCTGCCGTCGCGCGCCATCGCTTCCAGCTTGGCGTTGCGCGCCGAGACGATCGCCAGTTCGGACATCGCGAACACGCCGTTGAGCACGATCAGCGCCAGGATGATGACGACATCCAGCCAGGGAAAGGGGGGAAGAGGGTCCATCGGGCCTTACAGGGTTAAGGGAGCACCCTATATCGCGCAGGCGCAGGGTGTCACGCGCTTTCGCACCTGCAACCAAACCCGCCGAGCGGCCTGGCGATCCCGAAAATTAAACGATGTTACAAACGGGTTCGGGAACCATTCAGGCGCACAATCGAATAAGGCGATGAGACGCGGCGACGCGTCCACGAGACGAAAGACAATCGCGGGAGCACATGATGAACAGCAAGACGATCCGTATCGCGGCCTTTGCGGGCCTGGCCAGCCTGTCGCTGGCGGCATGCGTCACCGATCCGGACACCGGCCAGCAGCGCATCAGCCGCACCGCGATCGGCGGTATCGGCGGCGCGCTCGGCGGCTATCTGCTGGGCGATATTGTCGGCGGCCGCCGAGACCGGACCGAGAAGATCGTGGGCGCGGGCATCGGCGCGGTCGCGGGCGCGGGCATCGGCTATTATCTCGACCAGCAGGAGCGCGAACTGCGCCAGAAGACCGCCGGGACCGGCATCGATGTCGTGCGCGATGGCGACAGCCTGCTGCTCAACATGCCGAGCCAGGTGACCTTCGACGTCGACAGCTCGGCGGTGAAGCCCGAGTTCCGCAACACGCTGAACGATGTCGCCTCGACGCTGGTGCAATATGAAAGCACCTATATCGACGTCTATGGCCATACCGATTCGACCGGCAGCGACGCGTACAACCAGACGCTGTCCGAACGCCGCGCACAGTCGGTGTCGAGCTATCTCTCCGGCCGCGGCGTGCAGTCGGCGCGCCTTGCCACGCGCGGCTTCGGCGAATCGCAGCCGGTGGCGTCGAACACGACCGAAGATGGCCGCGCGCAGAACCGCCGCGTCGAAATCCGCATCGTGCCGGTGACCCAGGATGATGTGAACGGCTGATCGCCGCGCGACCAGCATCGCAGCGAAAAGGGCGCGTGCCGCAGCGGCGGCCGCGCCCTTTTTCGTGCGTCATCGCGGCCGGTGTTCGGTGCCCTGGCCTGCGGTGATGAAAAGCGCGGTCGCCTCGCCGCTCACATCGGCGGTGTGCCAGACGCCCGGGCCGTTGACCGCATAGTCGCCCGGGCCGAGCTCGAGCGCGGTCGTCGTGCCATCGGGCGCTTGTTGGTGCAGCGTCATCCGCCCCGCGAGGCACAGCACCAGCTCGTCGCCATGCGGATGCATTTCCCACATCGTCCAGGGCGCATCGAAGCGGAACTGCGCGACCAGCCGGCCTTCGGCGCCATCGCTCGCGGTGCGCGCCTCGTAATCGGCATACCATTGCATGCCGGTCATCGCGGGCTGGGGCAGGGCTTTCGCGCCCAGACCCAGATGCACCGGGGCGGATTCGATCGAATGGACGGTCATGCGGACCTCCCGATGGGCGCCGACCTACCCGGCGAAAAAATTGAGCTCGAGCAATACCCCATTCGGGTCGAGCGTGAAAAGCTGCTTGAGACCAATGGCTTCGACTTCGTTGCTTTGGTAGTCCGCGCCGCGCGCCTCCAGCCGGGCGACCATCGCGGGATAATCCCGGCAGCGGAACGCGACATGGTGGATCGATCCGGTGGGCCCCGGCGCCACTGCGCGATCATAGGTGCGCGGACAGTCGGTGCTGTTGATGTGCACCACCGCGTTGCCCGCCGCATCGTGCGCCCAGCGCGCATTGTCGGGCGTCAGCGGCGGCGGGGCGAGGCGGATCTCGAGGTCGAGCAGCTCTTCGTAGAAGCGCGCGGTCCCCATCAGGTCATCGGTGATGATGTTGACATGGTCGAGCCGCTCGATCGTCATCGGCTCATTCCCAGACCGCTTCGGGCGGCAGGCTCATCAGGATCGCATCGATATTGCCGCCGGTCTTGAGCCCGAACAAGGTACCGCGATCGTGGATCAGGTTGAATTCGGCATAGCGCCCGCGCCAGACGAGCTGCTGATGCTTTTCAGCCGCAGAGAATTCCTGCCCCATCCGCCGCCGCACCAGCGCGGGGAAGATGTCCAGGAACGCGCGGCCGACATCCTGGGTGAAGGCGAAATTGGCGTCGAATGCCGCCTCGTCCGGGCATTCGAGATGATCATAGAAAATGCCGCCGACCCCGCGGTGCACGCCGCGATGGGGGATGTAGAAATAGTCGTCCGCCCATTTCTTGAACTTGGCGTGATAGTCGGGATTGTGCGCATCGCACGCGGCCTGCATCCGTGCGTGAAAATCCGCCGTATCTTGCCCGTAGGGCAGCGGCGGGTTGAGATCGGCTCCACCGCCGAACCACGCCTTGGTGGTCACGAGAAAACGGGTGTTCATATGCACCGCAGGCACGTGCGGATTCGACATATGGGCGACCAGGCTTATTCCGGTCGCAAAGAAGCGCGGGTCGCTGCCTGCGCCATGGATCGATTTTGCGAATTCCTCGCTGAACCGACCCTCGACGGTCGACACGTTGACGCCCGCCTTTTCGAACACCTTGCCCTTGATCAGCCCGCGCACGCCGCCGCCGCCCGGCGATCCGTCCGCCTCGGTACGGTCCCACGGGGTGTATTCGAAGCTCGCATCGCTGCCCGCCTCGCGTTCGATCGCGGTGAATTCGGCGCAGATCGCATCGCGCAGGCTTTCGAACCAGGCGCGGGCCTTGGGCTTCTGTTCGGTCCAGTCAGTCATCGCGCTCCCCCATGCGGTGATGGCCGATCATGCCTCACCCAGTCTTCGTGTCTGCCGCAGCGCTTCGCCCAGCGCAATCCCGGTGGCGACCGATATGTTCAGCGATCGGACACCCGCCGCCATCGGAATGGTGGTCAAAAGGTCGCAGGCATCGCGCACATGATCGGGTACGCCGGCGCTTTCCGACCCCATCAGCAGGATGTCGTCGTCCCGGAAAGCCGTGCGATAGACGCTGGCGCTAGCCTTGCTGCTCATCAGCACGAGCCGCGCACCCGTATCGCGCACAAAGGCCTGAAAGCTAGGCCAGTCGGCGTGGCGGGTCATTTCGGCAAGCGGGCCATAGTCCATCGCTGCGCGCTTCAGCCGTTTGTCGTCGAACACGAAGCCGCACGGCTCGATGATTTCGACCGGCACCGCCATGCACGCCGCCAGGCGCAGGATGGCGCCCACATTTCCAGCGATTTCGGGTTGGTACAGGGCAATCCGCATCGCCCCTTCATAGCGCGCGCGGCGCGGCTGTCACCTGTCGTGCTCGGTTCGGCGCACGCAGGGCACGGCAAACCGACGCAAAATCGGCGGAATGATGCTGCGGCGCGCCAATTTCCCTGTTGGCAAGATGACGATTTTGCGTCTATCAGGCCCGCAATCATGCGGACGGGCCAGGGGCAAAGCCGTGCCATGCCGCTTCCTATATCGACAAAAAACGTATCCTTTTCAATAGCTTGAGGGTCAGGTTAGCGACATGGCAGAACAAGTCACGATGTATCAGGATGGCAGTGCCGCCGTCGAATCCGACGGTGTGCGCCGCCGCGACTTCATCAACATCGCCGCCGTCAGCTTTGCGGGTGTGGGTGGCGCATCGGTGCTGATCCCGCTCATCACGCAGATGGCACCCAGCAAGGACGTGCTCGCGCTGTCGTCGACCGAGGTCGACATCTCGGCGGTGCAGCCGGGCCAGGCGATCAAGACCGTGTTCCGCAAGCAGCCGGTGTTCATCCGCAACCTGACGCCCGCCGAAATCGCCGCCGCCGACAAGGTGCCCGTCGACAGCCTGCGCGATCCGCAGTCGCTCGAAGAACGCACTGTCGACGGCAAGAAGAACTGGCTGGTTACGCTGGGCGTCTGCACGCATCTGGGCTGCGTGCCGCTGGGCGCGGCGCAGGGCGAGATCAAGGGCGAGTTCGGCGGCTATTTCTGCCCCTGCCACGGTTCGCACTACGATACCGCCGCGCGCATCCGCAAGGGTCCGGCGCCGAAGAACCTGGAAGTGCCAGAGTTCTCGTTCCTGTCAGACACTGTCATCAAGATCGGTTGAGGAGCATAAGAGATGAGCTTTTCCTGGGCCAAGCATTACGAACCCAAGTCCGATCTGACCAAATGGCTGGATGAGCGCCTGCCGCTCCCGCGTCTGGTCTATGGGGCGATCGGCGGCGGCTATCCGGTGCCGCGCAACCTCAACTATTTCTGGAATTTCGGCGTGCTCGCCGGCATCGCTCTGGTCATCCAGATCGTCACCGGCATCATCATGGCAATGCACTATGCGCCCAACGCGCTGGTCGCCTTCGATTCGACCGAGCACATCATGCGCGACGTCAACTGGGGCTGGATGCTGCGCTATGCGCATGCCAACGGCGCCAGCTTCTTCTTCATCGTCGTCTATATCCACATCTTCCGCGGCCTCTATTTCAGCTCGTACAAGGCGCCGCGCGAAATGATCTGGCTGCTCGGCCTGGTCATCTTCCTGCTGATGATGGCGACCGCGTTCATGGGCTATGTGCTTCCCTGGGGCCAGATGAGCTTCTGGGGTGCCAAGGTGATCACCGGCCTGTTCGGCGCGATCCCGCTGGTCGGCGAGCCGATCCAGCAGTGGCTGCTCGGCGGATATGCGCCGGATAATGCCGCGCTCAACCGCTTCTTCTCGCTGCACTATCTGCTGCCGTTCGTGATCGCGGGTGTCGTCATCCTGCACATCTGGGCGCTGCACATTCCGGGTTCGTCGAACCCGACCGGCGTGGAAGTGAAGTCGGAATCGGACACCGTGCCGTTCCACCCCTATTACACCGCCAAGGACGGTTTCGGCCTGGGCGTGTTCCTGATCCTGTTCTGCGCCGTGCTGTTCTTCGCGCCGAACATGCTGGGCCACCCGGACAACTATATCCCGGCCAACCCGCTCTCGACGCCTGCGCACATCGTGCCCGAATGGTATTTCTGGCCGTTCTACGCGATCCTGCGCGCCTTCACCTTCGACTTCTTCATCGTGCCGGCCAAGCTGCTCGGCGTGCTGGCGATGTTCGCATCGATCCTGCTGCTGTTCTTCCTGCCCTGGCTCGATCGTTCGCCCGTCCGTTCGGGCAACTATCGCCCGCTGTTCCGCACCTTCTTCATCGTCCTGGTGATCGACGTGCTGATCCTCGGCTATCTCGGAGGTGCACCGGCGGAAGAACCCTATGTGATGCTCAGCCAGCTGGCTTCGGCTTATTATTTCGCCCACTTCCTGATCATCCTGCCGATCATCTCGAAGATCGAAAAGCCCAAGCCGCTGCCCTTCTCGATCACCGAGGCGGTGCTCGGCAAGGACAGCCATGGTACGGCAGGCGGCCCCGCGCTGCAGCCCGCCGAATAAGCCCTGACGCAATAAGGAAAGTCATTCGACATGATTCGCATTGGTGCATTTTTGGTCGGGCTGTTCTTCAGCGGCTGGCTGCTGGTCTCCTTCGGTGTCGGTGCGGCCGCCTATATCAGCGAGCCGCCCCAGCCGACGGCAGAACATGAATTCCACCTTCACCCCAAGAAGCTGGCGCTGAGCAGCGATGGCCCGATGGGCAAGTTCGATCGCCAGCAGCTGCAGCGCGGTTTCCAGGTGTACAAGGAGGTCTGCTCGGCCTGCCACTCGATGCGTCTGGTCGCATTCCGCAACCTGAGCGAGCTTGGCTATACCGAGGACGAAGTGAAGGCGATCGCCGCCAACTGGCCCGCCCAGACCCCGTCGATCGATCCGGCCACGGGCGAGGCGACCACGCGCAAGCCGCTGCCTTCGGACTATATCCCTTCGCCGCATGCCAACGAAACCGCTGCGCGCGCCGCCAACAACAACGCGCTGCCGCCCGATCTTTCGCTGATCACCAAGGCGCGGCACGGCGGAGCGGCCTATGTCTATTCGCTGCTCACCGGCTATCAGGATCCGCCGGCGGAACTCGCCAAGAAGTTCCCCGATTCCATGCCGGGACCGGGCCTCAATTATAACCCCTATTTCGCCAACCTGAACATCGCGATGGCCAACCCGCTGGGCAGCGACGGCATCGTCACCTATTCAGACGGCACCAACGCCACCCGCGAACAGATGGCCAAGGACGTCGCCGCGTTCCTGGTGTGGACCGCCGAGCCCACGCTGGAAAAGCGCCACCAGACCGGCTGGGCCGTGCTGATCTTCCTGATCATCGCGACGGGCCTGGGCTATATGGCTTATCGCAACGTCTGGGCGGGCGTGAAGCACTGAGCTTCTGATACACTGTTAGACTGACAACCGATCCGGCCCGGCAGCGCAAGCTTCCGGGCCGGATTGCGTTTGAGGGGCGGCCGCCCTCTCCCCTCCGAGGGAGAGGGTTACGCAGCCTTATGAGCGAAGCGAATTAGGCGAAGCTGGGAGAGGGGGCGATGCACCCACGCCGACGTATTAGCGGGGCCTGCGACAGGCTCAGGCTGAGCGGCGGTGGGGCGGCTTTGCAGCGGTGCTAGCAAAAACCCCGCCATATTGGTTGCGATGCTATTGCAGGACGCCGGCATTTCAACGACCATGTCCTCATGTCATTCCATCAACATGAGCTTTTAGAAACACTGTCCTCGCCGATAGCGGCTGACATCATCAAGGTATTTCATCCAGACAGCACGTTCATCCAACGGTTTGAAACAGCCTTCCGATTTGAAGGTTCGAAAATCAGATGGGACTTGACGCGCGATCATATCTCGCTGACCGAGGTTCAAGTCGACTTTGGTGTGTTTCGAAGTTTTTTCAGTGAGCGAGGCCGTGAGCTTGGATCCGGCCGGACGGCAATATATCTCAACGATGGCCTTGTGGATTGTGCGCTAACAGCACCGCTGTTCGCTTTTGAGCGTCACTTGAATGAGATCATTTCGATTCCTGCACATCACTATTTCGTAGCTGATAATCTAGAATGGTGCATGGCTTATACCATTGAGCGCGACATTGATTTTGGCTGGGCTGTCCAAGAGAATCTATAACTGCTTTCCACACAATACTCACCAATACCGTCAGGAACGCCCGAAACCCGACGCCCGCCGATCCGACCTACTGCCCCTCTTCCTCGCGCAATCTCGGCGCGACCCGGTCGTCCTGCGGGTTCGGCGGAGGTCTGCGCACCGGGGGGCGTGGCTCAGCCTGGCGGACTTGCGGGCGCTGCGGCTGGGTGTCGCGGCCGAGGGCGCGGTCGATGAAATTCTCGTCGAGCCGTTCGGGCTGTTGCGGTTCGCCAGGGATGCCGCCGGGCGGTGCGGCGCCGGGGATGTCGCCCTCGCCCTGGCCCACCGGATTACCGTTCTCGTCGATGAAGATCACATCGTCGGGTGAGCCGAAATAGGCCTCGTCATCGGGCTCGAGCTGCCACTCGGGGAGCTTGAGCTCGGTCTCGAACGGCTCGACCTTGCGCTTGGCGACGGCGACCTTCATGAACGCGGCAAAGGCGCGCGCGGGCGCGGTGCCGCCCTGCAGGCCGCCGACGGGCCGGGCATCGTCGCGGCCCATCCACACGCCGGTGGTGATGCCGCTCGAAAAGCCGAGGAACCAGCCGTCCTTGTTGCTGTTCGTCGTCCCGGTCTTGCCCGCGACGGGTCGGCCGATCTGCGCCGCGCGGCCGGTGCCGACATTGACCGCGGTCTGTAGCAGGTCGGTCATCCCGGCGGTGACATAGGGCGGCACGAGCACCTGGCTCAGGTCCGCCTCGTGCTGGTAGAGTATCTCGCCCTTGCTCGTGGTCACCTTGGTGATGCCATAGGGCGCGATCGCCACGCCGCCCGAACTGACCCCGGCAAAGGCGCGCACCATGTCGATCACGCGCACCTCGGACGATCCCAGCACCATCGAGGGCAGGGTGGTGATCGGCGTGGTGATGCCGAAGCGGCGCGCCATGTTGGCGATGGTGCTGGTGCCGACATCCTCGCCGATGCGCGCGGCGACGGTGTTCTTCGAATAGGCAAAGGCGGTGCGCAACGAGATGTCGCCGGCATAGCTGCCGCCGCTGTTGCGCGGGGTCCAGCCGCCGATGGTGATAGGCGCGTCGGTGACGATATCCTCGGGCTTGTAGCCCGCCTCGAGCGCGGCCATATAGACGAACAGCTTCCAGGCCGATCCGGGCTGGCGCAGCGCGCTGGTGGCGCGGTTATAGTTCGAGGTGACGTAATCGGTGCCTCCGACCATCGCGCGCACCGCGCCGTCGCGGTCTAACGCCACCAGCGCACCCTGCGCGCCGCCGGGCACATAGGCCTGGATCGCATTGGTGCCTGCGCGCTGCATGGCGAGGTCGAGCGTGGTCCACACCACGATCGGCTCGTCATTGTCCTCGATCAGCGTGTCGAGCTGCGGCAGTGCCCAGTCGGTGAAATAGCGCACCGAATTCTGGCCCTTTTCCGGCGCGAACTCGACCGCCTCGAGATCGGCCTCGGCGGCCTGGGCGGGGGTGATCGTGCCGACATCCTGCATCACCTGCAGCACCACGCCCGCGCGGCCGATCGCCGCTTCGCTGTCGGCGGTCGGCGAATAGCGCGACGGGGCCTTGACCAGCCCGGCGATGATCGCCGCCTCGGCCAGCGACAAGGTGGTCGCATCGTGGTTGAAGAACTTGCGCGAGGCGGAATCGACGCCATAGGCGCCGCCGCCGAAATAGACCTTGTTGAGGTACAGCTCGAGAATCTGGTCCTTGCTGAACTTCTGCTCGAGCGCGAGCGCGAGAATGCCCTCGCGGATCTTGCGCGTGTACGAGCGGCTGTTGCTGAGGAAGATGTTGCGCGCCAGCTGCTGGGTGATCGTCGAGGTCGCGCGCAGCCGTCCGCCGCCGCTCACGGTGGTGAAGATCGCGCGGCCGATACCGATCGCATCGACGCCGGGATGATAGGCGAAGCGCCGGTCCTCGACCGAGATCATCGCGTCCTTCATCACCTGGGGAATATCGTCGATGTCGAGCCACTCGCCGAAGCTGGGGCCGAGCTGCATGATCTCGGTGCCGTCGGCGGCCTTGACCAGGATCATCTGGCCATTGGGCGAGGATTTGAGATCGCTGAAGCTGGGCAGCGAGCCCATCACCGTCGCCACCGCGACGACGAGCGCGATCAGCGCGAAGACCGATGTCGCTGCGCCGATCTTGACGATGCGCCAGAACCAGAGGCGGGCTCCGCTTCTGGGTGCGGACTTGCCGCCCTTGTCTTTCACCGCCATGCCAGATTGGCCCCTGTCATCCCTGCTGCGTGCCGCGCCGCGTGTCGGCGGCAAAGCGCCGCTCTATATGGTTTTCGGCTTTCATTATGCTGAATATCGCGTCCACTGCGATGCGCCAAGCCGTTTCCCCGGTTCTTCAAGAGCATGCGCGCGCGCCGCCTCGAGCTCCTGCGGGGTGTTGACGTTCATCAGCGCCTGGTGATCGGCAAAGGGCACGGCGCGCATGCCGATCGCCTCGCCCAGCCGGTGCAGCGACCAGCGCTCGCCACAACGCTCGGGCGGCAGCGCCTCCAGCACCGCGCGCGCGCTCCACAGCGCGAAGACCGGTTGCAACGCGCCTTGCGTCTCGGCCATTGCGAGCGGCGCTTGCGCGGCGAGGCTCGTGACCAGATCGGGCGGAACGAAGGGCGCATCGACCGGGCAGGTGAAGAACGCATCGCCGCCCTCCGCGCGCACTGCGCTCGCGATCGAGCGGATCGCGCCGACAGGGCCCTGGGGCGCGCCCGCTTGGTCGCGGATGACGCAAAGGCCGGTGCCGTAATCCTGCGCTGCCGACAGCCAGAGCGCGCCTGCCTGGGGTGCGAGCCGTGCGAGTACGCGGTCGATCATCCGCTGCCCGCCGATCTCGGCTAGCGCCTTGTCCTGCCCCTGCATCCGCCGCGACTGGCCGCCCGCCAGCAGCACGACCAGCGGCTCGGCCAGGGGTTCGGTCGGCGGCGTGACCGGCATCGGCCTGGCGTCAGCCTGCGGGTGGGGCGAGCGGAGAGGGCTGTTCGATCGGCTGGCCGGTGGCGTCGCGCAGGCCGCGCGGTTCGAGGATCGCGGCGCTTTCGATGATGTCGAGCGCGCGCCGCGCCTCGGCATAGCTGCGCGCCTTGGCGATCCAGTCCGCAGCCTTTTCGCGGCCCGGCAGCTTCTCGATCTCGCCCAGCGCCGCCTCGACCCGGCCCGCCTCCAGATAGCGCCGCGCGCGCTGGACGCGCTGCGTCGGGGTCTGCGATTCCCGGCCCTGCTGCTCGATCACGAAAAGCTCGCTGATCTCGCGCTGGAAGGCGTCCCAGAAACCCTCGTTCTCGGCACGACCCGACCCCAGCGAAGGCCCTATCTCGTCGAGCTGCGCGCGCAGCTGGTCCATCGTCACCGGGGTTTTCGACGCGCGGATGATCGTCGCCACGGCATTGGGCTGGGCCGCGCCGAAGCGCAGCTGCAGCTGGCCTTCGAGATAGCCGAGCGCCGAGGCCCGGTCGAGCGCTCGGCGGGCAGCAAAGGCGATCAGCAGCCCCTCGGCGCGTCCGGCATTGCCCGATGCGGCCTGGGCCTGGACGTTGATCAGCGACAGCCGGTTTTCCAGCTCGGCCACGCGCTGGTCGAGCGCGCCGGGCGGCACCGGGCCGCTGAGCATGCCGGTCGCCATCGACGGCGGAACCGGCTCCGTGGCGGGGCTGGCGGGATCGGCGGTGATGACATTGCGGTCGATCGCGGCCTGGGCGGGCGCGGGTTCGTCGAACCAGCCCGAGCGGGTGATGATCCAGCCGGACAGCACCGCGCCGCCGACAAAGGCCAGCAGCAACAGGATCAGCAGCGAGCGCCCGCTCGGCCCCGGCCCCTGGCGGGGGGTTCCCTGGCGGGAGGTGTCCACGTTCATTCGGTCTCCGACGTTTCGGCTTGTGGGCCCCGGCCATGCTGGCACAGCGTAGCGACGACGTCCAGCAAGGCGCGGTCATCGGCGGACGATGCAATGCGCACCGCGGCCCAGCCGTCGCCCGCTGCGTCGACGAGCGCCGGAGCGAACAGCGCGAGCATGATATGCGCACGGCCGATGCCCGCGCTGTCGACCAGCGCGCCGAAATGCTGCGCCGCGCGCGCCGAATGGAGCAGCACGATTGCGGGCTCGGCCAGCGCATCGCGCAGCGCATCGGGCATCGGCAGGGCGCGCGAGCGATAGACGACGCGCGTATCGATCGCGAGCCGCGACGCGGGCAGATCGACCCGGTCCTCGCCCGCCAGGCGCAGCACGTGCAGATGCCCGTCCTCGACCAGCATCGGCAGCATCGCGGTAAGGCCTCCCGTGCCCTGGCCGCGCACGCGAAAGCCGAGGTCGCTCGCCATGCGCGCGGTCTTGCCGCCCACGGCATAGACCGGAAGGCCCTTCAGGTCGGCGAGCGCGGGGCCGCCATGGCGGAACACGTTGGCGCTGCCGACGAGCAGCGCGTCATAGGCCTGCGGGTCGGCGGGCGTCCAGGCGACCGGCTCGATCGCGAACAGCGGCGTGACGAGCGGCTCGTGACCGATTCCGCGCAGCGCCTGCGCGGTCGCGGTCGCGCCGGGTTGCGGACGCAGCACGATGATGCGCGGGCCCGCCATCAACCAGCCTTGAACAGCCGCGTGATCGTCTCGGGCGCGCGCCCGAGCAGTTCGGCGGCGAGACCTGCGGGGCCTTGCGCGTCGCCGGGGGCAAAGCGCGCCTCGCCCGAAACTTGATCGGCGCCATCCTCCGAATAGAGCATCGCGCGCAGGTGGACGCTGTCGCCCTCCATCCGCGCAAGCGCCGCCACCGCCGAATGGCAATCGCCGCCCAGCGCGAACAGCAGCGCGCGTTCGGCGCGCACGCAGATCGAGGTGGGCGCATCATCGATCCCGCCGATCAGCGCGCGCATTGGCGCGTCATCGGCGCGCACCTCGACGCCGACCGCGCCCTGCGACGGGGCGGGCAACCAGGTATCGCTGTCGAGCCGCGCCGAAACGAGCCCGTCGAGCGTCTCGCCCAGCCGGTCGAGCCCGGCGGCGGCGAGCAGCGTCGCATCGGCCTCGCCCGCCTGCAGCTTGCCGATGCGTGTCGCGACATTGCCGCGGAACAACACGGTGGTGATATCGGGGCGAATGCTGCGGATCTGCGCGGCGCGGCGCGGCGAGCTGGTGCCGAAGCGCGCGCCTTCGGAAAGCGCCTCGATGCTGGTGGCGCCCAGTAGCACGTCACGCACATCGGCGCGCGGCAGCATCGCGGCGATATGGAAAGCATCGGGGCGGACGGTCTCGACATCCTTCATCGAATGCACCGAAAGGTCGATCGCGCCGCCGCCCAATGACCAGTCGAGCTCGCGCGTCCACAGCGCCTTGCCGCCGACATCGGCGAGCGGGCGGTCGGTGATGCGGTCGCCGCTCGCCACCACGGGCGAGAGCTCGACCTGATCCTCGCTCAGGCCCCAGCGCTCCCGGAGCGCGGCGGCGGTCATCCGCGCCTGCGCCATCGCCAGCGGCGAGGCGCGCGTGCCCAGCCGGATCGGCCTTTGCTCCAGAATGTCCGCTATCCCCTCGGGCAGGCCCGTCATCATCTCATCCGCCATGCTCTTGTGCTAGCGGCGTATGCCGATAAGGGGAAGCCTTATGGCAATCATCCTGGGCATCGAATCGAGCTGCGACGAAAGCGCGGCGGCGCTGATCGGGTCGGACCGGTCCGTACTGGCGCACCGGCTGGCGGGGCAGGAAGAGGCGCACAAGCCCTATGGCGGCGTGGTGCCCGAGATCGCGGCGCGCGCGCATGTGCAGGTGCTGACCCCGCTGATCGAGGCGGCGCTCGAGGATGCCGGGCTGACGCTCGACGATGTCGATGCGATTGCCGCAACGGCGGGGCCAGGGCTGATCGGCGGGGTGATGGTAGGCCTGGTCACCGCCAAGGCACTGGCGATGGCGGCGGGCAAGCCGCTGATCGCGGTCAACCATTTGGAGGGCCACGCGCTCTCGCCGCGCCTCGCCGACGCAAGCCTCGAGTTCCCCTATCTGCTGCTGCTCGTCTCGGGCGGGCATTGCCAGATCCTGCGCGTCGATGGCGTGGGCCAGTATCGCAGGCTCGCGACGACGATCGACGATGCGGCGGGCGAGGCGTTCGACAAGACGGCGAAGATCCTGGGCCTCGGCTATCCCGGCGGGCCGCGCGTCGAGGCGCTGGCGAAGACGGGCGACCCGAAGGCAGTGCCGTTGCCGCGCCCGCTGCTGGGCAGCGCTGAGCCGCATTTCTCGTTCGCCGGGCTCAAGAGCGCGGTGCTGCGCGCGGCGCAGAGCGGCGCGCATCGGCCCGAGGATATCGCGGCGGGGTTTCAGGCGGCGGTCGTGGATTGTCTGGTGGACCGGCTGGAAAGGGCGCTTTCCGTATCCTCAGGGAGTACCTCTCCCGAGTTCCGGAGCCCTTCGACGCCGCCTGTCGGAGTCGCTCAGGATGAACTTCAGCCTCTGGCTGAAGTCGAGGGACGTGATCGTAAAGGGTTGAGCCAAGGTCCCTCGACTTCGCTCGGGACAAACGGAGGGGGTATGGTCTGTCCCTCCGAACCGAAGCCCAAAACCCTCGTCGTCGCAGGCGGGGTCGCGGCCAATGGCGCGATCCGCACGGCGCTCGAGGCGCTCGCGGCGCGGCACGATATGGGCTTTGTCGCTCCGCCGCTGTGGCTCTGCACCGACAATGCCGCGATGATCGGCTGGGCGGGCGCGGAGCGGTTCGCGCTCGGCCTCACCGATCCGCTCGATATCGCCGCGCGCCCGCGCTGGCCGCTCGATCCGGCGGCAGAGGCCGCGCGCGGCGCGGGGGTGAAGGCATGAGCCAGCAGGCGGTCGGCGTGATCGGTGGCGGGGCCTGGGGCACCGCGCTGGCGCAGATGCTGGCGAGCGATGGCCGCGCGGTGCGGCTCTGGGCGTTCGAGCCGCCGGTGGTCGAAGAGATCAACGCACAGCACCGCAACACCCCGTATCTGGCCGGGATAGATTTGAGTCCCGCCATCCGCGCGACGGGCAATCTCGCCGAATTGGCCGATCTGCCGCTGCTGCTGGTGGTCACGCCCGCGCAGCATATGCGCCGCGTGCTGACGGGAATGCCGCAGGGCGAAGGCGATCTGGTGCTGTGCTGCAAGGGCATCGAGGAGGCGAGCGGCGAGCTGATGGTCGATGCCGCGCGCGCCGCTGCGCCGGGCAGGCCGCTCGCCGTACTCTCCGGCCCCACGTTCGCGCATGAGGTCGCACGCGGCCAGCCGACCGCCGTGACGCTGGCCTGCGAGACCCGGGCGCAATGGGACAGGATCGCGCCGCTGATCTGGCGCCCCGCCTTCCGCCCCTATTTCAGCACCGACATCATCGGCGCGGAAATCGGCGGGGCGGTCAAGAACGTGCTCGCGATCGCCTGCGGCGTGGTCGAGGGGCTGGGGCTCGGCCAGAACGCCCGCGCCGCGCTGATCGCGCGCGGCTTTGCCGAGATGACGCGCTTCGGCCTCGCCTGCGGGGCGCAGGCCGAGACGCTCTCGGGCCTGTCGGGCCTGGGCGATCTGGTGCTGACCTGCTCATCGATGAGCTCGCGCAATTTCTCGCTCGGCAAGGCGCTGGGCGAGGGGCGCAAGGCGGTGGATGTGCTCGCCGACCGCGCGACGGTGGCCGAAGGCGCGTTCACCGCGCCGGTGCTGCAGCGCGTGGCCAGCGCGCGGGGTGTCGCGATGCCGATCGTCGATACCGTGTGCGCGCTGCTGACGGGCGAGGTCGCGGCGGGCGATGCCGTCGCCGCGCTGCTCGCGCGTCCGCTCACGGCGGAATGAAGCGAGAACAGAATCGCCATATTCCCCCTTGCACCGAATTGCGCCATCACCGCGTCCAGGCTCTGGATTGAAGAAAGGATGCGGACATGGGCGAGGCAAGGTCAGCGATCGACCATCTCGAATCGGGCCGCGAGCCGCATATCGTCCACATGATCCCGCCCGGCGCGCCGGGCTATCGCGAGGCTGCGGGCGGCGCGATGGTGGTCTCGAGCCCCGCCGAGGTCGATGCGCTGCTGCGCACGCTGCGGCCGGGCGAGGTGCTGACGCTCGACGATCTGCGCGCGGCGCTGGCACGGCGGCATCAGGTCGCGGCCGCCTGTCCGGTCTCGACCGCCATCTTCGCCAACATCAGCGCGCGCTCTGCCGAGGAACGTCGTGCCATGGGCGCGCCCGAAGCCGAGCTCACCCCCTGGTGGCGGCTGCTCAAGCGCGACGGCTTCCTCAACCCCAAGCTGCCCGGTGGCATGGCACGGCAGGCCGAACTGCTGGCAGCCGATGGCGTGCGCGCCTCGCCGCGCGGCAAGCAGATGGCGGTCTATGACTTTGCCGAGCGCCTGCCCCGTGATCCGGTCGAGCTGCGCTGACCGGATCGCTCGGGCTCAGGGCGTCACCACCGCGAACGCCGGGTCGAACGGCGGGTGCAGCATCAGCCAGCGCAGGAACAGCCCCGAATCGCCGTCGATCTTCATCGCGCCCGATTTCATCAGCGTCGGGAAATCGGTCTCGCCGATCACGATCGCGTCGAAATCCTTGCGGTTGAGCGTCACGGTAGCCTGGGCATCGGCGAGCGTCGCGCCGTAGCGCGGCACCTCGACATCGCCATTGACCATGATGCCCAGCGTCTCCTTCGTGTCGGGCAGGATGAAGTTGATCTTCGCGCGCATGTTGCCCGCGCGCTCGGCGGCAAAGCGGGTCGCCAGCGCGTCGAAGAACTCGGCGGTGGGGATGGCGCTGATGAAGCTGCGGCTCTGCGTGCTGGCGCCCTTGCGCGGCAATTCGGTCCCGCGCAGCGTGGCCGCGCCCGCCAGATAATAGTTGCGCCAGATGCCCGATTCGGCGGCGAAGCCGAGCGCCTCGTAGCTGTCCGCCAAAGCCGCCTTGGCCGCGGCATTGTTCGGTTCGGCAAAGACGAGGTGGTTCAATAGCTCGGCAGCCCAGCGGTGATTGCCTTGGCTTTGCGCCTTCCTGCCCGCTTCGAGCAGCTTGTCCGCGCCGCCCGCCAGCTCGACATAGCCCTTGCCCGCCGCCACCGGGGGCAGCGGATTGAAATTGGCGGGGACGCCGTCCCACCAGCCGTAATAGCGCTGATAGGTCGCCTTCATATTGTGGTTGATCGTGCCGTAATAGCCGCGCGCGGCATAGGCCGCCTGCTGCGCCGCCGGTTCGGCGATGCCGTCCGCGACCTCGTGCAACGTCATTCCCGCATTGGCGCGGCCGAGGGTGCGGTCATGGACATAGCGATAGGCGTCGCGCTGGTTCTCCAGATACCTGGCCACCCGCGCCTGGCCCCAGGTCGGCCAGTTGTGCGAGGCGATCTGCACCTCGGCCTCATTGCCCCATTTTACCAGCGCCTTGTCGATGATCTTCGACCAGCGCAGCGCATCGCGCACCTGCGCGCCGCGCAGGGTGAGGATGTTGTGCAGCGTCTTCACCGATACCTCAGTGGTGTGCAGCACCTTGAAATCGGGCAGGTAGAACAGGAATTCGGCCGGGGCCTCGGTGCCCGCCGCATCCATGAAGTCGAAGCGCACCCCGTCGATGGTCTTGAGCCCTCCCTCTGGGCCGATCAGCATCGTCGGAGCCATGTAACCGGTGGTGCCGATCGACAGCCCGGTGCCCAGCCCATTGTCGACCCGACCTTGCGCCCCCGGCGCGAGCGCAGTGCCGAACATATAGGCAGACCGCCGGGTCATCGCGTTGCCCGCGAGCACATTCTCGCTCACCGCCTCTTCGGCAAAGCCGTGCGGCGCGACGATCGGGACCTTGCGCTTCTTCGCCTCGTCCGCCGACAGGATGCCGCCGACACCGCCGAAATGATCGGCATGGCTGTGGCTGAACAGCACGGCGGAAATCGGGCGCTTGCCGATCCGGCTCTTGGCCAGCTGCATCGCGGCGGCGGCGGCCTCCTCGGTGAGCAGCGGATCGACCACGATCCAGCCGGTTTTGCCCGCGATGATCGTCATCACCGCGATGTCATAGCCGCGCAGCTGCCAGACCTTGCCGGGGACGATCTCGAACAGGCCATGGATATGGTTGAGCCGCGCCTGCCGCCAGAGCGAGGGGTGCACGGTCGCAGGCGCGGTCTCGGCGTTGAGGAAGTCGAAGGCGCTTGCGTCCCAGACGGTCTTGCCATCGGCGGTCTTGATCACGCCGCCGGGAATTTCGGCGATCTTGCCGCGTGTGGCATCGGCCATGTCGCTGCCGTCATCGGTCGGAAGCCGCGCCAGCACTGCCGCGCGCTCGGCATCGCTCAGCTGCGCCTGCGCAGCCACACCGCTCATCAATGCCAGCGCCATCGCGCCGGTCTTCAGCACCCGTTTCATCCGCACCCTCCTGATCGCATCGCCTTGCCCAGGCGATTTATTGGCAGTCATGCTGCCATATTATTCGCGCGCTGTCAGCCATTGATCGTGCCCCGGTTCAAATCCCCCCCAATCGGGGTGTGGCGATGGCAAAGCGCGGATTAAGCCTGTCTCCAACGAAGCATCCGCTTTTCATGACAGGCCACCGAACATTCAGCAAACCGCGACCCTGCTGGTCGGTGACAGGTGATGGAAAGGCGATCCCGGCGGGTTCAGCGCCCGCCGGGGTCGTCGCTTCGAGCCAGGGGGACATGATGACGCTTGATCGCCGCCACTTTCTGATCGCATCGGCCAGCGCCGCCGCCTTTGCCGCGCTGCCCAACCCCGCGCTCGCCGCCAAGAAGGCCAAGTCGCCGGTGGCGGTCAAGAACCCCGCAGCGCTCGCCGGGATGCGTCAGGCGGTGATCGGATCGTTCGCGGTCGGCTATCTGACCGAGCGGATCGACCGCGCCAGGGCAGGCGGCGGGCTGATGGGTGGCGGGTTCGGCGGAAAGTCGACCGCGCGCAGCTATCTTGCCGGGCTCACCGACACCGATTTCCGCGACGCGACCGAGGCGGCCTATGCCGCGTTCACCGATCGGCTGGCCGCGCTCGGCATCACGCTCGCCGATCGCCAGGCGCTGGTTTCGGCCTATGGCAGCAAGGTCAAGCCGCTGCCCAATGGCGAGGAGCGCACGCTGATCACCGGGCGCGACGACAAGGCCAAGGCGCGGCTGTTCAGCCCGGCGAGCCTAGGCGATCCGGTGGTGCTGCAGGAATGGCTGGGCATCCTGACCGGCGGCGGCTTCGATTTCGCGTTCAACATGAGCGTGGTCAATGCGAGCATGAACGCCAAGACCTATGCCAAATCCTCGGGCCTGCCGGTGATCAACGCGCTGCTGCTCGTCGATTTCGCCGATGCCGACAGCTATGGCGGCTTCTTCACCACCAGTTCTGCGGTCAAGGTCAAGTCGAGCCTCGCCGCCTTTCCCGATGCCAGCCAGCTCACCGTGTTCGCGCCGGGCGGCAAGACCGGATCGGTGGTGCTCAAGGAGCCGGTGGCGATGGGCGGCGATTACGGCACGTTCGCGGACACCACCGGCGGCACCGCAAAGACGCTCGAGACGGTGAGCAATGTCATCGGCATTCTGGGCGGGGTGGGCACCAACAAGTCGCGCAAATACACGATGACCGCCGATCCGGCGCGCTGGCGCGAGGGCGTGGCCGGGGTTTCGCACGAGGCGTTCGCCAGGCTGACAGCCGGGCTTTCCGCCTGAAATACGGCGCTATCCGGTTGACTTGGCGGCGGGGCGTCGCTCTTAAGGCGCCATGATCGAAATGTATCTCATCCCCATATTGCTGGGAATCGTCGAAGGCCTGACCGAGTTTCTGCCGGTCTCTTCCACCGGACACCTCATTCTTGCGACCGAACTGCTCGGCTTCGATGCCGAGGCCTGGGCGGTGTTCAACATCGCGATCCAGCCCGGCGCGATCCTGGCGATCGTCGTGCTCTACTGGCGCACCTTCATGGATGTGCTCGCTGGGTTGATGCGCTGGGAGCCGTCTGCCGTCGCCTTTACGCGCAACCTGCTGATCGCGTTCTTCCCCGCGGTCATCCTGGGCCTCGCGTTCGGCGACCAGATCGACAAGCTGCTCGAAAATGCGGTGGTCGTCGCCTGGGCGCTGATCATCGGCGGGGTGGCGATCCTGGTGGTGGAAAAGCTCGCCAAGACCAGCGATGCCGGCGGCGTGGCGGGCGTGCCGTTCAAGACCGCGATCGGCATCGGTCTGGTCCAGTGCATCGCGATGATCCCGGGGGTCAGCCGCTCGGGCGCGACCATCCTGGGCGCGATGGCGATGGGCGTGGACCGCAAGACCGCGGCGGAGTTCAGCTTCTTTCTCGCGCTTCCGACGCTCACCGGTGCGACGGTGCTCCAGCTCTACAAGAACCGCGACCTGCTCACCCCCGACGAATTCGGCGCGATCGCGATCGGCTTCGTCGTTTCGTTCATCGTCGCGTTGGTGGTGGTCAAGGCGTTCCTGAAGATCGTGACGCGCTACGGTTTCGCGCCCTTTGCCTGGTATCGCATCGTCGCGGGCGCGGCGGCTCTGGTATGGCTCGCAAACCGATAGGTCCGGATCGGAACCGTTGTGGCGAGGAAATTGTCCCAACCTGCGACGAAATGATTGTGCTCAGCAATCAATAGTCAACAATGCTGACCTATCGATACAAAAGTGCGTGACTCGGCGCATCCGATGCCCTAAAGCTGCGTCAGTTGCGGCGCGCGCAATCCTTGCCGCGCCTATCGTTTGCGAAGCAAGGGCAGGGGCATGGCTGACCAACAGCACGAACAGAATGTGGCCAGGGCGGCGGCATTGGCGGCGGAAAAGCTGGCGATGCTCCAATTCGTCGATCGCGGGCAGGCCTATCCGCCCAAGCGCAGCGCCGAGGACCGCGCCGACGATTTCGAGGAAATCTCCGACAGGTTCGATGGAGCCGCCGCGCAGGCGCAATCGGCGCGCTGCTCGCAATGCGGCGTGCCCTATTGCTCGACCCATTGCCCGCTGCACAACCATATTCCCGACTGGCTGCGCCTGACCGCCGAAGGGCGGCTGCGCGAAGCCTATGAAATGTCGAACCTCACCTCGACCATGCCCGAGATCTGCGGCCGCATCTGCCCGCAGGATCGCCTCTGCGAAGGCAATTGCGTGATCGAGTTTTCCGGGCACGGCGCGGTCACCATCGGATCGGTCGAAAAGTACATCACCGATACCGCCTGGGACCAGGGCTGGGTCGAGCCGGTGCTGGTCGGCAAGCCGCGCGGCCAGTCGGTCGGCATCATCGGTGCGGGCCCGGCCGGGCTGACCGCGGCCGAATATCTGCGCATGGGCGGCTATGACGTGCATGTCTATGACCGGCACGACCGCGCGGGCGGGCTGCTGACTTATGGCATTCCCGGCTTCAAGCTCGAAAAGGATGTCGTCATGCGCCGCGTCGCCCGGCTCGAGCAAGCGGGCATCGTCTTCCATTGCGGGTTCGAGGTCGGCCGCGACGCCAGCATGGACGATCTTCGCGAAAGGCACGATGCGGTGCTGATCGCGACCGGCGTCTACAAGGCGCGCGACATCAAGGTGCCGGGCATCGGCGCGGATGGCGTCGTCGCCGCGCTCGATTATCTCATCGCCTCGAACCGCAAGGGCTTTGGCGATGACGTGCCCGATTTCGACAGCGGCGCGCTCAACGCGCAAGGCAAGCACGTCGTCGTGATCGGCGGTGGCGATACCGCGATGGATTGCGTGCGCACGGCAGTTCGCCAGGGTGCGGCCTCGGTCAAGTGCCTCTACCGCCGTGACCGGGTCAACATGCCCGGATCGCAGCGCGAAGTGCTCAATGCCGAGGAAGAGGGCGTCGAGTTCGTCTGGCTCTCCGGACCCGTCGCGGTCGAGGGCACCCCGCAGGCCAGCGCCGTGCGCGCCAGCCGCATGCGGCTGGGCGCGCCCGACGCGTCGGGCCGCAGCGCGCCCGAGCCCGATCCCGACAGCGATTTCTCGGTGCCCGCCGATCTCGTCATCAAGGCCTTGGGCTTCGACCCCGAGGACCTGCCGACCGCGTTCGGCTGCGACGAACTCTCGGTGCAGCGCTGGGGTACGCTGCGCGTCGACCACAAGACGATGATGACCAGCCTCGATGGCGTGTTTGCCGCAGGCGATATCGTGCGCGGCGCCTCGCTGGTGGTCTGGGCGATCCGCGACGGGCGCGACGTGGCCGAGCACATGCACAAATATCTCAAGGCCAAGGCGCGCGCCGGAGCCGAAATGGTCGCCGCCTGAGCAAGATGTGAAGGACCAGGCCGGATGAGCGCGACGCCCCGGCCGGTCGAGACGAAAGACACGTGACATGACCCACTTCCCCACGCCCGAGCACGAACGCCTTGCCCGCGAAGGCATGTATCGGCCCGACTATGAATCCGATGCCTGCGGCGTCGGCCTGGTCGCCGCAACCGACGGCAAGCCCTCACGCCGCGTCGTCGAAAGCGCGATCGATGCCCTGAAGGCGGTGTGGCACCGCGGCGCGGTCGATGCCGATGGCATGACCGGCGACGGCGCAGGCTTGCATGTCGACCTGCCGGTGCGCTTCTTCGACGATGCGATCGCCGATTCGGGTCACAAGGTGCTGCCCAACAAGCTCGCGGTCGGCATGGTCTTCCTGCCGCGCACCGACCTGCAGGCGCAGGAAACCTGCCGCACGATCGTCGAGAGCGAGATCATCGAGGCGGGCTATACCATCTATGGCTGGCGTCAGGTGCCGGTGAACATCGCGGTCATCGGCGACAAGGCGCAGCGCACCCGGCCCGAGATCGAGCAGATCATGATCGCAGGGCCCATGCCCGACGAACAGAATATCGCCGAGTTCGAAAAGCAGCTCTATCTCGTCCGCCGCCGGATCGAGAACAAGGTGATCGCCGCGCAGATCAACGATTTCTACATCTGCTCGCTGTCGTGCCGGTCGATCATCTACAAGGGCCTGTTCCTCGCGGAGAGCCTGTCGGTCTTCTATCCCGACCTCACCGATCCGCGCTTCGAGAGCCGCATCGCGATCTTCCACCAGCGCTATTCGACCAACACCTTCCCGCAATGGTGGCTGGCGCAGCCGTTCCGCTGTCTCGCGCACAATGGCGAGATCAACACCATCCGGGGCAACAAGAACTGGATGAAGAGCCACGAGATCAAGATGGCGTCGCTGGCCTTTGGCGAGAACAGCGAGGACATCAAGCCGGTGATTCCGGCCGGCGCGTCGGACACGGCGGCGCTCGATGCGGTGTTCGAGGCGATCTGCCGTTCGGGCCGCGAAGCGCCGACCGCCAAGATCATGCTCGTGCCCGAAGCCTGGCAGGGCGACCAGGTGCTGCCGCCCGAGCACAAGGCGATGTACGAATATATGGCGAGCGTGATGGAGCCGTGGGACGGCCCCGCAGCGCTGGCGATGACCGATGGCCGCTGGGCGGTGGCGGGCGTTGACCGCAACGCGCTGCGCCCGCTGCGCTACAGCCTCACCAACGACAATCTGCTCGTCATCGGCTCGGAAACCGGCATGGTGGTGCTGCCCGAAAGCAGCATCGTCGAAAAGGGCAGGCTGGGGCCGGGCCAGATGATCGCGGTCGATCTGCACGAGGGCAGGTTCTACCATGATCGCGAGATCAAGGACCGGATCGCCGCCGAACAGCCCTATCGCGAGCTGGTCAAGGGCTTCCGCTCGATCGCCGATCTGCCGCCCGCCGGTGCCGATTCGATCCCGCAGCTGAACCGGGCCGAACTGACCCGGCGCCAGGTCGCGGCGGGCCTGACGATCGAGGACATGGAGACGATCCTCGCGCCGATGGCCGAGGACGGCAAGGAAGCCATCGGATCGATGGGCGACGATACGCCGCTCGCGGTTGTCAGCGCCAAGCCGCGCCCGATCGCGCAGTTCTTCCGCCAGAATTTCAGCCAGGTCACCAACCCGCCGATCGACAGCTTGCGCGAACGGCATGTGATGAGCCTGAAGACGCGCTTTTCGAACCTGGCGAACATCCTTGAGCAGGACAGCCAGAACGAGCGCGTGCTGGTGCTCGAAAGCCCGGTGCTGACCAACAGCGAATGGGGCAGGCTCAAAGCCGATTTCGGCCGGCTGGTCGCTGAGATCGACTGCGTCTTCCCCGCCGAGGGCGGCCCCGAACAGCTGCGTGCCGCGATCAGCCGCATCCGCGAGCGAGCAGAGCAAGCGGTGCGCGAAGGCAGCACCGAAATCTTCCTGTCCGACGAAAAGGCCGACGAGGACCAGATCGGCGTGCCGATGATCCTGGCCGCCGCTGCCGTGCACACGCATCTCGTGCGCAAGGGCCTGCGCGCCTATGCCTCGATCAACGTGCGCACCGCCGAATGCCTCGACACGCACCATTTCGCGGTGCTGATCGGCGCGGGCGCGACCACGGTCAACGCCTGGCTCGCCGAATTGTCGATCGCCGACCGTCAGGCGCGCGGCCTGTGCGGCGACATTCCGCTCGACAAGTGCATTGCGAACTACCGCAAGGCGATCAACGAGGGGCTGCTCAAGATCATGTCCAAGATGGGCATCGCGGTGATCTCGAGCTATCGCGGCGGCTATAATTTCGAGGCGGTGGGCCTGAGCCGCGCGCTGGTCAACGATCTGTTCCCCGGCATGCCCTCCAAGATCTCGGGCGAGGGCTATGCCTCGCTGCACCTCAACGCCAAGCTGCGGCACGAGGCGGCCTATGACAGCAATGTCGCGCGGCTGCCGATCGGCGGCTTCTACAAGCAGCGCGACGGCGGCGAGGCGCATGCCTATTCCGCCGGGCTGATGCATTTGCTGCAGACCGCGGTCGCCAAGGACAGCTATTCGCAATATCTGCAATTCGCCGCCGGGGTGCGCGAGCTTCCCCCGGTCTATCTGCGCGACCTGATGGAGTTCAACTACGCCGCCAAGCCGGTGCCGCTCGACGAGGTCGAGGCGATCACCGAAATCCGCAAGCGCTTCGTCACCCCGGGCATGTCGCTGGGCGCGCTTTCGCCCGAAGCGCACGAAACGCTGGCGATCGCGATGAACCGCATCGGCGCCAAGGCGGTGTCGGGCGAGGGCGGCGAGGCGTCCGAACGTTATCTGCCGCGCGACAATGGCGACAATGCCAATAGCGGCATCAAGCAGATCGCATCGGGCCGGTTCGGCGTCACCGCCGAATATCTGGGTGCCTGCGAGGAGATCGAGATCAAGGTCGCGCAGGGCGCCAAGCCCGGCGAGGGCGGCCAGCTGCCCGGCTTCAAGGTCACCGAGTACATCGCCAAGCTGCGTCACTCGACGCCAGGGGTGACGCTGATCAGCCCGCCGCCGCACCACGACATCTATTCGATCGAGGATCTGGCGCAGCTGATCTATGACTTGAAGCAGATCAACCCGCATGCGCGCGTCTGCGTGAAGCTGGTTTCTGCTGCGGGCATCGGCACGATCGCCGCCGGTGTTGCGAAAGCCCACGCAGACGTGATCCTCGTCTCGGGCAATGTCGGCGGCACCGGCGCATCGCCCCAGACCAGCATCAAATACGCCGGCACGCCCTGGGAAATGGGCCTGTCCGAAGCGAACCAGGTGCTCACGCTCAATGGTCTGCGCCACCGGGTGAAGCTGCGCACCGATGGCGGGCTCAAGACCGGGCGCGACATCGTCATCGCGGCGATCCTGGGCGCGGAGGAATATGGCATCGGCACCCTGTCGCTCGTCGCCATGGGCTGCATCATGGTGCGCCAGTGCCACAGCAACACCTGCCCTGTCGGCGTGTGCGTGCAGGACGAGCGGCTGCGCGCCAAGTTCACCGGCACGCCCGAAAAGGTCATCAACCTGATGACCTTCATCGCCGAGGAGGTGCGCGAGATCCTGGCACGGCTGGGCTTCCGCAGCCTCGACGAGATCATCGGGCGCACCGATCTGCTGCGCCAGGTCAGCCGCGGGGCCGAGCATCTCGACGATCTCGACCTGAACCCGATCCTCGCCAAGGTAGACGTTGCGGACGAGCAGCGCCGGTTCAACCTGGAAAGCTGGCGCAACCCCGTGCCCGACAGCCTCGACGCGCTGATCCTCAAGGATGCGCGCCCCGTGTTCGACCGGCGCGAGAAGATGCAGCTGACCTATAATGTCCGCAACACGCACCGCGCGGTGGGAACGCGGCTGTCGGCCGAGATCACCCGCATCTACGGGATGAAGGCGCTGGACGAAGGCCATGTCCGCATCCGGCTGCGCGGCTCGGCGGGCCAGTCGCTGGGCGCGTTCCTGTGCCAGGGCATCACGCTCGAGGTGTTCGGCGATGCCAATGACTATGTCGGCAAGGGGCTTTCGGGCGGCACGATCATCGTGCGCCCGACGGTGAGCTCGCCTCTCGTCAGCCATGCCAACACGATCATCGGCAACACCGTGCTCTATGGCGCGACCGCGGGCAAATTGTTCGCTGCCGGACAGGCCGGCGAGCGCTTCGCGGTGCGCAACTCGGGTGCGGAGGTCGTGGTCGAGGGCTGCGGCGCCAATGGCTGCGAGTACATGACCGGCGGCGTCGCGGTGATCCTGGGCGAGACCGGGGGCAATTTCGGCGCGGGCATGACCGGCGGCATGGCCTTCGTGCTCGATCGGCACGACCGCTTCCCAGGCCAGGCGAACCCCGAATCGATCGTCTGGCAGCGCATCGACAGCGCCTGGTGGGAAGATCGCCTCAAGGGGCTGATCGCGGCGCATATCGAGGGCACCGACAGCCAGTGGGCCCAGGAAATCCTGCGCAACTGGGACCGCTATCTGCCGCAGTTCTGGCAGGTCTGCCCCCGGGAAATGCTGACCCGGCTCGCCCATCCGTTGAGCGACGCCGTGGCGATGGAGGCGGCCGAATAAGCAGCCACCAAGAAACCGTCGTCGGCATTTGGCATTTCCATACTAGGATTCAGCTATAGATTGAATATTCTTCCCTCATGACGAGGGGAGAATATTCATGTCTGCAGTGAAGCTTACAGATGCGTTGCGCGTTGAATATAATCAACTTTTCCAAAGTTGCAGGGTCGACTCGCAGCGCGCCTCTATCGTGGATGGTCTGGCGCAGAAGCTGATCGGAAACCGCAACCGCTACGAAAACACCGGCGAACCGCTGGGCATTCCGTGGACTTTCATCGCGGTGACGCACAACATGGAATCGAGCCAGAATTTCTCCAGGCACCTGCACAATGGCGACCCGCTGACGGCGCGCACCGTCCAGGTGCCCAAGGGCCGACCCAGAACCGGTACGCCGCCGTTCACCTGGGAAGAAAGCGCGCGCGACGCGCTGTTGCTGAAAAAGCTGGACACATGGACCGACTGGACCGTGGCGGGCACGCTGTACAAGCTCGAGGAATATAATGGCTGGGGCTATCGCCGCTTCCACCCCGATGTGAAATCGCCCTATCTCTGGTCGTTTTCCAACCATTATCGGTCGGGGAAATATGTTGCGGACGGCACCTGGTCGCAAACGGCAAAGTCGCAGCAATGCGGTGCGGCGCTGCTCTTGCGCCGAATGGCGGAGCTTGGCCATTCGGGCTTCAGCGATCAGGCGGTGCCGGCGCTCGACGCCATGCCCGCCGTCGTCCGCTATTCGGCATCCGAACCCTCCGATCCCGAGGTGAGGGCGGCGGCGATGGCCCTGCAAGACTGGTTGTCGACCCACAAGGGCATTTTCGTGAAGCCCGACGGTTGGCCCGCCAGACGCACCTCGGACGCGTTCAAGCTGGTCACGGGCCGTTATCTGCCGGGCGATCCGCGCGGCTGAGCCTGGCCGCAGCAAAAAGCCCCGCCCGCCCTGGGGGGGGGCGGGCGGGGCCTTGTCACCCGGAACGGGTCAGCGCTGCGTTCAGAAGTTGAACGCGAGGCCGCCTGCGACGCGGGTGGTGTCGAAGCCGAGCGTATCGACCGTCACGCGCAGCGCGGTGTTGGTGCCGATCTTGTACTGGCCGCCGATGCCGACCAGATAATCGCCGCTGGTGTCATCCACGCCGGCGGGGACGGGCAGGCCGGTGGCCTTGCGCAGGTTCAGGTCGACCCACTGGTATCCGCCCCGCGCGAACAGCTGGCCCTTTTCGCCAACGCGCACGCCGATCTTGCCGGTCGCGCCATATTCGCTGTCGATGATGCTCGAACCGAGGTTGAAATTGCCTTCCGCGCCGACGATCAGCGTCGGGCCGACCGGGACATCCACGCCCGCGAACACGCCGTAGATCGGGCTGCCATCCTTGCCGAGCGGATTGTCGCCCAGATCGTGATAACCGCCCTGCGCGCCGACATAGACATCAGCCTGAGAAACGTCCTGCGCCATCGCGGGGGCAGAAAGCGCGAACGGAAGGGCTGCGACAGCCGAAAGGCAAGCGAGCTTGATGGGGGAGAGAGTTTTCATCTTTATTGTCCTTCGTTTTCACGCCGGGACATGCCCGGCGTCGGGGCGGGTGTAGACCCTCGCCCCGGTCCCCAAGCTGAACGAAAGATGCGGCAAATCGACAGATTCCATCAGTTCGTCGAAATAAAATGACTGTCTGTTCAGCTTCAGGCGTGGCGCGGGGCGGTTGCGGAGTCGCCTCGATCTGGCCGTAAAATGCTGGAATGCCCTCACGCATTTTATGGACGCCTTCGCGCGGCTGATGCATGGAGGATGGAATGTGGCAGCTGTTCCAATTTCCCCTGTGTCCGTTTTCGCGCAAAGTCCGGCTTCTGCTGGGAGAAAAGGGCATCGGCTACGAGCTGGTGCGCGAATCACCCTGGGAGCAGCGCGACGAGTTTCTTGACATGAACCCCGCCGGGCGCACCCCGGTGATGCGCCATCGCGACCGCGACCAGACGCTGTGCGACAGCTGGGCGATCTGCGAATATTTCGAGGAAACGGTCGAGAAGAACCCGATGATCAACGGGTCGGCGGACAACCGCGCCGAAATCCGGCGGCTGGTCGCGTGGTTCGACGAGCAGTTCTTCGGCGACGTCGTCGCTCCGCTGATGCACGAACGCATGCGCAAGCGGCTGATCTATCGCCAGCCGCCCGATGGCCGCGTGCTGCGCGAGGCGATGCGGCTCGCCAACACGCATCTCGATTATATCGACTATCTGCTCGACCATCATGCCTGGATCGCGGGCGCGACGATGAGCCTGGCCGACCTGGCCGCGGCCGCGCATATCTCGATCGCCGATTATCTGGGCGGCATCGACTGGCTGGCGCATGCCCAGACGGCGGACTGGTACAGAAAGTTCAAGTCGCGGCCGTCCTTTCGTCCGCTGCTGGCCGAACGGATGGAAGTGATCAAGCCGCCCTCGCATTACGAGGAAGCCGATTTCTGAGCGGCTTCTCGCCCGGCGTTCCCAGCCCCGTACGCCTCTCCCTCGATGGGAGAGGCAGCGAGACTTGGCCGCTTGCGGCCTAGTCGCAGCGGTGAGGGTGATGGTGCGGCTGGTTGTCAGCCGCGCGGTGTGGAAAGGCCTCACAATCCGAAGAGAGCACCCCCACCCAACCCTCCCCCATCAAGGGGGAGGGCT